>NZ_CP133782.1:1340000-2007500 GCF_034351645.1 Pseudomonas sp. DC1.2 | reverse complement strand
AAATCGGTGCAGCCACCGCCCTTTCCGATTGCTACGATGCGCTAAAAACCGAGTACCCGGATTTCGGCGAACTGCTGCAACGCTTCGCCTCCTTGCAGATCCGCAATCAGGGCACCCTGGGCGGAAACATCGGCAACGCCTCGCCCATCGGTGACTCGCCGCCCTTGCTGATTGCCCTGGGCGCGCAGATCGTTCTGTGCAAAGGGCAGACCCGCCGCACCCTGGCCATCGAAGACTACTTCATCGATTACCGGGTCACCGCACGCCAGGAAAGCGAGTTCATCGAAAAGATCATCGTGCCGCGTGCCAGCGTCGAACAATTGTTCCGCGCGTACAAGGTTTCGAAGCGTCTGGACGATGACATCTCCGCTGTCTGCGCGGCGTTTAACCTGCGCATCGAAAATGGCGTGATCGCCGACGCCCGAGTGGCGTTCGGCGGCATGGCCGCGACGCCAAAACGCGCCAAGACCTGCGAAGCCGTGCTGCTCGGTGCTACGTGGAGCAACGCCACGGTGGAACGCGCCTGCGCCGCCCTGGCCGAAGATTTCACGCCACTCTCGGACTTCCGTGCCAGCAAGGAATACCGCCTGCTCAGCGCGCAGAACCTGTTGCGTAAATACTTCATCGAACTGCAAACACCGCACATCGAAACCCGGGTGACCGCTTATGTCTAATCATCACGCTGTAGAGAAGACCCAAGCCGAATTGGCCGCACTGTTTGCACAAGACCTGACCTCCGGCGTCGGTCGCAGCGTCAAACACGACAGCGCCGCCAAGCACGTGTCCGGTGAAGCGCTGTACATCGACGACCGACTGGAGTTCCCGAATCAGTTGCACGTTTATGCACGGCTTTCCGACCGCGCCCACGCCAAAATCATCAGCATCGACACCCAGCCCTGCTACGCGTTCGACGGCGTGCGCATCGCCATCACCCACAAAGACATTCCGGGCCTGAAAGACATCGGCCCGTTGCTACCGGGTGATCCGCTGCTGGCCATCGAGGATGTGCAATTCGTCGGTCAACCGGTGCTCGCCGTCGCCGCGAAAGATCTAGACACCGCGCGCAAAGCGGCCATGGCCGCGATCATCGAATACGAAGACCTCGAACCGGTGCTGGATGTGGTCGAAGCCCTGCGCAAACGCCACTTTGTTCTCGACAGCCATACGCACCAGCGCGGCGACTCGGCCGGCGCACTGGCGACTGCCGAGCATCGTATTCAAGGCACGCTGCACATTGGCGGCCAGGAACACTTCTACCTCGAAACTCAGATTTCTTCAGTAATGCCGACTGAAGACGGCGGCATGATCGTTTACTGCTCCACGCAAAACCCCACCGAAGTGCAGAAACTGGTGGCGGAAGTTTTGGACGTATCAATGAACAAAATCGTCGTCGATATGCGCCGCATGGGCGGTGGTTTCGGCGGTAAGGAAACCCAGGCTGCAAGCCCCGCTTGCCTGTGCGCGGTGATCGCACACTTGACCGGCCAGCCGACCAAGATGCGCCTGCCGCGCGTCGAAGACATGCTGATGACCGGCAAGCGCCACCCCTTCTATATTGAGTACGACGTCGGCTTCGACGGCACCGGTCGCTTGCACGGTATAGCCCTGGAACTGGCCGGTAACTGCGGCTGCTCGCCGGACCTTTCGGCGTCGATTGTCGACCGTGCGATGTTCCATGCCGACAACGCCTATTACCTGGGCGATGCAACCATCAACGGTCATCGCTGCAAGACCAACACGGCGTCGAACACCGCTTACCGGGGCTTCGGCGGCCCGCAAGGGATGGTGGCCATCGAAGAGGTGATGGACGCGATTGCTCGGCACTTGGCCCTCGATCCGCTGGCGGTGCGCAAGGCTAACTATTACGGCAAGACCGAACGCAACGTCACGCACTACCACCAGACCGTCGAGCACAACATGCTCGAAGAAATGACCGCCGAACTGGAAGAAAGTAGCCAGTACGCCGAGCGCCGCGAAGCCATTCGTCGCTACAACGCCAACAGCCCGATCCTGAAAAAAGGCCTGGCGCTGACCCCGGTGAAATTCGGTATTTCCTTCACCGCCAGCTTCCTTAATCAGGCCGGCGCCTTGATCCACATTTACACCGACGGCAGCATTCACCTGAACCATGGCGGCACGGAAATGGGCCAGGGTTTGAACGTCAAGGTCGCGCAAGTGGTGGCCGAAGTGTTCCAGGTCGAAATCGACCGCGTGCAGATCACCGCGACTAACACCGACAAAGTGCCGAACACCTCGCCGACGGCTGCATCCAGCGGTGCCGACCTGAACGGCAAAGCCGCACAAAACGCAGCTGAGATCATCAAGAAACGCCTGGTGGAATTTGCCGCGCGCCATTACAAGGTCAGCGAAGAAGACGTCGAATTCCACAACGGTCACGTGCGAGTGCGCGACCACATCTTGACCTTCGAGGCGCTGATCCAGCAGGCGTATTTCGCCCAGGTGTCACTGTCGAGCACCGGGTTCTACAAAACCCCGAAAATCTTTTACGACCGCAGCCAGGCTCGTGGTCGGCCGTTCTACTACTTTGCCTTCGGTGCCGCCTGCGCCGAGGTGATCATCGACACGCTGACAGGCGAGTACAAAATGCTGCGCACCGACATCCTTCACGACGTCGGTGCTTCGCTGAACCCGGCCATCGACATCGGCCAGGTCGAGGGCGGCTACATTCAGGGGATGGGCTGGCTGACCATGGAAGAACTGGTGTGGAACGCCAAAGGCAAACTGATGACCAGCGGCCCTGCGAGCTACAAGATCCCGGCCGTGGCCGACATGCCGTTGGATTTGCGGGTAAAACTGGTGGAAAACCGCAAGAACCCGGAAGACACGGTGTTTCACTCCAAAGCCGTCGGCGAGCCGCCGTTCATGCTTGGCATCGCTGCGTGGTGCGCCATCAAGGATGCCGTGGCAAGCCTGGGAGGCTATAAACATCAACCGAACATCGACGCCCCAGCCACACCGGAGCGGGTGTTGTGGGGGTGCGAACAGATGCGCCAGTTGATACTGGCGAAGGCTGTCGAAGCAGAGCCGGCGGAGTTGGCTTCGCTTTAAGACCACGGTGCGGCCAATCGCGAGCAAGCTCCCACAGGGAAATGCGATCCAGTGTGGGAGCTTGCTCGCGCTGGCGGACGGAACGACAACACAGATGTCGAGGTGAACCATGTACAACTGGATCAGCGCCCTTGCCGACCTACAAACCCAGGGCGAACCCTGTGTGTTGGTGACCATCATCGAAGAGTTGGGCTCGACGCCACGCAATGCCGGCTCGAAGATGGTCATCAGTGCGACCCAGGCCTTCGACACCATCGGTGGCGGACATCTGGAATACAAGGCCATGCAGATCGCCCGCGAGATGCTTGTCAGCGGCAAGCAAGACACGCACCTGGAGCGCTTCAGCCTCGGCGCCAGCCTCGGCCAGTGCTGTGGTGGCGCAACGGTGCTGCTGTTCGAGCCGATGGGCCAGGTCCAGGCGCAGATCGTCGTGTTCGGTGCCGGCCATGTCGGCCGCGCGCTGGTGCCGCTGCTCGCCAGCCTGCCCTGTCGGGTGCGCTGGATTGACTCGCGAGAAACAGAATTCCCGGCGCTGATCCCCCGCGGTGTGCGCAAAATCGTCACCGAAGAACCGGTGGACGAAATTGCCGACTTGCCGACAGGCAGCTACTGCATCGTCATGACTCACAATCATCAACTGGACCTCGAACTTACCGCCGCGATCCTCAAGCGCAACGACTTCGCCTACTTCGGCCTGATCGGTTCGAAGACCAAACGGGTCAAGTTCGAACACCGCCTGCGTGAACGTGGTTTCGACAACAGCGCCCTGCAACGCATGCGTTGCCCGATGGGCATCAACGAAGTCAAAGGCAAGTTGCCGGTGGAGATCGCGATCTCTATCGCCGGCGAAATCATTGCTACCTACAACGCGAATTTCGGCCAGCAGACTGCCAGCGCCGAACCGATTGCCAAACTGCTGCCTGTGTCACGCCGCAGCCAAGCCATAAACTGAGAGCCACCATGCCTTTGACTCGCAAAGCCTACCGCGCCGCCATCCTGCACAGCATCGCCGACCCCGCGGAAGTGGGGATTGAAGCTTCGTATGAGTATTTCGAGGACGGCCTGCTGGTGGTCGAGAACGGCCAGATCAGTGCCGTCGGCCATGCCGCCGATTTACTCGCGAGCCTGCCTGCTGACATCCAGGTCACCCATTATCAGGATGCACTGATCACCCCTGGCCTGATCGACACCCACATTCATTTGCCGCAAACCGGGATGGTCGGTGCTTACGGCGAGCAACTGCTCGACTGGCTGAACACCTATACCTTCCCGTGCGAAAGCCAATTCGCCGACAAGGCTCATGCCGACGAAGTGGCCGACATTTTCATCAAGGAATTACTGCGTAACGGAACCACCACGGCCTTGGTGTTTGGCAGCGTGCATCCGCAATCGGTGAACTCGTTTTTCGAAGCGGCCCAACAACTGGACCTGCGGATGATCGCCGGCAAAGTGATGATGGACCGCAACGCACCGGACTACCTGACCGACACCGCTGAATCGAGCTACACACAAAGCAAGACGCTGATCGAGCGCTGGCATGGCAAAGGCCGGTTGCACTACGCGGTGACGCCACGCTTTGCGCCGACCAGCACCCCAGAACAACTGACCCTGGCCGGCCAGTTGCTTGGTGAATACCCTGACCTGTACCTGCAGACCCACATCAGCGAAAACCTTAAGGAGGTCGAGTGGGTCAAAGAGCTGTTCCCGGAGCGCAAGGGTTATCTGGACGTCTACGACCACTATCAACTGCTGGGCGAACGCTCGGTGTTTGCCCACGGCGTACACCTGTGCGATGAGGAGTGCGCGCGACTGGCAGAAACCGGCTCGGCCATCGCCTTCTGCCCGACCTCGAACTTCTTCCTGGGCAGCGGCCTGTTCAACCTGCCGATGGCGGAGAAGCACAAACTTAACGTTGGCTTGGGGACGGATGTGGGGGGCGGCACCAGTTTTTCGCTGCTGCAAACGCTCAACGAAGCCTACAAAGTCATGCAGATGCAAGGTGCTCGGCTGAGCCCGTTCAAGTCGCTGTACCTGGCGACACTCGGCGGCGCGCGGGCGCTGCGCCTGGAAGACAAAATCGGCACCCTGCTGCCAGGCACCGACGCCGATTTCCTGGTGCTGGACTACAACGCCACGCCCCTGCTCAGCTATCGCTTGAAACAGGCCAACAACATTGCCGAGACGTTGTTTGTATTGATGACGCTGGGCGATGACCGGACTGTTTTGCAGACGTATGCAGCAGGCAACCAGGTGCATCAGCGCTAGGGTAGCGCAGGCATAAAAAATCCCCCGTCGCTTTACCGCCCGGGGGATTTTTATTGCCAGTCAGATCGCTTTCGCGAGCAGACTCACATAGGCCGCGACTCGCCCTGACTTATAACTTCGCGGTTGAGCGCCCTGGCTTCTTGGTTTGCAGCAAATGCGAGAACACCGCATGCAAATCATCCGACGCACTTTCTTCGTCGAGGTTGAGCTTGCTGTCGATGTGATCCATGTGGTGCATCATCAAATCCACCGCCAGCTCACCGTTGCGGGCTTCGATCGCATCGATCAATTGGGTGTGCTCATCATAGGAACAGTGCGAGCGATTGCCGCTTTCGTACTGGGCAATGATCAACGAAGTCTGGGACACGAGGCTGCGCTGGAAACTGATCAGCGGCGCATTTTTCGCCGCTTCGGCCAGTTTTAGGTGGAATTCGCCAGAGAGCCGAATGCCGGCACCGCGATCGCCACGGGAGAAGCTGTCGCGCTCGTCATTGACCATCTGTCGCAGTTCGGCGATCTGCTCGGCAGTGGCGTGTTGCACCGCCAACTCAGTGATCGCACGCTCCACCAGACGTCGCGCCAGGAACACCTGACGAGCTTCTTCGACGCTCGGGCTGGCAACGACGGCGCCACGGTTTGGTCGCAGCAAGACCACGCCTTCATGGGCCAGACGCGAGAGTGCGCGGCGAATGATGGTGCGGCTGACCCCGAAAATTTCCCCTAGCGCCTCTTCGCTCAACTTGGTGCCGGGCGCCAGGCGCTGTTCGAGGATAGCCTCGAAGATATGCGCATAGACAATATCGTCCTGGGTGCCGCTGCGGCCAGCTTTGCCTGCTCGCGGTTGTTTCTTGAGGGGTTGCAACTGTTCGTTCATGGGCACTCGAGTCGGGAGAACTGCGGCGAATTGACGGTGACTGTAATACGGCACAGTGGGTCGCTGGCAAGTATCGCGTAAAAAACACAGCGATTGTACACAATGGATGGTGGCAACACGACTGTACGGCTGTTTGTGGCCTCGGCTGTATTGCAACGCTCCGTTACGTTTGAGTTTAGGCTTGATAAAGAAATTTGTGGATTGGCCATGCGGCTCTCAGGTGACTGATTGCTTTTAACAACAAGGAACCCCGCTGTCATGAACGACGCCACGCACACGCAACTCCGCCCTCTGGCTGATACATCGCCGTCAGCTGTCGTTGCCGGTTTCATTGCCATGATGACCGGCTACACCAGCTCCCTGGTGCTGATGTTCCAGGCTGGACAAGCGGCGGGGCTGAGCAGCGGGCAGATTTCGTCGTGGATCTGGGCGATCTCGATTGGCATGGCGGTGTGTTCCATCGGCCTGTCCCTGCGTTATCGGACACCGATTACCATTGCTTGGTCTACCCCCGGCGCAGCGCTGCTGATCACCAGCCTGGGCGGGGTAAGTTACGGCGAAGCCATCGGCGCCTACATCACCTGTGCGGTGCTGGTGACTATTTGCGGCATGACCGGCAGTTTCGAAAGACTAATGAAAAAAATTCCGGCCTCGCTGGCGGCGGCCCTACTGGCGGGGATTCTGTTCAAAATCGGTAGCGAGATTTTCGTCGCAGCGCAGCATCGCACGGCGCTGGTGCTGGGCATGTTTTTCACCTATCTGGTGGTCAAGCGCCTGTCGCCCCGCTATGCGGTGCTTGCCGCGTTGTTGATCGGCACGCTGCTGTCAGGGTTCATGGGCTTACTGGACTTCAGCGGTTTCCACCTGGAAGTGGCGACGCCGGTCTGGACCACCCCGCACTTCTCGCTGGCCGCAACCATCAGTATTGGCATTCCCCTGTTCGTGGTGGCGATGACCTCACAAAACATGCCGGGCATCGCCGTGTTGCGCGCCGACGGCTACACCGTCCCGGCGTCACCACTGATCACCACGACCGGCATCGCCTCGTTACTGCTGGCACCGTTCGGCTCCCACGGAATCAACCTGGCCGCCATCAGCGCAGCCATCTGCACCGGGCCGCACGCCCATGAAGATCGCAACAAGCGCTACACGGCAGCGGTCTGGTGCGGGATTTTCTACGGGATTGCCGGGGTCTTCGGCGCCACGCTGGCAGCCTTGTTTGCCGCGTTGCCCAAAGAACTGGTGCTGTCCATTGCGGCGCTGGCGCTGTTCGGCTCGATCATCAATGGCCTGAGCATTGCCATGACGGAGGTGAAGGAACGGGAAGCGGCGCTGATCACCTTTATGGTCACCGCGTCAGGACTGACGCTGTTCTCTATCGGTTCAGCGTTCTGGGGGATTGTGGCCGGGGTGTTGACCTCGCTGATCCTCAATTGGCGCAAGGTTTGAACGCAGGAGCGCTAACTCGCGATGACGATCTGACAGGCGCGAATATTCCCGGGATACAGCCCCAAGGCATTCTATAAAAGGGAAACAATCGAAACGCTGCGTAAGAACAGCAAACCGACGACCCGAACGGGTCGCCGGTTCAGAACATCAGGCTACCGGATTGATCGGCTTTTCCGGGTACCAGACGTCGATCAGCGGGCTGACGGTCGCTTCAGTCAGTTCGCTGCGGCCTTTGAGCCAGGCTTCAACAGCAGCGCGCTGCTCTTCGGAAACCGAGCCACGCTTCTGCAGGCAAACCAGACCGAAGTCGTCGCCGCCAACATAACCCAGACCGTTGGCTTCCATTGCTTCTTTCAGGAACGCGTCGAGGAAAGCATCAATGGCCTCATCGGCCAAATCTTCTTTGAAATCCAGGTTCAGTTCGAAACCCAGCTCTTGGAATTCATCGACGCACAGTTTTTTGCGCAGACGCTGGGAACGGTTAGTCGCCATTGGAACAATCCTCATAAGTAATAACGGGCGGCACTTTAGCAGTTTAAGGCGCCAATTGCCCGTCTCTCTGGGCACTGCGTCCCGCCACGGGTAAAAAAATAGCGGATTAGAGGGCCTGGGCACGGCACAAGCAACGGCACCTTGGGGCATAATGCCGACACTTTCATGACCACTGAGGGATTTTATCGCCATGCCCTCATCTTTTTTCCCCTCGACTGTAGGGTTCTACTTCATATGATCAAATCTTTGCGTCCATTGTTGCTGGCCACTCTTTTTCTACCTCTGGCCCTCCCTGTCTCCGCTGCGTCAATCAACACCGCGCTGACGCCCAATGTCGAAAAGGCCCTCAGGGCCAGCAAATTGCAGGACAACGCCCTGTCCCTGGTGATGGTTCCACTCAACGGCCCCGGCATCCCGACCATCTTCAACGCTGACGTTTCGGTCAACCCCGCCTCCACCATGAAACTGGTCACCACTTACGCGGCCCTGGAAATGCTCGGCCCAAACCACCAGTGGAAAACCGAGTTCTACACCGACGGCACGCTGAGCGGCGGGATCCTCAACGGCAACCTCTACCTCAAGGGTGGCGGTGACCCAAAACTGAACATGGAAAAACTCTGGCTGCTGATGCGCGATCTGCGGGCCAATGGCGTTACGCAAGTCACCGGCGACCTGGTGCTGGACCGCAGTTTCTTCATCCAGCCGCAATTGCCCGAGTTCAACGACGACGGCAACGATGAGAACAAACCGTTCCTGGTCAAGCCCGACTCACTGATGGTCAACCTCAAGGCGTTGCGTTTTGTGGCGCGCAACGATTCGGGCAGGGTGCTGATCTCGGTGGAGCCACCGATTGCCAGCATCCGCATAGAGAATCAGGTCAAAGCAGTCAACACCAAGCAGTGTGCGGGTGACGTGCGTTACAGCCCGGTGATCCAGGCTGATGGCAGCGTCACCGTGACCGTTGGCGGACAGTTGGGCGACGGTTGCAGCTCTCAGACATATCTTTCATTGCTCGACCACGCCACCTACACCGCCGGTGCCGTGCGCGCGATCTGGAAAGAGCTGGGTGGCAGCATTCAGGGCAAGGATCGTCAAGCAGCGACCCCAAAAGACGCCAAGGTCCTGGCTCGGGCGTTCTCGCCGGATCTGGCGGAAATCATTCGTGACATCAATAAATACAGTAACAACACCATGGCTCAACAGCTGTTCTTGAGCCTGGGCCAGAAGTACCGCAACGAGGCCGACGGTGACGATGCCAAGGCCGCCCAGCGGGTGGTGCGTCAGTGGCTGGCGAAGAAAGGTATTACCGCGCCGCACCTGGTCATGGAGAACGGTTCCGGCCTGTCACGTGCCGAACGTGTCAGCGCTCGGGAAATGGCGGCGATGCTGCAAGCCGCCTGGCGCAGCCCATACGCCGCCGAGTACATCAGCTCGCTGCCGATCGCTGGCACCGATGGCACTATGCGTAAACGCCTGAAGCGCACGGCCATGGCGGGTGAAGCCCACGTCAAGACCGGCACGCTGAACACCGTGCGCGCCATCGCCGGCTTCAGCCGCGATATCAATGGCAACACGTGGGTGGTGGTCGCGATCCTCAACGACAAGGCGCCGTTCGGCGCGTCTTCGATACTGGACCAGGTGCTGCTGGATCTGTATCGCCAGCCAAAACTGCCGGCCACGCCTTCGGTGCTGTAATCAACCTGTAAGTGCCACACATCCCTGTGTCAGCGCATGTACTGGCGCTCACAGGGATTGCCCGCAGACTGACTCAGCTCAACTGCCCTTCAACCCGATCCCGTCCCGCTTGCTTTGCCGCATACACCCCGGAGTCGGCCCGCAGCAGTAGCGCATCCGCACCTTCGCCCATACGCCAACTGGCAATTCCGAAACTCGCGGTGACCGTGCCGACGCTATCGATAGGCGAACTGCGCAATCCCTGCCACAACTCCTGCGCCAGCCCGAAAGCCTGTTCGCCGGAGATATCCGGGCATAGCACCATGAACTCCTCGCCCCCCAGACGGCAAAACACGTCACTGCGCCGCAAGCGATGACCGATACGCTCACACACAGCCTGCAACACTCGATCCCCCACCGCGTGCCCATGCTGGTCGTTGATGCGTTTGAAGTGATCGATGTCGAGCATGATCACCGACAACTCCCCTCCTCCACGCTCTACACGGGCCATCTCAGCGGTCAACCGCTCTTGAAAGTAGCGACGGTTATGGATACCGGTCAGGGAGTCTGTTACTGAAAGTGCCCGCAGCTCTTCTTCCACCCGTTTCAGGTCGGTGATATCGCTGATATAGCCATGCCAAAGCACACCGCCACCCGGCTGCTCTTCGGGCGTTGCCTCACCGAGAACCCAGCGCAACCCTCTCTCTGGCAGTTGCACGCGATACTCCTCACGCCAAGGACGAAGGCTCTCAGCCGACGCACGGATCGAGGTGCGGACACGATCCGAATCCTCAGGATGAATCCGGGTAAAAATTGCCTCGGCGTTAAGCAGCAAGACGTCCGGCTCGATTTCATAAATCTCGCGAATACCGTCGCTGACATAACTCACACTGAACCGCCCATCGAACTCCGACTTGAATTGGTAGATGCCGCCAGGCACATGAGCGCTGAGCTTCTTCAGCAAAAGATCACGCGCCGCCAAGGCCTCATGGACGCGTTTGCGCTCAGTAATGTCGATGCAGATCGCCAAGTGACCGACCCATAAGCCTTGTTCATCAAGCACCGGGGTCGCGAGCATATCCACCGTTAAATGGCTGCCATTGAAGCGCACCAGCGTCCACTCACGCGCTTCGTGACCGCCCTCCTCTCCGCCCTCGACCAACATCGCCTGAGCAGTCGGAATCGTCTTGCCATACCGCGCGCTCAACTCTGCCGCGCGCGCTTCGAGTTCCCGAGGCAAATGCAGGTGTTCCAGCGTCATGTGCCCCACGGCCTCGGCGCTGGAGTAGCCGAGCATGTACTCGGCACCGGCGTTGAAGGTGCTGATGATGCCGCGCAAATCAGTGGCAATTATCGCCACCTGAGTGGCGGCATTGAGGACGCCGCGTAATTGCCCATGAGTGCCGCGTAACGCCTGCTCGCTGGCGCGCAGCTCTTTTGTGCGCTGCTCCACCAGCTTCAACGCCCGCTGACGTTGACTCACCAGCACATACAGCAGCGCACTGAGCATCACGCTGAGCAAACTGCCGAGCACTACCAGGCTGCTCACCGAGGAATGGTTGGCCTGCAAAAAAGCTTCGCTGGGAAAAATGTCGACTTGATAGTCGCGGTTGGCCAGCCTTAGCAGCCGGGTCGCAGCCAAATCACTATTGGCAGGCGCATTGGGTGATTCATAGAGCACTTCATGCTGGTCCCCGGTGGACAAATCGAGAATGCGCACCGAAAGGTAATCATGGTCCGCCTCCGGCAACCCGTCGGCCAACAACTGGCGCATGCTGATCACCGCCATGACATAACCGTAGGGTTTCGTCGGGGCGCCCGGACTGTTACGCAACACCACCGGGGCAACCAACAACACGCCACGCGCATAGTCCGGCTCGATGCCGACCAGACGCATGGGTTGCGACACTGCCATGCCGGCCAACTCGTCCGCCCGCTCCAGGGTGGCCCGACGCAGTGGCTGCGCCAGCAAGTTGTAGCCCAACGGCGAAGCCAGCCGGCTGAGCGTCTGACTGTAAAGCACCACCACATAATCGTCGCGCTCGCCGGCCAGTTGAAACTGCCCTGAAGCGTCGAGTTCACGAACAGTAAAATCACTCACGCCAGATTCACGCACCTCACGCTCAAAACCAGACCGCTCGACCCGCGTGATTCGCCGCGCGAACGAATACGCCTGAGTCCGGCGCAACAGCGGTTGGGCGTAACCCTTGAACTCTTCGCGGGTAACCGTCTCGGAATTGACGAAAAAGCGGCGCAGCCCGTCGAGACGCTGCTCTTGATCGTCAAAACGCTCTTCGATACGGCTGTAACGCTCACTGACCAGCAGTTGAAAGCGTTGCCGCAATTGATGGTGAAACAAATCGAGGGTTGCCCAGGCCAACAATCCCGTCAGCACTCCCCCAACGAGCAACGCCAACAACGCGACCAGCCAGGCCGAAACGTCTTCACTGATAAAGCCCAGGATCTTCGGGCGCACGGCGTGCAACGACATAAACGCGACTCAAAACGCCAAGTGCCGGAACAGCCCTTTGGCTTCGAATGGAGTTATAGCTATTAGCCACTAATTTGACCAGCACTGAAAATCCAAGAGCCTTTTAAAATCAAGGCTCTGTGGATCCAATCTGACGATTTATCAGCGAGCCATAATTTTCCAGGCACGGTGGATCTTGCCGTTGCGGGCGAAGTCCGGATCGACGGTCTGGGCGGTGATTTCCTCAACCGCGTAACGCGTGGTGAGGTTCTCCTCAAGCACGAACTTGCGGAAGTTGTTGGAGAAGTACAACACACCGCCCGGTGCCAGGCGCGCCATGGCCAGGTCAATCAACTGCACCTGATCACGCTGCACGTCGAAAATCCCTTCCATACGCTTGGAATTGGAGAAGGTTGGCGGATCAATAAAGATCAGGTCGAACTCGTCACGGCAGGCATCGAGCCACACCATCACATCACCTTGCTCCAGACGATTCTTGTCAGAAAAACCGTTCAACGACAGGTTGCGGCGTGCCCAGTCCAGATAGGTTTTCGACAAGTCAACGCTGGTGGTGCTGCGTGCGCCGCCCTTGGCTGCGTGAACGCTGGCGGTCGCGGTGTAGCTATAAAGATTGAGGAAGCGCTTGCCCGTCGCCTCTTTCTGGATGCGCATGCGCATTGGTCGGTGGTCAAGGAACAGCCCGGTGTCGAGGTAGTCAGTGAGGTTCACCAACAGCTTCACCCCACCTTCGTTGACCTCGACAAATTTCCCCTGCGCGGCTTGGCGTTCGTACTGTTTAGTGCCGCTCTGACGCTCGCGACGCTTGACCACCACACGGCTCTTGTCGATGTTCAAGGCCTGAGGAATGGCCGCCAACGCATCGAACATCCGCGCCGACGCTTTTTCCGGATCAATGGATTTCGGTGCGGCGTATTCCTGGACGTGGACCCAATCGTGGTACAGGTCGATGGCCATGGAATATTCCGGCATATCGGCATCGTAGACGCGGTAGCAGTCGATGCCTTCACGCTTGACCCACTTGCCCAGTGCCTTGACGTTCTTTTGCAAACGGTTGGCAAACATCTGCCCGCCTTCGCTCAAGCGCGGCTGCTCGATGACGACCGGCGCCGGCTTGATCGGATTACCGTTCTTGTTGTACTTCTCGTACTTGCCTGGCGCCACATCGTTGTTGGCGACTTCGACCTCGGCCTGCTCGCGCTCGACTTGACGCTGTTCCGGGGTGCGACGCTCGCCGGTGACGAACTGGTCCGGCGTGACCTTGATCAGCAGCAATTTGCACGGCAGCGCGCCATTCCAGAACGAATACTGTTTGTGGCTGCGGATACCCATGCGCTTGCCGAGGTCCGGGGCGCCGGTGAATACGGCAGCTTCCCAGTTTAGGCACGCCTGGCGCAGGCGCTCGCCAAGGTTTTGGTAGAGGTAAAGCAGGCTCGCCTCGTCGCCCAGACGCTCGCCGTAGGGAGGGTTGCAGATCACCAGGCCTTTTTGGTTCTGGTCCGGGCGCGGTTCAAACGTACCGACTTCGCCCTGGTAGATTTTGATCCACTCGCTCAGGCCAGCGCGTTCGACGTTGTTGCGGCCGGGTTGAATCAGACGCGGATCGGCTTCGTAACCGCGAATCCACAGCGGCGGCTTGGCCAGACCGGCGGCGGAACGCTCGGTGGCTTCTTCGTGGAGTTTTTTCCACAGCGCCGGCACGTGACCTAGCCAGGCAGTAAAACCCCACTGCTCGCGACGCAGGTTAGGCGCCATGTCGGCGGCGATCATTGCCGCTTCGACGAGGAATGTACCCACACCGCACATCGGGTCAGCCAGCGCGCCGCCTTCGGCCGCAATGCGCGGCCAGCCGGAACGAATAAGGATCGCTGCCGCCAGGTTTTCCTTCAGCGGCGCCGCGCCCTGCTGCAAGCGGTAACCGCGCTGGTGCAAGCTGTGGCCGGACAGGTCGAGCGAAAGAATCGCTTCGCCACGGTCAAGGCGCAGGTGAATGCGCAGGTCCGGGTTGAGCTTGTCGATGGACGGGCGGTCGCCCTGTGGCGTGCGCAGTTTATCGACGATCGCATCCTTGACCTTCAAGGCGCCAAAGTGGGTGTTATCGATGCCAGAGCCGTGGCCACTGAACTCGACGGCCAGGGTGCCGTCGTTGAGCATGTGGTCTTGCCACTCGATGTCCAGAACGCCGTGGTACAGGTCTTCGGCGTCCTTCATCGGGAAACGCTTGAGCACCAGCAGCACCCGGTTCGCCAAACGCGACCACAGGCACAGGCGATAAGCGGTTTCCATGGTCGCCATGCCGCGCACAGCCGAGGTGTGCTCTCGCGCTTCTTCAAGGCCAAGCCCGACGGCTTCCTCGATGAGCAGGCCTTCAAGGCCTTTAGGACACGTGAGGAAGATTTCGAATTGATCGGACATTGGAATTTAAAAGCCTTTGGCTAAGTGAAACGGCAACGCGTTGCCGGTCCGGATTTCAATCAAGCGCTTTTCTAAAAGAGCGCCCGCGTGGCACGAAGGTGTGCCGTCCCACCCCTGCTGCTCGGATTAAAGGAGCTTAGATGCAAGGGCAGATAAAAAAGTTGATGCAACAAAATGTAATAAGTCGACCCTTCGTCGAATAGTACCCCAGTGCAACCGTGGGTCATTCTCGTTAAAGGATTAACCCCGCCAGACAGCGCGGGGCCGATCATACCGGGCTTTGACCAACAAACACGAGACAAACGGCTTGTTACTTATGGCCATAGCACCTTAATGGTTACGTCCTTATGACAAAACGATCATTCCCTCGATGTGACGCATTGGTTAGAACTCATCACAGGTTGACGCCGCAACGACGTCAACACCTTGGCTCGCGACGCCGGCAGCGAGCCGCCAACGGCAGAAGTTTTTCTGCCTGACCTCGCGAGAGGTCAACGCGACAAATACAGTCAACAAGTGAGGGAAACACCCTATGAGAAGACTTAAGCGTGATCCTTTGGAAAGAGCATTTTTGCGCGGATATCAATATGGCGTTGGTGGCAAATCCCGTGAGCTTTGCCCATTTACTCTACCGTCGGTACGCCAAGCCTGGATTAACGGCTGGCGAGAAGGACGTGGCGACAACTGGGACGGTATGACCGGCACTGCGGGAATCCATAGACTCAACGAACTTCACGCCGTCGGCTAATTAAAGGGAACATTCCGACACGACAATTTGACTACGCAACACATTAACCACGCACGTCCCATCCGGACGGCGGGCTTCGGCCCAGGGGCTCCTTCGAGGAGCCCTTTTTTATTTACAACGGGCCAACACTCAACCTTGAGCGACACACAACCGGACCGTGGAATCAGCGCAGGGCTGCTATCGCGTCGACCGACTCACGAATCAACGCCGGGCCCTTATAGATAAAGCCGGAATACAACTGCACCAGGCTCGCGCCCGCAGCGATTTTCTCAGCCGCGTGCTTGCCTTCGGTGATACCGCCCACGGCGATGATCGGTAAGCGACCGGCCAACTCCGCCGCCAGGACTTTCACGGTGTGAGTACTCTTGTCGCGAACCGGTGCGCCGGACAGACCGCCCGCCTCGTCACCATGTTCCATGCCTTCGACGCCGACACGGCTGAGCGTGGTGTTGGTGGCAATGACCCCGTCCATCCCGGTTTCGATCAACGCGAGTGCGACTTGAGCCGTCTCTTCGTCAGTCATGTCTGGAGCGATTTTGATCGCCAGCGGTACATGCCGGCCATGGCGCAGCGCCAGCTCTGCCCGGCGCTGCGCCAGATCAGCCAGCAGTTGCTTGAGCGAATCACCGAATTGCAGGCTGCGCAGGCCCGGCGTGTTGGGCGAGCTGACGTTGACCGTCACATAGCTGGCGTGGGCGTAGACCTTATCGAGGCAGATGAGATAGTCGTCGACCGCCCGCTCGACCGGTGTATCGAAGTTCTTGCCGATATTGATGCCCAGCACGCCTTTGTATTTAGCGGCCGCGACCCTGGCCAGCAAGTGATCGACGCCGAGATTGTTGAACCCCATGCGGTTGATGATCGCCTCGGCTTGCGGAAGACGGAAAATCCGTGGCTTCGGGTTGCCTGGCTGAGCACGCGGGGTAATGGTACCGATTTCGACAAAACCGAAACCCAGTTGTGCAAAACCATCGATGGCGGCGCCATTCTTGTCCAGGCCGGCTGCCAACCCTACCGGGTTCGGGAACTCCAGGCCCATGACGGTTACCGGTACTTTCGCCGGGGCCTTGCAAAGCAAGCCGTTGAGGCCCAAACGCCCGCCCGCGCCAATCAAGTCCAGGGACAGATCGTGGGAGGTTTCCGGGGAAAGTTTGAACAACAGCTGACGGGCCAGAGTGTACATGGGCAGGCTTGACTCGAATGACGGCGAAATGAGGCCGAGATTATAGCCGGGCAACGGCTCCACAGGCGAGGCGCACGCGCAAATCAACGGTCAATGGCATATGCCTTGCACCGGCATCGGTATCAGGACTCATGCCAACGGCGGAATGAGTCAAAGGACACTGGCGTCGTCACTCGGCTTTGCTCGCGCAGGGACCCGTGACGACGCTTTTTTTTGAAGGTGTGTATCCGATGAATGAAACCACAGCCGGCCCTCTGGCCTGGGTCAATGGCAGCGACGCCCCTGAAAAGTCTGCAATCAATGTAGGCTTCATCGCCCTGAGCGACTGCGCTTCGGTGGTGGTCGCGGCCACTCAGGGCTTCGCCCAACCCTATGGCTTGACCTTGAATCTCAAGCGCCAGTCGTCCTGGGCCAACCTGCGGGACAAACTGGTGAGCGGCGAGCTCGACGCCGCCCACAGCCTTTACGGCCTCATCTACGCGGTGCATTTGGGCATCGGCGGTATCGCACCGACCGACATGGCAGTGCTGATGGGCCTAAATCAGAACGGTCAGAGCATCAACCTCTCCCACGACTTACAGGCACTGGGCGTGACCAGTCCCGAAGCGCTGGACCGGCACGCGCACCAAAGTCGCGCAAAACTGACCTTCGCCCAGACGTTTCCCACCGGCACCCACGCCATGTGGTTGTATTACTGGCTCGCCAGCCAAGGTATTCACCCCTTGCAGGACGTCAACAGTGTGGTGGTCCCGCCGCCACAAATGATTGCTCACCTGCAAGCGGGACGTATTGACGGCTTCTGTGTCGGCGAGCCTTGGAGCGCCAGTGCAGTGCAACAGGATCTAGGGTTCACCCTGGCGACGACTCAAGCTATCTGGCCCGATCATCCGGAAAAAGTCCTCGGTTGCACTCGTGCATTCGTCGAGCAGTACCCCAACACCGCTCGGGCGCTGGTGATGGCTATTCTGGAAGCCAGTCGCTTCATTGAAGAAAGCCCCGAGAATCGCCGCAGCACCGCGCGCTTACTGACTGCCCCAGAGTATCTGGACGCACCGCTCGACTGCATCGAGCCACGGCTGCTCGGCGACTATGCCGACGGCCTCGGCAATCGCTGGCAAGATCCCCACGCCCTGCGTTTTCATGGTGGCGGCGAGGTCAATCTGCCGTATTTGTCCGACGGCATGTGGTTCATGACTCAGTTTCGTCGCTGGGGTTTACTGCGCGAGGACCCGGACTACCTCGGTGTCGCGCGCCAGGTTCAGCAACTGGAACTGTACCGCGACGCCGCCACCGCAGTCGGTGTGTCCGCCTGGGGTCAGGAAATGCGCAGCAGCCAGTTGATCGATGGCAAGATCTGGGACGGTTCAGACCCGGTCGGTTACGCCCGAAGCTTCAAGATGCACGCCATGCACGGCAGCTCGCCCCTTCTCGCCAGTCGCTGACAGGAGCCACCCAACATGTTGCGAATCCTGCTAATCAACGACACCGCAAAGAAGGTGGGTCGCCTGAAAGCGGCCCTGACTGAAGCCGGGTTCGAGGTGATCGACGAATCCGGCTTGACCATCGACCTGCCTGCACGCGTCGAAACGGTGCGCCCTGACGTCATTCTGATCGATACCGAGTCACCCAGCCGCGATGTGATGGAACAAGTGGTGCTGGTCAGCCGTGACCAGCCACGACCGATTGTGATGTTTACCGACGAGCACGACCCCGGCGTGATGCGTCAGGCGATCCAGTCCGGGGTCAGCGCCTACATCGTCGAAGGCATTCACGCACAACGCTTGCAGCCGATTCTCGACGTGGCCATGGCTCGTTTTGAAAGCGACCAGGCCCTGCGCGCCCAACTTCACGCTCGGGACCAGCAATTGGCGGAACGCAAACGCATCGAACTGGCAAAAGGGTTGTTGATGAAAATGAAAAAATGCGACGAGGAAGAGGCCTACACCTTGATGCGTCGCCAGGCCATGAGCCGGCAACAGAAGCTCATCCAGGTAGCGGAGCAGATTATTGCCATGAATGAACTGCTGGGCTAAAAGACGCCTTCGCGGGCGCACCTCGCTATGGGATTTCATAGCGAAGTGCGCCGGGCACTCACATTCATTCGGATGTGGCACAAATCTGGCTTAGCAATCCATACAGGTAACCAACGGCGGTTGCCCCACCTACGACAAAGACGTCGCTCACTTTATTCGCCCAAGGCGGATCCGGTAGCGACGTTTTTTCGTTTTGGCCCCACAGCCCGGGGCCGGTGGTGCGGCCGTTGCGGCGCCCCACCTGCTAGCTAATGACTCCTTCTCGAGACTCCCAACAGCTGAGGTGCGCGATGAATTCAACCTTCTGGAAATCCGGTCATACCCCGACATTATTCGCGGCTTTCCTCTACTTCGACCTGAGTTTCATGGTCTGGTATTTGCTGGGTCCACTGGCCGTGCAGATCGCCGCTGACCTGCACCTGACCACCCAACAGCGTGGACTGGTGGTAGCCACGCCGATCCTGGCCGGGGCGGTGCTGCGCTTTGTGATGGGCGTGCTGGCTGACCGCCTGTCGCCGAAAACCGCAGGGCTGATCGGTCAGGTGATCGTCATCTGCGCGCTGTTCGGTGCCTGGAAGCTGGGTATCCATAGCTACGAGCAAGCGCTGCTACTGGGCCTGTTCCTCGGCATGGCTGGCGCGTCCTTTGCCGTCGCCCTGCCACTGGCGTCGCAATGGTATCCGCCGCAACATCAAGGCAAGGCCCTGGGCATCGCGGGTGCTGGAAACTCTGGCACCGTGCTAGCAGCGCTGATCGCGCCGGTGCTGGCTGCCGCGTTCGGCTGGAGCAATGTGTTCGGCTTCGCCCTGATCCCGCTGATCCTGACCCTGATCATTTTCGCCTGGCTGGCCAAAAATGCGCCTGAGCGGCCAAAAGCCAAGGCGATGGCCGACTACTTTAAAGCCCTGGGTGACCGCGACAGCTGGTGGTTCATGTTTTTCTACAGCGTGACCTTCGGTGGCTTCATCGGCCTGGCAAGCGCGCTGCCTGGTTACTTCAACGACCAATACGGCTTGAGCCCGGTCACAGCCGGCTACTACACGGCCGCCTGCGTGTTCGGTGGCAGTTTGATGCGGCCGTTGGGCGGTGCGTTGGCGGATCGCTTTGGCGGCATTCGTACCCTCTTGGCGATGTACACGGTGGCCGCGATCTGTATCGCTGCGGTGGGATTCAACTTGCCGAGTTCCTACGCTGCATTGGCGCTTTTCGTCTGCACCATGCTCGGATTGGGTGCGGGTAACGGTGCAGTTTTCCAGTTAGTCCCACAGCGTTTTCGCCGGGAAATCGGCGTAATGACCGGACTGATCGGCATGGCCGGTGGCATCGGCGGCTTCGCCCTTGCAGCAGGAATGGGCGCGATCAAGCAAAGCACCGGCAGCTATCAACTGGCCTTGTGGTTGTTTGCCAGCCTCGGCGTGATTGCCTGGTTCGGTCTGCACGGGGTGAAACGTCGCTGGAGAACAACCTGGGGCTCGGCCGCAGTGACGGCGGCGCGGGTCTGACACGCCCATGAGTCTGCAACTGAGCTTTGCCCAGGCCAGCGCCATTGGTCCGCGTGAAGAAAATCAAGACGCGATGCGACTGGTCACACCTGCACCCGCGTTGGCGGCGAGCAAGGGTTACCTGTTCGCCATCGCCGACGGTGTCAGCCAATGCGCGGATGGTGGCCTGGCGGCGCGTTCGACCTTGCAGGCCCTGGCACTGGATTACTACGCTACGCCGCAAACCTGGGGCGTGGCGCAGGCTCTGGATCGTTTGCTATTGGCACAGAATCGCTGGCTGCAAGCCAATGGGGGTGGGCAGCCGCTGCTGACCACTGTCAGCGCATTGGTCATAAGGGGTAAGCGTTTTACCCTGGCCCATGTCGGCGATTGCCGGGTTTATCGCTGGCACGCCGACCAGTTACAGCGGGTCAGCGAAGACCATGTCTGGGACCAGCCAGGCATGCAGCATGTCCTTAAACGGGCACTTGGACTCGATCAGCATCTGGTGCTGGACTTCCTGGATGGCGAACTGCGCCTCAATGAAAGTTTTGTACTGCTCAGCGACGGCGTTTGGGCCGTGCTGGGCGATACCGCGATTGCGGCAATTTTGCGCGATCAGCCTGACCTGAACAGCGCCGCTCAGACATTGGTCAACGCGGCGCACCTGGCCGGCAGCCAGGACAACGCCAGCGCGTTACTGGTACGCGTTGACGCTGTCGGTGAAACCAGCATCGGTGATGCGCTGATTCAGTTGCAGCAGTGGCCCCTGCCGCCAGAGCTGAAACCGGGGCAGTCTTTCGAAGGCTGGCAGGTCGAAAAAATCCTCGGCCAGAGTCAGCAATCACTGCTCTATCGGGTGCGGGACGCACACCATCAACCCTGGCTGCTGAAAACCCTGCCCAGCCGGCTGCGCGATGATCATCAGGCGGGGCAAGCGTTGCTGTCGGAGGAGTGGTTTCTCAAGCGAGTGGCCGGGCGGCATTTCCCTGAAGTTCATGCTGCCCCCCAACGCCAGCATTTGTACTACGTGATGCGCGAGTATCCGGGTATGACCCTGGCCGAGTTGCAGGACCGAACCGGACCGCTGCCGCTGCCCCAATGGCAAGCGCTGGCCGAAAGCCTGTTACGGGCGGTTGGTATGCTGCATCGGCGACAGATTATGCATCGCGACATCAAACCGCAGAACCTGCTGCTGGGGGATGACGGCGAATTACGCTTACTGGACTTCGGCCTCGCCTACTGCCCCGGACTGTCCGAGGATCAACCTTCTATGCTGCCGGGAACCCCGAGTTACATCGCGCCGGAAGCCTTTCGCGGTGAGGCGCCGACACCGCAGCAGGACCTTTATTGCGTAGGGGTGACCCTCTACTTCCTGCTCACCGGGCATTATCCCTACGGCGAAATCGAAGCATTCCAGCGACCACGGTTTGGTGTGGCTGTCAGCCCCAGCCGCTACCGACCCGATCTGCCGGAATGGCTCGCGCAAAGTCTGGAACGCGCGGTAGCGGCAGACTCACAGCAACGCTTCGAAACCGCAGAAGAGTGGCTGTTGCTGCTGGAACAAGGAGAGCGCCGCAGTTTGAGCGTGCGGCCCAGGCCATTAATGGAGCGCGAGCCTTTGATTGTCTGGCGGACCTTGGCGCTGGCGTCATTGCTGGTGAATCTGCTGCTGTTGTTTCTGGTGTTCCACTCATCCTGAACGGAGCACAACGCTTCGCCACAGAATTGATGCGCTCCAGAACCGGGCGCTGCGCCTTGAATCAGTGCAAAAAAAGTCGCACTTAACACTGCCTCTGCAGGTGATACCCAACAAATTCGCCCACTGAGCCACTTGGCACAACCGCTGCATTAGCCTGTTCATCACACATAAAGCCCAGCCTTCAACGACGAAGGCTGCGCTCCCCGAGAGAACGGGATAAGGACAAAGGCGTCCTCGCTAGGCAACTAGCGGGACGCCTTTTTTTGTTTGCGCAAAATTTGTCGAGCCTGACCTGAAAGCCCTGATGAGGCGGGTCCAGGCTCCCCGGAGAACCTGATGAAAAAACTAAAACTGGTGATGATTGGCAACGGCATGGCCGGGGTCCGTACCCTGGAAGAACTGCTTAAGCTGAGCAACGAGCTATACGACATCACGGTCTTTGGGGCCGAACCCCACACCAACTACAACCGTATCTTGTTGTCGCCGGTACTGGCCGGCGAGCAGACCTTCGAAGAAATCGTGCTCAACGACCTGGACTGGTACCTGAACAACAACATCACGTTGTTGCTCAACCGCAAAGTGGTAGAGATCGATCGGGTCAAGCGCCGGGTGATCGCTGAAGACGGCACCGAAGCCGAATACGATCGCCTGTTGATTGCCACGGGCTCGACTCCGTTCATTCTGCCGATTCCCGGCAATACCTTGCAGGGTGTGATCGGCTACCGCGACATCGCTGACACCCAGGCAATGATCAACACCGCGAAAACCCACAAGCATGCCGTGGTCATCGGCGGCGGCCTGCTGGGACTGGAGGCCGCCAATGGCCTGATGCTGCGCGGTATGCACGTCACGGTGGTACACATCGGCGAGTGGCTGCTTGAGCGGCAACTGGACAAGACCAGCGGCCAACTGCTGCAAACCGCCCTGGAGGCGCGCGGCCTGAACTTTCGCCTATGCGAACAGACCCAAGCCCTGCACGATGCCGGCAATGGTCGGGTAGGCTCAGTACAGTTCAAAAACGGCGACATCATCCCCGCTGACCTGGTGGTGATGGCGGCCGGCATTCGCCCCAACACCACACTCGCGGAAAAAGCCGGCATCCCTTGCAACCGCGGGATTCTGGTCGATGACACCCTGCAAACCTACGACCCACGCATCTACGCTATCGGCGAATGTGCCAGCCACCGTGGCATCGCCTACGGCCTGGTGGCGCCGCTGTTCGAACAGGCCAAAGTCTGCGCCAACCACCTGGCGCAACTGGGCTTTGCCCGCTATCAGGGCTCCGTGACCTCGACCAAGCTCAAAGTCACCGGTATTGATCTGTTCTCCGCTGGCGATTTCATGGGCGGCGAAGGCACTGAGACCATCACCCTTTCCGACCCCATCGGCGGGGTCTACAAAAAACTGGTGATCAAGGATGACGTGCTGGTTGGCGCCTGTCTGTACGGCGATACGGCAGACGGCGGCTGGTATTTCCGACAAATCCGTGAGAATCACGCCATCGGCGAGATCCGCGACCACCTGATGTTCGGCGAAAACGCCTTGGGCGACGTAGGGCATCAAGGCCAGGACAAAGCGATGAGCATGGCGGACACCGCCGAAGTCTGCGGCTGCAACGGCGTGTGCAAAGGCACCATCGTCAAGGCGATTCAGGAACACGGACTGTTCAGCGTCGATGAAGTGAAAAAACACACCAAGGCCGCCAGCTCCTGCGGTTCCTGTGCGGGGCTGGTAGAACAGATCTTGATCAACACCGTGGGCGGTGCGGCCGACGTCAAACCAAAAAGCGAAAAAGCCATCTGCGGTTGCAGCGACCTGAACCACGGGCAAATCCGCCAGGCCATCCGCGAACAGCACTTGCTAACGATTGCCGGCACCATGAGCTACCTGAATTGGCGTACCCCCAACGGCTGCGCCACCTGCCGCCCGGCGCTCAACTATTACCTGATTTCCACCTGGCCGGGCGAGGCCAAGGACGATCCGCAATCGCGGCTGATCAACGAGCGAGCCCACGCCAACATCCAGAAAGACGGCACCTACTCTGTCGTCCCAAGGATGTGGGGCGGTGTGACGAATCCCTCGGAACTACGGCGTATTGCCGACGTAGCCGACAAGTACAACGTCCCCATGGTGAAAGTCACCGGCGGCCAGCGCATCGATTTGCTGGGAATCAAAAAACAGGACCTGCCAGGGGTCTGGAAGGACCTGGATATGCCGTCTGGTCACGCCTACGGCAAATCCATTCGTACCGTGAAGACCTGCGTCGGCAGTGAGTTCTGCCGCTTTGGCACGCAGAATTCGACGCAACTGGGCATTGAGCTGGAACATGATCTGTTTAATATGTGGTCGCCGCACAAGGTGAAGTTGGCCGTCTCCGGCTGTCCGCGTAACTGCTCGGAAGCGGGGATCAAGGACGTCGGAATTATCGGTGTCGACTCCGGCTGGGAGATGTACATCGGCGGCAACGGCGGGATCAAAACCGAAGTCGCCGAGTTCTTCGTCAAGCTGAAAACCGCCGAGGAAGTGCGCGAGTACAACGGAGCTTTCCTACAGCTGTACCGCGAAGAAGCGTTCTATCTCGAGCGCACCGTGCATTACCTGCAACGGGTTGGCATGGAGCACATCAAACAAGCCGTACTGGAAGACCCGGAGCGGCGCAAAGCCCTCAACGATCGACTGCAATTTTCCCTGTCCTTCGAGCAAGACCCATGGAAGGAACGCCTGGAACAGCCGCTGCTAAAAAAAGAATTCGACGTCATCCCCGTGAAAAACCTGGAGGTGCTGGCATGAACTGGCTTGATATCTGTGCGCTGGAAGAGATCAACACCCTCGGCTCGCGGATCGTCGCGGGGCCCAAGGGTGACATCGCAATTTTTCGTACCAGCGACAATGAAGTGTTCGCCCTTGATGACCGCTGCCCACACAAAGGTGGGCCATTGTCCCAAGGTTTGATCTATGGCAAACGGGTCGCCTGCCCGCTGCACAACTGGCAGATCGACCTGGAAACCGGCGAAGCGCTGGCACCGGACATCGGCTGCGCTCATCACCATCAAGCCCGGATCGAAAATGGCCGGGTCATGCTGGCGCTGCGGGAAGCAGGCTGATGAACCGCCAAATCACCGCCTCGACCTGCTGTTACTGCGGCGTCGGCTGCGGCGTGCTGATCGAGCATGACGGCGAGCGCATCCTCGGTGTCAGCGGCGATCCGACCCACCCGGCCAACTTCGGCAAATTATGCAGCAAAGGCGCGACCTTGCACCTGACGGGAGACATGGCCGCTCGGGCACTGTATCCCGAGCTGCGCTTGGGCAAGGGCTTGGCCCGTGGCCGCACCGATTGGGATACGGCCCTTGATCACGCCGCCCAGGTGTTCGCCGAGACCCTTGCCGAGTATGGCCCGGACAGCGTGGCGTTCTATATCTCCGGGCAGTTGCTGACGGAGGACTACTACGTCTTTAACAAACTGGCCAGGGCGCTGGTGGGCACCAACAATATCGACAGCAATTCGCGGCTGTGTATGTCATCGGCAGTGGTCGGCTACAAACGCAGCCTGGGGGCCGACGCACCGCCGTGCAACTACGAAGACTTGGAGTTGAGCGATTGCGTGATGATCGTCGGTAGCAACATGGCTTACGCTCACCCGGTACTGTTTCGACGCCTGGAAGAAGCAAAGTCCCGACGACCGCAGATGAAAGTCATCGTGATCGACCCACGCCGCACCGACACTTGCGAGTTGGCTGACCTGCACCTGGCGATCCTGCCGGGTACCGACGTCGCGCTGTTCCATGGGATTTTGCATTTGCTGTTGTGGGAAGACTGGATCGACCGCGACTTCATCAAGGCCCACACCGAGGGCTTGGCCGAGCTGAAAACCCTGGTGCGCGATTACACACCACAAATGGTTTCCCAGCTGTGCGGGATTGGAATCGAGCAACTGCAACAATGCGCGCAATGGGTCGGCACCTCGCCGAGCTTTTTGTCGCTGTGGTGCATGGGGCTGAATCAGTCCATCGCCGGCAGCGCGAAAAACAGCGCACTGATCAACTTGCACCTGGCCACCGGACAAATTGGCCGTCCGGGTGCAGGACCTTTCTCCCTGACCGGTCAGCCGAATGCCATGGGTGGGCGGGAAACTGGCAGCTTATCAAACCTTCTACCTGGCCATCGCGAGGCTGCCAATGCCGAGCATCGTGCAGAAGTAGCTGCCTACTGGGGGGTTGAGCAACTGCCAGAAACAATCGGCCTCACGGCCATCGAGCTGTTCGAACAGGTGCGCATCGGCAAGATCAAGGCGCTTTGGATCGCCTGCACCAACCCCGCGCAGTCACTTCCGGATCAGTCGGCCGTGCGGGAAGCCTTGCAAGCCTGCCCGTTCGTGGTGCTTCAGGAAGCCTTTCGCACCACCGAAACTGCTGCATTCGCCGATTTGCTGCTGCCTGCGGCCAGTTGGGGTGAAAAGGACGGCACGGTAACCAATTCCGAACGACGAATTTCCCACGTTCGCCAAGCCATCGGCGCACCCGGTGAAGCGCGACCCGACTGGGCGATCACGGTGGATTTCGCGCAGCGTCTGGAAAAACGTCTGCGTCGCGAACACAGCAGCCTGTTTGCCTTTGAAACCCCGGCGCAAGTCTTCGACGAATACAAACAACTGACGTGCGGGCGCGACCTTGATCTGTCAGGAATAAGCCATGCCTTGATCGACCAGCTTGGCCCTCAGCAATGGCCTTTCCCGGCAGGCGCTCGCGAAGGCACGGCGCGTTTGTATCTGGACGGAGTTTTCCCGACTGCCAGCGGACGCGCGCAATTTGTCGCCGATCCGTATCGCGCGGCCAAGGAGCAACGGGACGCGCGCTTCCCGCTGACCCTGATCACCGGCCGTCTTCGCGATCAATGGCACGGCATGAGCCGCACCGGCACCTCGGCACAACTATTCGGCCACGTCAGCGAAGCAGTGCTGAGCCTTCACCCGGAGGAACTGCGCCGACACCGACTGCAACCCGGTGACTTGATCAACCTGAAAAGTCGCCGAGGCGCACTGATCGTCCCGGTCGTCAGCGATGACAGCGTGCGACCCGGCCAAGCCTTTCTTCCAATGCATTGGGGGGACCGATATCTCAAGGGCGGCGTCAACACCCTGACTCTGGGGGCATTTGACCCGTTGTCAAAACAGCCAGAACTCAAACACAGCGGCGTCCGCCTGGAGCCTGTCAATTTACCCTGGAAGCTTTTCGCCCTGATCGAAGGCGATGTTCAACAACATTTTGAGACTCTACGACCACTCTGTGAGGCGTTTTCCTACGTAAGCCTCAGCCTTGCAGGCCGTGACCGTCCCGCGCTGCTAATACGCGCTGCCAGCGCTCATGCACCGGATGCGCAGTTACTGCGTGATATCGACCAGTGCCTAGGCCTCAACGAAGGCCCAGTCTTGGCCTACGACGATCCGAGGCGCTCAATCGGCAAACGGGTACGCATCGAAAATGGCCGGATTACCGCTATCCGCCTGGCCGGTGAAACACTTGCCCAACACTGGCTGCAAAGTCTGTGGCTTGACGGCCAGGCCGATGAACAACTACGGCGTTGGCTGCTGGCGCCAATGAGCGCTCCACCGGGCCAAACCGACACACTGACCTCAAGCAACAAAACCCTGTGCAACTGCATGAACGTCAGCCAAAGCGCGGTGTGCTCGGGCATCAGCAGCGGTCTGGACTTGCAGGGTTTAAAACAAACACTGGGTTGCGGCACGCAATGCGGCTCCTGCGTACCGGAAATCAAGCGTTTGCTCGCCGTCATGGCGCAGCCGACTGCCGTTATCTCTTGAGGAACCTACGATGAGTGCAAAAGTCTGGCTGGTGGGTGCAGGCCCTGGCGACCCCGAATTATTGACCCTCAAAGCTGTGCGAGCACTGAGAGAAGCCGACGTGGTGCTAATCGATGATCTGGTCAATGAAGCGGTGCTTGAACATTGCCCGAACGCCAGAATTATTCCGGTTGGCAAGCGCGGCGGCTGCCGCTCCACACCTCAAGCCTTCATTCATCGTCTGATGCTGCGTTATGCCCGTCACGGCAAGTGTGTGGTCCGACTGAAGGGGGGCGATCCGTGTATTTTTGGCCGTGGCGGTGAAGAGGCGCAGTGGTTACGCGAGCGTGGCGTCGATGTGGAACTGGTCAATGGCATCACTGCCGGGCTGGCCGGCGCGACCCAGTGCAATATTCCGTTGACGCTGCGCGGCGTCGCACGCGGCGTGACGCTGGTGACTGCCCACACCCAGGACGGTAGCAGCCTGAACTGGCAGGCATTGGCCCAAGGGGGCACCACATTGGTGGTCTACATGGGCGTGGCGAAACTGAGCGAGATTCGCGAGCAGTTGCTGGCAGGTGGCATGGCCGCCAGTACCCCAGTGGCGATGATTGAAAACGCCTCGCTAGCCCACCAGCGAGAATGTAGGAGTGACCTTACATCGATGGAAGAAGATGCCTACGACTTCCAGTTAAAAAGCCCAGCGATCCTGGTGATCGGAGCGGTAGCGGCTGTCGAGGAATTCAAAGGATCGCAGCCTGCGACGGATATTGAATCAACTCGTTGCTTATCCCTGTAGGCCGGTTAGACACGGCGATTCCTTGCCGAAAAACTGAATAAATTCGAGCCAATCCCCAAATCGCAGACAAAGAAAAGCCCGGCCTAAGCCGGGCTTTTCCAGAGCTGCGGGCTAATTACTTAGCTTGAGCTTCAACCTGCGCTTCTACGCGACGGTTTGCAGCGCGGCCAGCGTCAGTGCTGTTGTCAGCAATTGGGCGGGACTTGCCATAACCAACCGAGTGAACGCGGTTAGCTTCAACACCATCTTTGACCAGGACTTGCTTAACAGCGTCGGCACGACGCTGGGACAGTTTCTGGTTGTAAGCGTCAGGACCGACGTTGTCAGTGTGACCTTCCACAACGGTGGTAGTTTGTGGGTACTGCTTCATGAAGTCAGCCAGGTTCTTGACATCACCGTAGCTGTTCGGCTTAACAACCGACTTGTTGAAGTCGAACTTTACGTCCAGCTCAACACGAACAACTTCAGCAACTGGAGCTTCTGCAACTGGCGCTGGCTCTGGAGCCGGTGCTGGTACTGGAGCTGGAGCAGGCTTGTTGCCGCCACCGAAGTTAACACCCAGACCGATGGTCGGAGCGTAGTCCCACTTGCCGTTGTCCAGCTTGTAGTCAGCTTCAACGCCAGCACGGGCGAAGAAGTTTTCGGCGAAGTAGTACTTAACGCCAGCGCCTGCAGTCAGGAAAGTCGACTGGTCGCGACCAGTGTGGCCGTCAGCAGCTACGTTGGTCATGCTCTTGTGAGCAACGCCACCCGAAACGTAAGGACGCAGAGCGTCGCCAGCGTTGTTGAAGTGGTACTGAGCGTTCAGACCGAAGTTGTCGCTCTTGATTTTCTGGCTACCGGTACCGTCGTTCGAACGGGTGTAGTTGCCTTTGTCGTAGGTCAGGTTCAACGACACGTCGTCGGTCAAGAAGTAACCGATGGAGGCGCCAGGGTTGAAGCCATCTTCGACGTGCTTAACGCTGTCGTTGTACTTCTTCTGGTAGAAGAGCTCGCCTTCAACTGCGCCTTGGCCTTGTGCCAAAACGCCGAACGAAGTAGCGGCAATAAGAGAACCAATGGCCAAGCCCAAGGTGTTTTTCAGTTTCATCCGTTAAATCCCCATCTGGTGATTGTAAAGCAGCCCCTCAAACCGAAGGACAACTCGGCGGCAAGTCTATCAGAACTTGCCTACACGTAAGAGATATTTGCGCTGAACTAAGTTTCAGCAACGCCTGCAAATTTCTCACGTAATTTATCTAGAGCACGTTTGTAACGCATTTTTGTAGCACTCAAACCCATGTGCATGATGTCTGCGATCTCCTGAAACTCCAGCTCTGCGACAAATCGTAGCACCAGAATTTCACGGTCAATCGGGTTCACATACACCAGCCAGCGATCAAGTCCGCCCGTCTCTTCAGGTTTCGGCGCCTTTTCTTCAGACGCTTCCTCAAGGGGGTCAAGACTCAAAGCGTCCATCAAGCGACGCTTTCGCCGTTCCTTCCGATACTGTGTGATGCATTCGTTGTACGTGATGCTGTATAGCCACGTTTTGAACTTCGATTTACCCTCAAAGTTCTTCAGGCCGTACAACACCTTCAACATCACTTCCTGACAGACATCGTCTGCGTCGCGATCGTTCCCAAGATATCGTGCGCAAACGTTAAATAATGTTCGTTGGTAACGCCGCATCAGCTCTTCATAGGCGCGCGTTACGTGAAACAGCTCGGTGTGCGAGCGCGCGACCAACTCCTCATCAGAGAGCTCGCGGGGGTCGTAGCGCGTAGAGAGCAATTGAGCTTTATTCAAAACAAGTCGGGCCGACAGTCAGGTCAATGTCCGCCGCAGTCCTTTCAGGGCATTTTGCGGCGGCATACATTAGCAGGGTTTGCCGGGTTAGCGGCTAATCACATGCTGTTCCAGCAGGATCCGATTCGAGAGAGAGACTAGCTCGCCCTCGTCGGTCAGCAATGTGGTTTTAACCGTGCCAATCTCTTCGATCTGGCCTTCGACCTCACCAACACGCACTTGTTGCCCAACTTGATACAACTCTCTCACATAGATTCCCGCAAGAATCTGACCCGCAATTTCACGGCTTCCCAACCCCATTGCCAGCGCAACCGCCAGACCAACGGTAATCAAAACGATCACAATCACATGATTTAGCAGGTCAGTTTTGACCTCTAACTGACTGATCGCAACCGAAATACTGATGATAATCACCAGGCCTTGGGCGATTCGCCCCAGACCCGAAGCGTAATCCAGCCCTACGCCCTCTGCCGCGCCGCGCACCAACCCATTGGCCAATTGCGCCAGCAAGACACCCACCAGCAACACCAGCGCGGCGCCAAATACTTTCGGCAAATACAACGCAAGCATATCCAGCGTAGCTGAAACTCGCTCAAGCCCAAGGGATTCGGCGGCCGACACCAGGAAAATAAGCAAAACGAACCAGTAGACAATTTTGCCGATCAAGGTTGATATCGGTACTTGCAGGCCGGCTCGTGACAACAATTTAGTCAAACCGGTACCACCCATCAAGCGATCGAGGCCCAGTTTGGCGAGCAATTTAGACAGCAGAGTATCCAGCAGCTTGGCCACGACGAAACCCAACAGCAGCACAACCAGTGCGCCGAACAGGTTAGGAATGAAGTTAGCAACCTTGGTCCACAACGCAGTCATTGCAGTGACGAGGCTCTGAGTCCAGAGATCAAGTTCCATATTCAATCAGCCTTATCAGCAGTGCGAGCAATGGGTTTACGGTGACGGGAAACCGGCGAAACGTGGGCCGATCCGTTGTTGAGGGCAATCATCAGCGCGGGCAACCAGCGGCCCAGCAGACTGAACAGATCCCCGGCACCGACCTGGCGGTTGGCGGTTTTCAAAACGCGGCCAAGGCAAGCATCGTCGTCACGGCTGGACGGCGAAGCTTTCAGCATGTCGCGCAAAGACTGTTCAAACGGATCGTGCATACGCACCTCTCGTGATGTCTGTGAAAGACGCGATCAAATTTGCTCGGGTCACATGAAGCATTTTTAAACCCAGCGCAAACGGCGGAACAACCACCACTGGCCAAGCGCCACTGAGACCATCATCAGGCAAGCGATCAGGAAGCCATAAGGGTTACCGGAGAACGGAATGCCGCCCACATTGATGCCTAAAAGACCGGTCAGAAAACTCATCGGCAAAAAGATCCCGGTGATGATCCCGAAGCGATACATCGTGCGGTTCATACGCACGCTCAAACGTCGGTCTTCGGCCTCCAGGACCAGCCCCACCCGCTCGCGGGTCAATTCCAACTCCTCGAGGTAACGGGTCAGACTGTTGTTCAATTCGTTCCAGTAATCGCCATCGTCTTCGACAAACCAAGGCAGTTTGATCCGCGTCAGTTGCCCAAAAATATCCCGTTGCGGGGCGAGAAAACGTTTCAGTCCTGCGGCCCGCCGACGGATCTGCAAAATGGCCCCGTGGTCGGGTGTATACCGTTCGTCGGCATCCAGTTTTTCTTCCTCCTCATCGACCACTTCCGAGAGGTCTGTGACCAGATCCTGCACTTTGTTGGTGAGGTATTGCGCCATATAGAGAAGGAGCTCGGAAGCAGTTTTTGGCCCCTTGCCTTCAGTCAACTGGACCAACAATTCATCCGTGGCACGCAGCGGACGCAGGCGCAGGGAAATCACGCATTGGGGCGATGCGAAGATACGCACCGACACCATGTCTTCCGGCTCGGCACCTGGATTGAGGTTAATTCCGCGCAAAAACAGCAACAACTCAGCGTCCGGGAGGGCGAGCAGGCGCGGCCGGGTATTTTCTTCCAACAACAGATCACAACTGAACTCGCTCAGACCGCTGGATTTACGCAACCAGGTCTGGGTTTGCGGATGACTGCGGTCCCAGTGCAACCACAGGCTTTCATGAGCCTGTAGCTGCAAGTCATCGAGTTCAGTCCGTGCTATCGAACGCGCACCGCCTTTACCGTCCAGTACCAGAGCATGTACCAGCCCCCACTGCGCGTTTTCTTCCTCGAACATCCTCACCCCGTTTTTGCCACGAAAATTCGCATCGATGCTTTATTCAGGCATCTTCAGCGGACTTGGCGAGATGATCACGCCGTTGTTGTCCGCATAAATGTAATGACCTGGATGGAACGTCACGCCGGCGAAGGTCACTGGAACATTAAGGTCGCCGAGCCCGCGTCTGTCGGACTTCCTCGGGTGGCTGGCGAGGGCCTGCACGCCCAGATCGGTCTGCGCGAGGATATCGACGTCGCGGATGCAACCGTAGATCACCAGTCCTTCCCAACCGTTTTTCGAAGCTTTCTCGGCCAGCATGTCACCCAGCAACGCATGACGCAGGGAACCGCCACCATCGACCACCAGCACCTTGCCATCACCCTTGAGTTCGACCTGTTCCTTGACGCGCGAATTGTCTTCGAAACACTTGATGGTCACGATTTCGCCGCCGAAAGAATCACGGCCACCGAAATTGCTGAACATAGGCTCCAGCACCTGCACCAGCTCCGGATAGGTGTCGCACAGGTCAGGCGTAACGTAATGGTTCATCGAGAAACTCCTGTAAAGAGGAAGACAATCGAGGATGTCGCAAAGTGACCGAAAAAGCGCAATGCGTCATATCTTAGCCGCATGCCGACCAGAGCGAAATGCCCTTGTTAGAGCATCAGGCTCAGACGGCCGCCGCCAAATTGGGCTTTTCGCTCAACAGTGGCGTCTGTTGATCAGCCAACCAGCGAGCGACCAATGGCCAGACCTCAGCCTGGGCGGCCCTGCTGACCAGCATTTCAACATGACCGAAATTGTCGGCAAATCCCTGCTCGCGCCCCAGAGTGATGAACTGCTTATGCTCAGAGCCAACTTGATCGAACAGCTTGCGACAAGCCCAGCTCGGGTCCTGATGGTCTCCGGCCGCGCTGACCGCCAGCACCGGCAACTGCACCTCGGACAAGCCCGTCCACCAGTCTTTATCTTTATCGCCAAAACGTCCGAACAGGCCGTACCAGCGCATGCTTTCCAAGGCCAGACCAATCGGCTCGTCCTCCGGGCCGCGCTTGAGCCGCGAGCCGGATAGCTGAGCGAAGCGCTTGAGAATCAACCGCCCACCCCACTCCAGCGGTGGAATTTTTAACGGCCAGTAAGTACGGCTGACCTGAGTACCAAAAAACGCCGCCGAGGCCACCAACGGATCGCCGATGTACTGACCGCCCAACGCCGCTGCGAGGGTGATGCCCCCCAACGAATGACCGATCCAATGGGGAGCCTGGCCACTTTGCTCACGCACGAATGCGCCGATGGCCGGCAGGTCATAGCGGGCATAGTCGGCGACACGGTTCTTGCGGTAGTCATGATTGCGTTGCGAGAGGCCATGACCGCGCATTTCTGGAATCCAGACGTCGAACCCCAGCCGCGTCAAATACGCGCCCAGCCCGAGCCCCTTGGGCGAGTACCAGAACCGCCGATTGGAAAAACTGCCGTGAAGCAAAATCACCGGTACGCCGCGCACGGTAACGCCATCGGCCATGCCGAGGCGCGTCACCGCCAATTCGACCGTGCCGTCAGGGCTGTTGCCAGGTTTTAAACGGTAAACGTCTTCGCTCAGATCACCGCGCCGTTCGGCGCTGATCAGGGCGACAGGAAATAGATGACTACTGCTTTGCATAATGCTCTTGCACAAAAAAGGGCGGCATCCACTGGAGAGCCCGCCCTACTTGAATCTCTAAAAGGGTCGATCACCGATCGACCCTTTCACTCACGCCTTTAGGCCGACGCCTGACCTTCGGCCAGGAAGAACCAGGTTTCCAGTACGGAATCGGGGTTCAGCGAAACGCTTTCGATGCCTTGTTCCATCAGCCATTTGGCCAGATCAGGGTGATCCGAAGGCCCCTGACCGCAGATACCGATGTATTTACCGGCCTTGTTGCACGCTTGAATCGCATTGGCCAACAATTTCTTGACCGCCGGATTCCGCTCGTCAAACAGGTGCGCGATGATCCCGGAGTCACGGTCCAGGCCCAGCGTCAGCTGAGTCAGGTCGTTGGAGCCAATGGAGAAACCGTCGAAGAATTCCAGGAACTCTTCCGCCAGGATCGCGTTGGACGGCAGTTCGCACATCATGATGATGCGCAGACCGTTCTCGCCACGGGCCAAGCCATTTTCGGCCAACAGGTCGATCACTTGGCTAGCTTCGCCCAGGGTACGGACAAACGGCACCATGATTTCAACGTTGGTCAGGCCCATCTCGTTGCGCACGCGTTTCAGGGCGCGGCACTCGAGTTCGAAGCAATCGCGGAACGCTTCGCTGATGTAACGCGACGCACCACGGAAACCCAACATCGGGTTTTCTTCTTCCGGCTCGTAGAGTTTGCCGCCGATCAGGTTCGCGTATTCGTTGGACTTGAAATCCGACAGACGCACGATGACCTTTTTCGGGGTGAACGCAGCGGCCAGGGTACTGATGCCTTCGACCAGTTTGTCGACATAGAAACCAACCGGATCGTCGTAACCGGCAATGCGCTTGTCGACGCTGTCCTTGATCTCTTGCGGCAGACCGTCGTAGTTCAACAGCGCTTTGGGGTGAACCCCGATCATGCGGTTGATGATGAACTCCAGGCGGGCCAGGCCCACACCAGCGTTCGGCAGTTGTGCGAAGTCGAAAGCGCGGTCCGGATTACCAACGTTCATCATGATCTTGAACGGCAGATCAGGCATGGCGTCCACGGAGTTTTTCTTGATGTCGAAGCCCAGTTCGCCTTCGAAGATGTAACCGGTGTCGCCTTCCGCGCAGGAAACGGTCACACCCTGACCGTCTTTGAGCAGTTGGGTGGCGTTGCCACAACCGACCACTGCCGGGATGCCCAGCTCACGAGCGATGATCGCCGCGTGACAGGTACGGCCGCCACGGTTAGTGACGATGGCGCTCGCGCGCTTCATAACCGGCTCCCAGTCCGGGTCCGTCATGTCGGAGACCAGTACGTCGCCCGGCTGGACTTTGTCCATCTCGGACACGTCCTTGATGATGCGGACCTTGCCGGCGCCGATACGCTGGCCGATGGCGCGACCTTCCACCAGTACAGTGCCGGTTTCTTTCAACAGGTAGCGTTCCATGACGTTGGCCGAGGTGCGGCTCTTCACGGTTTCAGGGCGGGCCTGAACGATGTAAAGCTTGCCGTCGTCGCCGTCTTTGGCCCATTCGATGTCCATCGGGCACTTGTAGTGCTTCTCGATGATCATCGCTTGCTTGGCAAGTTCGCTGACTTCAGCGTCGCTGAGGCAGAAACGGGCGCGATCAGCCTTGTCGACATCGATGGTCTTGACCGACTTGCCGGCCGTGGCCACTTCGCCGTAGATCATTTTGATCGCTTTGCTGCCCAGGTTACGGCGCAGGATAGCGGGGCGGCCTGCCTCCAGTGTTTGTTTGTGGACATAAAATTCGTCCGGGTTCACCGCACCCTGCACAACGGTTTCACCCAGGCCGTAGGCGCCGGTAATGAACACAACGTCGCGAAAACCCGACTCGGTGTCGAGGGTGAACATGACACCGGCAGTGCCGGTTTCTGAACGAACCATGCGTTGCACGCCAGCCGACAGGGCGACCAGTTTGTGGTCAAAGCCCTGGTGGACGCGGTAGGAAATCGCACGATCGTTGAACAGTGAAGCGAACACCTCTTTGGCGGCGCGAATGACGTTTTCGACACCCCGGATGTTCAGGAACGTTTCCTGCTGACCGGCGAAGGAAGCATCCGGCAAGTCTTCGGCGGTAGCGGAAGAGCGCACGGCCACCGCCATGTCAGGGTTACCGGCCGACAGCGTGGCGAACGCGGTGCGGATTTCGGCGTTGAGCTTCTCGGGAAACTCAGCGTCCATGATCCAGTTGCGGATCTGCGCACCGGTCTTGGCCAGCGCGTTGACGTCGTCGACGTCCAGGGCGTCGAGCGCGGCATGGATCTGATCGTTCAGGCCGCTCAGTTCCAGAAAGTCACGATAGGCCTGAGCGGTCGTGGCGAAGCCACCAGGCACCGAGACACCGGCACCCGCAAGGTTACTGATCATCTCGCCCAGGGATGCGTTCTTGCCCCCCACATGCTCTACATCATGGACGCCGAGCTTATCGAGGGAAACTACGTACTCTACCAAGGTGATCTCTCCACTAACTGTGTTGGAAAAGCTCAGAAGCCGGCCGCTCAGGGAGCATTTGCCGACTGTATGGCCTGGACCTGGAAAATAAGTGAGAATGCGGGCCACTGGCGGCCAGCAAATCGCGCCTACTATATCCAAGAATCGTCACTAGCTTAAGGCCCAAGGTGCAAATGAAACGATCTGCTTTCTTTATCTCCGATGGCACGGGTATTACCGCCGAAACCCTCGGTCAAAGCCTGCTGGCGCAGTTCGAAAACATTACCTTCAGCAAATTCACGCGCCCGTACATCGACGACGTGGATAAAGCGCGGGCCATGGTACAACAAATCAACAAAGCCGCCGAAAACGATGGTTTTCGTCCGATTATTTTCGACACCATCGTCAATCAGGACATTCGTGAAATCCTCGCGACGTCAAATGGTTTCATGATCGACATTTTCTCGACCTTCCTGGCACCGCTGGAACAGGAACTAACCGAACATTCCTCGTACACCGTCGGCAAATCCCACTCCATCGGCACCAACTCCAATTACATGGAGCGCATAGAGGCGGTGAACTTCGCCCTCGACAACGACGACGGCGCCCGCACCCACTATTACGACAAGGCCGACCTGATTCTGGTCGGCGTATCACGCTGTGGCAAGACCCCGACCTGCCTGTACATGGCCATGCAATTCGGTATCCGCGCGGCCAACTACCCGCTGACCGAAGACGACATGGAGCGCCTGCAACTGCCCGCGGCCCTGCGCGCCCACCAGCACAAGCTTTTCGGCCTGACGATCGACCCTGACCGCCTGACCGCAATCCGCAACGAGCGCAAACCCAATAGCCGCTATTCGAGCTATGCCCAATGCGAGTTCGAAGTGCGCGAGGTCGAGAATCTGTTCCGACGCGAAAACATCCCCAACATCAATTCCACGCATTTTTCGGTTGAAGAGATTTCGGCGAAGATTTTGGTCGAGAAAGGTGTCGAACGGCGGTTCAAGTAGCATTTCAGCGCCTGTCCGGCCGCTTTCGCGAGCAGGCTCGCTCCCACAGGGGATTTATGTCGATTGTAAAATTTGCATCCGACAGCGATCAAATGTGGCAGCGAACCTGCTGGCGATCAACGATCACACGGCTTCTGTTAATGCCTGCACCAACGCCTCAAACCCGCCAAGCAACAATTGATCATCCCCCGCCGAATTACACACACTCGCCCGAATGAACTGCGGCACAGCCCCATGGCCGACCGCAAACGCCTCGGCAGTCGCCACTAAGTAGTTGTTCTCTTTAAGCTCCGCTGCAACCTGCGATGCCCGCCACGGCTCGGGTACTTCGATCCAAAAGTGTGGACTATTGGGATGAGTCTTATATCCGACCTCTTCCAACACCCCACTGACCAAGTGCTTACGGCGGCTGATTTCAGCTATCTGCTGCCCCAACAACTGCAAGGCAATGCCGTTTTCGACCCATTCACTCGCCAATGCCATCGACAACGGACTGGCCATCCAGCACGTCCCACGCACTGCGGCGCTCAAACGTCCGATCAACGGTTGCGGCGCATGCAGATAGCCAACCCGCAAACCGGCCGAAACAGCTTTGCTCAAGCTGCCGATAAGCACTGAACGCTCCGGAGCAAAGTGACTCAAGGGCAGTGGACGCTGCTGCGCCAGCACCGCATGAGCCTCGTCTTCGATGATCAGCAAATTGTGCTGCCGGCAGACCTCAGCAATCGCCTCGCGCCGTGGGACTGACATGACGGCTGCCGTAGGATTCTGGATCGTTGGTGTGCAGTACAACGCCGATACCCGATGGTTCTGGCAAACATCCGACAGCGCTTCGGGCGATAGCCCTTCGTCATCCATCCCGACACCGATCAGTTTTATCCCAAGCATGCGTGCGACGCTGATCAAACCTGGATAGGTCAGGTGCTCGGTCACTAAAGTGTCGCCGGGCTTGAGCAGCGCCATCAACACGCAAAGCAAACCGTGCTGGCCGCCATTGACGCACACAATCTGATCGGCGCTCGGTGCAAAGGCCTTGTGTCGCAACCATTCGGCACCTGCCGCGCGATGGCGCACCAACCCCGCATCAGCGGTGTAGCCGGCCATCTGTTGCAAGGCCTGCGGATCGCCGGCCAAGGTTTGCAAACCCTGACTCAGCAAAATCGCCTCTTGGCCCGGTATCGGCTGATTCCGACTCATGTCGAACAGTGTTTGCGGCTCATCGCTGACGTTGCGAAAGCCACTATCACGCAAGCGCTCCATGCCGCGCTGACGCACATAAGTGCCATCTCCTACACGCGCCACCACCAAACCGACCCGCTCCAATTCGCCATACGCGCGGCTGATGGTGCCGATGGTTACGCCAAGGCTGTCGGCCAGCAGTCGATGGGGCGGCAATTTGCTGCCCGGCTCGATCAAGCCTTCGCCGATGCTTTTTTCCAGGGCTTGGGCCAAGCGCTTGTACTTGACGCCACGCCCTTGAGCCAGGCCTTCGCGCAGGATTGACACCGTGGCAATACTTACTTTGACAGTCATTTCCATCCCGAATAGCGTGCTGAAAACAGGTTCAATCAGGGATAGACCTTTTCCACTATCAGGTCAATTCCAACGACAACAGGAACTCGATCATGTCCATTGCCCTCAGCGCACCGTCCGTCATTCGCAAACCCTGGTTGGCCGGATTGATCACCAGCACATTATTTTTGATCGTCTGCCTGAGTTGGGGCACCACATGGCTGGGGATCAAAATTGCCGTCGAAAGCGTGCCGCCACTGACCGCTGCCGGCCTGCGCTTTCTGATCGCGTTTCCGCTGTTCTTGAGTTTTGCCCTGCTGCGACGTGAACCGTTGCTGTTTCCACGGCAAAGTCGCTGGTTTTTCGTGTTCGTCACGCTGTCGTACTTCAGCCTGCCGTATTACTTGCTGAACTACGGTGAGATGCACGTCTCATCAGGTCTGACGGCCTTGCTGTTCAGCTGCATGCCGGTGTTCATCCTGATTTTTTCAGCGATATTTTTGCGGGAGAAAATCTACCCTTCGCAAGTGATCGGCATCGCTATTGGGTTTGGCAGTCTGTTCATGATTATCCGCAGTCAAGGACTGCACGTGGACCACGCCGAGTTGTTCGGGGTATTGGCGATTTTGGCCGCGGCGGTGATGCATGCGCTGTGTTACGTGATCACCAAAAAGCAAGGCGTTGCGATCAGCGTGATCACCTACAACACACTGCCCATCGGCCTCGCCGGGTTGATGCTGTTTGTGGCGGGATTGAACTTTGAAACGCCGGTGTTCAGCGAGATTACAACGCGCTCGTGGGGCGCCCTGCTCTATCTGGGATTGGTGGCATCGGTGGGTGGATTTATCGTTTATTTCATGCTGCTGAAACGACTAAGCCCGATTATTTTGTCGTTCGTATTCATCATTTTTCCGGTGTTCGCAGTGGTGATTGGCGCGTGGTACGAGGGGCAAAGTATTTCGCGGGAGTTGATGATGTATTCGGCGGTGCTACTGACCGGGTTTGCGATCACCAAATTACCGGTCGAGAAATGGCTTAAAGCTTGAGCGTATAAGGCTTGCTGGCGATGGCGCCTTTTGTATCGCCAGCGCGAGCAAGCCCGCGCCCACAGGTTTTGTTCAGATCACGAACAGGTCGACAAAGCGGTTCACTGGCGTCGCTTCCAGCTTCGCCTGATCCTTGCACAACGCAAAAATCTCGGCACTGCGCTGGCCGGTGAAGCGCGTCGCCAGGCTGGCCTTGAACTTGTCTTCCAGCAGCGGGATGCCATCGGCGCGGCGACGGCGATGGCCGATCGGGTACTCGACCAGCACGTTGTCGGTGCTGGAGCCGTCCTTGAAAAAAACCTGGATCGCATTAGCAATGGAGCGCTTATCGGCCTCCAGATATTCGCGGGTGAAGCGCGGGTCTTCGACGATGACCATTTTCTCTCGCAGCACGTCGATGATCGGGTGCGCGGCATGAAACTCGTCTTCGTATTGCTCAGCCACCAAATTGCCGAACGCCAGCGGCACAGCGGCCATGTACTGAATGCAGTGGTCACGGTCGGCGGCGTTGGCCAATGGGCCGACTTTGGAAATAATGCGGATCGCCGATTCGTGGGTAGTGATGACGATTTTGTCGATATCGTGCAGGCGATTGCGCACGTGCGGATGCAGGGTGACGGCAGCCTCGCAGGCGGTTTGCGCGTGAAATTCGGCGGGAAAGCTGATCTTGAACAGCACGTTTTCCATCACGTAACTGCCGTACTTCCGGGAGAAACTGAACATGCGTTTCTCCTGCGGCTTCAACGCCAAATCGTTGTTGGTGTGGCTGAACAATACATCGTAGAAGCCCCACTGCTTGGCCGTCAGCACGCCAGGAATGCCCATCTCGCCGCGCATCGCAATGTCTGCCAACCGCACGCCTCGGCTGGAGGCATCGCCAGCGGCCCAGGACTTGCGCGACCCGGCGTTCGGTGCGTGGCGATAAGTACGCAGCGCCTGACCGTCAGCAAACGCGTGGGACAACGCGGACAACAGTTGCTCGCGGCTGGCGCCCATCAATTTAGCGGTGACAGCCGTTGAAGCCACTTTTACCAACAGCACGTGATCGAGGCCTACACGATTGAAGGAGTTTTCCAGGGCAATCACGCCCTGAATCTCGTGAGCCATGATCATCGCTTCCAGCACCACACGGATCGTCAGCGGTGCTTCGCCGTTGGCCAAGCGTTTTTGCGACAGGTGATCGGCCACCGCCAGAATACCGCCGAGGTTATCCGACGGATGACCCCACTCGGCGGCGAGCCACGTGTCGTTGTAATCGAGCCAACGAACAATACAACCGATGTCCCACGCAGCTTTGACCGGGTCGAGGCGGTAACTGGTGCCGGGTACACGGGCGCCGAAAGGGACGACGGTGCCTTCGACGATAGGCCCCAGGTGTTTGGTGCATTCGGGAAGGCGCAGGGCCAGCAGGCCACAGCCGAGGGTGTCCATCAGGCCGTTGCGGGCGGTGTCCAGCGCTTCTTTAGAGTCGATTTTGAAGGTGAGGACGTAGTCAGCGATGTCTTGCAGGACCGTGTCGTAGTCGGGGCGGTTGTTCAGGTCGACGTTGGCGCTCATGTTCGATTCACTCTTGAAGTGGTTCGTTAATGGGACCTCGGTTCAGGGCAGTCTCAGTCGGTTAAAACATTGTTATTTTGAAATGCGATCAAAACGGTGGAGGCGAGCCTGCGCGCGAAAGCGGTATATCAGATGACATCAATGTTGAATGTCAGTCCGTCTTCGCAAGCAGGCTCTCTTCCAGAGGGGATGGGCCGACTTAGAAGGAGTCACCCGGCACGCGCACATAGCCTTCCATGAGCACCCGCGCACTGCGGCTCATGATCGCTTTGCTGACGGTCCATTCACCGTTGACCTCTTTGGCCTCGGCACCGACGCGCAAGGTGCCGGACGGGTGCCCGAACCGCACGGCGCTACGCTCGATACCGCCCGCCGCGAGGTTGACCACGGTGCCGGAAATCGCTGCCGCCGTGCCAATCGCCACCGCCGCCGTGCCCATCATCGCGTGGTGTAGTTTGCCCATGGACAACGCACGCACCAGCAAGTCGACATCCTCGGCCGCAACCGCTTTGCCGCTGGACGCGATGTAATCCGCGGGCTTGGCCACGAACGCCACTTTCGGCGTGTGCTGACGCGTGGACGCTTCGTCCAGGTGCTTGATCAGCCCCATGCGCAATGCACCGTGGGCGCGGATGGTTTCGAACATCGCCAAGGCTTTCGGATCACCGTTGATCGCCCCCTGCAACTCGGTGCCGGTGTAGCCAATGTCTTCGGCATTGATAAAAATCGTCGGGATGCCGGCATTGATCAGGGTCGCCTTGAAGGTCCCGACGCCGGGCACTTCCAGGTCATCGACCAGGTTGCCCGTGGGAAACATCGAGCCGCCACCGCCCTCTTCTTCCGCCGCCGGGTCCATGAACTCGACCTGCACTTCAGCGGCTGGAAAAGTTACGCCGTCGAGTTCGAAATCACCGGTTTCCTGTACTTCACCGTTAGTGATCGGCACGTGGGCGATGATGGTCTTGCCGATATTGGCCTGCCACACCCGAACCACGGCCACACCGTTGTGTGGAATGCGGCTGGCATCGACCAGACCGTTGCTGATAGCGAACGAACCGACCGCTGCCGACAGGTTGCCGCAGTTACCGCTCCAATCCACGAACGGCTTGTCGATGGAGACCTGACCGAACAGGTAATCAACGTCGTGATCGGCCTTGATGCTTTTGGACAGGATCACGGTTTTGCTGGTGCTGGAAGTCGCGCCGCCCATGCCGTCGATTTGCTTGTCATAGGGATCCGGACTGCCGATCACGCGCAACAACAACGCATCGCGCGCCGGGCCGGGAATCTGTGCCGCTTCGGGCAAGTCTTGCAGGCTGAAGAACACGCCTTTGCTGGTACCGCCGCGCATGTAGGTGGCGGGGATTTTGATTTGAGGTGCGTGAGACATGTCATTCCTCTATTGACCAACAGGGGATCTGAACCCCCTGTAGCGCTGCGTTTTAGACGGCGACTGCCGATTCAAGGAAGTCCTGAGCGAAGCGCTGCAACACGCCGCCGGCCTCGTATATCGACACTTCTTCGGCGGTATCAAGACGGCAGGTCACCGGCACCTCGACGCGCTCACCGTTGCGGCGGTTAATCACCAGCGTCAACGTCGCACGCGGGGTACGGTCGCCGATCACGTCATAGGTTTCACTGCCATCAATCCCTAAGGTATGACGGTCGGTGCCCGGCAGGAACTCCAGCGGCAACACCCCCATACCCACCAGGTTGGTGCGATGAATGCGCTCAAAACCTTCAGCGGCAATCGCTTCGACACCGGCAAGACGCACGCCCTTGGCCGCCCAGTCTCGGGACGAACCCTGACCGTAATCGGCGCCGGCAATGATGATCAGCGGTTGCTTGCGCTCCATGTAGGTTTCGATGGCTTCCCACATGCGCATAACCTGGCCTTGCGGCTCGACGCGTGCCAGCGAACCCTGCTTGACCTTGCCGTTTTCCTGAACCATTTCATTGAACAGTTTTGGATTGGCAAAAGTCGCGCGCTGCGCCGTCAAGTGGTCGCCCCGGTGAGTCGCGTAAGAGTTGAAGTCCTCTTCTGGCAACCCCATTTTTGCCAGGTACTCACCGGCGGCGCTGTCGAGCATGATCGCGTTCGACGGCGACAGGTGATCCGTGGTGATGTTGTCCGGCAGCACCGCCAGCGGGCGCATGCCCTTGAGCGGACGCGCCCCGGCCAACGCGCCTTCCCAATACGGCGGACGGCGGATGTAGGTACTCATCTCGCGCCAGTCGTAGAGCGGCGTCACTTTCGGGCCGGTGTCTTCGTGAATGGCGAACATCGGAATATAGACCTGACGGAACTGCTCCGGCTTGACCGAGGCTTTGACCACCGCGTCGATCTCGTCGTCGCTCGGCCAGATGTCTTTCAGGCGAATTTCCTGGCCGCTCGCGTCCAGCCCCAACACGTCCTTTTCGATGTCGAAACGGATGGTTCCCGCGATGGCGTAAGCGACCACCAAGGGTGGCGAAGCGAGGAACGCGTTCTTGGCGTATGGATGAATCCGCCCATCGAAGTTGCGGTTACCCGACAGCACGGCGGTGGCGTACAGGTCGCGGTCGATGATTTCTTGCTGAATCAGCGGGTCCAGCGCGCCGGACATGCCGTTGCAAGTGGTACAAGCGAAAGCGACGATGCCGAAACCGAGCTGCTCCAACTCATGAGTCAGGCCGGCTTCGTCCAGATAAAGGGCTACGGTTTTCGAGCCCGGCGCCAGGGACGATTTCACCCAAGGCTTGCGGGTCAGCCCAAGCTTGTTGGCGTTGCGCGCCAGCAGCCCGGCGGCGATCACGTTGCGCGGGTTGCTGGTATTGGTGCAACTGGTGATGGCGGCGATGATCACCGCGCCGTCCGGCATCTGCCCCGGCACGTCGTCCCACTGCCCGGAAATGCCTTGAGCGGCGAGATCCGAGGTCGCAACGCGCGCGTGCGGGTTGCTCGGGCCCGCCATGTTGCGCACCACCGAAGACAGGTTGAAGCTCAAGCCGCGCTCGTATTGCGCCTGCTTCAAACTGTCAGCCCACAGCCCGGTGATTTTGGCGTAGTTCTCGACCAACTGCACCTGCTCGTCTTCACGCCCGGTCAACTTCAGGTAGTCGATGGTTTGCTGGTCGATGTAGAACATTGCCGCAGTGGCACCGTACTCCGGGGCCATGTTGGAAATGGTCGCGCGGTCGCCAAGCGTCAACTGTGAAGCGCCTTCACCGAAGAACTCCAGCCAGGCACCGACTACTTTTTGCTTACGCAGGAACTCGGTCAGCGCCAGCACCATGTCAGTGGCGGTGATGCCCGGTTGCAGCTTGCCTGTCAGTTCAACTCCCACGCTTTCCGGCAGACGCATCCACGAGGCGCGGCCGAGCATCACGCTCTCGGCTTCCAGGCCGCCGACGCCGATGGCGATCACGCCCAGCGCATCGACGTGCGGGGTATGACTGTCAGTGCCGACACAGGTGTCGGGGAACGCTACACCGTCGCGGACCTGGATCACCGGCGACATTTTCTCCAGGTTGATCTGGTGCATGATCCCGTTACCCGGCGGGATCACATCAACATTTTTGAAGGCTTTTTTGGTCCAGTTAATGAAGTGAAAACGGTCTTCGTTGCGACGGTCTTCAATGGCGCGATTCTTCTCGAACGCCTCGGGATCGAAGCCGCCACGTTCAACGGCCAGCGAGTGGTCGACGATCAATTGCGTCGGCACCACCGGATTGACTTGCGCCGGATCGCCACCTTGCAGGGCGATGGCATCGCGCAACCCAGCGAGGTCGACCAGCGCGGTCTGACCAAGAATGTCATGGCACACCACACGGGCCGGGAACCATGGAAAGTCGAGGTCGCGCTTGCGCTCAATAAACTGCTTCAGCGAATCAGTGAGCGTGGCCGGGTCGCAGCGACGCACCAGGTTTTCCGCCAGCACACGGGAGGTGTAAGGCAGGGTGTCGTAGGCGCCAGGTTGAATGGCTTCGACAGCCGCACGGACGTCGAAGTAATCCAGATGGCTGCCGGGCAGCGGTTTGCGGAATGCTGTGTTCATCGTCAGGACTCGGTCACGGTAGTTACAAAAGGGACGCGTCAGGCATAGGTCTTGAGGTTCACACCGCCCCCCTTGTCGGGACGGGCCTGTTCGCGAAAGGCCGACATCCATGCTGAATGTCAGCCCGTCTTCGCGACCAGGCTCGCTCCCAAAACGGCGCTCTGTGCCTTTATTTACCGATGCTTACGCACTCCCCCTATCAGCGTTGTTCGATTGGCACGAACTTGCGCTGTTCGACGCCGATGTACTCGGCACTCGGGCGGATGATGCGATTGTTTGCACGCTGTTCGAACACATGCGCCGCCCAGCCAGTCAGGCGTGAGCAAACGAAAATCGGGGTGAACAACTTGGTCGGGATACCCATGAAGTGGTACGCCGAGGCGTGATAGAAATCGGCGTTCGGGAACAGTTTCTTTTGCTCCCACATGGTCTTATCGATGGCTTCGGAAACCGGGAACAGCACCTTGTCGCCCACTTCGTCAGCGAGTTTTTTCGACCAGCCTTTGATCACTTCATTACGCGGATCGTTGTCCTTATAGATCGCGTGACCAAAGCCCATGATCTTGTCTTTGCGTTCAAGCATGCCGAGGGTGCCTTTGATCGCCTCCTGCGGCGATGAAAAGCGCTCGATCATTTCCATCGCGGCTTCGTTGGCACCGCCGTGAAGCGGTCCGCGCAGTGAACCGATGGCGGCGGTGACGCAGGAATACAGATCCGACAGGGTCGATGCGCACACACGGGCGGTAAAGGTCGACGCGTTGAACTCGTGTTCTGCGTACAAAATCAGCGACACGTTCATCACTTTGACGTGCAACTCGCTCGGCGTCTTGTCGTGTAGCAGGTGCAGGAAGTGGCCACCGATGGAAGTCTCGTCGGTGACGCAATTAATGCGTTTACCGTCGTGACTGAAGCGATACCAGTAGCACATGATCGCCGGGAACGCGGCCAGCAGACGGTCGGTGGCGTCGTGTTGTGCGCTGAAATCTTTCTCCGGCTCCAGGTTACCCAGAAACGAGCAACCGGTACGCATCACGTCCATCGGGTGGGCGTCGGCGGGAATACGCTCCAGCACTTCCTTCAGCGCTTGTGGCAGGTCACGCAGTTTGCTCAGCTTGCTGATGTAAGTCGCCAGTTGCGCCTTGCTCGGCAGTTCGCCGTAGAGCAACAGGTACGCCACTTCTTCGAATTGTGCATCAGCCGCCAGTTCACGAACGTCGTAGCCTCGATAAGTCAGGCCGGCGCCCGACTGGCCCACGGTGGACAGTGCAGTTTGCCCGGCGACTTGGCCACGGAGCCCGGCGCCACTGAGTACTTTTGCTTCGGCCATTGCTGCCTCCAATTTTGAATTTGTTAGGGGATTGGCAAGTTCTGTGACGTTGCGCCTTATTTTTTCGCGGCGAACAACGCGTCGAGCTTTTGCTCGAAGGTGTGGTAGTCGATGCGATCGTAAAGCTCCATGCGCGTCTGCATGGTGTCGATGACGTTCTGTTGCGTACCGTCGCGACGGATCGCGGTGTAGACGTTTTCCGCCGCTTTGTTCATCGCGCGGAACGCCGACAAGGGGTATAGCACCAAAGAAACATCGGCAGCGGCGAGCTGCTCGGTGGTATAGAGCGGTGTCGCGCCGAATTCGGTGATGTTCGCCAGGATCGGAGCATTCACACGGCTGGCGAACAGTTTGTACATCTCCAGTTCGGTGATCGCTTCCGGGAAAATCATGTCAGCGCCAGCCTCGACGCACGCCGCCGCACGTTCCAGCGCAGACTCCAGGCCTTCGACCGCCAAGGCGTCGGTTCTGGCCATGATCACGAAGCTGTCATCGGTCCGCGCATCGACGGCAGCCTTGATGCGGTCGACCATTTCCTGCAACGAAACGATTTCTTTATTGGGACGGTGACCACAACGCTTGGCACCGACTTGATCTTCAATGTGAATCGCTGCGGCGCCAAATTTGATCATCGACTTGACGGTGCGCGCCACGTTGAACGCTGAAGAACCGAAACCGGTGTCGACGTCCACCAGCAACGGCAGGTCGCATACATCGGTGATGCGGCGCACGTCAGTCAGCACGTCGTCCAGACCGGTAATGCCCAGGTCCGGCACACCGAGGGAGCCTGCGGCCACCCCGCCACCGGACAGGTAAATCGCCTTGAAACCGGCGCGTTTGGCCAGCAGTGCATGGTTGGCGTTGATCGCGCCGACCACTTGCAGTGGATGCTCGCTGGAGACCGCATCGCGGAAACGCTGGCCTGGAGTGCTCTTGTTGGAACTCATGACTCACCTCGTTCAGTGGCTGTCTTATTGGCGCCGTCCTGGTAGTGACGGGCGATATTACGTTTGGAGGCGCCAATGTGGCGGCGCATCAACAATTCAGCCAATTCACCGTCACGGTCGGCGATGGCATCGAGAATCCGGTGGTGCTCGGCAAAGGCCTGACGCGGCCGATTGGGCGTGGTGGAAAACTGGATGCGGTACATGCGCACCAGTTGATAGAGCTCGCCGCAGAGCATCTGAGTCAGCGTGCGGTTGCCGCTGCCCTGAATGATTCGGTAATGAAAGTCGAAGTCGCCTTCCTGCTGGTAATAGCCCACACCCGCCTGAAAGGCCGCGTCGCGCTCATGCGTTTCAAGCACCCGACGCAGTTCGTCGATCTCTTCGACGGTCATGCGCTCAGCGGCCAGGCGACAGGCCATGCCTTCGAGGGATTCGCGGATTTCATAGAGTTCCAGGAGCTCGGCGTGGCTCAGGGAGACCACCCGCGCGCCGACATGCGGCACACGCACCAGCAGGCGCTGGCCTTCCAGCCGATGGATCGCCTCCCGCAGCGGCCCGCGACTGATGCCGTAGGTACGCGCCAGTTCAGGTTCGGAGATTTTGCTACCCGGCGCGATCTCACCTTTAACGATGGCCGCCTGAATACGCCGAAAGACGTTCTCGGAAAGCGTCTCCGAATCATCTTGCACTGTCACCTGAGGATCGAGTTGAGCCAGCATATTGTCGACACCTTGAAAGCCAATGCCGCAAAAACTAGCGAATACAGACCAATAGGTCAAAGGAAAATTGCTCATTGTCGACAATCGTCTAATAACCACCTGAGCCATAACCACTCAACACGAAGGTCTATAGCCCCCTGCCAGCGCTGGCGCCATAAAACCACCGTGCTAGAATGCCGCCCGCGTTTGTCTGCCACATCTCGATGACGTGTCATAAAGAGCTGGCGGGCATACGAGGGAGCTTGCGCAGGAATGCCAGAGCCTTGAATCGAAACACGGACTGCTGCGCATCAGGATCTATGAGACTCAAGCCCTTCCCCACCTTCCTTTATTTGCTGTGTCTGCCGGGGTTTGCCGCGGCAGGTGAAAAGACGGTGTACGGCCTCAACGAGTACGCCTCGTTGAATGGTATCGATCTGGAAGTCGCGGCCAAGCTCGACACCGGGGCAAAAACCGCGTCGTTGAGCGCCCGAGACATCAAACGCTTCAAACGCAATGGCGAGTCCTGGGTGCGCTTCTACCTGGCCATCGACGCCGCGCATTCGCACCCTATCGAGCGCCCCCTGGCCCGCGTCAGCAAAATCAAGCGCCGGGCCAGCGATTACGATGCTGAAGAAGGCAAGAAATACACGGCTCGCCCGGTCATCGAGCTGGATATCTGCATGGGGTCAGCCTTGCGCAGTATCGAGGTGAACCTGACGGACCGCAGCGCCTTCCAATATCCACTGCTGATCGGCTCCGAAGCACTTAAACGCTTCGATGCGCTGGTCGACCCCAGTCTTAAATACGCTGCTGGCAAACCCGCCTGCGCCATCGACGCTCATACCGCAGAGTAATTCCAATGCGCTCTCTTACCCTTCACCTGAAAATCCTGATCACCATTCTGGTGGTGCTGGGCATTTCAGTTACGGCCTATCAGATCTTCGTCCTCGGCATTCCCGTGACCGAAGATGCCACGGACGATTTGTGGAACATCGACGCCAAAGTCCAGTTCGTCGCCAGCGCCAAGGACCCGGTCAAGATCCAGATGTTCGTGCCGCCGCTGAGCCGCGACTATGTGAGTTTGAACGAGAGCTTCATTTCCAATAACTACGGCGTGGCGGTGAACCGTGTCGATGGCAACCGCAAGGTCACCTGGTCGGCGCGTCGGGCCAAGGGCAATCAGACGCTTTATTACCGTCTGGTGCTGACCAAGCGTTACACCGGCGAAAAATCCAAGATCAAAGGCCCAACCTTCCGCGACAGTATCGCCGTCGAAGGCCCGGAAAAAATTGCCGCCGAAGCCTTGCTCGCACCCATCCGCCAGCACTCGGCCGACGTCGAAACCTTCATCGGCGAGGCAATCAAACGGGTCAATAACGTCAATGACGACAATGTGAAACTGTTACTGGGGGGCGATCCGTCCACGTCGCACAAGGCTCGGATCGTCGAACTGCTGCTGTCCATTGCCCACGTGCCGATGGAAAAGGTCCACACCCTCCGCCTGGTGGCCGACCAGCCGCAAACACCGGAACTATGGCTGCGCAGCTTCAATGGCAGCGACTGGCTGTATTTCAACCCGGAAACCGGCGAACAGGGGCTGCCCACCGACCGCCTGTTGTGGTGGACCGGCGATGACAACCTGATCACCGTCGATGGCGGCAAGAAAGCCACCGTCACCTTCAGCCTGAACAACAGCGAAATGAACGCCATTCGCCTGGCCAAGCTGACCGACGAAAATACCGACGCCAACTTCCTCGAATACTCGCTCTACGGCCTGCCGCTACAAACCCAGCAGACGTTCATGATCATGGTGATGATCCCGATCGGCGTCTTGGTGATTCTGATCCTGCGCAACCTGATCGGCTTGCAAACGCTGGGCACGTTTACGCCGGTTCTGATCGCCCTGGCCTTCCGGGAAACCCAGCTCGGCTTCGGTATCGCGCTGTTTACGGTGATCACCGCACTGGGCTTGTCGTTGCGTTCCTACCTCGAACATCTAAAGCTGCAAATGCTGCCCAGGCTGTCGGTGGTACTGACTTTTGTCGTGGTGTTGATCGCGGCCATCAGTTTGTTCAGCCACAAGCTCGGCCTTGAGCGCGGCATGTCGGTGGCGCTGTTCCCGATGGTGATTCTGACCATGACCATCGAACGGCTGTCGATTACGTGGGAAGAACGCGGCGCCGGTCATGCCATGAAAGTAGCCATCGGTACGCTGTTCGCCGCGTCACTGGCCCACCTGATCATGAGCGTGCCGGAGTTGGTGTACTTCGTGTTTACCTTCCCTGCGATTCTGTCGATCCTGGTGGGTTTCATGCTGGCCATGGGTCGCTATCGCGGCTACCGCTTGACCGAACTGATGCGATTCAAAGCGTTCCTCAAGGCTGACTCGTAATGTTCGGTTTCTGGAAGACCTGGAAGGCCCTGGAAGCCAAGGGCATCATGGGGATCAATCGGCGCAACGCGGACTACGTGCTCAAGTACAACAAGCGCAGCCTGTACCCGATTGTCGATGACAAGATCATCACCAAGGAACGCGCGATCGCTGCCGGCATCAATGTGCCGCAGATGTACGGGGTCATCTCTACGGAGAAGGAAATCGACAAGCTCGGCGAAATCATCGGCGGGCGTAAGGATTTTGTGATCAAACCGGCTCAAGGCGCGGGTGGCGACGGCATTATTGTGGTGGTCGACCGTTTCGAGGGGCGTTATCGCACGGTGTCGGGCAAGATCCTCAGCCACGAAGAACTCGAGCACCATATCTCCAGCATCCTCACCGGCCTGTATTCCCTGGGCGGCCACCGTGACCGGGCGCTGATCGAATACCGCGTGACCCCGGACCAGATTTTCAAAAGCATCAGCTACGAAGGCGTACCGGACATTCGCATCATCGTCTTGATGGGCTACCCGGTGATGGCCATGCTACGCCTGCCGACCCGGCAATCAGGCGGCAAGGCTAACCTGCACCAAGGGGCCATTGGCGTCGGTGTCGACCTGGCAACCGGCCTGACTCTGCGCGGTACCTGGCTGAACAACATCATCAGTAAACACCCGGACACCACCAACGCGGTGGATGGCGTGCAACTGCCCTATTGGGACGGCTTCATGAAGCTCGCCGCGGGCTGCTACGAGCTGTGTGGTTTGGGTTATATCGGCGTGGACATGGTGCTCGACCAAGAAAAAGGGCCGCTGATTCTTGAGCTCAATGCCCGGCCGGGGCTGAACATTCAAATCGCCAACGATTGCGGCCTGACCCTGCGCACTCATGCGGTCGAGGCTCGGCTTGAAGCATTGCAAGCACGCGGGATCACCGAGACCGCGCAGGAACGCGTGGCGTTTGTTCAGGAGATGTTTGGGCATATTGCGCCGGTTGAGGGTTGATCCTTTGTCGATGATCGTTCCCACGCTCTGCGTCCGCCTATAACGCAGAGCGTCACCGGATGCCTTCCCACGCGGAGCGTAGGAGCGAATGGTCAGCAACCTGCCAATCCCCGACATCCCCTCTAGGAGCAAATCCAGCAGAGGACTACAATCGCCACCCCGCGCCAATGGCTGACCTGCCCCGCCCATGTTGACCTGCTCCGTACACCCGCTCCCCTATCACGCCAACCCCGCCGAATACTTCGCGGCAATTCGTCATGCCCCAGGCAGCGTGCTACTCGACAGTGGCCGACCGACTGCTGATCGCGGGCGCTTTGATTTGCTCAGTGCCTGGCCGCTGGAGCAACTGGCCGTGCGCTCAGATGAAAGCGGTGCCGATTTCCTGCAACGACTACGGAACAACCTGAGACAGCTAGGCGAAGCATCGGTCCCGAATGAGCTGCCCTTCGCTGGCGGCCTGATCGGATACCTGAGTTACGACTTCGGTCGTCATCTGGAGCACCTGCCGAGCCAGGCACAGGACGATCTGCATTTGCCGGATGCGCGGTTCGGTTTGTATGGCTGGGCGATGATCAGCGATCACCAACGACGGACCAGTCAGTTGGTGTTCCATCCAACGCTGTCCGAAAACGAACGGCAGCGTTTAATCGTGCTGTTCAGCCAGCCGGCGTCAGAACCGGTCGAGCCGTTCACGCTGAAGGCATCGATGAAGGCGGACCTCAGCGCCGATCAATATCGCCAGGCGCTTGAGCGTATCCAGCACTACATTCAGGCCGGCGACTGTTATCAAGTCAACTTCGCCCAGCGTTTCCGTGCGCAATGCCTGGGCGACCCGTGGGCTGCGTATTGCGCGCTGCGAGCAGCGTGCCCCACGCCGTTTTCCGGCTTCCAGAGTCTGCCCGAGGGTGGAGCAGTGTTGAGCCTGTCGCCAGAGCGCTTCGTCAAAGTCAGCGAACGCCAAGTGGAAACCCGGCCGATCAAAGGCACCCGCCCTCGGGGCCTGACGGCTGCGGAGGATGCCGCAAACGCCGCCGAGCTGCTGGCCAGCCCCAAGGACCGTGCGGAAAACCTGATGATCGTCGACTTGCTGCGCAACGACCTTGGCCGTACCTGCCGTATCGGCTCGGTGCGGGTGCCGGAGTTGTTCAGCCTGGAGAGTTATCCGAACGTGCATCACCTGGTGAGCAGCGTCACCGGTGAATTGGCCAGCGACAAGGATGCACTGGACCTGATCGCCGGCAGCTTTCCTGGCGGTTCGATCACCGGCGCACCGAAAATTCGCGCGATGCAAATCATCGATGAGCTGGAGCCCACGCGGCGTGGGCTGTATTGCGGTTCGTTGCTGTACTTGGACGTGCGCGGCGAGATGGACAGTTCCATCGCCATTCGCAGCTTATTGGTGAAAGACGGACAAGTGTGTTGTTGGGGCGGCGGCGGGATCGTCGCTGACTCAGAGTGGCAGTCCGAGTATCAGGAATCGATTACCAAAGTGAAGGTGTTGCTCGACACCTTGATGAGTCTTTAAAAGTGTCGCGGGTAAGCCCGCCCCCACAGGGTTCGTTGATTTCCCTTGAGAGCAGGCTCGCCCGCGATGGCGTCCGACCAGACGATTACAAACTCAACGCCCGATTCGAGGCCTTGATGAATTCCTGCTTCAACTCTGCAAAGGTATGCACCGCTGGGAACTGCGGGAACTCGCGAATCACATTGTCCGGCGCATGGAAGAGAATCCCGGCATCCGCCTCGCCGAGCATCGTGGTGTCGTTGTAGGAATCACCGGCGGCAATCACTCGGTAGTAAAGACTCTTGAAGGCCAATACCGACTGACGTTTGGGATCTTTCTGACGCAACTGATAGCTCGTCACTCGACCGGCGTCATCCGTCACCAGCCGATGGCAAAGCAACGTGGGGAAGCCCAGTTGACGCATCAACGGCTGGGAAAATTCGTAGAACGTGTCCGACAGAATCACCACCTGGAACCGCTCACGCAGCCAGTCGACGAACTCGACGGCACCGTCCAGCGGCTTGAGTGTGGCGATCACCTCCTGAATGTCAGAGAGTTTCAAACCCTGCTCATCAAGGATCCGCAGACGCTGCTTCATCAGCACGTCGTAGTCGGGAATGTCCCGGGTAGTGGCCTTGAGGGAGTCGATCCCGGTTTTTTCGGCGAAGGCGATCCAGATTTCCGGGACCAGAACACCTTCAAGATCCAGACAAGCAATTTCCACAAGACACTCCGATTTGTAATGTTTATTGAGTCTAGCGAGCAAAAGGACTGCCGGACTCTATCGGCTCGGCTGGACGTGCGCAACGCAGAGGGCGCGCCAGTGGTTGTATGTTTTTGTTACCATCGCAGCCATATAGAGCGCCCAGCGCCACTGACCTGTAGGAAGCCGCCCTGATGAGCCCATCGTTCGACGTCGTGGAACTCGCCACGACCTATGCCAACAAATCCGCCCAGGACATCCTGAAACTCGCCTTTGCCGAGTTCGGCGATGACCTCTGGATATCATTCAGCGGCGCCGAAGACGTCGTGCTGGTGGACATGGCCTGGAAGCTGAACAAGAACGTCAAAGTGTTCAGCCTCGACACGGGTCGCCTGCACCCCGAGACCTACCGCTTTATCGATCAGGTGCGCGAGCACTACAAGATTGATATCGAACTGGTGTCGCCGGACTACACGAAACTTGAGCCATTCGTGAAGGAAAAAGGCCTGTTCAGCTTCTACAAGGACGGCCATGGCGAATGCTGCGGCATCCGTAAAATCGAGCCACTGCGGCGCAAACTGTCCGCCGTGACGGCTTGGGCCACCGGCCAGCGCCGGGATCAGAGCCCCGGCACCCGCAGCGCGGTTGCCGTTATGGAAATTGACAGCGCGTTCTCCACACCTGAGCGCACTTTGTACAAGTTCAATCCTCTGGCGCAGATGACCAGTGAAGAGATCTGGGGTTACATCCGCATGCTGGAGCTGCCTTACAACAACCTGCACGAACGCGGATTCATTAGCATCGGCTGCGAGCCATGTACCCGCGCAGTGCTGCCGAACCAGCACGAACGTGAAGGTCGCTGGTGGTGGGAAGAAGCGACTCAGAAAGAATGCGGGTTGCATGCTGGCAATATCATCAGCACATCCAAGGCCTAACCTTCAGCCGTAGAGAGAATCCTTGTGGGAGCAAACGGGCTCGCGCCCACAAGGATTAACGTTCAGCCTCAAAAATGTGTACACACAAATGTCACCATAAGTGCCGTTTATGTGTGCATTTTTATTTAAGTCGCCCCAAAAAGTTACATCTTCAACACCTTACCGCCTCAGTTGCACCCTCTCGCGCATCCCACCTAAAAATAAATACTTGTTCAATCAGTCAATTTATATTGTTTTATTTTCAGTTAGTTATGAACAACACATAACAAAATGAAATTAACAGTTAAATCTATAGACTCTGGAGTGGCACATATCTGGCTTAAGTGAATCATTGCTTTGTATACAATAAATACAAAACATACACACACTTTAGATCCGCAAGCCTGAAGCGCCCTATCCCGTACAGGCTGCAGATGCCCCGTAATTAATGATGTTTGCCACCCGCGACGAAGATTTGTCGAGCCCACGCTCAAGCACAGTCATCGCGGCGCTTGAACATCAGGAGCCTGCCGGAATGCGTACTAGCCTCTCCCATAACACCCTCGCGCTGGATCTGCCCTCCTCCCTCCCTGTTGCCAACGCTCATGATCAAACCTATCAAGCCCCGGTGGTACTCAGCCCGCGTTTGCACAACAAGGACCTTGCACCCACCAAAGCCGAAGGTCGGCGCTGGGGTCGTTACAGCATCTTTGCCTTGTGGACCAACGATGTACACAACATCGCCAACTACTCATTCGCCATCGGCCTGTACGCACTAGGGCTGGGCGGCTGGCAGATTCTCTTGTCTCTCGGGATCGGCGCTGCGCTGGTGTATTGTTTCATGAACCTGTCCGGCTACATGGGCCAGAAGACCGGTGTGCCGTTTCCGGTCATCAGCCGGATCAGTTTCGGCATTCACGGCGCGCAAATTCCTGCACTGATCCGCGCCGTTATCGCCATCGCCTGGTTTGGCATTCAGACGTACCTGGCCTCGGTGGTTTTTCGCGTACTGCTGACTGCGGTCCATCCCGGCTTCGCCGATTACGATCACGACTTGATACTCGGGCTGTCGAGCCTGGGCTGGGCGTGTTTCGTGACGATCTGGTTCATACAGTTAGCGATTCTGGCCTACGGCATGGAGATGGTGCGGCGCTACGAAGCGTTTGCCGGACCGGTGATTCTGCTGACCGTCGCCTCGCTGGCCGGATGGATGTACTTTCAGGCCAACGCGACCATCGCCTGGTCGATCCGCGAACCGCTGACCGGTGCCGAGATGTGGCGCAACATCTTTGCTGGAGGTGCGCTCTGGCTGGCGATTTACGGCACGTTGATCCTCAATTTTTGCGATTTTGCCCGGTCCTCACCCTGCCGTAAAACCATCAAAGTCGGCAATTTCTGGGGCCTTCCGGTGAATATTCTGGTGTTCGCCAGCATCACCGTCCTGCTGTGTGGTGCGCAATTCCAGATCAACGGAAGGATCATCGAAAGCCCGACCGAGATCATTGCCTCAATTCCCAACACCTTCTTTCTGGTGCTCGCTTGCCTGGCGTTCCTCATCGTCACCGTGGCGGTGAATATCATGGCCAACTTCGTCGCGCCGGCCTTCGTACTCAGCAATCTGGCGCCCAAATACCTGACGTTCCGCCGCGCCGGGTTGATCAGCGCCACCATCGCAGTGCTGATCTTGCCGTGGAATCTCTACAACAGCCCGCTGGTGATTGTGTACTTCCTGTCCGGACTCGGCGCCCTGCTCGGCCCGTTGTACGGGGTCATCATGGTCGACTATTGGCTTATCCGGAAAGGTCGGGTCAACGTGCCGCAGTTGTACAGCGAAGACCCAACCGGGGCTTACTACTACAGCAGCGGGATCAATTTACGTGCGGTTGCAGCGTTCATTCCCGCCGCATTAATCGCCATTGTCCTGGCGCTGGCACCAGGTTTTCACAGCGTTTCACCGTTCTCTTGGCTGGTTGGCGCCGCGATTGCAGGGATGCTTTACCTGGTCATCGCCAAACGGCAACCCTACTACGCCGATGTCAGCGGTGAAGCCATCGCGGTCGATAACGTCAGCCACTAATCCCACTAATCCCACGCGCCCCGGCACCTGCAGGTCGCAGAACCACCCCGTTATAAGGACTTCCCATGCGAATTCTCGTGGTCAACGTCAACACCACCGAATCCATCACCCAAGCCATCGCCCGCCAGGCTCAGTCCGTGGCCGCGCCCGGCACAGAAATCATCGGCCTGACGCCGTTTTTCGGGGCAGAGTCGGTGGAAGGCAATTTTGAAAGTTACCTGGCGGCCATCGCCGTCATGGACCGGGTCATGTCCTACGACCAGCCTTTTGATGCCGTCATTCAGGCCGGCTACGGCGAACATGGCCGCGAAGGCTTGCAAGAGCTGCTCAACGTGCCAGTAGTCGACATCACCGACGCTGCGGCCAGTACCGCAATGTTCCTTGGCCACGCCTACTCAGTCGTCACCACCCTAGACCGCACCGTGCCGCTGATCGAAGATCGGTTGAAGTTGTCAGGGCTTTGGGACCGTTGCGCGTCGGTGCGTGCCAGCGGTCTTGCCGTTTTGGAACTGGAGTCCGATCCACAACGTGCCCTGGAGGCAATCGTTCGGCAGGCGGAATTAGCGGTGCTTGAGGACAAGGCCGAGGTGATTTGCCTGGGTTGCGGCGGCATGGCTGGGCTGGATGAGCAGATCCGTCAACGCACGGGCGTACCGGTGGTGGATGGTGTCACGGCGGCGGTAACCCTTGCTGAATCGCTGGTAAGGTTGGGATTATCGACCTCCAAAGTGCGTACTTACGCGACCCCGCGGCCCAAAACCATCATTGGCTGGCCGGGGCGGTTTGGGCGCTGAGTTCAGCGCGCGCCCGCCCATTCAACAAGCCACGGGACGACGCTCCAGACCCGGCCCGACACAGCAAACGCCTTGCACCCTGTAAATCCTCGGGCAAGGCGTTCTTCATCGATCTTTCAGCGTTGCCAATTCGGCGCCCCCACGCGCTGTCGAAATGAGCGTTGGAGCGCACTCGCCTTCACCGACACATCCACCAGGTTCGTAGACGGTTTAACTCGTCCGGCGCACGCGCTTAAGGCGCCTGATGCGATGCCATCGGCGAAGGAAAAGTGCGCGCAATCGAGACCCTGTTCGATAACCCTGCCCCAACGCCCTAATTGAAATGGCCGGCCCCCCCTCGTGGCACTGGCGAACCACCCAAGGGATAGGGCATGACGACCGATATCACGGTAAAAGAATAGCGGCCATTGTCAGTCGGTTTTTTTCAGCATATCTTATACAAAACCTATACAAGGTATGCGCACATGTACAATATAGAGCCGTGGCCCCTGACGCTTTACTTTGACGGTGAATGCCCGCTCTGTGCTCGAGAAATCAAAATCCTGCGCCGACGCGCTACGCAGGCGCGACTGCTGTTTGTTGACATCAGCATCGATGAGTTTGACGCCAAGGCGCTGGGGTTCACGCACGAGCAGATGCAGTCGTCACTTCATGCCAGCTTCGCCGATGGCCGCTGGGTGACGGGCCTGGACGCCACCCTATGGAGCTGGCGAGCAGCCGGTCTGGGTATTTGGGCCACCCCGCTGACGTGGCGTGCAATGCGGCCGCTATTTGCAGTGGGTTATAGCGTGTTCTGCCGTTTACGCCCGCATTTGGCATGGCTACCTCATCCTGATGGCAGCCGTCGCTGCCGCGGCAACCGCTGTGCAGTGCCGGCGCCGGCGCCGGCGCTAGGCGCTAGGCGATCAACCTGATTTGAAAACAAAGTAGACCTGAAAAGTCTCACGCGGTTGTTCGCCCAGCAAAGAGTCTGGGTCACAGATGCTGCTCTACAGGAGCCTGCGTTATTTGCTTCAAACCTTACGTGACAAGCACGCCCCTAAGATAAAGGTCGGCGTCACATGAAGTGCAGCATGGCTGCGAGGAACCAAAATGAACTCATCATTAGTCGAGCATTACCGTGAAATTCTCGTCGGTGTAGGCGAAAACCCCGAGCGCGAAGGACTGCGAGACACTCCCAAGCGAGCAGCCAAAGCAATGCAGTACCTATGCAATGGCTACACGATGAATCTGGAGGAGGTGATCAACGGCGCGCTGTTCGAATCGCAAAACGATGAAATGGTCGTCGTTCGCGATATTGAGCTGTATTCATTGTGCGAGCATCACATGCTGCCGTTCATTGGCAAGGCTCATGTGGCGTACATCCCCACCGGAAGGGTACTGGGCCTGTCCAAGGTTGCCCGAGTGGTCGATATGTTCGCCCGCCGCTTACAGATACAGGAAAACCTTACAAAGCAAATCGCAGACGCCATTCAGCACATCACCGATGCCGCCGGCGTGGCCGTGGTCATTGAAGCCAAGCACATGTGCATGATGATGAGGGGAGTGGAAAAGCAAAACTCGGTGATGACGTCGTCAGTAATGCTGGGAGCCTTTCGCGAATCGTCCGCTACGCGTCACGAGTTTTTGCAACTGATTGGACGACGCACTTAACGCCACACGCAACATGCCGTAACGCCATGCCTGCAACAACAGGGTGTGGCTGAAGCCGAGATTACTGACTGTCGTCCTCTCCACCCATGCAGGCATTGCGCGCAGTGGCGCGGCGCTGACGACAAACACTCGCCCCTCGCCACTTGAAGAACAAGAACACCGTCATAACGAGAGCAAAACCAAACAACACTGAAAGAACGAGCATTACCAGTCCCCTGCTCTATTACTGAACCAAAACATGTTGACCCCGCCGACAACGCGCTAAGCAGTAGCACCTTTAGCCCTATTAAGCGGATCGCTACGTGTACCCATTTCACCGGACTCTGTCTAATGAATAAGATTCGCCGACTGTGCCTGGTCTTGGGTGACCAGTTGTCCTTTGACCTGGCGTCATTGAAGGAGCTGGACACCGCGCAGGATAGGGTGCTGCTGGTCGAGGTGATGGAGGAAGCCAGCCATGTGCCCCATCATCCGCAAAAAATTACGCTGATCTTCAGTGCCATGCGCCATTTTGCCAAGGCATTGCAGCAACGTGGCGTCTCTGTGCAGTACGTCACCCTCGACGACCCGCAAAACACCGGATCGGTGCCAAGTGAATTACAGCGCTGGCAGTCGCTGCTGCAACCGGACGAGCTGCACCTGACAGAGTGCGGTGACTGGCGTCTTGAGCAATCGCTTAAGGACTGTGACTCTGCGATCGAGTGGCATGCCGACACCCGCTTTCTCTGCACTCGTGCCGAATTCTCTTCCTGGGCTAAAGGCAAAAAGCAGCTGCGCATGGAGTTCTTCTACCGTGAGATGCGGCGCAAGAGTGGGCTCTTGATCAATGGCGACGGAAGTCCGGTAGGAGGCGCCTGGAACTTTGATGCAGAAAACCGCAAAGCGTTGCCAAAAGGGGTGATTGCGCCCTACCCGGCACGCTTTGGCGCAGACTCGATTACGCAAGAAGTGTTAGCGCTGGTAGAGAAACACTTCGCCAGCCACTACGGTTCTATGGACACCTTCGACTACCCAGTGACCCACGCCGATGCCAAGGCGCTTTGGGACTACTTCCTGGATTATGGGCTGGCTGCTTTCGGCGACTATCAGGACGCCATGGCTTGTGACGAGCCCTACCTGTTTCATGCTCGTATCAGCGCTGCGCTCAATATCGGCCTGCTGGATATGCGTCAGCTGTGCAGCGATGTCGAAGCGGCGTATTGGTCGGGCAGGATTGCCCTGAACGCTGCCGAAGGCTTTATCCGCCAACTGATCGGCTGGCGTGAATATGTACGGGGCGTGTATTGGCTGAAGATGCCTGACTATGCTGATGGCAACTTATTCGGTAACAGCAGGCCGCTTCCAGCGTTCTACTGGACAAGCGAAACGCAAATGAACTGCATGCGCCAAGCCATCGGCCAAAGCCTGAAGCATGCCTATGCCCATCACATCCAAAGACTGATGGTCACTGGTAACTTTGCCCTGCTCGCCGGTATCGCCCCGAGCCAGGTATGCAACTGGTACCTGGCGATCTACATGGACGCCTTCGACTGGGTCGAGCTTCCCAACACACTGGGCATGGTCATGCACGCCGATGGTGGTTTTCTGGGATCAAAACCTTACTGCGCCAGTGGTCAGTACATAAAGCGTATGTCTGACTACTGTCGCAACTGTGCATACAAGGTCAGTGAAAGCACCACGGACAATGCATGCCCCTTCAATTCGCTCTACTGGCATTTCCTGATGCGCCACAGTGACTTGCTGCGCGGTAACCAACGCATGAGCATGGTCTACAAAAATCTTGAACGCATGCCTGATGCCAAGCAGCAAGCACTCTGGCAGCGAGGCCAGGCACTCTTGGCCAAACTGGATGCTGGAGAATCACTTTGAAAAAGAGTGAACTGCCGGTCAAAGTTTGTGCCGTCTGCGAACTACCATTCGCCTGGCGCAAGAAATGGGCGCGTTGTTGGGGTGAGGTGCGTTACTGCTCGGAGCGTTGCCGACGACGCAAAGTTCTTGAGCGCTGAGCATGGCAAGGCAAGGCACCGATGATTGGGCTTGCGCAGTAAGCCCTCAGGGTGGCTGAGGCGCCTGTTACGCTCAATCGTTCATAAAAAAAACGCCGGCCCCTCCTGATCAGATGACCGGCGTTTTTGGGTCGAGACTTAGCGAAACATCAAGTCCACTCGAGCGCTGGCAAGCCACAGGCACTCGGTTTGAACGCTTTCAACGAACGAAGAATGCCATCGGCGTGAGCATACTTTTCATCAGCCATGGCCGCATCCGGGATCGCAATCGCGGTCATCCCCGCCGCTTTCGCTGCCGTGACACCAAACGGCGAATCCTCGAATACCAGGCAATCCTCGGGGGCTACTCCCAAGCGCCGCGCTGCCGTGAGAAAAATATCCGGCGCCGGTTTGGCTGCACCGACTTCTGGATCATCAGCGGTGACGATAAAATCGAACAGCGCAAACCAGTCGCGGTGCAAAGTGGTCTTCTGGACGAACGACTGACGCGACGAGCTGGTGCCTACCGCTATTGGAATGTTGTTGGCCTTCAAGTGCCGAACCAGTTCCTGCGCACCGGGCATTGCCAGCGCCGAAGGGAAACGTTCGCGCATCAAGGGCTCGCGGATCACCAGAAACTCTTCGGCAGTGATCGGCAGGTCAAGCGCCTCGACCACGTAACGCGCCAGGTCACCCGCGCCACGGCCGATGATGTTCTGTTTGACACTCCAGTCGAAAATCCGGCCATAGCGCTCGGCGATGATCGAGGTGACCTCGGTGTAAATGCCCTCCGTGTCCAGCAGCAAGCCGTCCATATCGAAAATCACGGCCTTGATTGGGCCGAACTCATTACGCGGTGCATTCATCACATCGGATCCGTTTTTAATGACAGGCCAGGCGGCTCAGGTGCAGCCAGCTCCCGGATTGATTAAAGGGTTCAGCAGCATAGCGAGCGCGGTTAACCCAGGGCAACGGGCAATACCAGATGACCGCAAAAACCTACTTTCAGGTATTTGCCGTGATTTAGCGATTCCCCCTACAACAAACACCGCCTTTCCCGATTTTTTTCTCGCTTGATTCCCCGCAAAGTCTCGCGTTCTATTTGATCCGCGCGAGGGAGTGGGAATGTTCGATCCCAATAGGCTCCAAGCCTTGAACAACAGCATCGCCCTGCGGGTGATCGCCGCCATGAATCCAGCCTCACGCGACGCCGAAGCGCTCATCAGTGCGCCGAGACGTCCTCTTGAAGATTTCGAGGCCCGCTTACGATGGGGCGGGCTCAGCACACAAACTGATTTCAGTCGTTATGACCGGACACCCGCGCACCCGCACCCGCTCGCTGGTAGTAGCCCCTATGGCGAGTCATTGACCTGCCTACACGGCTGCTCTTTATCGATGGTCTCCGGCGAAGAACAGCTCAAACTGACGGACGGCGTGCTCGATGGTTTGCTACCGCTTGCCTTTACCCGGCTCTATCGCAGCAGCGCAGTGAAAATCGATTGCGGATTAGGCTGGGGCTGGAGTCACTCCCTTGCTCATCGACTGGAGCAGGACAGTGAACAGGTGGTCTGGACGGACCACGAAAACCGTTGTACGACGTTTGCGCTACCGAGCGTCAAACGTCCGGCAACTCCTGACGGTCACGCGCGCGCAACGCTTTATTTGGGGGATGAACCACAGGAATTGATCCTTGTGGTGACAGGCGACGCAACCCGGATTTATTACTTTCAGAATGGGCAACTGGCGCGGATCTGTGATGCCTACGATAACCGCTTGCACATCGCGCGCGACGCACAGGGTCGTATTCAACGACTCGACAACGGCGCTGGTCGGTCACTACTGTTGCGCTACGAGCGGCGCCACATCGTTGCCATTGAATATCAGACGCTTAGGTCTACCGGGGCGTTGGCCGCGCCATGGCGTACAGTTCAGACACTCGTTTCCTACAGCTATGACGCGCGCCACCGTTTGGTCGAAGCCACCAATGCTGCCGGCGAAAGCGAACGGTACGACTACGACGACCAGCACGTTATTCTCCAGCGGCAATTGGCGGGTGGGGCGAGTCACTTCTGGGAGTGGCAATACCGCGGTAAAGCCTCACGGTGCGTGCGACATTGGGCATCGTTTTCGCAGATGGACAGACGGTACGTCTGGGATGACGCGGGTGGCGTTACGGTCCAAAACGTCGACGGTAGCGAAGAAGTGTACGTCCACAATGATCAGGGACGACTGATACGAAGGGTCGCGCCGGATGGTGGTAAATATCTGAAGGATTACAACGACGAGGGTCTGTTGATCGCCGAGCAAAATCCGCTCGGGGCAATAACCCGCTATCGATATGACGAGTTCGGACGACTGACTGAGGTGATCCCACCCAAAGGCGAGTCGACCTCCTACGAGTATCGCAACGGTTTCCTTCATGATTGCCATCGCCAACAAGCACATTGGAAGACTCGCCGTAACGCTCAAGGTGACGTGACTGAAGCGACCGATCCTGACGGGCATGTCACCCACTATCAATACGACGCAAAGGGTCAGTTGGTATCTATTCGCTATCCGGACACAAGCGACTGCTCCTTCGTCTGGAGCGAATTGGGCCAACTGATCGAACAGACCTTACCGGACCGCAGTCGACGAAATTTTACCTACGATGTTTTGGGCCGACGCATAACCCGTCAGGACGAATACGGCTCCGTGACCCGTTACCAATGGGACGCTGTTGGTCGACTGACCCAGGCAATACGTCCGACGGACGCCACACGGACCTTCAGCTACAACGCCTACGGCAAGATTACTGCCGAACAGGATGAACTGGGACGTGTCACCCGCTACGAATACGCCGACGACTTACACGTGATCTGCCGGAAAATCAATCCTGATGGCACACAAGTGCGTTATCGACACAACAACGCAAAGCTGCTGCTGACGGAAATAGAAAACGAGTCCGGTGATCAATATCAGTTGGACTACACACCGAACGGATTAATCCGACAGGAAACCCGGTTCGACGGCCATCGCATTGTGTACACCTACGACCTCAACGGCCACGTGCTGGAAAAAACCGAATTCGGGAACGACGGCTCGCAACGGATCACCGCTTATCTGCGGGACACGTCCGGGCAATTGCAGGTCGAGACACTGTCGGACAACACCAAGGTCATCTATCACTACGACAACCTCGGTCGTCTGGCTGGCATTGATAACAACCTGGATCATCCGCTGGCGTTCGAATACGACCAACAGGATCGGTTGATCGCAGAACATCAGGGTGAGGACACCTTGCGGTATGAATACGACGCTTGCGGCCAACTGAAGCACTTGCGCCTACCGGACAACAGCAAGCTCGACTACCACCACGCCACCGGCGGTGCGCTAACAGCTATCGATCTAAACGGTGCAAGACTGACCTCGCATACGTTCATCAGCGGCCGCGAACAAACACGGCAGCAAGGTGTACTACTGAGCGAATACACCTACGACGATCAGTGCCGCTTAAAAACTCACGTCGTAGGCCAAGCAATGGACACCCTGTTTCGACGAGATTATTCCTACAGCCAAATCGGCAATCTCGATAACATTACGGACACCCGCCACGGCCAGCGCAGCTATCAACATGACGTGCTCAACCGACTGATCTGCGCTCGCGACTCCCGAGATCATCTACCGGAAAACTTCGCCCACGACCCGGCAGGTAACCTGTTGATGTTAAATCGTCACGGTTCGGCAACCGTTAAAGGGAATCGCCTGCTGATGCAAGGCGGCCGTCACTATGACTACGACGCCTACGGCAACCTGATACGCGAACGCCGCGACACGGCTCACAAACTCGTCACCCAGTACCACTATGACTGCCAGCATCGGCTGATCAATGTCACCCTGCCAAACGGCCGAACGGCGCACTACCGATACGACGCCCTCGGCCGTCGCATCAGCAAAACCGTCGATAACAAAACCACCCGGTTTTTCTGGCAAGGTAATCATCTCGTTATCGAAAGCAGTAACGACCATTGCCGCAGCTACATCTACGAACCAGACACCTTGCGCCCTTTGGCCATGCTCGACAGCAAAGGCCCACACCCGGCAAGCACGTTCTACTACCAACTTGACCACCTCGGTATGCCACAAGAGCTGACCGACTCAAGCGGGGTAATTGTTTGGGCGGCTCAATACACAGTTTATGGCCGACTAACTCGCCTCAATCGCGATACCCACCAGTTTTTTGAGCAGCCGCTGCGGTTTCAGGGGCAGTACTTCGATAACGAGACCGGTTTGCACTGCAACGAACATCGTTACTACAACCCGGATATCGGAAGGTATCTGACACAAGTCCCAATGAGCTTGGCGGGTGGGCTGAACGGGTATGGATATAGTCTGAATCCAGCGGAGTAACACGATCGTCAAACCAAAAAACGATTGATCTGACGGTGTTCACTCTTCATCTTCAGACTCAGCTTCATCCGGATCACGTGCATCGTCGGCATCGTTGAGCGGGACCGTTGCATCATCCATCAGCGAACCGGGGTCTTCGTTGCCGGGATCGTTGATAAACGGCAGACCACTCGGGCCCTTTTCTTCATTGCCTTCGGTTTCGGGTGTCATGGCATGCCTCGCAACATTCAGGATGTGTGTATGACGTTCGAGGCGGACCATGAGCAAACGTTCCGGACGTCCTATTCCCAAAAACGAAAAACCCGGCGCTAAGCCAGGTTTTTTTACGCAGATGGATCAGAGTCAGTGATTCAGTTGCCCTTACCCAGATTGCTGCCGACTGCGCCGCCAGCTGCTCCGCCCAGGCCCGCGCCGAGGGTGGCACCGTTCCTGCCCCCAAGGCTGTTACCGATAACAGAGCCGCCCGCCGCGCCGACACCGCCGCCAATGGCTGCTTTGGTCCGGCTGCCTTTACGTGCCGCAACGGCACTGCCTGCTGCACCCGCTACGCCAGCACCAATCGCTGCTCCGGTGCTGCCGCCCATTTTCTGACCGACCACATTGCCCAAAGCGCCACCCAGACCACCACCGAGCGCAGCAGTACCGTCGCCCGCGGCCATTGCACCTTGAGCAATCAAAAGCCCAAAAACCAAAGCTGGCAGTGTTAAACGCATAACGAGAACCTCAAAAAGGGGGGGACAGCAAATGGTACAAATTGAATGCATTAGAGCAGGCGAAGTCCAGAAAAATGGGCTCTTCGCGCTATTGGCGACAATTGGACAGCGATTATGGAAAAGGTTTTATAACAGGATTCGAGTAGGAGGCGGCTTCACAGCCGCCGTCCTCTCACACCACCGTACATACGGTTCCGTATACGGCGGTTCAGGTTATACGGCTAAGCCGGTTTATCGTATCCAGTATCGAGACCAGCCCGAGTCCATCCCACAGTTTCTTCGGCAGCGCCTGATTCATATGTGGCGCTCCCGAGCTCCACCATGGACCTCGACCGTTGAACGCTGATTTGCAGGCACGCGCTTCGCTGAGTCCTAAGCGCATCAAGTTGCGCGCCCTCGTAGAGGGCTGCTTCCATTGACGCCAGATGATGCAGCGAAGTTTATGCCGCACCCAGCCGTCCAGTTCCTCAAGGGGCCGCTTGCTCTGACTCAGCTTGAAGTAGCCAGCCCAACCGCGTAGTACGGGGTTTATCCGCTCGATGACGTTCGCCATCTTGTGGCCCCGCGCTCCGCGCAGCAGGTCTCTGAGTCGGTCGCGTAAACGACCCAGACTCATCGTCGCCACTCTTAGCCTCGGCTGTTGATGCCAGCTCATCCCATAACCCAGATAGTCACAGGCCCAAGGCCGTACCACACGGCTCTTTTCCCGATTCAGCGTCAGTTTCAGACGCAGGTTCAGGAAACGCTCAACACTGGCCATCACTCGCGCCCCAGCACGACGACTGCGCACATAAATGTTCGCATCATCGGCGTAGCGCACGAAGCAATGACCCCGCCGTTCCAGCTCGCGATCGAGTTCGTTGAGCAGGATGTTCGACAGCAACGGCGAGAGCGGGCCGCCTTGCGGCGTCCCTTCCTGCCGTCGACTGGCGATACCGCCTGACATCACGCCGGCCTCGAGGTAACGGCGAATGAGCCTGAGCACACGCTTGTCTTCGATTTGACGCTCTACATAAGCCATCAATACATCGTGGTTGACCCGATCAAAGAACTTCTCAAGATCAAGCTCCACACACCAGCGGTGGCCCGCCGCCACATGGGCACGGGCTGTTTCGATGGCGTGGTGAGCGCTTCTGTTTGGACGAAAGCCGTAGCTGTAGTCCGAGAACAGAGGGTCGAAGATTGGCGTGAGCTGTTGCAGCAGAGCCTGCTGGATCAGGCGATCCATCACATTGGGGATACCCAACTGACGGGTTCCGCCTTTGGGTTTTGGGATTTCGACGGCGCGCACACCTTGCGGGTGATACTCGCCGGCCAGCAGCCGCACCTTGAGGGTCGGCCAATACTGATTCACATAGTCAGCCAATTGGTCGACCGTCATGCCATCGGCACCCGGCGCACCCTTGTTGCTGACCACGCGTTGATACGCACGCTTGAGATTTGCCGGTGCAAGCACCCGCTCCATCAGCGTGTCCGGCTCCGCGTTCGTCCACGCCACAGACGCCGCCGATGCCTGCGCACTGCCAGCCGTCGCCCGCGGATTCTGTCCGGAACTTGGGGTCACAGTTCTCCCTCGGAGAAATTTCTGCTTTTCGACATTCGACGAGACTCTGACGCCTACTGGCGGCATAACCTGTTCAGCCCTTGGTGACGGGGTTATTCGTCACTTACTACGGCCTCGGCTGACTTCTGCACGCTCATCCCGTCGCCTCACGACGCTCGGTAGCACAATGGCAAACGTGCAGATCTCCCAGGGTAATTCGCGCGACCTTCCTGCTTATGCCTGTCGGATCTACGTCGTAGCGTTCCGTGCAAGTATCGGGCTTTGGTAATCATGGCCACCTTACCCCGCTACGCCGCCTCATCCGCTTCCTGTTCGTCAGGCCAGCATTTTGCCTAAGGCTTCCTTCAGATTCGCAGTCACCCGCGACACCCTTGCCTTCGGCTAACACTTCCCCTTGCCGGGTGTGTAGAGGACTTGCACCTCCAAGTCACCAGCGTGGCCACCACAGCCAAACTGGTTGCGCTTGCGCGCAACGCGCCATGCCTGGCGCACCAAAAAAAAGCCCGCTGGGGAAACGGGCTGGAGTATTGCTTTCTAACGGATGAGCTGAGACTACGTAGCGCCGTGTGAAAAGTTTGTGAAAGAAAACACGCAAAAATAGCTGCATGCCTTTAGGAAATATCGCGGGGATCAACCTACCCAAAATGAAAAACCCCGCTCAACGGCGGGGCTGCTTTCTAGTCGGCTACTTCCTGGAGGACGCTGCCACCTTAGGTAAAAATTTCGCTTTCGGTCCTCTGAGCGCAGCCAATTTAATCTTGTCGGTCTTTACCTGATCTTCACCAAAACTCGCCACATATTCTGTCTGGCCGCACTGCACGCAATTATTGATAGGAAATTCAGCCCCATCGTCTTCGATATACGGATCAGTCATTTGTTCGCCCCTTTTCAAATAGGTCGATACCGGCAACTCCCGTTCTGCCTCGAAAATATCGACCACCTGTAGTTTCCAGACTAGTTGGTCATTACTGGACCAAGCGCCCACAAACCACCTGCCCGACGAATGGTTTGTCACTGTCCAGGTCACCACCTGCCGCTTATGGTGCCGCAATTTCTTACCGAAAGTGTGATGCGAGAACGATTGCTTGAACTGGGGCACTGGCCTGAGTTTGGTTGTGAGCTCGTTGGCTAGTGGGCGCCGATGGCGGCCGTAGCTTTGTGCGCCATACGCTCAATGTCGACTTTCCGGGTAAGACCCTCGGGGTTCGCGCTTTAGTGACCGATGCTTTGATAACAGGTCTGTCACGTGACTACTGGCATCGCTTCGGTGATAGCGACATGACAAGACAGATATCACTGTGCCCATTTGCCGGGACCGAGCTGTTTCAGATACAGGGCCCGATCCCGCTCGACGGCGACATTGATCTTTGCGCTGAAGGGCTGACTGCCCTGATGACGGAACGCGCCGGCCGTGACGATATTTGTATCCACTCCGTGTTGTGGTCATCGGCCTACACCATGAGCGCTCGACTGGCCGATCACTATCGCGTCGGCCAAATTTTTCTCGTTGGGGATGCTGCTCATATTCATCCTCCGACCGGTGGCCAAGGCCTCAATACCAGCATTCAGGATGCCTATAACCTCGGTTGGAAGCTGTCGGCGGTCATCAAGGGGGCGCCCGAAACGCTACTTAATAGCTATGAAGAGGAAAGACGGCCGGTCGCTGCGTCGATGCTCGGTCTGGCGGCGCAACTTTTTGAGTCCATGAAACAAGGCGATAGGCGTCGTGGCCGCGAGGTGCATCAACTCGATATCGGCTACCGCGAAGCCACGCTCGCGCTTGAAAAACCAGACCGAAGTGGCCGTTTGTCAGCGGGCGCCCGCGCCCCCGATCCGCCGATCCGGGGTGCAGCCGGCCTCTCGACGCGGCTGTTCAACTTATACAAAGGAACACATTGGACATTGCTGGGCTACGGGCTGGAGCATGGGTTAGTGCAACCTCGTCCAGGACTGCATATCCATACCTTCGGCCCACGCGGCGACCTCTTTGATGATCAAGGACACTTTTATGACGCTTACGAACCCGCCATCGGCGATTGGGTGTTAGTGCGCCCTGTTGGCTACATCGGTGCCATCGTCACGAATGACGAGGTCGGGACGTTAGAGGGTTACCTCGTACAAGCAGGGCTAAGTGCAGCCAATAGCTGTTGTCGCTAATGCGATTCCACCTGTTCTCAATGATTGCCGCTCGCGTTGCAGACGCGCCTGATGTTTTTCTCACTGGACCGGAAGATTCGACTTATGAAAGCACACGATCAAGCACAATCCTGGGCTGGCTTCCAATCCGCGAATCGCTTTTGCAGAGCCATTCGTGAGTTTGACTCGACCTCGATTCCGGAGGAGGAGTTCTTTGCATTACTTGGTGAAGCAGCGTTCGCCCCTTCAAGTGGAAATTTGCAGCCCTATGAACTGCACTGGATTAAAGACCCCACCTTAAAAGCACGCATTGCACAGGCATGTAATGGGCAGAAGGCGGCGGCATCGGCGACAGACCTTGTTGTCGTTGTGGCAAGTCCCGCACTCGGAAAGCAAACCGCAATAGCGCAACCTGAGCATGTTGAAGCCTCTTGCACACTTAAGCCGAAATCGAAAGTCTACCGCCGCAGCCAAATCGGCAAGTTTCAGAAGATTCTCGGGGTCGGATCGTCAGCCTTCTGGTCACCGCTTCTTTATATTGCGGCATTGATTCGCCCCACGCTGTCCCTGCTCCCGGTTGGGAGCACTGGCAGTCGGCATTGGGCGGCACGCAATGCGATTTTTGCGGCGCAAACCTTGATGCTTGGAGCGTCGGCGAAAGGGATTGGCTCATGCCCAATGGAGGGCTTTTCTGCGCAAAAAATCGCTGCGATTCTAAACCTGCCTCGAGCCTCTGTGTTCCCAATAGTTATCGCATTTGGATATCGTTCGGATGGCGCAAGGATTGAGGAGTGCTGGCGTCGCCCAATAAAGGACCTGATCATTTCACACTAGGCATAGGGCCGAAGGTCTATGAAATGCTGATGAGAGGCGAACGCAAAATACGGATACGTTGTTCGGAGTGATAGGCGCCTGCTTCCGTAAATCTCAGGAACGCTCGCGAGCACTGCGTGCAGCCCCAAATGCTTGAAATGTTGTAGGGGAAAAATTCAAAGTAGACAGGAGCGTCTTCGGACCAGAAGTGGGTACCGTTCGGGTGGTACTCATCAAGGGTGAGGTCTTCCTCATTATCAACATTGATTTGGCCTATGAAGCGCAAGAGAGTGCTTAACTCCAGTGCTTTGGGCAACGTCTCCCAGCCCTGCGATAAGCCTTGAATACACGAGCAGGCCTTTGACTCCAATGAAGAGCCTTCGGCGATCTGCCTAATATTTTCTTCTGTCAGTATCATTTTTTATGAAGCTCCAGACGGTGGCCACTCAGTTTCGACTCTTGCTTAAAACTAGCCTGTTCAAAAAAATCTCAATTTTAGGTAAAACAAATTGCAATATTTTCGGCATGGTATGGATAGGCAGCTGGCAGCACGCGAAATACAACGCCATGGTTGGGGATAGGCTGACGCCAAGAGCTGACCATAATAGTCCAACATTTCTATTGCCGCCGTTGAGTGCCATCGTGAACTTCAATATCAGTGACCCAGGGTATAAAAAGCCCATGAGCAGTTGCAGACAAATATTTATACCGTAGGCAATGGCTATCATTGAAATGGCCAGCGAGGGCTCATCCAGGATAATTTTTTGCAGTCCCGCCATCGTCCCTATTGCAAAGAGGAAAAGAGCAATAACGACAATACCGTCGACAGCCATACCGTGTGTGGCAACAAACGTTTGTGAAAAGCGACGTATCAATATTGCAGCCCCTTCGGCGCCGCCTATTAATATGAGCAGCCTGATGGCCAGATCAATAGGGTCCATGGAGAGTGCAAGACCGTCTGCAAATACGTGGAGTATCAGCGGAGCGGTGACAGGGATAATTGCCATTGAGCAGAGCGCGGTCACCAACGACATGGAAGGATCAAGCCCCAGCATTCTCGCTACCGCTGCATTTCCACTGGCCGGCGGTGCGGCAACGGCAATGGCTATAGCAAGGGACAGCTCCTGATTACCGCTGAGGTAGAGCGAAACCATTCCGAAAAAATAAGGGCAAACAACCACCATCAAGGCTGGAAAGATCAGCGATATCTTAAAGTTTCTTGCCGCTTTGATTACTTCAGCGTTATTGATGCGTAAGAGAGTGCCCAGAACAAATATGAACACCATGACGGGCAGCAACGGTCTCGCCAAGTCAGCAAGATAAGGGACAGCCAATCCAATCGCGCAACCGGATGCGAGTACGGTAGGTCCTCTGCGCGTGATTTCAGGCAGGATTCTATGCATGTAGGCGTTCTCAAGACGGCGTCCCTCTCAGGACGCTTTTATTAGGCGCGGAGTGTTATTTCAGGTGTGACGGATGGCGGTGGGGAGTTCTTGGATTGTCTCACTACCAAGCGCCCATCAATCAGAACCGAGGTGATGCTCGGAAGATCACCGCTACTGAAGCTGCCCAGTACGCTGGGCTCTGCTCCACCGAGAGGGCCGCAGGCGATCAGAATATCGGCTTCTCTTCCGACGCTCAGAATCCCGCGGTTCAACTTCCGCACCTTTGCAGTGTTGCCTGTTGCGAAGCAGACGGCCTTTTCCGGAGGCACATCACCGAAACTACTGAGCAAGGCAATTGCTCTGAGCATGCCAAGTGCGGGGACGCCGCAGCCAGCAGGAGAATCTGTTCCAATCACGATCCGATCAAGTTGGTTCATTTCTCGTGCGTAATTCAAAGTGGTCACTGCCGCGAACTCGTTCCCGTTATGTACGATTTCCAAGGCACCCAGACAGCCTTCACACAAACACCGAATCTGGCTTGGGGCCAATGCGGTATAGCCACCATTGATATGCCCGATAATATCGGGCGCAATTTCAAGGATCTCTTCTGCCCCCATTCTCTGAGAGGTGGAGATCGAAGGACCACCGGTGTGGGTAATAGAAGTCATGCCATGCTTGCGAGCCATCTTGACCAACTCAGCTGCGCGGCTTACTGACTTAACGGGGCCTATGCCGACCTCCCCCAACTGGTTAATGCCTTGGGCAACCATGTCGGCAAAGTCCTGATCCGAAAACTCATCATTTAGCAGCGGCGCGCCTGCTTCCATTTTCACCCCGGAAGGACGTGCGCCGGAAAAAGAGCGTTGGGCGGCAATTGCCATTGCGATGGTACCGACTCTATCAGTGGGTAGCCCTGGTACATGCACTTCCCCGGCAGAAATCATGCTCGTGACACCGCCCTGCAATGAGTGCCAGATCCAATTGTGGTTGCCGGAGCGTGGGCTGTATTCCCCTAGGGTTGGGTGCGTGTGATTGTCGATCAAGCCTGGCATGACAGTGCTCTGCTTCGCGTCAATCAGCAGATCTACATTTGAAAAATCTACATTTTCAGCTCGACCGACATAGGTAATCATCCCGTCAACGCTGACCAGTGTGTCTGCATCAATGAGTGGAGTTTCGAGATCGCCAGTCAGGAACGTGCCTATATTATGGATAACTGAGGTATAGCTTTTCGTAGCCGACATTTACTTTAACTCTTGAAGTCAGTGGGCAGTGGGTTCAAATATTCGAGTACCGCTCTTTTTGAACGATCGAAAGTTCCACAAATTATTAGTGAGAAACACGCGCTGGACCCATCGATAGGCGTGACCTTTAGGATCGAAACTCGGTGTGAACTTGTCACGGGAATGCAGCGTAAATCGATTGTTTACGTACACTAATTTTCCAGGCTGTATGTCCACTGCGAGCGCTACTTTTTTCAGGGCATCGTAGAATTTCAAATAGGCGTTTTTTGCTGCTTCATCTACGGCTACAACCATGTCCGGATAAAACGCGGCGGTAACCCTCGGATGAGTTATCGGCCCGGTCAAGATGGGATATAAAAGGGTTTCACTGGATTGAACGCCGCTGTTTCTCCAGCGATAAGGTTGTCGAATTATAAAATGCTTGCCGTATAACAGTTGAATATCTACGTCGCTAAGTGCTTTGAGCGCTTCCCTGGCATCGGCAACCCAGGTCTTTGGACCTGAGGTGTGTGGGTCGCTGCGAACCCCAAGTAGCAGAAGGGCTAATGGCGATGTATCGCCACGGGAATCATACGTCTGAAAAGCGTTTTCAGTGTGTAAATCCAATTCAACTTCCGACCCGTTACCGGTGTATTCGGTTGCCGCCTCAGGGTGCGGTACCAAGTCATTGACCAGTTTCGGTCCCTCATGCCCGATGGAATAAGGTTCTGCAATCAAACAACCTAACGCCACCAATACATTTTCAGAGAGATACCCGTTTTTGAAACCCAAACTGTCAGCGTCTCGTTGTGGACTACCGAACGCATCGTCCACTGGAAGATTCTCGAACACACAGTAAGACGCGTCATCATTTTTCAGTGAATCGAGCTTTTCAATCAAACGCTCCGGAAATACCCGATACGCAGTAGTACGGATCTTCTGGATGTAATTACAGCCCCCTGTTGGCTCGTAGCAAATATCCACAAGTGCATCGCGAATCCCCTCTTTTTCCGCTTCAGTCAGCCGAAAAATATGGGCATCTCTACAGGACTCGTCCATGTACTCACCGTCACAATAGAATTTGTATAAATAGTTATGGCTGGGTTATAAGCCAGGTGATGCCGTGCCAAGTTCTAACTTAAATAGTTTTCCTGCGGCCACGGCATCAAGGTGCCGATTACGCGGCACCCGAATTCACTACGAAGTTGCCGTCTCTTTTTACTGAGCAGAAACGCTTGTCACGGCGTTAACAGCGTGCATTTTCCTGTTGCGCATATGGAGGATTTGCACGACAGCTGCGATAACGGATACCGTTCCTGCGCTGACGGCCAATGTCCAGCCTGGCATTTGCAGGAGCAAAATGAAGCCCCCTGCTGCTGCACCCAAAGCGCTGCCCAGATAGAGCGCCGACTCATTCAGAGCCACCGCAAGATTGCCATCACCTTTATGATCACGTGCAGCAATCAACTCATTGTTCTGAGGCACTTGCAGCGCCCAGCCCACGGCACCCCACAAGGCGATAGGGAGCATTGCAAGCCAAGGCGTTACTGAAGCCGCTACCGGTAATGCAAACAACGAAACGCTGAGGATTATCAAGATCAGAAATGTGAGCGTCGGCCCCTTGATTCGATCCACCAGAGGCCCTACCAAGAAACTGCCCGCCACGCCACCCAGACCCCAGACCCAAAGATAAGGCGCTATGTTGCCTACTCCGCCATAGGCCGGGTCTGCCATTAGCGGAACCATAAAGGTGTACATGCCAAGACTGGCCACGGCCGCCAGAAGCGAAACCACCAGAATGGTCATTACGTTCCTGTCCGCCAGCAGGGCAAGTTTTCGACTCATGGGCATCGCCGGACCTGCGGGAATCGCGGGGAGCTTGAGGATCAGACCTAACCAGGAAACCAGCCCCAGAAAGGCCACCAGCCACAGAGCCATCTGCCAGCCAAATTGCTCGGCGAGTAGCAGACTGACAGGCACCCCAAGCACCGTACCGCTGGCCATGCCGCCCATGATGATTGCAATGGCCTTGCCTCTCAACTCGGGCGCCGATACTGCTGCAGATGCAGCGATGCCCGTTGCGAGGTAGACGCCTGCGCCGATACCTGCCAGCGCGCGACAAACCAGTAACGCGGCAAAGTCATCTACCAAAGCGCTTGCCGCGTTGGCGAAAACGAACAGGGCTAGCGCGACCAACAGACCAAACCGCTGTCGTTGTGCGGGTAGCAGCGCGACGAAGACAGGCGAGCCAATCCCATAGGCCAGCGTAAATGCGGTGACCAGTTGTGCAGCTACGGCTACCTGCACGTCGAAGGCAACCTCGATCATAGGGATCAAGCCCGCGGTCACGTAGGACGCCATCCCTAAGGCAAAGGCGCCAATAGCGATCAGGTAAACCGCCCCCGGTATTGTTTTTGACATTAGTTAGCTACTCCTTGTGCTAAACGCAGAGGGCATTAACACTGACGCCCCCCAAACTTCATCAGATCACCAGATTTACGTCGTATTCAGTGAGCCACGCGTTCAGTCCGACCGCTAACTCCATGCCCATGCGGTCATACATAGGGGAGTTATTGCCGAGTTGACGGGTAAGGGTGTCACTGACTTGCCTGGCATCAAGCAGCGCACGAACTGGCGCATTCGGATCAGCCATTATTGCGGCGAGATCCGCTCTCAGAACGGCCTCATAAGCAGGATCCTGGGTGGACGGATACGGGCTCTTCACACGGTCCGAGATGGAGGCCGGAAGCAGATCCCGGGTCGCCGCGCGCAAAACACTTTTCTCTCTGCCGTCAAAAGCCTTGATTTCCCAAGGGATGTTGAATGCATATTCGACCAGCCGGTGATCGCAGAATGGAACCCGAACCTCAAGGCCTACAGCCATGCTCATACGATCTTTACGGTCGAGTAAGGTCTGCACAAAGCGCGTCAGGTTCACGTATGTCATCTGACGCATACGTCGATTCACCGCACTTTCACCTGGTAACTCAGGCACCTCACGAAGTGCCTGCTGATAAGAATCACCCACGAACTGGTCCATGGACAGCTTCTCCATCAGTCCTTTCGCGAACAGCGGTTTACCGTCGAAATACTTACCGGTCACCGAAGTAAGCCAAGGGAATGTATCCGCTTGGATCGCATCCGGGTCATGAAACCAGCGGTAGCCACCGAAAACTTCGTCGGCGGATTCGCCGGAAAGTGCGACTGTCGAGTGCCGGCGTACCTCTTCGAAGAGGCGATAGAGTGAAGGCCACATGTCACCCCAGAAGGCAGGCGGCAAGTCCAGCGCTCGAATGACTTTAGAGCGAAGCTCTGGATCTGCCATCTCGCGACTGTCGAGCAGAATTTCACCGTGAGTTGAACGAATCTTCTGCACAAGGTCTTTTACGAATGGCGCGTCTGGGGTTCCTCGCACCGCATCGCTGGTGAAGCCGCCTCCGTGATCCATGAAATCAAGTGAGAACGAACGGATATTTTCTTTGCCCGCGGCCAGAAGCTTTTTGGATGCCAGTGCCGTGATGATTGATGAATCCAGGCCACCGGAGAGCAGACTGCATAACGGTACGTCCGCGACGATTTGCCGATCGACAATATCCTCGAGCAAATCCCGCGTGTACTTGATGGTCTGTTCCTGGCTATCGGTATGTTCTTTTGCCTCCAGTTTCCAATAGCAATGACGCGTGAGGCCATTACGATTGATCGAGACAAACTCGCCAGGCAGGACCTCTCGCATGCCTTCAAAGATTGCCTGACCTGGCGTCTTGACCATCTCAAAAATTTCGCGGAGACCATCTGCACCCACGTTACGAGGTACTAACGGATTGGCGAGAAGCGCCTTTGGCTCAGATCCGAAAATGACGCCGTCATCAGTTTCGAAGTAGTAAAGAGGTTTCACGCCCATCCGATCACGGATTAGATGCAGCGTTTGGGTGTGCCTATCCCAAATTGCAAACGCGTACATACCGTTGAGGTGTTCGGTAAAGGCAACCCCCCATTCAATGTAGGCACGCAGCACAACTTCTGTATCGCTCTTGGTTTCGAACTGATGACCTCGGCTCAACAGTTCGTTACGCAACTCGCGAAAGTTATAAACCTCGCCACTGTAGGTAATACTCGCCGCCACGGTGCCCGCATTTCGCGCGAGCATGGGTTGGCGGCCACCTTCCAGATCAATGATCGATAAGCGACGATGGCCCAGTCCCACTGGGCCATCAATCCACACGCCACCGGCATCCGGTCCGCGGTTGGCCATGGTCATGGTCATGCGTTCCAGCGTGAGACGTTGATGAGTCAGGTCTTGGCCAAAAGAAAGCCATCCAGCAATACCGCACATAATTAAACTCCTTGTTAAATTTCTTAGCCGAGACTTTCTAAATCAGCGTCTTCCGGTATGAGGGTTCGCATGCCTGACTGCACATACTGGACAGAAGTACCTGTCAATGACTGAGTGTCGATTTCATTGAGTAGTCCCTGCAGTTGAATCGTTGTTTCCAAGTCTGCAAACGTTTGCAGGGGGGGCACGTCATCGACAACAAAACGCAGCACGTCAAGGCATAGCCGACTTAGTTTGAGGATCGTCGAAGTCGAGGAATCTGAAGCACCTTGATAGCTGCGGCACTCCACATCCACGATTGCCCCACGCTCATTGCGTGTCCAGATTCGAAGATGGTCGCTGTCCCAGTTGGGCTCATCAAACTCCAGGCGAGAATGAATGATCCGGCCCACCGGGTCGGCAAATGTAAAGTCAACGGTGCGTTGTCGATGGATGTTTACGAAGCTGGCGTAGCCCGCCACCGCGGCGCCCCCAAGGTCGGCAGTGAACATCACGGTGTCCAACACTTCGGTGCCAGAAATAGAGAAGTCAGATTTAACACCAATCGCATGCTGTAATTTCAGTGGGGCCGGCGACGGACAGATCCAGCTCACTAAATCCAGTGCGTGGATAACCTCACTCACAACTCCGCAAGTAGGACGGTAATCGTTGAGGCGGTCTTTACCCCAGTGGAAACTCGATCTTAAAAGTTGCCAGTCATTGGCTTCAGCTAAAAACTTCAGGCGTGCGGTAGCGTCTGAATATCGTTCAACCAGATCCAAAGCAAAGCCACTCACATCGCGCAACCCTTCGCTGATGACCAATAGGTCGTCAGCGGAGGTCAGCATCGGCTTTTCACAGATCACGAATCCGGTATAACCGGCCAGGTCGATGAGGACTTCCGCATGGTTGATATCATTGGCACTCACCACGACGATTGAGGGCTTCAGTTCACTCAGTGCATCTTTGAGATTGGCATAGTAGGGCAGAGCACTGTTCTTCGATCGCCTGGAGCAATAGGAGAGTTGGATATTGTAGTTCTGGCTCAACTGTTCAAATGCGCGCTGGAAGCGTTTCCCCGCGTAGCCCAACCCGATAATAAGGATGTTCATGCGCGCTGCTCCCGCGCCGGCCAAGTCCATATGTATTCCGAGCTACGGCTGTAGCCTATTCGTTCATAAAGGGGTTCTGCGGCGGGGGTCGACTGAAGCACAACTTTGCCGACTTGCCTGCCCTCAAACCACTCCATGAGTGATTGCATCAACACCCGTGACAGGCCGCGAGACCGAAACGCCGGCGAGACAACCAGAGACTGGACCCATCCACACAACCCATTGAGGCAGTCAGGTCCAGGCGCCCGACGATCCACAAATCCGGTCACACACCCCACTACCCTGCCATCGCAGACCGCTACCAATAACTGAGTTGTCTGCGAACGGCTTAGTACGTCGCGTAGCCATGCACTGTAGGCATCTCGCCAGAGCTTCCTTTCTTCGACGGACACGCAGGCATAATTCGCCTCAGAGCCTTCCAGTAAAAGTGCTCTTAGCTCGATGACTGCGTCGAAATGCTCACTTGTCGCTGGCCGTAGGACTATTTCGTCGCAACGACTCATGCAACACCTCTGATCTCGGAGCATGGGGCGAGAGGAATATTGAAATAGAGGAACGTCTCCCGCAACGCATCTGCCAGATACTCGATCTGCGCGTTCGAATGATTAGGCGTTACGTTCACTCGGAACCGCTCAGTTCCCACTGGAACAGAGGGCGAGTTAATGGGCTGCAAGTACACAGAGTGCGAGTAAAGCAGACGTTCGGCAGCAGCCTTACACAGCGGGCCATTACCAATAAGTACAGGCAGTACATGAGTGGTTGAGCACGGCATCACCGGGATACCGCACATCTCGAGCCGAGAGCGAAGATACCCCGTTTTGGTATGCAGCGAGGCTCTCTCACTATTACTCGCTTTGAGGTGCTCAATACTCGCGAGACAGCCTGCGACCACAGCGGGCGGCAAAGCAGTGGTAAAAATGAAGCCCGTACACAGTGATCGAATCGCATCGATAACAATTCTGCTGGATGCTACGTAGCCGCCGATGATGCCAATCGCCTTGGCCATAGTGCCTTGAATGATATCCAACTGGTCCTCGACGCCCAGTTCTGCAGCCAGCCCTGCTCCACGCGGGCCATACATACCGACGGCATGGACTTCATCAAGATAAGTCAGTGCATTGTATTTTTTCGCGATCTGAGCAATTTCCGCGATAGGTGAACGGTCCCCGTCCATTGAATATATGGACTCGAACACTACAATTTTTGGGCGATCAATCGGGTACTTACACAACAACTGCTCCAGATGAGTCACGTCGTTGTGACGAAACACTTCCCGCTCAGTTGGGACTGCCCTGATTCCGTTTACGATAGAGGCGTGATTACGTTCGTCACTGAAGACTACGCAGTCTGGGAGTTGCCGAAGCAGGCATTGAAGGGTGGCGTCATTCGAGCCAAAACCAGTTGGGAATACAAGTGCAGCTTCTTTTCCATGCCAGTCAGCAATACTCGTCTCAAGGTGGCTAAAGAGATTGTGTGTGCCACCGATGTTACGGGACCCGCCGGCACCCGCGCCGTAGCTATCCACTGCATCGTGCATGGCCGTTCTGACGTCCTGGTGCTGGGACATGCCGAGATAGTCATTACTGCACCAAACTACTACTTCGCTGTCATCGTTATCAGCGAGATGAGCCATGGGATAACGGCCACAAATTCTATTTAGAGTTGTGAAATGCCGATATTGCCCTGAGGTGTGCAGCGCCTCGAGCTTATCCTGCAAAAGTGCCTGATACATTCTTTCTACTCCTTGGCAGCGAATCCCGCGATAATCCTTTACGGGTGAAAATTAGCCTCACGTTCAGGGCCGAGCGGATTCTTAAGCAACCTGATAGTCAGTACAATGGCTACTGTTTATAGTGTTACTAGGAGTAACCGGATAATGGAAAGGAATTTAGAGCGCACTCGACAGGATCTGGCTGAGTTTTTGCGCAGCCGTCGTGAGCGTATATCACCTGCAGAGGCAGGTTTGACAGCCACGGGACGCCGCCGAACACCTGGTCTGCGTCGCGAAGAAGTGGCTGCATTAGCGGGCGTAGGGTTGTCTTGGTATACATGGCTCGAACAGGGCCGAGATATTGGTGTGTCGCCAGCGTTTTTAGATAATCTGTGCCGGGTTCTTCAGCTTGACGCAATGGAACGCAGGCATCTGTACCTACTCTCCCATCAGCGCCCACCGGCAGAGCAAGGCAAAACATGGTGCGTAGTCCCCAAAATTGTCAACCGCCTGCTGGCGGATCTCCCTTTGCGGCCCGCTTATGTTCTGAATCTTCGTTGGGATGTTCTTGCCTGGAATCCAGCAGCAGACAAAATTTTCAACTTTTCAGATAAACCCTCCGAACATCGAAATATTTTGTGGATGCTGTTTACCGATAAGCGCATGAGGTCACTTTTCAGTCCTTGGGACGACCAAGCGATCCAGATGCTTTCCAGTTTTCGCAGGGATTACGTGCATGCCTCGAAAGAAAGCGATGTCGCGTCATTAGTACATGAGCTTGAAAAAACGAGTTCAGAGTTTAAAGGCTGGTGGTCGAAACAGGACATTCACGGACCGTGCCAAGGTATTCGAAACCTTTCAATTGAGTCTTTCGGCGATGTCATATTAGAGCACACGACACTAACGATCGATGTCGACAGGCACTTGCGACTTGTGTATTACGCACCGGTAGATCAAGGGGCGACCACGTCTGATTTTGAGAAATGGTTACAAGAGGATTTAAAAACAAAGCTCCATTCAATTGAGAGCAACAATACCTGTAACTCCAGCGCATTAATTCCTCAAATATGAAGTCCCACCTATCGGAATTAGTCGCCTACTTCAGAGCGCTGCGATACTTACTGATCTATATTTTTTCACACCGAAAGGCTGGTAGTTGAGAGTACCGATCCGTGTGTGTAGCGGGCTCATTTTTTATAAAAAATGGCGCCTCGCTCCCACGGATCAACGATATCGTTGAACGTGACAACAAAACTGTGCCGCAATACAACCCGCACTTTTTTCCTGAACATCAAAAACCAACTGACGCATGTCAGAGACATTTTAGTGCGGGATCGGTTCTTCAAGGCCCAGATCCCGACGGCAAAAAAACAACCCCGTGTCCCATATGACCTTTTTTCAGACACCAAAAACCACAAACCCCCGACTTTCTCTAGGAAAATCAGGGGTTTGCGTTTACTTAATGTGGCGGTGAAGGAGAGATTCGAACTCTCGATACAATTTCTTGTATACACACTTTCCAGGCGTGCTCCTTAAGCCACTCGGACACTTCACCGTATCTCTTCAAACATATTCAGTCTGTCGAGGCGCGCTAATGTAGTCGAAAGCTTTTCCGATGGCAAATTTTTTTTTCAGAATTTTCATGCGCTTAGCGATTTAGTCGGCCCGGTGGGTTCTGGGCCATGGCAAACCCGCCAATCTCTGGCTTCGCGTCCGCGTCTATATAGAAGGCAATGCGCCGCCGAGGCGGCTGGCTGCGCCTGACAAGCGCACAAGGGTGACTGACGGGTCAGTCACGGCGCTTTACCTGGCCTGCGGCGGTGGGTAACGTCTGCCCCAACTTTCATACAAGGAATAGCGTCATGAGTGAGTTGATTTCGTACCACCTTGAAGACGGTATCGCGACCCTGACGTTGAGCAATGGCAAGGTAAACGCCATTTCCCCGGACGTGATTGCTGCTTTTAATGCGGCGCTGGATCAGGCATTGACTGATCGCGCGGTGGTGATCATTACCGGTCAGCCGGGGATTCTGTCGGGCGGTTATGACTTGAAAGTGATGACCGCTGGCCCTAAAGAGGCCGTCGCGCTGGTGACCGCCGGCTCTACCCTGGCCCGTCGCCTGTTGTCACACCCGTTCCCGGTGGTTGTCGCGTGCCCAGGGCATGCAGTGGCCAAGGGTGCGTTCCTGCTGTTATCGGTGGATTACCGAATCGGCGTCGAGGGGCCGTTCAGCATTGGATTGAACGAGGTACAGATTGGCATGACCATGCACCACGCCGGTATCGAACTGGCTCGTGATCGTTTGAGCAAGTCGGCGCTTCACCGCTCGGTAATCAACGGCGAGATGTTCAATCCGAAGAGCGCCGTGGAGGCTGGCTTCCTCGACGTGGTGGTGTCAGCAGAAGAGCTGCACGGTGCAGCACTGGCGGCAGCGCGGCAATTGAAGAAGATCAACATGACCGCACACAAGAACACCAAGCTGAAAGTACGCAAGGCGTTGCTGGAAATTCTGGACAACGCAATCATTCTGGATCAGGAATACACCGGTTAAGCCCTAACGTGCTGCTGCGAAAAGCCCGACCGTCGTGTCGGGCTTTTTCTTACGCGCCGTGTTGAAAAGTCTCCGACAGCTCTAGGCCGGGTCTGACCCAGCGCTTGGAAACATGCGCTTAAACATCGCCTATCTCCCAGCTCTATAGTCGCAATTGCCGAAAACAATGCACATCCGTACACTGCGCCACCTTTTGTCCCGATGGGCTCTGTAAATGCTGTTTGTGTTTCGTATGTTATTGATGAGCCTGCACTTTATGCTGGCCGGTATGCTTGGAGTGATTCTGGGCCTGTGCCGCCCCTTTAATCCGGACAACAGCCGCTTGTGCGCGCGCTTATATGCGTGGCCGGCGATGTGTATTTTGCGTTTACGAGTGAAGGCCGATGTCGGACCGCTGATGGATAAGACAGGCAGCTGCGTGATCATTGCTAACCACCAGTCCAACTACGACCTGTTTGTGCTTGGCAACGTAGTGCCCCGCCGAACCGTGTGCATCGGCAAGAAGAGCCTGAAATGGGTTCCGCTATTTGGCCAGTTATTCTGGCTCGCGGGCAATGTGCTGATCGACCGTGGCAATGCACATAAAGCGCGCCAGTCGATGCTGACCACCACACATACCTTGCAGCATGAAGACACCTCGATATGGGTATTCCCGGAGGGCACCCGTAACCTGGGAGAAGCGTTGCTGCCATTCAAGAAAGGCGCGTTCCAGATGGCAATTGCCGCCGGGGTGCCGATCGTACCGGTGTGTGTCAGCAGTTACGTCAAACACATGCGATTGAACCGCTGGAACAGTGGGAAAATTCTGATCCGCTCGCTCCCGGCTATTCCGACCGCAGGGTTGAGCATGGATGACATGCCAATGCTGATCGCCCAGTGCCGCGAGCAGATGTGCGAGTGCATCACAGCGATGGATAGGCAACTGCAAGCCGCCTAAAATAAAACCCGCCGTGTGCGGGTTTTATTTTGTCGACGAACTCTTCCACGTTTGCTGACTCTCAAGCTCCAGACAAAGCTAAGCTAGGCTTTTTGCCTGCTATCACCTTTTGGCTCCTCACAGCCTCAATAAGAAGTGAACCACTACTATGGGCAGAGTTGTTGCGGCTGCGGTTTACAGCGCCGGTAAGAAAGTCACGAATATTAGCCTCGACGAAGGTGCCTCCTGGGCATCCAAGCCCGACCATTTTGTGTGGATCGGCCTCGAAGAGCCCAGCGCTCAAGAACTGTCTAACCTGCAACGCCAGTTCAATCTGCACGAACTGGCCATCGAAGATGCGCTGGAAAAGCACAGCCGACCGAAGCTCGAGACCTTTGGTGACGCCTTGTTTATCGTCACGTACTCGCCCATTCGCCATGAAGGCAAACTGGAGTTCATCGAGACGCATATTTTTGCCGGCAAAGGTTACGTGATCACCGCTCGTAATGGCCATTCAGCGTCCTACGCTCATGTCCGCCAGCGTTGTGAGGCGCGTCCGCTGCTGTTGGAGCACGGCGAAGATTTCGTGCTCTATGCCCTTCTAGACTTTGTCATTGAGAACTATCAACCGGTCGGCGAAGCGATCCACGCCGAGATTGATGAACTGGAGCGCAACGTGCTGCAAAGCGCGCTGAACGAGCGCGATATCCAGAAGCTCCACAGCCTACGGCGCGATGTCTTGCGTTTGCGCCGGTACGCAGCACCGATGGTGGAGATCGGAGAAGAACTGCAAAAATTGAATTTTCCGTTTATCGATAAAAACATGCGCCCGTACTTCCGTGATGTGCAGATTCACGTGACACGGCAGATGGAAGACCTCACAACGCTGGCGGACATTGCGAGTCAAACCATCGAAATTGGCGTGTTGCTGGAGGCATCGCGCCAGAGCGTAGTCCAGCGCAAATTTGCGGCGTGGGCGGCAATTCTGGCGTTCCCAACGGCGGTCGCCGGCATTTATGGGATGAACTTTCAAAACATGCCGGAGTTGAGTTGGCATTACGGGTATTTCGGCGTGTTGAGTTTTATCGCGGTGGGTTGCGTCAGTTTGTGGGCGAGTTTCAAGAGGTCGGGGTGGTTATAACCACTGCCGAGTTGCCTGATGCATTCGCGAGCAAGCTCTCCACATTGATCTCTGCAACATCGCAGTTCGAATGTGGGAACGAGGCTCCTCGCGATGCTCTTGGCGTCAAACAGTTTCTGGCTTGTGCGCTACAAACCGCATCATCCACTCCGCAACCGTGGTGCCATGGTGCTGGTGCTCCAAACTCGCCACACCTTTCTGATAAATCTGCTCACCCAGCGCTTGCTGACGAATATCCAGCAACGCTCGCGAATAGTCGTGGATAAACTCTGGGTGCCCTTGAAAGCACAGCACCTGATCGTTGATGTGATACGCGGCGAAGGGGCAGAAGTCGCTCGAAGCAATCACCGTGGCATTCTTCGGGAGTGCCGTCACCTGATCCTGGTGGCTGATCAGTAACGTCAGCTCTTCGCGCACGGGGCTCATCCATGGCGCCTTCGCCGAAAGCGTGTAGTTGTGGGTGCCAACACCCCAGCCTTGGGTCGCTCGCTCAGCTTTACCGCCCAACAGCAGCGCCAACAACTGATGGCCGAAACACACACCCAGCAGTTTGTCACCGCGCTCAAAGCGGCTCAGCAGGTAAGTCTTGAGGGTTTCAATCCATGGGTCGCTGCCGAAGGAGTCAGCCTTGCTGCCGGTGACCAGGTAGGCGTCGAAGATCAGATCATCGCTGGGATACTCGCCCTGCATCACGTTGTAGAGAGTGAACTCGGCGGCGATGGGTTGCTGGGAAAACAGACGCTGAAACATCTGCCCGTACCCCTGATACTGCTCGACCAGTTCTGGACGCAGGATGTCGGTTTCCAGAATGCAGATGCGTAACGACATAAAAAATACCTGACACGTGAAAGGAATAATGAACGCCCCAGAGCCTGCCTTGAAACACGGTCTCAAGGCAAGCCCCGGAAAACGTTGCCGCCCCCTTAAAATCCCTCCCCGGTGGCGGCCTTCTGCAGCAGCAAGGCCGGCGGTGTGAAGCGCTCGCCATACTGCTCAGCCAAGTATTGAGCGCGAGCAACGAAGTCTTTCACGCCGTACTGATTGATGAATTGCAGCGCGCCGCCGGTCCACGCCGCAAAGCCAATACCGAAGATCGAGCCAACGTTGGCCTCTGCCGTCGAGGTCAGTACGCCCTCCTCCATGCAACGCACTGTTTCGATGGCCTGTACAAACAGCAAGCGATCACTCACGTCCTTCGGCGAAATCTGCTCGTCAGCCTTCTCGAAGCGGGTTTTGAGCGCTGGCCACAAATGCTTCTGGCCACCAGCCGAGTAATCGTAGAAACCGCCTCCAGCCGCCTTCCCCGCCCGCTTATACTCGTTGAGCAACACGTCAATCACGGCGAACGCCGGATGCTCAATCAGCGGTTTCCCTTCTGCTTGCAGGTCTTTGGCCGTTTGCTGGCGGATATGGCTCATGAGGCTGAGTGAAACTTCGTCGGAAATCGCCAGAGGTCCGATGGGCATGCCGGCCTTACGCGCTTCGGTCTCGATCATTGGCGCGCTCACGCCTTCGCCGAGCATGGCAATGCCTTCGTTGGTGAAGGTACCGAAAACGCGCGAGGTGAAGAAGCCGCGACTGTCGTTGACCACAATCGGGGTTTTCTTGATTTGCAGCACGAAATCAAAACCTCGCGCCAGAGTTTCGTCACTGGTGTTCGCGCCCTTGATGATCTCTACCAGCGGCATTTTCTCCACAGGACTAAAGAAATGTAGGCCGATAAATTTGCTCTGGTCCGGCACAGCAATGGCCAGGCCGCTGATGGGTAGGGTTGAAGTATTGGAAGCTATCACCGCGTGCGGACCGACGACTTGCTGTGCCGCCGAAGACACCTTGGCTTTCAAATCACGATCTTCAAACACCGCCTCAATGATCAGATCGCAGCCGGCGAGATCGGCGTCATCGTCCGTGGTTTTAATCCTCGCGAGCACCGCGTCTCGCTGCTCGACGCTCAACTCACCGCGCGTAATTTTTTTGTCCAGCAACGCTGCCGAATGAGCCTTGCCCTTCTGCGCCGCCGTATGGCTGATGTCCTTGAGTACCACCTCGATACCGGCCAAGGCGCTGACAAACGCAATGCCCGCCCCCATCATCCCGGCACCGAGCACCCCCACACGGCGAGTGACATAAGGTGCGAAACCCTGAGGCCGCGAGCCACCCGCCTTGACTTCGTTGAGTTGAAACCAGAACGTGCCGATCAGGTTTTTCGAAATCTGCCCGGTGGTCAGCTCGGTGAAGTACCGAGTTTCAATCAGATGGGCAGTGTCGAAATCCACCTGTGCGCCTTCCACCGCAGCGCAAAGGATTTTTTCCGGCGCCGGCAGCGTGCCGTGGGTTTTGCTACGCAGGATCGACGGTGCAATGACCAACATCTGCGCGACTTTCGGATTCGATGGTGTGCCCCCAGGGATCTGATAACCCTTCACGTCCCACCGCTGTACCGCCGAAGGGTTGCTGAGAATCCATGCCCGAGCTTTCGCCAGCAGCTCCTCGCCAGTCGAAGCCAGCTCATCCAGCAAACCCGCTGCCAACGCCTGCTGCGGCCGGATTTTTTTGCCTTCGAGCAGGTATGGTAGGGCTTTTTCCAACCCCAACATGCGCACCATGCGCACCACACCCCCTCCGCCAGGCAGCAAGCCGAGGGTCACTTCCGGCAGGCCGAGTTGTACCGACGGGTTGTCCAGCGCCACGCGGTGATGGCAGGCCAAACATATTTCCCACCCACCGCCCAGCGCGGCGCCGTTGATCGCGGCGACCACTGGCTTGCCAAGGGTTTCGAGCGTGCGTAACTGACTTTTGAGCGCAAGCACCCTGTCGTAGAAGGCTTTCGCTTGGGGTTTGTCGACGTTGATCAATTCATTGAGGTCGCCGCCGGCAAAGAAGGTCTTCTTGGCCGAGGTGATGATGACGCCGGCGATGCTCTCCTTTTCCGCGACTAACTGGGCAACGCAAGTGGCCATGGCCTCGCCGTACACGGCGTTCATGGTATTGGCACTCTGGCCAGGCATGTCGATGGTCAGGACGACGATCTGGTCCTGACCTTTTTCGTAACGAATGGCTTGGGTCATGAAAGCGGTTCCTTGAAGTCGAGTCTCACAAGCGTTCGATGATGGTGGCGATGCCCATGCCGCCGCCGACGCACAACGTCGCCAGGCCATAGCGCAGGCGTCGGGTTTCCAGTTCATCGAGCAGCGTGCCGAGAATCGCGCAACCGGTAGCGCCCAGCGGGTGGCCCATGGCGATGGAACCGCCGTTAACGTTGACCTTTGCCGGGTCTATGGCCATGTCCTTGATGAATTTCAGCACCACCGAGGCAAACGCTTCGTTGACTTCGAACAAGTCGATGTCCTCGACCCGCAGCCCGGCCTTGGCCAATGCTTTGCGAGTAGCAGGCGCGGGGCCGGTCAGCATGATGGTCGGGTCAGTGCTGGTAACGGCCGTGGCGACGATCCGCGCGCGAGGCAGCAGGCCCAGCGCCCGCCCCTTGGCTTCGGAGCCGATCAGCATCAACGCTGCGCCGTCGACGATTCCGGAGCTGTTACCGGGTGTATGAACGTGATTGATCCTTTCCACATGGCTGTAGACCCTCAGCGCCGTGGCATCGAAGCCCATTTGCCCGAGCATTTCGAAACTCGGTTTGAGCTTCCCCAACCCTTCCAGAGTCGATTCGGCACGGATGAACTCATCGTGATCGAGCAGGATGATGCCGTTCTGGTCCTGTACTGGCACCAGCGATTTGTTGAACGAGCCGTTTGCCCTGGCTCGCGCCGCCTTCTGCTGAGAGTGCAGTGCATAGGCATCGACGTCCTGACGAGTGAAACCTTCAATCGTGGCGATAAGATCGGCGCCCACGCCTTGGGGAGTGAAGTGACTGTGCAGGTTGGTTTGCGGGTCCAGCGCCCACGCACCGCCGTCGCTGCCCATCGGGACCCGGGACATGGACTCGACACCGCCCACCACCACCAAGTCTTCGAAGCCGGATCGAATTTTCATGGCACCCAGGTTCACCGCCTCCAGCCCGGAGGCGCAGAAGCGGTTGATTTGCACACCGGCCACACTGACGTCCCAATCGGCGACCAGAGTCGCAGTTTTGGCGATGTCAGAGCCTTGATCGCCGATGGGCGTCACGCAGCCGAGCACCACATCATCGACTTGGCTGGTGTCGAGGGACGTGCGTTGCTGCAACGCCGTCAGCAGCCCTGCTACCAGGTTCACCGGTTTGACGCTGTACAACGCGCCATCGGCCTTACCTTTGCCGCGGGGCGTGCGTAAAGCATCGAAAATCAAAGCTTGGGTCATGACGTCCTCGCACCGGTGCGGTGAGTAAATACAGAGCTATTACCTTAGGCGCGGTAGCTGCGGATTCAATGACCGCAGTGCTCACTGACGTTGACGGTCACGCTCAGACGAACGGTAGTCAGCTATCTGATTAACCGATTCAGGTCACGAAGCTGTCTAGCAAAAGGGCATGCACGCAGCTGGCAATAAGCCTCATGCCTTTTTTGATGCGAAATATGCTGAGTACATATGAAATAGGTCTAAGACAAGCGTGACGCGGGCCCTAAGGTGAAGTTGTACGAGGTTGTCGTCGGGTTTTGCCGAGGCACGCGTGCTACAGGAAGTTAAGCGCTTTGCCGTCATGGAGATAGGCAGGCAGGCATCAGGAAATAACAAAAAAGGCGGTCAGCCATGTTCAAGCATTCGAAAGTACGTCAAGCAGGACTCATCCTTTTCGCCACCACGCTGTTGTTGATTTTGCCGAACCTGACCAAGGTGATCGGCTGACTCAAGTGCCAGGGGTTTACATCGACTGACCACACAGGCGACTGGCTCGCTACCTGAGCCAGTATGGGTGTGCCATCCTTCTAGGCACTTTTACGACATGGACTTCGATCTCTTGAAAACACTTGTTCTGTTCGGGGCACTGCTGTTCTGCGCCCCCCTCTATGCCGCACAGCTGAATCTGGAGCTTGGCGCTAGCAGTCGCACCTGGCAGACCGACGAGTTGCTCAAACACCCCCAGACTCAGACGATCACCGTCAAAAATGACGTCTCTTATAAGCGTGACATGAGCTATCGCGCCGTGCCGTTGGCGGCATTGTTGACGGGTATCAAACCTGAAGATCACCTGCAAGCTGTTGCTCTGGACGGTTTTGCTGCCGAACTGGCGGCGGCGCCGTTGCTTAATGCCTCAGGCGCGCGCGCCTGGCTGGCCATTGAAGACCCGAATACGCCTTGGCCGCCGCTGTCTGATGGCAAACACAGCGCCGGTCCGTTTTATCTGGTCTGGACTGATCCACAGGCCGCCGATATCAGCCCCGAGCAATGGCCGTTCGAAGTCGCCAGCATCAAGCGCATGGCGCCGGTGGCCGAGCGCTTCCCTGCGCTGTTGCCGGATCCGGTACTGAAGGCGGACGATCCGGTGAACAAGGGCTTTGCGCTGTTTCAGAAAAATTGCCTGGCGTGCCATCGACTCAATGGCGCGGGGGATGCTCAGTTCGGGCCGGACCTGAATATTCCATACAACCCGACCGAATACTTCGGCGAGGACTTTCTTAAACGCTACATCCGTGACCCGCAGAGTTTGCGTCAGTGGCCTCAGGCAAAAATGCCCGGGTTCTCGGCGGCGGTGTTGCCGGATGGAGATTTGGAGAGGTTAGTCGCGTATTTGAAGCATATGGCGACGCGTAAGGTTAAACCGTAGCGTTGTGCTGATTGGGACGGCCTCTTCGCGAGCAAGCCTCGCGCCTACAAAGGACTTGTGTCGCTCACAGATCCCGTGTGGGTGCGAGTCCACTCGCGAAGCGGCATACCCGATTACTGCTGCTGAACCGAGATCACCGGCGCAGGCGTCGGCGAGACAAAGACCTTCGCATGCATCTGCTCGCATCCTCCGCCACGGCGCATACCACGCACTGGGCAGGCGTCGAGGTAATCCAGGCCCACCGCCAATTTCAAGTGGCGCTCCGGCCGTGACAGTTCATTGGTGACGTCAAAGCTGTACCAGGCGTCATCGAGCCAAGCTTCGGCCCAGGCGTGACTGGCCAAGTGTTCGCTGTTTTCGCTGTACAAGTAACCCGACACGTAACGCGCTGGAATGCCCAGGCTACGCGCGCAGGCTAAAAACGCGTGGGTGTGGTCCTGGCAGACGCCCGAACGCCCGGCGAAGGCCTGCGCAGCGCTGGTATCGACTTCGGTAGAGCCAGGCGTGTAGGTCATGTGTTGATTCAAGCCATGCATCAAGTCGATCAACGCTGTACGGTCCCGGCGTTTTTTGCACTCCTTCTCGGCGAACGCACGCAGAGCCTCGTCGGGCTCGGTCAGGCGAGTGAAACGCAGGAAAGGCAGAGCCGACTGACTCTCATGCTCGGCTTCGCGAAGTTCGTCGATATCCACTTGCCCACGCGCACCGATGATGATGGCCTCGTGCGGCTCATCCATGGTCAGTACGTGCAGGATATTGCCGAACGGATCGAGCTGCGCACGCACTGGGCGCGGCAGATCGAGCTGCCAGCTGAGCACATGCTGGCGCTCACTGTCGTGGGGGGTCAGTCTTAAATACTGGATGCTCGCCCGCACCTGATCTTCATAGTGATAGGTGGTTTCGTGGCTAATGGAAAGTCTCATGCAGCCTCCAGGTAGGAACTGTGTATGGCATTGCCCAACTGGCGCACCAGCGGGATGAACTCGGTAAGCCAGGCGTGTAGGCCTTCGTCGAGGATTTCGTTGATACCGGTGTAGCGCAGGCGAGCGTCCATCTCGGCCGCCAGGCGCTGCGCAGGACGGCCGTTGGCCCCCGGCAGACTGGCGAGGATTTGGTCGATTTCTTCAGTGCAGGCCCGTAAGGATCGTGGCACGTCTGCCCGCAGCAACAGCAACTCGGCAACGTGACGGGCGCCGGGAGCGTCGCGGTAGATCTCGGTGTAAGCCTCGAACGATGACAAAGCCCTCAGTAAGGCACTCCACTGGTAGTAAGCGTGCGCGGTGCCATCACTGACGGCTTCGGCCTGATCGCCAGCCATTTCATACCGGGCGTCGAGCAGGCGCAGTGTGTTGTCGGCCCTTTCGATAAACGTCCCGAGGCGGATGAAGCGGAAAGCGTCGTTACGCATGATGGTGCCGTAGGACGCGCCGCGGAACAGGTGGGAACGTTCCTTGATCCACTCACAGAAACGACTCATGCCATAGCGACTCAAGCCTTGATCGGCTATGCCGCGAATTTCCAGCCAGGTGGCGTTGATGTTTTCCCACATGTCCGCGGTGATTCGCCCACGCACTGCGTGAGCACTGGCACGCGCCGAACCGAGACAACTGTAGATGCTCGCCGGGTTCGCAGCATCCAGGGCGAAAAAATGCAGCAGCCGTTCGGCGTGCAACTCTCCGTGACGTTCCAGGTAGTCGTCCAGCGTGCCCGTGATCAGCAAGGGCATGGCGAGTTCGTGCAGGCCATCACCTCGGCCGTCTTGCGGCATCAGTGACAGCGAATAACTGATGTCGAGCATACGTGCGAGGTTTTCCGCCCGCTCCAGGTAACGCGACATCCAATACAAATCCGAGGCAGTTCTACTTAACATGGCAGGCTTCCTTCAATCCTCGACCACCCAGGTGTCCTTGGTTCCGCCGCCCTGGGAGGAGTTCACCACCAGGGAGCCTTCGCGCAAGGCAACACGGGTCAAACCGCCCGGTACAACCCGGGTTTCGCGGCCAGACAATACAAACGGACGCAGGTCGATGTGGCGTGGTGCGATGCCGTTTTCGACAAAAGTCGGACAGGTCGACAGGGACAACGTCGGTTGCGCGATGTACGCATGAGGCTTGGCCTTGATGCGCGCACGGAACGATTCGATTTCCGCCGCAGTCGCCGCGGGCCCCACCAACATCCCGTAACCGCCGGAGCCCTGCGTTTCCTTGACCACCAGATCTGGAAGATTCGCCAGAACGTGGGAAAGTTCAGAAGGATTACGGCACTGCCACGTCGGTACGTTCTTCAGGATCGGCTCTTCATCCAGGTAAAAACGGATCATGTCCGTCACGAATGGGTAAACCGATTTGTCGTCCGCCACGCCGGTGCCGATGGCATTCGCCAGCACGACGTTGCCGGTGCGGTAGGACGAAAGCAGTCCGGGCACGCCGAGCATCGAATCGGGGTTGAACGCCAACGGGTCAAGGAACGCGTCGTCGAGACGACGGTAAATCACATCGACGGCTTTGGGACCATCCGTGGTGCGCATGAACACCTTGTCGTCACGTACAAACAGATCTGCGCCCTCGACCAGTTCAACACCCATTTCCCGAGCCAAAAAAGCGTGCTCGAAAAACGCGCTGTTGAAGCGACCCGGCGTCAGTACCACCACACTGGGGTCATCGATTGGGCTGGAGCTTTTCAGGGTATCGAGTAACAGGTTCGGGTAATGGTCGATAGGGGCAATACGCTGGGCCGAGAACAACTCTGGGAACAAACGCATCATCATTTTGCGGTCTTCGAGCATGTAGCTCACGCCACTGGGTGTACGAAGATTGTCTTCAAGCACGTAGTACGTACCGTCGCCATCACGCACCAAATCAACGCCTGATATATGGGAATAAATATCGCGGTGCAGATCCAGCCCTTGCATGGCCAACTGGTACTGCTCGTTAGCCAGCACTTGTTCGGCCGGAATGATGCCGGCCTTGATGATTCGCTGTTCGTGGTAAAGGTCGGCGAGAAACATGTTCAACGCCTTGACCCGCTGGATACAGCCACGCTCAACGATCCGCCATTCACTAGCGGGGATACTGCGAGGAATGGTGTCGAACGGAATCAGACGCTCCGTCCCTTGCTCATCACCGTAGAGCGTGAACGTAATCCCGGCGCGATGAAACAACAGATCGGCCTCGCGTCGCCGTTGTGCCAAAAGCTCGTCAGGCGTTTCAGCCAGCCAACGGGCAAACTCCCGATAATGCGGGCGGACCAGCCCGCCAGCATCGTACATCTCATCAAAATAGGTGCGGATCATGCCGTACTCCTTGTCACCCGGACATTTAAGCTTCGCAAGGCCCGTGCCATCGGCATAAACGCTTTAATTTCAATAAGTTGGATAACTACACCGCGCGCACCGCACCAAACCTGTGCGGTAAATGCCCCAACCTGATTGTCCCCGCCTCATTGCGAAGCAATGCTGTCGCCTATCACCAGCATAGTCAGAGTTGATTTCACTGCTTGGTCTGCGATGCGGATAATCCGCCCATTCGCTGAAAAACTTACCGAACTTCCCTTTAGCCGCCTGCTCAGGCGGTTTTTTTTGCCTCGAATTCTTGTTTCAAGGTTTTTCCGAAGGAATGTTCTGACGCACCACAAACGAAAACGGCCAACCCGTAGGCCAGCCGCTGCTGATTGTTATCACTCATAGTGTTATGCGAGTAGCCCTCGTACCTCCTGTTTGACGCCCCATCCTTCAATGATGCCGCCCAGTGGCTCAACCACCGCCTCAAAGTCCTGCTCAAAATCGCCGATGCCACCATACGTCGCGTACATCACCTTACTCAGTTCCAGATACCAAGCGCCGTCGTCACGCACGCTGATCTGAGCATTTAACGACTCACCGCGAAAATGACCTGCGGCCCTGCGCGCCCGCTCCTCGTCGGGGAAAATGGCGTAGAACTCAATGGGATGAAATCGTGAAAAATCGAAACCGCCTTCCTTCATGCGGCGCAGTACGGTGGTGCTGATGTCTTCTTGATAGGCTGTGCTCATGAAACGTCCCCCTCAAATTGATGGATAGACTTTCCGTATTCCCTGCGCCCACAACCGAATGATGAGGGCAAAACGGCAAGCAATTTGCCGATGGGAAACAAGCATGTAGCTGACAAGACCAGACCTTAGCGATTCATTCGCTGATCTCGCTTGCAGAGTAGCCCCAAGAGAGAGCTGCTGCCAAGGCCTGGTTGCGAAGGTGACAATTTGACGATCAGATCGGAGTAATACCGAGAATCTGGATGCTGTTCTGGAACTTCAGACTTTTGACGGTCGGGTCTTCCGTTCTGCCATCCAGGTCATTGAGATCCAGCTCGGCAGCCACAGGCAAACGCCGGGCACGAATAAGTTTAGCCGCTTGCTCGTTGTTCGGGCACTCGTCGCTCTCGAACAGCTCATCAACCTGTTCACCGTGATCGTCAACGAAAGTGACTTTCCACTTTTGCATCAGTGCCTCCTCGATAAAACCCTTAAATGGGCTTACATCATCTCGACCGTTTGCGCAGGCCAATCGTTCCAACACGTCATACGGGCGGAATGAAAAAGGGCCGTTGCAAGCGTGTTTTCACACACTCGCGACGGCCCCTTCCTACTCAATCGCTTGTTCAGTCGTTGCTGGGTTTGTTGATCGCTTGCAGCACGTACTGCGGCATGGCGAAGGCGCCAATGTGGATTTCCGGATTGTAGTAGCGAGTGACAATGCCGCTGCCGGCAAAGCGCTGTTGCAACGTCTCACGGGACAATTTGCGATAGGCGGTATTGGTCGCACCCCAGGCGAAGGTCATGGCGCCACCGATGTAGGTCGGCACCGCCGCCTGATAGAAATGCCAGTCTGGGAACAGACTGCGCAGACGACCGGCAGTGGTTTGTACTTCGCTGAGTTGCATGAACGGCGTACCGTTCTGGGTCACCAGAATGCCGCCTTCGTTCAAGCAGCGGTGGCAGGCCTGGTAAAAGTTTTCGGAGAACAGCACCTCGCCCGGGCCGATCGGGTCGGTGGAGTCGGAAATGATCACGTCAAATTTTTCGGTGGTGGTGGCCACGAAGCGCATGCCATCGTCGATCACCAGGTTCAAGCGTGGATCGTCGTATGCGCCCTTGGAGTGATTCGGCAGGAACTGTTTGCACATATCGACCACGGTGCCGTCGATCTCGACCATGGTGATGTGTTCGACACTCCCGTGCTTCGCCACCTCACGCAGCATGCCGCCATCGCCACCACCGATGATCAACACACGCTTAGCCGTGCCGTGGGCCAGGATCGGCACATGGGTAAGCATTTCGTGGTAGATGAATTCGTCGGCTTCAGTGGTCTGAATCACGCCGTCCAGCGCCATCACCCGCCCCATGCGCGGGTTTTCGAAAATGACCAGGTGCTGGTGTTCGGTGCGCACTTCGTGCAGCAGTTTTTCCATGCGAAAACGCTGGCCGTAGCCTTCGTAGAGGGTTTCCAGGTATTCGCTGGTTTGGGTAGTGCTCATGGGAAGTGCTCCGATGAATGCGGGAGGCAACGGACGGTTACCCGCCCATGATGGCCAATCGAACGGTTCGATTGTCCGGGAAAGGCGCGCATTCTACGTCGCGGAACATGACAGGTCGAACGTCACATGATCACCCAGCACCGACCAGTGAGCGCGGACTTTGCCCACGACATGAGCGCGGCGCTGCAGTGCCCCCCACCGCGACGCCTGAATCACGGGCAAACCCAGCACCTAAGCGCTAGGCATGACCGACGCAGACTGAATCAAATTCGCACATTACCGCGAGGACCGGCGATGGCCCAAATGATCAAACCCAACACCGGCAGCAAGATGATCAACAGCACCCAAAGGATTTTCATCCCGGTTTCGGCGCCACTTTTCAACACGTTGATGATCGCCCAGATATCCAGGGCAAGAATGATCAGGCCGATCAGGCCATTGAACGTAGAACCCATGGTGTCGCTCCCAAGATAGTGATTTCCACTCTTAGGATAGTAGGCCTTGGCAAGGGTTCCGTTTTATTACATTAAACGTGGATTGCCACTTTCAGCGCTTCCAGGGAAGGCGCGGCGGCTATACCGACATGGGCGCATAACTCAAGCACACGCGGCACGTCGTTGCCAAACACCAGCACGACTTGCAGCTCATCATCGAGCAGTTGGCTGAAGTTCATCAGCACATAACCGCCATTGTCCTTGTTCATGCTGCCCATCTGCACCTGGATGCGATTGAGCGCTGTCAGGGATTCGGTCTTGGCCAGTTGCTTGGGCTTGATATTGAAATCAACGCTGGGACCGAAAGAGGCGACGAGCTGGGCGAACAGGTCCATGTAGGTATCGGCTTGAAATAGCACGGTTTCCGGCAGGCTGCCGACGACGATCCACTCACCCAGCGGGATCGGGAAGCTATCGTCGTAGTTGATGTCCGGATTAGCCGTCAGAAAAGCCTCGGGATCAGCGTAGGCTTGGGCCGCTTCATCAGCCACTTTCTGGATTTCGTCATCGCTCATGCACCCAGAGCTGATTTTGCTGATGAGTTCGACGAGTGCGGCTTTCATGGGGCGTGATCCTGTAACGAGGGGATTTTTAAGGCGCGAAGAATAGCGCATAAGGGCGCGATTGCGGACCCCGGCATCAAGCGGTGGCAAGGAAGATGGGGGCCCGCGCCACAGCGATATCACGCGCTCTTGAATGGCTCGATATCAGCCAATCAGTTTCTGCAATTGCGCCGTGGTATCGACAGCGCCCATGGTCTTAGCGGCGTCCAGCGCAGACACACCGTTGGCGTCCTTGGCTTTCGGATCGGCGCCCTTGCTGATGAGGTAGTCGACAATTTCAACGCGGTTGAACATTGCCGCCATCATTAACGCCGTGCGACCGTCGAACGACGAACCTTCCACTTGAGCGCCACCCTCGACCAACGCCGTGACCACGGCCAGATCGCCCTTGAACGCAGCGCCGGCAATCGGGCTCTGACCGTTATCGTTGCGAATTTCCGGGTCAGCCTTGTGCTCCAGCAGCACTTTCACCGTTTCCACATGGCCGTGATAAGCGGCGAGCATCAGCAAGGTATCGCCCTTGTGGTTACGCAGATTAGGCGGCAGGCCCTTAGTCAGCAGCGCTGCCATCATGGCCGCATCACCCTCGCGAGCTTTGTTGAATACCTGTTCGGCGAATTCAGCAGCTTCTTCGGGGCTCATCTGGCGGCTCTGGTCTGACATGGGCAACTCCACTTTCGGTCAATCGGAAAGCCGACAGTTTCCCGAGCGCTCCCGCCGCTGTCACCTCCTTTTTTCTGATGACCCGTTATAGGCAGATTTAATAGCGATGCACATGACAGTGAACATCCGCGCATACCTGTCCGGGCCATAGCCATCATCCTTTGAACCGCGGTGCCTGATTTTCCCTGGCAGCGATAGCTATCATCGAGTCGATCAACAAACCTGGAAGGCAGCGGTTGTGCCCGAAAATACGTCAGCGGGCCTGGCGCTGTTCACGCGCCGTTTACCCTTTTGTGTCGCCGCAGCCGATGCCTGCGAAAACGCGAACCCTGACGGCGTCATTGGTTCCACCCAATCACCAACCACCACGCAAAATGCAGGATGCACGATGGCCATTCATGCAGATTGCACGAAACCGTAAATCGACTTAAAAATTAAGCTATTGATTTATATAGATTTTTATTAATTTCGATGCTGGCACAATCACTGCAACTACCTCCGCATGCTTGCAAATCAAGCGCTAACGGAGCTGATAGACATGAGCCTGATCCAGGAAAAATTTACTTCGCTGTTCTCCAACTTCGACGTGACCACCCAGGCACGACCTGATGGTGGCATCCTGCTGACGTTGCGCAGCAGCGAAGGCAAAGTCTTCAAACGCTCGATTTCTTACCAGCAATTGCATGCAGGCGATCAACTGTCTTGGGTGATCAGCGCTATTCGCCGTGACCTCGCCGAACAGGCCAGCGAACTGCCACAAATCTCCATGCTGCAAAGCCAGCAACGGTTTGCCCTGCCGACCTATCACTCGGCATAAACCAACGGACATTGCAAATCAATCAGGCCGTACCAGCGCTTGCTGGAGCGGCCTGATTGATTACGTTTTCAGCGCAGTAAGCCACGGTTGACCGCTTCACCGACCGCCTGCGCCCGGTTGCTGACCTGAAGTTTGCTATAGATGTTGCTCAGGTGGAATTTCACCGTAGCCTCTGAAATGGCGCGGATTATGCTGATCTCCCACACTGTTTTTCCAGCCTTTGCCCAACGCAGAATCTCCAGTTCTTTTTCACTCAACGGTTTGCCCGCCGAGTCGCCACGCGGTCGTTTTTCCGCTCTCATTTTTACCTGCTCTCCCTACCCGAATAGTGCGCAAAAATGCCGATCGTCATGGCGACGGCGGCAGGCTGCGGTTCGAATTAAAAGAGTTACACAGGTAAGAGATTAAACAAGAGCGCCGGGCCGAATCAGTCATGGCTGACCGACCGACAGGCAAAATCCTACAAGTCCTACAAAAGCGTGGCCTTGGACTACCTGAAGATCGGCGAAGACGGTCAGAAGGCTGAAGGATTTATCCGAGCGAAACTGTCCACGGTCACATGACCTTTAAGCGCCCCGGCCTCACGAGCCAGTCCACAGGTGGCCATTGCGGCGCCCTGGGCCGCGTCCAGCTCTTCAACGATGTCGGACAGAAACAGAATCTGCGACGGTTCGACGCCAATAGCCTGGGCAATCCGCTGATAGGACTGCACGTCCCGTTTTGGCCCTGAGGTGGTGTCGAAATAACCGCTGAACAGCGCTGACAAATCACCCGCCTGCGAGCAGCCAAAGATCAGTTTTTGGGCTTGGATAGAGCCCGAGGAATAAACAAACAGTTGATAGCCGTCTTGGTGCCAATGCTTGAGCGCGTCAACGGCGTCCGGGTAAACGTGGCCTTTCAACTGACCGGCCGAGTAGCCCTGCTCCCAGACCATGCCTTGCAACGCTTTGAGCGGCGTGGCCTTGCGGTCTTCGCCGATCCAGCTCAGCAAGATCTCGATGACTCGCTCGACGTCAGCGCCTACCTCATTGCTGTCGCGACGCACGGCGTCCAGTTGCTCGGCGACATCCTTTCTCGCGGCGTGCTGGCGAACAAAGTCCGGCAAGTGTTTGGCGGCATACGGGAACAGCACGTCGAATACAAAACTCACCGCGCTGGTGGTGCCTTCAATGTCGGTCAAGATCACTTTAATCGGCATCGGCTCAGTCCTCCAGGCGCGGGAAGCGATTGGCAATGTCTTCGCCGGTAAAATTGGCGACCCAGCCTTCAGGATTATTAAACAGGCGGATAGCGACGAAATGCGGATGCTCGCCCATATCAAACCAGTGCGGCGTGCCGGCTGGAACCGAGATCAGGTCATTTTTCTCGCACAGTACGGCATAGACGTAATCGCCGATGTGCAGGGTAAATAGCCCACGGCCAGCGACGAAAAATCTTACTTCGTCCTCGGCATGGCGGTGCTCATCGAGGAACTTGGCCCGCAGTTCGGTTTTTTGTGGGTGATCGCTGTTCAGGCTGATGACGTCGACGGTGACGTAACCGCGCTCGGTCATCAACTGGTCGATTTGCTCCTGATAGGCGCTGATGACGTCTTCCTGGCTGGCACCGGGCTGGATTTTCGCCGCGGCTTGCCAACGGTCAAAACGCACACCCTGCTCGAATAGCGTCGAGGCAATGTCTTCGAAGTGGGTCAGGACCTTGTTCGGTATTTCAGGGCTGGAGATGTGATAAACGGACAGGCTGCTCATGGGGCAATTCCTCGGTATCAGCGGCACCTTCCAGCTTTTTACAAGCCGGTCAGGCAACACGTTTCATCAGGCGGTTAGGCGGCTTCGGGTGAAGTAAGCCTTAACGGTTCAATACGCTACGCATCTTGAGTTCGCACTCGAATAAAAACTCAAAGGCCTCGATCTGCCGCAGCGCATCGCTCATCCGTGCGCCCCAGGTATAAAGGCCGTGGCCGCGAATCAAATAGCCGACGCAGTCAGGGTGAGCGTTCAGCCAAGGCTGCACCTTGGCCGCCAGGCGTGCAATGTCTTGATCATTGTCGAAAATCGGCACACGGACCCTGGACTCATGCGTCGAGACCCCACTGAACGCTTTTTGCAGCTCGTAGTCTTCGAACTCAATGAAGTCTTCTGGCGTCAGGCGCGACAACACCGTGGCATTGACCGAATGAGTGTGCAACACAGCGCCGATCTCCGAGCGCCAGCCATAGAGCTGCGTGTGCAACAGGGTTTCGGCGGACGGTTTTTTACCCGGTTCGAGGCTGTTGCCGGACAAGTCGGTGGCGAGCACATCGTCGGGGCCCAACTGACCTTTGTGCTTGCCGGACACCGTCAGCAACGCTTCGGTGGGCGACAGGCGAGTCGAATAGTTGCTGCTAGTGGCCGGCGACCAGCCGCGGCCATACAAAAAACGCCCGGCATCGATGATTTCCTGGGCGAGGTGTTCACGGGTAAGGCTCATGGCCGGTCCTCTTGCATTCGTGTGGCAATGATAATGGCAGCTGCAAAAGCTGCGAGGCTGGCAATACTAAAGGTCAATGTGGCGCCGAGGGCGTTCCAGCTGTAGCCGGAATACAACGCGCCCAGTGCGCCGCCGGTGCCAGCCAGTGCCGCATAGAGCGCTTGGCCCTGGCCTTGCTGACGGGCACCGAAACTACGTTGCACGAACTGGATGGCAGCCGCGTGAAAGCTACCGAAGGTTGCCGCGTGCAACACTTGCGCGAACAGTAGCACCCACAAGCTTTCAGCGAAGGAGCCCAGCAGCAGCCAACGCAGGGCCGCCAGCAGGAAACTCGCCATCAGCACCCGGCGCACCGAGAAGCGCGCAAGAATTTTGCTCATGGCCAAGAACATCAACACTTCGGCGACCACGCCCACCGCCCAAAGCATACCGATCACACCACGGCTGTAACCAAGGCGTTCAAGGTGCAAGGTCAAAAAAGTGTAGTAAGGACCATGGCTCATCTGCATCAACGCCACGCATCCATAGAACGCGAGCACGCCAGGGCTGCGCAATTGCGTGAGGAAGCCCTCGGCCGTCACTCGCTCACTCTGAACCGGTTGTGCATTCGGCACCCACACACTGCTAACGACAATCCCGGCCATGATTAGCACCAGCACAACGGGGTAGGCATCCAGGCTTATCCATTCGAACACCCGGCCGAGCGCGACCACGGTGATGATGAAGCCGATGGAACCCCACAGACGAATCTGACTGTAACGCGACGTCTGACCTTTGAGGTGAGCCAGGGTGATGACTTCGAACTGTGGCAATACCGCGTGCCAGAAGAACGCGTGCAAGGCCATGACCATGGCCAGCCAAGCGTAGGTTTTGCTGACGAAAATTAGCGAAAACGTCAGCAGCGTGCAGACCGCGCCCACCCGCACGATGGCCAGCCTCCGGCCGGTGTAGTCGCCAAGCCAGCCCCAGAGGTTGGGCGCGATACAGCGCATTAGCATGGGGATCGCCACCAGTTCACCGATGCGCGCACTGGAAAACCCCAGATGATCGAAGTACAGCGCCAGAAACGGCGCCGTCGATCCGAGCAAAGCGAAATAGAACAAATAGAAACTGGAGAGCCGCCAGTACGGGAGCGCTGCCAACGTCATCAGACCCCGACAGCGTTGAGGTCAGCCATTAAAGCTGACCCAGCACCGGAGTGCTCACGCGCACGTCGGCGTTCTGTCCACGATGACGCAACAGGTGATCCATCAGCACGATGGCCATCATCGCCTCGGCAATCGGCGTGGCACGAATGCCGACACACGGGTCGTGACGGCCCTTGGTGATAACGTCCACCGGGTTGCCATGAACATCAATCGAACGGCCCGGGGTAGTGATGCTGGAAGTCGGCTTTAGCGCCAGGTGCGCAACGATGGGCTGACCGGAGGAAATGCCGCCCAAAATGCCGCCCGCGTTGTTACTGAGGAACCCTTGCGGGGTCATTTCATCGCGGTGTTCAGTCCCGCGTTGGGCAACGCTGGCGAAACCGGCGCCAATTTCCACGCCTTTGACCGCGTTGATGCTCATCAGCGCATGGGCCAACTCAGCGTCCAGTCGGTCGAATATCGGTTCGCCGAGGCCCGGCATTACGCCTTCGGCCACCACGGTAATCTTCGCGCCAACCGAGTCCTGGTCGCGTCGCAGTTGATCCATATAGGCTTCCAGCTCCGGCACTTTAGCCGGATCCGGGCAGAAGAAAGCGTTCTCTTCGACCGAATCCCAGGTCTTGAACGGGATGTCTATCGGACCGAGCTGGCTCATGTAACCGCGAATGACTATGCCCTGGCTGGCCAGGTATTTTTTTGCAATGGCTCCGGCCGCCACGCGCATAGCGGTTTCGCGCGCAGAACTGCGACCGCCGCCGCGGTAATCGCGCTCGCCGTATTTGTGGTGGTAGGTGTAGTCGGCGTGGGCCGGGCGGAACACGTCTTTGATCGCCGAGTAGTCCTTGGACTTCTGGTCAGTGTTGCGAATCAACAGGCCAATGGCGCAACCGGTGGTACGACCTTCGAACACCCCAGAGAGGATTTCGACTTCGTCGGCTTCCTGTCGCTGGGTGGTGTGACGACTGGTGCCGGGTTTACGACGGTCCAGGTCACGCTGCAGATCCTCAAGGGAAATCTCCAGGCCCGGAGGGCAGCCGTCGACAATAGCGACCAACGCCGGACCATGGCTTTCGCCGGCGGTGGTGACAGTGAACAGCTTGCCGTAGGTATTGCCGGACATGCGGGACGCTCCGTGAAATCGAACCTGAATACGTAATGCGCGTCAGTATACGCAGGCTACCCCAGTAGTTCATCCTCGAACCTTATGGGTGCGTGCGAGTCCAACCGGCAACCTTTTAATGATGGCGTGATGATGCTGCGAGTTCTAGTCTTGAGCCTTACCCTGTTTACCGGCCTCCTTTGCAACGTGGCCCAAGCCACCGTCCTACAACGTCCGATCAGCCTGGACACGGGCAGCGGCGAGCTTTTCGGCTCGTTGCTGTTACCCAAGTCCGACACGCCGGTACCGGTTGTCCTGATCATTTCTGGCTCGGGTCCTACAGATCGTGACGGAAACAATCCCGACGGCGGACGCAATGACAGCCTCAAACGGCTGGCGTGGGTATTGGCCAAACACAACATCGCCAGTGTGCGTTACGACAAGCGCGGCGTAGCGGCGAGCCTTGCAGCCACCCCTGACGAGCGCAATCTGTCAGTGGAAGCCTATGTCGCCGACGCGGTAGCCTGGGGCCAGAAACTCAAAGCCGACCCGCGGCTGGGCCAACTCATTGTGCTGGGCCACAGCGAAGGCGCCTTGATTGCCACCTTGGCGGCACCGAGCATGGAGGCGGCCGCCGTGATTTCCCTGTCCGGCAGCGCCCGGCCGATCGACCAGGTGCTACGCCAGCAATTGAGCAATAGCCTGCCGGCGCCGCTGATGTTACGCAGCAACGAACTGCTCGACAGCCTCAAGGCCGGGCACACCGACGACAATGTGCCGTCTCCATTGGAGGTAATCTTCCGCCCCAGTGTGCAGCCTTACCTGATTTCACTGTTCCGCCAAGACCCGGCAGCGGCCTTCGCCAAGCTGAAAATGCCGGCGCTGATCATTCAGGGCAGCAACGACATTCAAGTGGGGGTCGATGATGCAAAAATGCTCAAGGCGGCCAAACCCGATGCGGTGCTGACGGTAATTGAAGGCATGAACCACGTCATGCGCATTGTGCCCAACGACGTGAAACTGCAATTGGCGTCCTATAAGAACCCGAATCTGCCTTTGGCCTTTGAACTTGGCACGCAAATCATTAGCTTTATTGACGGACTTCAAGCCCTCTAAGCGCTGTTTGCACTCCAGTCCTGAAGTAAACGGCCGATAAGCCTTTGTCGCCAGCGCTATGACTGGCGACAAACAGCGCTTGGACAGGACCTCGCCGTTATGACCGATACCCAGACTTCACCCGAGACCACCGCTGAAACTGACGCACCGCCAGCGGTAGAATTGCCGTGGGCGGATGTACACGCCGAGCACCACAAGATGCTCCGCTTGGCGCCGTTGCAGACTGACCGCAACACCGGCGCAAGGCCATTGCGCTTTGTCGAGTTCGGTTACGCCGAACGCAACGGCAAGGAGCAGAGCCTGATGCGCTTGACCATCAAGCTGCCGGCCCAGCGTGTGCGCAAGGAACAAAATCATCTCGACGTATGGGTCGATCACACCACCCAGCGTGTTCGCTTTGGACCCGACAGCGGTTTGCAGATAGAACCGTTAAACCGCGGTATCGGCCGCTTCATGGCTGCTCAAGGCATCAGATGGGCGAAAAAGCACTGGCCCCACTACACCGTCGACGGCAGCGACCTGAACAACAAGGATGCGCTGAACGAAGACACACGGCTGCGCCGCGATCACTTTTTACGCGCCCACGGTTTTGAAGTGGTATACGCCGACCCACAGCACTTGAAGGGCAGCGTCAAAGAAGTGCAGGTCGGCGACCTGCTGAGTGAATGGAACACTGAAAAGCTGCAAGTGGTGGAAATTCTCGAAGCCGCGCAGATGCTGCAACAAGCAGAGCAGAACCTGGCAGAGCAGGAAGTCAAACTGAAGAAACACGAAGAGAAGGTCAGCAAGTACAAGCGCGAAGACGCCGGGTTACGCTTTACTATTTCCTGTCTGGTGGCGTTTGCGGTGTTCCAGGCGGGGTTGTTGATCTGGATTGCAACACACCGCTAGCGAACCATTCCCACGCGCCGCATGAGAATGGTCGTGCAAGTCAGGCGCGGGAAGCGAACACCGCTTGATGTTCGCGACACTGTTCGGCGGTCAGCATGAACACGCCATGCCCGCCCCGCTCAAAATCAAGCCAGGCGAAATCGACTTCCGGGTACAGCGCTTCAACGTGAACCTGGCTGTTGCCCACCTCGATGATCAACAACCCCTTCTCTGTCAGGTGATCCGCCGCTTCGGCGAGCATGCGCCGCACCAGGTTCAAGCCATCATCGCCGCAGGCCAGGCCCAGCTCCGGCTCGTGTTGATATTCGTCCGGCATGTCGGCGAAATCTTCCGCATCGACGTAGGGTGGGTTCGACACGATCAGGTCGAAACGCTGACCCGGCAAGCCATCAAAGCCATCCCCTTGAACGGTGTACACCCGCTCATCGACACCATGACGCTCAATGTTCTGGTTAGCCACTTCCAGCGCTTCGAACGACAGGTCCGCCAGCACAACCTCGGCGTTCTGGAACTCAAAAGCACAGGCAATACCGATGCAGCCAGAACCGGTGCAGAGGTCGAGAATGCGTGCAGGCTCGGTGCCTAACCAGGGTTCAAAACGCTTTTCAATCAGTTCGCCAATCGGTGACCGAGGGATCAGAACGCGCTCGTCGACAATGAACGACATGCCGCAGAACCAAGCTTCGCCCAATAGGTAAGCGGTGGGAATGCGCTCTTCGATGCGGCGTTTGAGCAAACGTTGCAGATTGACCAGTTCGTCATCTTCCAGGTTGCAGTCGAGGTAGCTGTCCGCTATTTCCCACGGCAGGTGCAAGGCCCCCAACACCAACTGACGGGCTTCGTCCCAGGCGTTGTCGGTGCCATGACCGAAAAACAGATCCTCCCCATGGAAGCGGCTGACGGCCCAACGAATATGGTCACGCAGGGTACGAAGTCGGGAAGTAATCACGGCGGCAAACTCCAGAAAAAACGACTGGCGATTCTACCAGCCAAAACGCGCCGCGACGATGCAGGAAAAACACCGGATCAGATGTAGGACTTATCCATTTTTCAGGTTGGGTATTGAACAGAACGAGCCTCTCAACAAGGCTACAAGCCAACAAAGACGGCGCCTACGATGGTAGCGATTCACAGAACCGCTCAGCCAGAGGAGAATGGCGCAAAAGCCCCACTCAAAGGAGCCCCAGAATGTCCGTTCCAAAAACGATGTTTCAACTCAGCGGCCGCGGTTACGCAGCGGCCAATCTGAGCCATGCGACCCTTGTCATCATCGATGCCCAAAAGGAATACCTCAGCGGTCCACTGGCCCTGAGTGGTATGGATGCGGCCGTCGCGAACATCAAGCAACTGCTCACCGCTGCTCGCACTGCTGGCCGTCCGATCGTGCATGTGCGTCACCTCGGCACCGTCGGCGGGCTGTTTGATCCGCAAGGCGAGCGCGGTGAGTTCATTACAGGGCTTGAGCCTCAAGGCGACGAAACCGTTATCGGCAAATTACTGCCGAGTGCATTCCATGGCACCGAACTTGAAAGACGTCTGCAGGAACTCGGCGCACTGGACTTGATCGTCAGCGGTTTCATGAGCCACTCCAGCGTCAGCACCACGGTGCGTGCCGCGAAGAACCTGGGCTTTCGTTGCACCCTGGTCGAAGACGCGTGTGCCACCCGCGACCTGCCTTACAAAGGCGGCGTACTGAGCGCCGAGCACGTTCAGCAAACAGAAATGGCGATCATGGCGGACAACTTCGCCACCCTCGCCCTGACCCACGATCTGATCTGATCGGCCATCGATGAGCGGCCAATGCCGCCGCTCATCCGCAAAAGCCTCTCATTTGCTGCAATTGCCTTAGCTTCAGGAACATCCCGGTCAACTCCCGGTCGAAGGGCCGATACCCATTTAGGAAGGTCGGAATGAAGTTATCCGATGGTTTTGACGCACGCCGCCTGCGGTCCAAAGGACCCAGTAACTGGCGATTTCGATTCGGCGCAGCGATTGCCGCCATTCTGGCGATGTTCGGTGTGCTCATGGCAATGGCCGGCGCCGCCAGCCTGCTGGGCCGTCCACCGGCGCTGGGTGAGCTGAATGCCAGCCCTCTCGGTTCGGCGATCATTCTGGTGGTGGGCTTGCTCGTGCTTTACCTCGGGGTGTGGCTGTGGCGTCGCTGCCGCCGTGGTTCGCGCCAGTCGCGGACACTGAACATGTCCCCGCACCTGATGAAAAAGCACGACTGAATCGAAGGCTCGGCGTTTTGGCGATCCCAATTGTTATGGATGGGGCCTCGACTTGGGTAAACTGGCCGCCCTTCGCGGAGGCTGACATGCAAGACGACGATTTTTCCCTGTTTAAAAGCGCGATCAAAGGCGTCAAGCCGATCAAGCACGATCGCGCCGAAACTGGCAAACCCAAGGCTGACCGCGCGCAAATCGCCACGCTGCGCCAAGCGGCCACCGTGCGCACCAATGCCACCACTGTTGATGGGCTATCAGATCAATTCGTGATCGACGTAGGACCTGAAGACGAGCTGATGTGGGCACGTGATGGCGTCCAGGAAAGCCAAATACGCAAGCTCAAGATCGGCCAGATTCCATTCGAAGGCAGCCTCGACCTGCACGGCATGAACGTGGAAAAAGCTCGGGAAACACTCTGGGCGTTTCTGGCAGAAGCCACCAAATTCGAAATCCGCTGTGTGCGGGTCACGCACGGCAAGGCTGTGCGCCTGGACGGTAAACGGCCGATGATCAAGAGTCACGTCAACACCTGGCTGCGCCAGCACTCCCAAGTCCTAGGCTTCACCTCATGCCAGCCCAAACACGGCGGCGCGGGAGCCGTTTATGTAATGCTCAAACGCACCATGATGGAAGGTCGCGACGAGTAAAGCTGTAGCGCCACACTTGCAGCGCAGTGCCTGCCACCGTACCCTTGCCCTTTGCGTAAAATCCCACAGGTAGTTTCATGTCCCTGGAACAGAATTACACCGCGATTCTCGGCCAATTGGGCGAGGACGTCTCCCGCGAGGGCCTGCTCGACACGCCAAAGCGTGCCGCCAAAGCCATGCAGTATCTCTGCCGCGGCTATGAACAGACACTGGACGAAGTCACCAACGGTGCCTTGTTCAGCTCGGACAACAGCGAAATGGTGCTGGTCAAGGACATCGAGCTCTACTCGTTGTGCGAACACCATCTTCTTCCGTTCATCGGCAAGGCTCACGTCGCCTATATCCCGAGTGGCAAGGTACTGGGGTTGTCGAAGGTCGCGCGGATTGTCGATATGTACGCTCGCCGTCTGCAGATCCAGGAAAACCTCAGCCGTCAGATTGCTGATGCCGTCCAACAAGTCACCGGCGCTCTGGGTGTTGCGGTGGTGATCGAAGCCAAGCACATGTGCATGATGATGCGCGGTGTAGAGAAGCAAAATTCGTCGATGATCACCTCGGTGATGCTCGGTGAGTTCCGCGAAAATGCGGCCACCCGCAGCGAGTTTCTCAGCCTGATCAAGTAACCACTGCTCGAAGAAAACCGGCATTCATCGCCGGTTTTTTTTCGCCAGTGAAAAATCAGGTAAGCTGCGCGCCCTTCTTCTTTAGCTCGTGAGGCTTACATCGTGTTCGTCAAAGCGCTTCGTGTCGGCCTCGGCCAACTGATCATTTTCATTGATTTCATTACCCGCCCGAGCAAGAAGCAGCGCCCTGCCGCCGCCCAGGCCCAGGTTGAGGCGGACGCCAAGGACCTGACCCTGTATCAGTTCCATGCCTGCCCTTTCTGCGTAAAAACCCGCCGCACCTTACGCCGCCTGAATGTCCCGGTGGCCTTGCGTGACGCGAAGAACAACGAATTGGATCGCCAGACCCTGCTGGAACAAGGCGGCAAGATCAAAGTGCCTTGCCTGCGAATTGAAGAGAAAGGGCAAACCCTCTGGATGTATGAGTCCAAGACGATTATTGATTATCTTGAGAAACGGTTCGCGACAGCCTGATTTATTGGGGCTGTTTGAACTAACGCCACCGCGATCAGGTTCGGTCCCAACTTTTTGGAATCCGATCTCCAGGAAAAAACCGGCCGTTGAGCCGGTTTTTTGCCGTCAGGCTGCTTGGGCCGCCTGGGCCTGTCTCACTACTGCAGCCAAGCGCTTAAGCCCTTCATCGAGACGTGCTGGGTCGATGTGGCTGAAGTTCAGGCGCAAATGCCCGTGATGACTGTCCGGCTCGGGAAAGAAAGGCTCGCCGGGCATGAACGCCACATCCGCCGCCAACGCCGCCTTGAGCAACGTTCGAGTGTCCAGCGGTTGCTTTAATGTGAGCCAGAAAAACAGCCCGCCTTGCGGCACATTCCAGTCCGCCAGATCAGAAAAGTGCGCTTCCAACGCCGATTGAAACGCATCCCGACGCACCCGGTAGAAGTCCCGTAACTCACTCAGGTGATGCTGGAACTTCTCGGTGCCGATCCATTGCAGCGCTTGCCACTGGCCCACGCGGTTAGTGTGCAGGTCCGCCGATTGCTTGAGCCGCAGCAAATGCGCAAACAAGTCCGGGCTCGCGATCAGGTAGCCGACTCGCAACCCCGGCAGCAATGTTTTGGACACCGTGCCTGTGTAAATCCAACTGGCCGTTTTCAAGCGGCTGACAATTGGCGTGGCGCTGCCCCCGTCGAATGTCAGTTCGCGATAGGGTTCGTCTTCGATCAACGTCACACCAAATTCATCGAGTAACGCTGCCACGGCATCACGCTTGGCTTCGCTGTAGCGCACCGCCGATGGATTCTGGAAGGTCGGGATCAGGTAGATGAACGCGGGACGGTGCCGTTGCAGGCGCGCGCGCAATTGGACGAGGTCCGGGCCATCAGCTTCCAAAGGGACGGTGATGCAGTCGGCACCAAACAGTTGAAAAATCTGCAGCGCGGCGAGGTAGGTAGGCGCTTCCAGCAGAATCTCGGTGCCTTTATCGATGTAGAGCTTAGCCGCCAGATCGAGCGTTTGCTGAGAGCCGCTGACCACCAATACCTGGCCAGCGTCACACGTTATGCCCAATGCACGGGCCTCGGCCGCCAAGGCTTCACGCAGCGCCGGCTCGCCCTCGCTCATGCCGTATTGCCCCATGGACAGCGGCATGTCGGCCCACTCGACTTTTGCCAGCATGGCTTCAGCCGGCAAACCGCCTGCGAACGACATCACTTGCGGACGCTGAGCAGCGGCGAGGATTTCACGGATCAAAGAACTTTTAAGGCGCGAGACACGTTCGGAAAAAGCCATGGAGGGTCACCGGTAGCGTAGCGTGAGGTAAATGAGTCAAACTATTTGACCAAAATTACGACAGCTTGAACGGATGCGTCAATATGCTTGACCTTAAAAACCCCAACACTCAACAAAAGGCCATGGAAGCGTTTTTTTTCGGCTACCAAGCGTTCACCGCCAAGGCAGACGAAATGCTTGAGCGTCGTGGCTTAAGTCGGGTGCATCAACGCATCGTGTTTTTCATCGCCCGCTACCCAAACCTGAGCGTCAAAGAGTTACTGGCGCTGCTGGGCGTCACCAAGCAGGCGTTGAACATTCCGCTACGTCAGCTGTTGGAAATGCACCTGGTAAACAGCGTCGTGTCCGAGACTGACAAGCGTAAGCGGCTTCTGGAATTGACAGATGACGGCGCGCGGTTCGAGCAGTCGCTGAGGCGTGAGCAGGTGAAGTTGTTGGAGCGGGTGTTTGCCGAGGCTGGCGAAACAGCGGTGAATGGGTGGTTGGCCGTGAATCTGGCGCTGGGGGACAGCCCACAAAAAACCTGACACCTTTAAACCTTGTGCGAACAGGTTCGCTCCCACAGAGGCGTGCAGTCAGCTGTGAAAGCGAGCCTGCTTGCGAAGGCGCTTGAACAGGCGATATATCCCTAACGATTAATTTTTCGTCGACAAAATCAAAAACATTATTTGCTTTATTTGTATACAAAAGCATAATTCGCTTCGTGCGAGTTCCTGACCATACGGTCAACAAATTCGCAAGTGCCTCACAGAGCCGCTGCCACCCTCATGGGTCCGGCCCTGGAAATAACAATAAAACTCTTGAGGAGTACTCGCTGTGGAAAGCCGCAAATCCGAAGCCCCGTCATTGGAACTCTCGCCGCCGTTACGCAACGGCATGCTTGAGCGTCTCTTCAAACTGAGCGTGCATGGCACCACGGTGAAGACCGAGTTGATCGCCGGTCTGACCACCTTCATCACCATGGCTTACATCATCTTCGTCAACCCCAACATCATGGCCGACGCCGGGATCGATCACGGTGCCGCGTTCGTCGCCACCTGCATCGCTGCAGCACTGGGTTGTTTGTTGATGGGCCTGTACGCCAACTGGCCCGTCGGCCTCGCACCGGGCATGGGCCTTAACGCATTCTTCACCTACACCGTGGTCGGCACCATGGGCTACAACTGGGAAACCGCCCTTGGTGCGGTATTTGTCTCAGGTGTGTTGTTCATGATTCTGACCTTTTCGCGGATTCGCGAATGGCTGCTCAACAGCATTCCGGTGAGCTTACGCTTTGCCATGGGCGCCGGTGTGGGCTTGTTTCTGGGGATCATCGGCCTGAAAACCGCCGGAATCATTGTGCAAAGCCCCGCGACGCTGATCAAGCTCGGCTCCCTACGCGAGCCTGGCCCACTGCTGGCCGCGGTGTGCTTCCTGATGATTGCGGTGCTCAGCTACCACAAAGTCTTCGGCGCGATCCTCATCAGCATCATTACCGTGACGCTGGCCGGCTGGGCTCTGGACCTCGTTCACTACCAGGGCATCATGTCCGCCCCACCGAGCCTGGCCCCGACATGGATGGCCATGAACGTCGCGGGCGTATTCAACGTCAGCATGATCAGCGTGGTGCTGGCGTTCCTCTTCGTACACATGTTCGACACCGCCGGTACGTTGATGGGCGTGGCCCAGCGCGCAGGCCTGGTGAATGCTGACGGCAAGATCGAAAACCTTTCCCGCGCCCTGAAAGCCGACAGCGCTTCTAGCGTGTTTGGAGCCATGGTTGGTGTTCCACCCGTGACCAGTTACGTGGAGAGCGCCGCGGGCGTCGCCGCAGGTGGTCGGACTGGTCTTACCGCAGTGACCGTCGGCGTGTTATTTATTGCCGCGATGTTCTTCGCACCGCTAGCTGGCATGATCCCCGCTTATGCAACTGCCGGTGCCCTGATTTACGTGGCGATGCTGATGATGGGTGGCATGGCACACATCAACTGGGATGAAGCAACTGACAGCATTCCAGCGATCGTCACCGCGATCATGATGCCGCTGACGTTCTCAGTCGCCGACGGCATCGCGCTGGGCTTCATCACCTACGTGGTGCTGAAGGCGGGCACCGGTAAACACAAGGAAATTTCGATCAGCCTTTGGGTGTTGTGCGCGATCTTCATCGCCAAGTTCGTTTTCTTGTAACTGTCATCGTTTCAACCGCCTCACCCCTTTAGGTGGGGCTTTTGTGCAAATGGAGGAAAGAGATGAGTCTGGAAACCTGGCTGCTGTTCAGCGGCGCCGCGCTGGTGGTAATCCTGATCCCGGGGCCATTGTCTTTGCTGATGATCAGCAACAGTCTGAATTACGGTTTGCGCCGTTCTTACCCGGCGTTTATGGGGGGCGTCACGGCATCGATCTGTTTGCTCAGCGCCTCGGCGTTGGGGCTCGGCGCACTCCTGCTGGCATCGGAACAGGTGTTCAGCGCTCTGAAAATAGTCGGTGCTTTGTACCTGTTCTATCTCGCCTGGCAGAGCTGGCAACAATCGCGCCGGCCCTCCAAAGGCGCCGAAGTGCCCCAAGCTGCACCAGTACCACGTATGCGCGCACTGTTCGGGCGCGCATTTGTGCTGGGCGCGAGCAACCCGAAGGACATTTTATTCTTCGCCGCTTTTCTGCCGCAGTTTTTGAGCGCTGAACAACCGTTCCTACCGCAGTTGCTGGTGATGATCGCGACTTGGACTGTGCTGGATCTACTGTGCAAGCTCGCTTATGGGCTGGGCGCCCATGGCGCGGCGCAGTATCTGCGCAGTGGCAAGGGGCAGTGCTGGTTTAATCGGATCAGCGCGGGATTGTTCAGCGGGGCGGGTGCGGCGTCGTTGTTAAGCCGTTAAAAAGCAAAAGCATCGCGATGCAGGCGCACGCATTCCAATGAGGGTGTGAGTTTGTTCGCGATGGCGTCATCCGCAGTACCACCTTTTTCGGGGCGAAAAAAAGCCCGCAGTGTGAGCGGGCGAAAGACCAAGGAAGCTATATGCGCAGTGACTTCCCGGTGGAGAAAGCTGCTTGGGGGATCAGCTTCCTCGGTACGTCGAATAGCTGTACGGCGAAATCAACAAAGGCACGTGGTAGTGCTCCTGTTCTGCGCAAATGCCGAATCGCAGCACCACCACATCCAGGAACGCAGGTTCCGGCAACTGGACGCCACGGGCGCGATAGTAGTCGCCTGCGTGGAATTGAACCTGATAGACCCCGGAGCGGTAGTCATCGCCTTGCAAAAGTGGTGCATCGACACGGCCATCACTGTTGGTCATCGCACTGGCGACCAATTCCAGTTGCGAGCCTTCAACGCGGTACAACTCGACTTTGATCGAGCTGCCAGGGCAACCGTGTGCTGCGTCCAAAACGTGTGTAGTCAAACGTCCCATTGATTCTGCGCGCCTGCCTGCGTTGAGCAGTCAGACCACGCGCCTCCCGAAGTCAGTTAGAAAGGAGACCGCACCGTTTCGAAGCACGAAAGCTGCGGCAAGCGACTGATTAAGACACTTTTTAAAAAAATTGTACACAATTAAAAACGACATAATTCTCAAGACTACTGCCACTCAGGGTCGCCCGACAAATATCACCCCGAACCATAGGATCACTGGACCTTCCATCCTTTAGCTGACCAGTCAGGCAGGTTTCTTGCAGTAGCACCCTTTCATGACAGTTAGGGAAAAATGCAAAAAATCAGGCTTACAAATTGAATATAAAGTTGTATACAATCAGCCCATCGCTGTGACGCCAGCCTGTCACAGGCTAACAGGCTGCCACACACCCTATCTTGAATAAGCCACACGAATAAGAAGGAAGACTGCAGTGAGCGCTGACTACCCACGCGACCTGGTCGGTTACGGCAGTAACCCTCCCCACCCACACTGGCCGGGCAATGCCCGCATCGCCTTGTCCTTCGTGCTCAACTACGAGGAAGGTGGCGAGCGCAATATCCTTCATGGCGATAAAGAATCCGAAGCCTTCCTCTCGGAAATGGTCTCGGCGCAGCCGCTGCAAGGCGCGCGCAACATGAGCATGGAATCCCTTTACGAATATGGCAGCCGTGCCGGCGTCTGGCGGGTACTGAAACTGTTCAAAGAGTTCGACATCCCACTGACCATCTTCGCCGTAGCCATGGCGGCCCAGCGCCACCCGGATGTGATTCGTGCCATGGTCGATGCCGGCCACGAAATCTGCAGCCACGGCTATCGCTGGATCGACTACCAGTACATGGACGAAGCGCAGGAACGCGAGCACATGCTTGAAGCGATTCGCATCCTCACCGAACTCACCGGCGAGCGCCCACTGGGCTGGTACACCGGCCGCACGGGCCCGAACACCCGTCGGCTGGTAATGGAAGAAGGTGGTTTCCTGTATGACTGCGACACCTACGACGACGACCTGCCCTACTGGGAACCGAACAACCCGACCGGCAAGCCCCACCTGGTGATCCCGTACACCCTGGACACCAACGACATGCGCTTCACCCAGGTCCAGGGTTTCAACAAGGGCGACGACTTCTTCGAATACCTCAAAGATGCCTTCGACGTGCTCTACGCCGAAGGTGCCGAAGCGCCGAAAATGTTATCCATTGGCCTGCACTGCCGCCTGATCGGCCGTCCGGCGCGTCTGGCTTCACTCAAGCGCTTTATCGAATACGCTAAAAGTCATGAACAGGTGTGGTTCAGCCGTCGCGTAGACATCGCGCGCCACTGGCATCAAACCCACCCGTACCCAGGTGCCGCAAAATGAGCCAGTTCCAGACCCTCAAGCCATCGACCCTGAGCCGCGACGCGTTTGTCGCGGCCTTCGCCGACATCTACGAACACTCGCCATGGGTAGCCGAGAAGGCTTTCGACCTGGGCCAGGACGCCTCGATTGACGAGATCGAAACCCTGCACCAGCGCATGAGCGACATCCTGTTGAGCGCCGATCATCAAAGCCAACTGGCCCTGATCAACGCTCACCCGGACCTGGCCGGCAAAGCCGCTGTCCAGGGACAACTGACCGAAGCCAGCACCCATGAACAGGCTGGCGCCGGTATTCACCAATGCACGGCCGAAGAGTTTCAACGCTTCACCGAGCTGAACGACGCTTACAAAGCGACGTTCAAGTTTCCCTTCATCATGGCGGTAAAAGGCAGCAACCGGCATCAGATCCTCGCGGCGTTCGAAGCGCGCATTCAGCACTCGGTCGACGCCGAATTCAAATGCGCACTGGCAGAGATCAACAAGATCGCCCTGTTCCGATTACTGACCCTATAGCGAGCCTTGCCCGAGTGTTAAAAACGCAACAACACCCAGGGCACTGCAAGCATCCCAAGCCAACTTATTAAAGGCAGACAAGAAGAATGAAAGCTTACGCCGCACCTTTCGAGAAGTTCGTCAACCTGGCCGACGCCCGTCTGGGCACCAAAATCATCTCGGTCACCGATGACTGGTTCGCTGATGCCAACCGCCTGTTCCAGCCGACTCCGGCGGTGTGGAAAGAGGGCGTGTTTGATGATAACGGCAAGTGGATGGACGGCTGGGAATCGCGCCGCAAGCGCTTCGAAGGCTACGACAGCGCGGTGATTCGCCTGGGCGTACCGGGCTCGATCAAAGGCGTGGACATCGACACTTCATTCTTCACCGGCAACTTCCCGCCGTCGGCCTCTCTGGAAGCCTGCTTCCTGGCAGAAGGCGAGCCCACCGAAAACACCCAGTGGGTTGAAGTGCTGTCGGCTGTCGAGTTGCAAGGCAACAGCCACCACTTCCACGAAATCAATAACGACCAGGCTTTCAGCCACCTGCGCTTCAACATCTACCCGGATGGCGGCGTAGCGCGTTTGCGTGTGTACGGCGTGCCGCACCGCGACTGGTCGGCCGTTGGCGACAACGAGCAAATTGACCTGGCCGCAGCCCTCAACGGTGGCCGCGCCCTCGCCTGCTCCGACGAACATTTCGGCCGTATGAGCAACATCCTCAACCCCGGCCGTGGCATCAACATGGGCGATGGATGGGAAACCGCACGTCGTCGCACGCCAGGCAATGACTGGGTAATCGTTGCACTGGGGCATGCCGGCGAAGTCGAAAAAGTCATCGTCGATACGCTGCACTTCAAAGGTAACTACCCCGACACTTGCTCAATCCAGGGCGCGCTCGTCAAGGGCGGCACCGACAGCCAGATCGAAACCCAATCGCTGTTCTGGCGCGAGCTGCTGCCGGCACAGAAACTGGAAATGCACGCCGAACACACCTTCGCCGAACAGATCAAGGCGCTGGGCCCGATCACCCACATTCGCCTGAACGTGTTCCCGGATGGTGGTGTGAGCCGCCTGCGCGTATTGGGCAAGGTCGCCAAGTAAGACGTAATGATCGTTCTCACGCTCCGTGTGAGAACGATCAACAACAACGAATTCAAGGTAAGAAGACCCGCATGCGCACATTGACAATTGAACCGCTGACCAAAGAAGCCTTTGCCCCTTTCGGTGACGTGATCGAAACCGACGGTAGCGATCACTTCATGATCAATAACGGTTCGACCATGCGCTTTCACAAACTGGCGACGGTTGAAACCGCCACGCCAGAGGATAAAGCGATCATCAGCATTTTCCGCGCCGACGCGCAGGACATGCCGTTGACCGTCGGCATGCTGGAGCGTCACCCGCTAGGCAGTCAGGCGTTTATTCCGCTGCTCAGCAACCCCTTTCTGATCGTGGTCGCGCCCCTTGGCGATGAACCTGTATCAGGCTTGGTCCGCGCCTTCGTCACCAACGGCAGGCAGGGCATTAATTACCATCGCGGCGTTTGGCACCATCCGGTGCTGACGATCGAAAAGCGGGATGACTTCCTGGTGGTTGATCGCAGTGGCACAGGCAACAACTGCGATGAGCATTTTTTCAAAGAGGATGAGCGTTTGATCCTTGCCCCCCACCAATAAGAAAAGCTCCGATCACTCGACTACAGAGTGACAAGCGAGAGGTAAAGACTGTGGAAGCACATCTCATGGAATGGCTGAACCTTAGCGTGCGCTGGGTTCACATGATTACCGGCGTGGCCTGGATCGGCGCGTCGTTCTATTTCGTCTGGCTAGAAAACAACCTCAACCGGGTCAACCCGAAAGACGGCCTGGCGGGCGACTTATGGGCGATCCACGGCGGCGGTATCTACCACCTGGAGAAATACAAACTGGCTCCACCGACCATGCCGGACAACCTGCACTGGTTCAAATGGGAAGCCTACTTCACCTGGATGTCGGGGATCGCGCTGCTGTGCGTGGTGTTCTACTCCAACCCAACGTTGTACCTGCTCGCACCCGGCAGCAGCCTGACCGGTCCTGAAGGGGTTGCCTTGGGCATCGCCTCGCTCTTCGTCGGCTGGTTCGTCTACTCATTCCTCTGCGACTCTGCTTTGGGCAAACGCCCGGCACTGCTGGGTTTCATCCTGTTCGTGCTGATCATTGGCGCCGCTTACGGCTTCAGCAAAGTGTTCAGCGGCCGTGGTGCGTACCTGCACGTCGGCGCGATCATCGGCACCATCATGGTCGGTAACGTGTTCCGCATCATCATGCCGGCCCAACGCGCATTAGTGGCAGCGATTGCCGAGAACCGCACACCTGACCCGGCATTGCCGGCCAAAGGCCTGCTGCGTTCGCGGCACAACAACTACTTCACCTTGCCGGTGCTGTTCATCATGATCAGCAACCACTTTCCTAGCACTTACGGCAGCCAATACAACTGGCTGATCCTGGCCGGGATCGCGGTGCTGGCGGTGTTGGTGCGTCACTACTTCAATACCCGTCACAACAGCCACAAATTTGCCTGGACCCTGCCCGTTGCAGCCGTCGGCATGATCTGCCTGGCGTATGTGACAGGGCCCTCGCCGATACCCAGCGCTCCTGACGTGGCCAAAGCACCTGGCACGATCGAATACCAGCCGTTGCCGGAAACCGCTCTGGGGGGTGGCGCCAAGCCTGAAGCGCCCAAGCCTGCCGCTCCTGCGGTCGCACCGACGCAAGCTTCAAACCAGGGCCCGGCGTTCGACAAGGTTCACAACGTGATCCAGGAACGCTGCGCTGTGTGCCACTCGGCCAAACCCACCAGCCCGTTGTTCAGTGCAGCACCGGCCGGCGTGATGTTCGATACCCCGCAACAAATCCAGCAACTGGCCCCGCGAATTCAGGCACAAGCCGTCGCCAGCCAGATTATGCCCCTGGGCAATATCACGCAGATGACCCAACAGGAACGAGACTTGATTGGGGCGTGGATCAATCAGGGAGCACAGACCAATTAAGTAGCAAAAGCTTCGCGGGCAGGCTCGCACCCACAGGACGTGTTCTGCCTGTGTGGGCGCCGGCTTGCCCGCGAACGGCCGCACTGTGGTCGCCTGATACAAAAATCACAAGAATAAAAAAGATCCGAGGTGTTGCATGTCCGAGCTATCCGAAGCGCGCATCCCCGACGCACCCGCCATTCAGCGCTTGCCCCTTTTGCAACTGATTCTGGTCGGTTTGCAACACGTTCTGCTGATGTACGGCGGCGCCGTTGCAGTGCCGCTGATCATCGGACAGGCCGCCGGTCTGAGCCGTGAAGAAATCGCCTTCCTGATCAACGCCGACCTGCTGGTCGCCGGTATCGCCACCATCGTTCAGTCGCTTGGGATCGGCCCAATGGGCATTCGCATGCCGGTGATGATGGGCGCCAGTTTCGCGGCAGTTGGCAGCATGGTCGCCATGGCCGGCATGCCCGGTATCGGCCTGCAAGGTATCTTCGGCGCGACCATTGCCGCCGGTTTTTTCGGCATGCTCATCGCGCCGTTCATGTCCAACGTCGTGCGGTTCTTCCCGCCGCTGGTGACCGGAACCGTCATCACCTCGATCGGTTTGTCGCTGTTCCCCGTCGCCGTGAACTGGGCTGGCGGCGGTGCTGGCGCGACTCAATTCGGTTCGCCGATTTACCTGGCCATCGCCGCCCTGGTACTGGCGACCATTCTGTTGATCCACCGCTTTATGCGCGGTTTCTGGGTCAACATTTCCGTGTTGATCGGCATGTGCCTGGGTTACATACTCTGCGGCGTGATCGGCATGGTCGACCTCAGCGGCATGGCTCAAGCACCGTGGGTGCAGATCGTCACCCCGCTGCATTTCGGCATGCCGACGTTCGAACTCGCACCGATCCTGTCGATGTGCCTGGTGGTGGTGATTATCTTCGTCGAGTCCACCGGGATGTTCCTTGCGCTGGGCAAGATTACCGGCCAGGAAGTTTGCCCACGGATGCTGCGTCGCGGTTTGCTCTGCGATGCCGGCGCGTCGTTTTTCGCTGGGTTCTTCAACACCTTCACCCACTCTTCTTTCGCCCAGAACATTGGCCTGGTGCAGATGACCGGCGTGCGCTGCCGGTCGGTGACCATCGTCGCTGGTGGCCTGTTGGTGGTACTCAGCCTGCTGCCGAAGGCGGCGCTCCTGGTAGCGTCTATTCCACCGGCAGTGCTCGGTGGTGCGGCCATTGCGATGTTCGGCATGGTCGCGGCCACAGGCATCAAGATCCTCCAGGAAGCCGACATCGGTGACCGCCGCAACCAGTTGCTGGTGGCCGTGAGCATCGGCATGGGACTGATTCAGGTGGTGCGTCCAGAGTTCTTTGCGCACCTGCCACTCTGGATGAGCCCGATTACCCACAGCGGCATCGCGATGGCGACCTTGAGCGCGCTGTCGTTGAACCTGTTGTTCAACATCCTCGGCGGTAAAGAGCGCGCGGCCAGCAACGACTGCCACGCGCGCACGCACTGATCAAAACCTGTGACAGGGCTGCCCTGTGGCAGCCAGCAACTGCCTGCGCCTCAACAATAAAAACAAGAGGAAGCAACAGATGATTTTTACCGACTCAAGCCTGTCGTTTAACGACGCCAGGCCCACCGCCAACAACCGTGCCCCAAACCTGTCGTCGGTGCGCTGTTGCGGGGCACTTGAGGCCCGGCCAAGGAGTCAGTATTCTCCGCGACCGCGTGAATTCGATCTAAAAAAAAGCCTCGATTTAATTCCTGACCATAAAGCCAGCTTATTAAAGCGCTGGCCAGTTCCAAGGCATCCACACATTTCTCGTAATCGACTGTTTTCGAACAGTCGATCGGGATTTTTTTGGCTTGTTGAAAGGCTTGGCCCAGCTCTTGCTATTAGCACTAAAGCTGACCGATTGGATGAGTTTTTGCAGCCGCAACACAAGGCGCCAGACCAGAGCGCCAACCTTAGAAAAACAACGTGGAACCACTTACTTTTTGGGAGCAACCGAATGAAACGTATATGCACCAGCCTCATGCTCGCGGGATCCTTGCTGGCCGGGGGCCAAGTCATGGCCGACGACTTGTTGCAATGGCAGAACAACAGCCTGACCTACTTGTATGGCAAAGGCTTCAAGGTCAACCCGGCCATTCAGCAAACCGTTACCTTCGAGCACGCCGACGCCTGGAAATATGGGGATAACTTCCTGTTCGTCGACAAGATTTTCTACAACGGCAAAAACGACTCCAACTCCGGACCCAACTCCACCTACGGCGAGTTCAGCCCGCGCATTTCGCTGGGCAAGGTCCTGGACAAAAAAATCGAATTCGGTCCGATCAAAGACGTGCTGCTGGCCATGACTTACGAGTTTGGTGAGGGCGATGTCGAGTCTTACCTGATCGGCCCTGGCTTCGACCTCGCGATTCCAGGGTTCGACTACTTCCAGCTGAACTTCTACCAGCGTCACCCCGATGGCGATCGTCCAGGCAACAATATCTGGCAGATCACTCCGGTCTGGTCCTACACCATCCCGGTCGGCGACTCGAACGTCCTGATCGATGGCTACATGGACTGGGTGGTCGATAACGACAAAAACGCCCGAGGCGAATACCACGCCAACTTGCACTTCAACCCACAAGTTAAATACGACTTGGGCAAAGCGTTGAATTTCGGGGCCAAGCAGTTGTACGTCGGTGTCGAGTATGACTACTGGAAGGACAAGTACGGGATCGACGATACCCAGGCGTTTACCACCAATCAGAACGTGACGAGCTTGCTGGTGAAGTTCCACTTCTGATGAATTGAAGACAAAAGACCGCAGGCGTCAGCTGCCACGTGCGCATCCGGGGTGGGTGGTGATTGTGGTCTTTTGTTTTCAGTGGTGTGTGTGCAAGAGCCCCTTCGCGAGCCTGCTGATGAAGGGCAGAACCGCCGATATCAGGCAGGCACCGCTGGCTCCGCCAACCCTAGAAATCGGCACAACTCTTCGCGCTTGGCCAACGCATCCCTGCGCCCCAAATCAATCAATTCACTGCAATACCCCGACTCGAACAGCAGATAACTCAACACCCCAGCCCCACTGGTCTTCGTCGCGCCCGGACCCCGCAAAAACAGACGCAAAGCTGCCGGGAGTTCCTGTCGATGTCGTGCAGCAATCTCATCGATCGGCTGGCTCGGCGAGATGACCAACACCTCTACCGGCGCCACACCTAGCGCGTGCAGCGGCGTGCCGTTGGGCATCAAGTGACTGAACTGATTCAGGCGCTGCAACAATTCGATATCACCTTCCAGGCTATCAATGAAGGTGCTGTTGAGCATGTGTCCGCCGATTTGCGCCAGGGTCGGCTGCTGTCCGGTATAGATGCGCTGCAACGGTTGATCGGGGTCAACACCGCGAGGGTTGCCGCTGACGCCCACCACCAGCACCCGGCTCGCGCCCAGGTGCAGGGCCGGGCTGATCGGCGCCGACTGGCGCACCGCTCCATCGCCGAAAAACTCCTCACCGATTTTCACCGGGGCAAACAGCAGAGGAATCGCCGAGCTGGCCAATAAATGCTCGACAGTCAACCGCGTGGGCACGCCGACGCGCCGATGCCGCAGCCAGGCGTCAATCGTGCCGCCGCCCTGATAGAAGGTAACCGCCTGACCAGATTCATAACCAAACGCGGTGACCGCTACCGCGTGCAACTGCTTGCGCGCAATCGCCTCGGCAATTCCGTTCATTTGCAGTTTGTCAGTGAGTAAATCGCGCAGCGGCGAACTGTTGAGCAAGGCCACCGGAACTTGCGCCCCGAGCCCCAGCAAGCTGTGGCTGACAAAGCGACTGGCCTGGCGGATCACTCCGGGCCAATCGCTGCGCAGCACCAGATGACTGCGAAACCCTTGCCAGAAGGCTGTCAGACGCTCGATAGCGCCACGAAAATCCATCGCCCCGCTGGCCAGGCTGACCGCGTTGATTGCCCCGGCCGACGTGCCAACAATCACCGGAAACGGGTTGTCCGCGCCCGGTGGCAGCAGTTCGGCAATCGCCGCCAGCACGCCTACCTGATACGCCGCCCGAGCCCCACCGCCGGAAAGAATCAACCCAGTTACCGGTTCAGTCGGGCTCATCGCAACACTCCATGGTGCCTAAAAAATCGTTGATTCAACGGCGTTTGGCGTACAGCTTTGGCTCGCCCGGCGGACGGCTTTTGAAGCGGCGATGGGCCCAGAGGTATTGCTCCGGGCACTCGCGCAAGGCACCTTCGACCCACTGATTGATGCGAATACAATCAGCCTCGTCGGACTCGCCAGGAAAGTTTTCCAGCGGTGCATGAATCACCAAGCGATAACCGCTGCCGTCCGCCAGACGCTCCTGGGTAAACGGCACCACCAGTGCCCTGCCCAACCGCGCAAACTTGCTGGTGGCCGGCACGGTGGCGGCCTGAATGCCGAAGAGTGGGACGAAAATACTTTGCTTGGCGCCATAGTCCTGATCCGGCGCATACCAGATCGCCCGGCCGGCCCGCAGCAGCTTGAGCATGCCCCGCACGTCGTCGCGCTCTACCGCCAGCGAGTCGAGATTGTGCCGCTCGCGGCCACTGCGCTGGATGAAATCAAACAGCGGGTTTTTGTGTTCGCGGTACATGCCATCGATGGTGTGTTGCTGACCGAGCAGCGCCGCGCCGATTTCCAGGGTGGTGAAATGCAGCGCCATCAGAATCACGCCGTTGCCCTCGCGCTGGGCCTTCTTCAAATGTTCCAGGCCTTCAACATGGGCCAGTTTCGCCAGACGCTTGCGCGACCACCACCAGCTCATGGCCATTTCGAAGAAAGCGATACCGGTGGAGGCAAAGTTTTCCTTGAGCAGACGCTTACGCTCAGCAGCGGTTTTTTCAGGGAAACACAACTCAAGATTGCGCCTGGCGATACGCCGTCGGTCGCCGGCCACTCGATACATCACGGCGCCCAAGGCACGGCCGATACACAGCAATGCCGGATACGGCAACTGGACAATCAGCCACAACAGCCCCAAGCCACAGCACAGAGGCCAGAAACGCGGAGCAAGAAAGGCAGTACGAAATCGCGGGCGATCCATTAAAGGTTCCGGAAAGACAATGGCCGCGCATTCTACATCGTTCGACCCGGCTTGCGGCTCGCGGGCGTTCTCGTTATAAGTCTCGGCACTTTTAGTGACAAGCCGTTGTACGCCGACCATGAGCCAAACCGAACCGCTAGACCAAGATCCCGTGTTCCAGTTAAAGGGCAGCATGCTCGCCATTACGGTTCTGGAACTGTCCCGTAACGACCTCGAGAACCTTGATCGGCAATTGGCCGCCAAGGTCGCTCAGGCACCCAATTTTTTCAGCAATGCCCCCCTGGTACTGGCGCTGGACAAACTCCCGGCCAGCGAGGGCGCAGTGGACTTGCCTGCACTGATGCGCGTGTGCCGCCAGCATGGCCTGCGCACCCTGGCGATCCGTGCCAGCCGCATCGAAGACATCGCCGCCGCCATCGCAGTGGACTTGCCGGTGTTGCCGCCCTCAGGGGCACGAGAGCGTCCGCTGGATCCGCGTGAAGGCACGGTGACGAAAAAGCCGGAAAAGCCGCCAGAACCCACCATCAAACCGACGAAGGTGATTACCTCGCCCGTGCGGGGTGGCCAACAGATATATGCCCAAGGTGGCGATTTGGTGGTGATTTCCTCAGTCAGTCCGGGGGCGGAACTTCTTGCCGATGGCAATATCCATGTATACGGCCCGATGCGCGGTCGTGCGCTGGCCGGGGTCAAAGGCGACACCAAAGCACGAATTTTCTGTCAGCAAATGAGCGCTGAACTAATCTCCATCGCCGGGCAATACAAGGTTTCCGAGGATTTACGTCGCGATCCGCTGTGGGGTTCGGGCGTACAGGTCAGCCTGTCGGGCGACGTGTTGAACATCATTCGGCTTTAACGGATACTGCCGCATTTTCCAAGCATCTCTAAAACGTAGCGAAAACGGCTCAAACGAAGTAGGAAAAAGGCCAAAGCAGTGTTTACCTGAGGTAAGCGCCGCCCAGAGCCGGATTCCAGCCAAGGCTGTCCGACTGCAGTAGTTTTTCAAGAGATGTTTTTCAGGGGCTAAAAGTCCTTTTTCCTTAGGGGTGAAACACCTTGGCCAAGATTCTCGTGGTTACATCCGGCAAGGGTGGTGTGGGTAAGACCACCACCAGCGCCGCTATCGGTACAGGTCTCGCTCTGCGCGGCCACAAAACAGTAATCGTCGACTTCGACGTCGGCTTGCGTAACCTCGATCTGATCATGGGTTGCGAGCGCCGCGTGGTGTACGACTTCGTCAACGTGGTCAACGGCGAAGCCAACCTGCAGCAAGCCCTGATCAAAGACAAACGTCTTGAAAACCTTTACGTCCTGGCTGCCAGTCAGACCCGCGATAAAGATGCGTTGACCGTCGAGGGCGTTGAAAAAGTCCTGATGGCGCTCAAAGAAGAATTCGAATTTGTGGTTTGCGATTCGCCGGCTGGCATCGAGAAAGGTGCTCACCTGGCCATGTACTTCGCTGATGAAGCGATTGTCGTGACCAACCCGGAAGTGTCTTCGGTACGTGACTCCGACCGCATGCTGGGCCTGTTGGCCAGCAAGTCGCGCCGCGCCGAAAACGGCGAAGACCCGATCAAGGAACACCTGCTACTGACCCGCTACAACCCTGAGCGCGTCAGCAATGGCGAGATGCTTGGCGTTGAAGACGTCAAGGACATCCTGGCGGTGACCTTGCTGGGTGTGATCCCGGAATCGCAAGCGGTACTCAAAGCCTCCAACCAGGGTGTGCCAGTAATTCTCGACGACCAGAGCGACGCCGGTCAGGCGTACAGCGATGCAGTCGATCGCCTGCTGGGCAAAACCGTGGAGCATCGTTTCCTCGATGTAACGAAGAAGGGCTTCTTCGAGCGCCTGTTTGGAGGTAGATAATGAATCTTTTTGACTTCTTTCGTGCCAGCAAAAAGGTCAGCACCGCGTCGGTAGCGAAAGAGCGTCTACAGATCATCGTGGCGCATGAACGCGGCCAGCGCAGTACGCCGGATTACCTGCCAGCCTTGCAGAAGGAACTGGTAGAAGTGATCCGCAAGTACGTCAATATCGGGTCCGATGACGTGCATGTCGCTCTGGAAAACCAGGGTAGCTGCTCGATTCTGGAACTCAATATCACCCTGCCAGATCGCTGAGTCGATCCGGTTGGAGCCACGGCGGCTCAGGCCCCTTCTGTCACTTGAAGGGGCCTGAGCCGCCGTTGGCGTTTGTTACGAGGCTGTTTTAATGCCGCTGTCCAACATCCATATCATCCATCAGGACGCCGCCGTACTGGTGGTGAATAAACCGACCCTGTTGCTCTCCGTCCCTGGCCGGGCCGATGACAACAAGGACTGCCTGATTACCCGTCTGCAAGAAAACGGCTACCCCGAAGCGCGAATCGTTCATCGGCTGGATTGGGAAACCTCGGGCATCATTCTGCTGGCCCGTGACCCGGACACTCATCGCGAACTGTCTCGGCAGTTTCACGACCGTGAAACGGAAAAGGCCTACACCGCGCTGTGCTGGGGCCAACCGGAACTGGACAGCGGCAGCATCGACCTTCCTTTGCGCTATGACCCACCGACCAAGCCTCGCCATGTGGTGGATCACGAATTCGGCAAAAACGCGCTGACCTTCTGGCGTGTGCTGGAGCGATGTGGCGACTGGTGCCGAGTAGAGCTGACGCCAATCACCGGACGGTCTCACCAGTTGCGCGTTCACATGCTCTCCATCGGCCATCCCCTATTGGGTGACGGGCTCTACGCTCACGAACAAGCCTTGGCCGCATGGCCCCGACTGTGCCTGCACGCCAGCATGCTCAGCTTCACCCAGCCTCAAACCGGTGAACGCATGCGCTTTGAGTGCCCGGCACCGTTCTGACGGGCAAGGCGATAAAAAACTGTGGGAACCAGCTTGCGATAACGGAGTACCGGTCGGCACCGATGTTGCCTAATACCCCGCTTTCGCGAGCCGGCTCGCTCCCACAGGGTATTTCCTCCAGACGCAATCTCGAGGGAAACAGAGCAGCAGACCAACGCCAATTCTGCGTCCAATACGTTAAACTCCCGCCCACTGCTGTCTGGAGTTTCTTATGCGCGAAGAGTTGAACCAAGGCCTGATCGACTTCCTCAAGGCCTCCCCTACCCCCTTTCATGCCACCGCCAGTCTTGTTCAGCGTCTGGAAGCGGCGGGTTTTGCGCGCCTTGACGAGCGCGAGCCGTGGACCATCGAAACTAACGGTCGTTATTACGTCACCCGTAACGACTCCTCTATTGTTGCCTTCAAGATGGGTCGTCACTCGCCACTGCACGGCGGTATTCGTATGGTCGGCGCCCATACCGACAGCCCATGCCTGCGGGTCAAGCCGCAGCCAGAGCTACAACGCCAGGGCTTCTGGCAACTGGGCGTCGAAGTCTATGGCGGTGCCCTGCTGGCTCCGTGGTTCGACCGCGACCTGTCCCTAGCGGGCCGCGTGACCTTCCGCCGTGACGGTAAGGTCGAGAGCCAGTTGATCGATTTCAAGGCACCGATTGCCACGATCCCGAACCTGGCCATCCACCTCAACCGTGAAGCTAATCAGGGCTGGGCGATCAATGCGCAGACCGAACTGCCGCCTATCCTCGCGCAATTTGCCGGTGACGAGCGTGTGGATTTTCGCGCGGTACTCACTGATCAACTGGCTCGCGAACACGGGCTCAACGCCGATGTTGTACTCGACTACGAGTTGAGTTTCTACGACACCCAAAGCGCTGCGGTGATCGGCCTGAATGGCGACTTCATTGCGGGCGCACGCCTCGACAACCTGCTGTCGTGCTACGCCGGGCTGCAAGCGCTGCTGAGCGCCGAAACCGATGAAACCTGCGTGCTGGTGGCCAACGACCACGAAGAAGTCGGTTCATGCTCGGCCTGCGGCGCTGACGGCCCGATGCTCGAGCAGACCTTGCGTCGCCTGCTGCCCGACGGTGATGAGTTCGTAAGGACCATTCAAAAATCGCTGCTGGTGTCGGCCGACAACGCCCACGGTGTTCATCCCAACTATGCCGAAAAGCACGACGCTAACCACGGCCCAAAACTCAATGCCGGACCGGTAATCAAGGTCAACAGCAACCAGCGCTACGCCACCAACAGCGAAACCGCGGGCTTTTTCCGTCATCTGTGCATGGCCGAAGAAGTGCCGGTACAGAGTTTCGTGGTACGCAGTGACATGGGCTGTGGTTCGACCATCGGCCCGATCACCGCCAGCCACTTGGGCGTTCGCACCGTTGACATCGGCCTGCCGACGTTTGCCATGCATTCGATCCGTGAACTGTGTGGCAGCCACGACCTGGCGCACCTGGTCAAGGTACTGAGCGCGTTCTACGCCTGTCACGAATTGCCATGACCCATACGTGTGGCGAGGACGCTGCTGCCCTCGCCACACAGTCTCTGCTTTCTGACACACATCACCCCCGCCCGCTCAAAAGCGACCTAGACTTGAGGCATCCCCTTCGACAAGGCTGTCGTCATGATCTCGATGTCTTCATTTCACGCCATGCTGATTCCTATTGTTTGCGGGATGATCCTGCTGGCCGTCGGCTTCAACTTCCGCGACAAAAATGCCGGGGTCTTCACCCTGTGGATCGGCATGCTATTGATCCTCGCCACCGTGGTTTACAAGATCCTGGCCAAACTCAACGAATAAATTCGCTCATCGGCTCGCATTGATTTTGACGGGCTCGTACACTCGGCCGATCCGCTCATCCCGAGGTTGACCGCCTAGTGTTCGCTCGTCTTTTCGCCCTGCCGTGTTTGCTCCTTGTCTGCCTCATGACGCTACTGCCGGTGGCGCCTGCACAGGCGGTCGGTTTACCGGGGCTGCTCAACAGCTCAACGAAAGCCCAGCCCGAGGCGCAGGTGCCATTGGGGCAATCCCTGGACGACGTCATCAAATCCCTCGAAAACGATCAGCAACGTAGCAAGCTGCTCGCGGACCTGAAAAAACTCCGCGACGTCACCAAAAAGGCCCAGCCAGCCACTGAAGAAGGCGTACTGAGTCTGATCGGTGGCACGCTGGCCAGTTTTGAAAAACAGTTTTCCGGCGCCGACAGTCCGCTGACACGCTGGTCCGAAGAGTTCGGCTTGGCCGAAGGGGAACTGTCGGAATTGATGTTGCCGGCCAATGAGTGGCTGCCGATCATCTTTGCCTTCGCCATGATCCTGATGGTTTGGAGCCTGCTGGCTGCGGCTCTGATTTGGCTCGGCCACACAGTACGCATGCGCTTCGGCCTGACCGAAGAACTGCCGCAACACCCCAAAGCCCTGGACATGCTGCGCTTTGCCTTGCGCAAACTCGGACCGTGGCTGATCGCCTTGGTGATCACGGTCTATATGAGCTACGCCCTGCCTTCGTCCCTGGGCAAGGATCTGGCAATGGTCCTGGCTTATGCACTGGTAGTGGGGACGTGCTTTTCGGCGATCTGCGTCATTGCCTTTTCGGTGCTCGATGGGCCGCACCGCCACCGCGCCTTGTACATCCTGCGGCATCAGGCGTTTCGCCCGTTATGGCTGATCGGTAGTTTTGCCGCTTTCGGTGAAGCCCTGAGCGACCCACGCCTGGTGACCAGCCTCGGCAGTCACTTGGCCCACACGGCGGCGACGTGTGCCAATGTCCTCGCGGCGCTATCGACCGGCTTGTTTATCCTGCGCTTTCGCCGCCCCATCGCACACCTGATCCGCAACCAACCACTGTCACGACGCCTGACCCGCCGAGCCTTGAGCGACACCATCGACATCCTCGGCACCTTCTGGTTTCTGCCAGCCTTGGTGCTGGTGGGCATCTCGCTGTTCGCCACGTTCGTTTCGGCGGGCGACACCAGCACAGCACTGCGCCAGTCGCTGATCTGCACCGTGCTGCTGGTGTTGTGCATGGTCATCAACGGGCTGGTACGCCGGCATTCACTCAAACCGCAACGAACGGTAAAGCGCCACGCACTGTATTCCGACCGACTCAAAAGCTTTTGCTACACCCTTGCCCACCTGGTGGTGTGGCTGGTGTTCATCGAACTCGGCTTGCGGGTCTGGGGCATGTCGCTTATCGCGTTCACCGAAGGCGACGGTCATGAAATCAGCGTCAAACTGTTCAGCCTCGCCGGCACGCTGATTTTCGCCTGGCTGATCTGGATCCTCAGCGACACCGCCGTGCATCACGCCCTGACGCGCTCGCGCAAGGGCCTGGCCAACGCCAGGGCGCAAACCATGATGCCGTTGATCCGTAACGTGCTGTTCGTGGCCATTTTCATTATTGCGCTGATCGTCGCGCTGGCGAACATGGGCATGAACGTCACGCCTCTGCTGGCCGGTGCCGGTGTGATTGGCCTGGCCATCGGTTTCGGTGCCCAGTCATTGGTCGCGGATTTGATCACCGGGCTGTTCATCATCATCGAAGACTCACTGGCCATCGATGACTACGTAGATGTCGGCGGCCACTTGGGCACGGTCGAAGGCCTGACCATCCGCACCGTGCGCCTGCGGGACATCGACGGCATCGTGCATACCATTCCGTTCAGCGAAATCAAAAGCATCAAGAACTACTCACGAGAGTTCGGCTACGCAATCTTTCGAGTCGCCGTGCCTTACAACATGGAAATCGACGACGCGATCAAACTGATGCGCGAAGTCGGTCAGAAAATGCGCACCGATCCGCTGCAACGCCGCAATATCTGGTCGCCACTGGAGATTCAGGGTGTAGAAAGTTTCGAGTCCGGCAGTGCGATTCTTCGCGCCCGCTTCAAGACCGCTCCGATCAAGCAGTGGGAAGTTTCCAGGGCATTCAACCTGTCACTGAAACGACACCTGGATGAAGCCGGACTTGATTTGGCGACACCGCGCATGAGCATTCAGGTGGTCACGGCGGGCGGCGGGCAGGAAAAGTCAGAGTGACCGTTCAACCCCCTTCGCAAGCACGCTCGCGAAGGGGTCGCCACGGCCACACGAATAACCCGTCCCGTCAGACCACATCGACGCCGACATGAATCGCATCATGTCGCCAAAACTCCAGGTCACAATCGATCAACCGCTCATGCTGATCATAATTGACCCGGGCAATCCGTAACCCTGGGCTCCCCACCGACACCCGCAATGCGGCCGCCGCATCCACCGACAACGACGTCGGCACGATCTCGAACCGCACCCGACCGTAGTGCAGATCGTAATGCCGGGCATACAACTCGGTAATCGACTGATTCAAATCAAAGTCGAGGATTCCCGGAAAAAACTGCGGATTCAGATAGTGCTCTACATACAGCACCAGTCGCCCATCAATACGTCGCGCACGGCAAATCTGAATCACGCTCGACAGCGCGGGCAATTGCAACCATGCACACACCGCCGCCGATGCCGGCTGCAACCGCGCCGAAATCACTTCGGTAGACGGCACCCGCCCCTGGGCGCTGACCATGGCGTGGAAGTGACTGCGCTGCATCAAGTTATAGGCCAGACGCGGCGGCGACACGAACCAGCCACGCCGCTCCTCGCGATAAATCTGGCCTTGAGCTTCCAACTGTAACAACGCCTCACGCACCGTGATCCGAGTGGTCCCGAACAACTCACTGAGCTTGCGCTCGGCCGGTAGCTTGCTGCCGTGCGCCAGCAATCCGTGGTCGAGTTGCTCCTGAAGCACTTGCCCGATGGCTGTCACCGCTTTGGTTGTCTCGACGCGCATCAACGTTACCTATCTGGACTAGACCAGCACTGTTTCGGGGCAGAACCGCGAGCTAAACCGGCTCCATCAACTGACTGCAAGCCTAGGCACTGCATATGACTGGCAGATGACAAAGGCGCCGAACGGTTGCACCAGACACCTGCAATTTCACGGCCAAGTCCTTTCATATCAGCCCTTTAGCCATGGTCTACGCTTATCTCGCACCCTGAGTATTCAAGCGTAAAAAATACCGGCTGGCTGGGGGCCGACATCAAAATGTCATCCAAGCCGCCTAAATTGGCTCAGGTATTGCTGACCTAGACCAACACAACCGCAATCGCAGCGTGAAAACGCCCAAAGGAGCTTCGGATGAAACAGCTTTTCCTGGCATCACTGTTAGGCTCGACCATTGCCATGTGCACCGCCGCCATGGCCGCTGATACGGATTTGAAAACCCTCGAAGCCGCTGCGAAAGCGGAAGGCGCAGTCAACAGCGTCGGCATGCCCGATGACTGGGCCAACTGGAAAGGTACGTGGGATGACCTGGCCAAGACCTACGGCCTGAAGCACATCGACACTGACATGAGTTCGGCGCAGGAAGTGGCCAAGTTCGCCGCTGAAAAAGACAACGCCAGTGCCGACATCGGCGACGTGGGCGCCGCTTTTGGCCCGATAGCCGTCAAACAGGGCGTGACTCAACCGTACAAGCCAACCACCTGGGCACAAGTCCCGGACTGGGCGAAAGACAAGGACGGCAACTGGGCCTTGGCGTACACCGGGACCATCGCGTTCATTGTTAACAAAAAGCTGCTGCACGGTTCTGAAGCACCGAAAAGTTGGGCTGATCTGAAAACCGGCAAATACAAAGTGTCCATCGGCGACGTGAGCACCGCTGCTCAAGCCGCCAACGGCGTCCTGGCTGCAGCACTGGCCAACGGTGGCGACGAAAAAAACATCCAGCCTGCGCTGCTGATGTTTGCTGAGATCGCCAAGCAGGGTCGTCTGTCGCTCGCCAACCCGACCATCGCCACCATGGAAAAAGGTGAAGTGGAAGTCGGCGTGGTCTGGGACTTCAACGGCCTGAGCTACAAGGCCAAAATGGCCAACCCTGAGGACTACATCGTGCTGATCCCGTCCGATGGTTCGGTGATCTCCGGCTACACCACCATTATCAACAAGTACGCCAAACACCCGAACGCCGCCAAGCTGACTCGCGAGTACATCTTCAGCGACGCCGGCCAGACCAACCTGGCGCGCGGCAATGCTCGTCCAATCCGCGCTGACCACCTGACCCTGCCGGAAGACGTGAAAGCCAAGCTGCTGCCGAACGAGCAGTACAAAAAAGTAACACCAATCAAAGATGCCGACGCATGGGAAAAGACCTCCAAGGCACTGCCTCAGAAGTGGCAGGAAGAAGTCATTATCAATATGCAATAACGCGGTAGTCCGCCGCTTGGCGGGCTAATGGAGATCACGGTGGGAGCGAGCAGGCTCGCTCCCACCGTGGACCGAGTGAATTGCGACTATCTGTTTCGCGGAGTTTTTGCCCCTATGAAGCACAACGTCATCCTTGTCGTGCTCGACGGCCTCAACTACGAGGTTGCGCGCCACGCCATGGGGCACCTGCAGGCTTACGTTGGCGCAGGACGCGCGGCACTCTACAAACTGGAGTGCGAACTGCCGGCCCTGTCCCGACCGCTATATGAATGCATCCTGACCGGCGTCACACCGATCGATAGCGGCATCGTCCATAACAATGTCTCGCGCCTGTCCAATCAGCGCAGCATCTATCACTACGCCGCAGAGGCCGGCCTTACGACCGCCGCTGCGGCTTATCATTGGGTCAGCGAGTTGTATAACCGTTCGCCGTTCGTCGCCGCACGGGATCGTCACACCGACGACCCGCAGTTGCCGATCCAGCACGGTCATTTCTACTGGAACGATCACTACCCCGACTCGCATCTGTTCGCCGACGCGGAAAACCTGCGTCTGCGGCACACGCCGAACTTTCTGCTGGTACACCCCATGAACATCGACGACGCCGGGCACAAGCACGGCCTCGATACCCCGCAGTACCGCAACAGCGCCCGCTCGGCCGACATTGTGTTGGCTGACTACCTGCAAGGCTGGCTCGACGCCGGCTACCAGGTGCTGGTGACCGCCGACCACGGCATGAACAACGACCGCTCCCACAACGGCTTGTTGCCAGAAGAACGCGAAGTGCCGCTGTTCGTCCTGGGCGACGCCTTCAGTTTCAACGCCAGCGCCGCGCCGAAGCAGACCGACATTTGCGGCACCGTCTGTGAACTGCTGGGTGTGGCGCACGACAAACCTGTGTGCCGGGAGCTGCTCAAGTGAATTCCATTACCCGCGGTAAATGGCTGGCAGCGTTATGCCTGGTGCCCTTCGCGATTGTCTTCATCGTGTTCCAGATCGCCCCGCTGTTCTGGGTGCTGATCAACAGTTTGCAATCGGAAGAGTTCGGCTGGGGCCTGGCGAACTTCAGCAAAATCTTCAGTTCGAAGTTTTACCTGCAAGCGATTCAGTACAGCCTGGAGATCAGTTTCTGGTCCAGCGTATTCGGGATCATTATCGCCGTGCTCGGCGCCTACTCCTTGCGCCGGGTCGACTCAAAACTACGCAACTTCGTCAACGCCTTCGCCAACATGACCAGCAACTTTGCCGGCGTGCCATTGGCCTTCGCGTTCATCATCCTGCTGGGCTTCAACGGTAGCATCACCATCATGCTCAAGCAGGCGGGGATCATTCAGGATTTCAACCTGTACTCGAAAACCGGCCTGATCATTCTCTACACCTACTTCCAGATTCCCTTGGGCGTGCTGCTGCTCTATCCGGCCTTCGATGCCTTGCGCGAAGACTGGCGCGAGTCCGCCGAACTTCTGGGCGCTAACGGCTGGCAATTCTGGCGGCACATCGGCTTACCGGTGCTGACCCCAGCGCTGCTGGGAACGTTCGTGATCCTGCTGGCGAATGCACTCGGCGCCTACGCCACGGTGTACGCCCTGACCACCGGCAACTTTAACGTACTGCCGATTCGCATCGCGGCGATGGTCTCCGGCGATATTTCTTTGGACCCAAACATGGCCAGTGCCCTGGCCGTCGTGCTGGTGGCGTTGATGACCCTGGTGACCATCGTGCATCAGTTGCTGTTGAAGAGGAGCTACCATGTCTCGCGCTGAACTGGGCCCCGTCGGTATCTACCACCGCGTCGTGGTGTATGTGCTATTTGCCATTCTGTTGCTGCCGTTGCTCGGGACACTGGTCTACTCGATCGCCAGCAGTTGGTCAGCAACCATTTTACCCAGTGGCTTCACGTTCAAATGGTACGTGCAGCTGTGGAGCGATCCGCGCTTTCTCAATGCCTTCGGGCAATCGCTGCTGGTCTGCGTCGGCTCATTGATTCTGTCGGTGGTACTGATTCTGCCGCTGCTATTCGTCGTGCATTACCACTTCCCGAAACTTGATGCGCTGATGAACATCCTGATCCTGCTGCCTTTCGCGGTGCCGCCCGTGGTGTCGTCCGTGGGGCTGTTGCAGCTCTATGGTTCAGGGCCGTTCGCGATGGTTGGCACGCCGTGGATTCTGATCGGTTGCTACTTCACCGTGGCACTGCCCTTCATGTACCGGGCAATCACCAACAACCTTCAGGCAATCAACCTGCGCGACTTGATGGACGCCGCCCAACTGCTCGGCGCAAGCACCTGGCAAGCGGCGTTTCTGGTGGTGCTGCCGAACCTGCGCAAGGGCCTGATGGTAGCGTTACTGCTGTCGTTCTCGTTCCTGTTTGGTGAGTTCGTGTTCGCCAACATCCTCGTCGGCACGCGCTACGAAACGTTGCAGGTCTACCTCAACAACATGCGCAACAGCAGCGGCCACTTCACCAGTGCGCTAGTGATCTCCTATTTCTTCTTCGTGCTGGTGCTGACCTGGGCCGCCAACATCTTGAACAAGGACAAAAGCGAATGAGCTATGTCAGCGTCCAACACCTGCAAAAAAACTACGCAGGCACCACCGTTTTCAGCGACATCAACTGCGAAATCCAGAAAGGTGAATTCGTCACGCTGCTCGGCCCATCCGGCTGCGGTAAATCCACACTGCTGCGCTGTATCGCCGGGCTGACCTCGGTGGATGGAGGGCATATTCTGCTCGACGGCGTCGACCTGGTGCCGCTGAGCCCGCAGAAACGCGGGATCGGCATGGTGTTCCAGAGCTACGCGCTGTTCCCCAACATGACCGTAGAGCAAAACGTCGCCTTCGGCTTGCGCATGCAAAAGGTCAACGCCGACGACAGCCACAAACGCGTGACCGACGTACTGAAACTGGTGGAACTCAACGACTTCGCCGCGCGCTATCCGCATCAACTGTCCGGCGGCCAATGCCAGCGCGTGGCGCTGGCACGGTCGCTGGTCACCCGCCCCAGGCTGTTGCTGCTGGACGAGCCACTGTCGGCGCTCGATGCACGCATTCGCAAACACCTGCGCGAGCAGATCCGTCAGATCCAGCGCGAACTCGGCCTGACCACGATTTTCGTCACACACGATCAGGAGGAAGCCCTGACGATGTCCGACCGAATTTTCCTGATGAATCAGGGAAAGATCGTACAAAGCGGAGACGCAGAGACCCTTTACACTGCGCCAGTGGATGTTTTTGCCGCAGGTTTCATCGGCAACTACAACTTGCTGGACGCCGACAGCGCGACGAAATTGCTGCAACGGCCAATCACCGGGCGCATTGCAATTCGCCCGGAGGCCATCGAGCTGAGCCTTAACGGCACCCTCGACGCACAGATTCGTAGCCACAGCCTGTTGGGCAATGTGATTCGCTACCGGGTCGAAGCCCGAGGCGTGGAATTGGTGGTGGATGTGCTAAACCGCTCGGCGGCCGATCTGCATCCCGATGGTCAACGCCTGGCGCTTTCCATCGATCCGACGGCCCTGTGTGAGGTAGCCTGATGCCTTTGCTGATGTTGAAGAGAGAACTGCACTGATGGCCCTGGCAATTTTTGATCTGGACGAAACCCTGATCCACGGCGACTGCGCCACCCTCTGGAGCGAACAGATGGGTCGGCTGGGCTGGGTCGACCCCGAGTCGTTCATGCATCAGAACACTCAACTGATGGACGCTTACAGCCAGGGTAAATTGCGCATGGAGGACTACATGACCTTCAGCCTGGAACCCATGATCGGTCGCACACCCGAGGAGGTAGAGCACCTGGTGGGGCCGTGGGTAGAAGATTTTATCGAACCGATTATTTTCAGTGACGCCACCAAAATCATCGCCGCTCACCGCAAGGCCGGTGATCGAATTTTGGTGATCTCGGCGTCGGGTACTCATTTGGTGCGTCCGATTGCCGATCGCCTGGGCATCGACGAGGTCCTCGGGATCGAACTCGAGGTGACGCACGGTGTGTACAGCGGCAATACCGTCGGCACCCTGACCTACCGCGAGGGCAAGATCACTCGCTTGCTGGAATGGCTGGATGCGGAAGAGGAAAACCTTGAGGGCGCAAGCTTCTACTCAGACTCACGCAATGACTTGCCGTTGCTGTTGAAAGTGGACTTCCCGCACGTGGTCAACCCTGACCCGGTGTTGCTCGAACACGCCGAAAAAGCCGGCTGGCCGATTCACCTCTGGAAGTAACGCCCCAACCGCGAGAGCGAGGCTGCTCGCGATGATCGATAGCGCGGTTTTTCAAAACCGCGTGGTCTGCATCGCGAGCAAGCACCCACACAAATCAGGTCAAACTGTCGTCAATCACCAACACCAGTTTCCCTGAAACGTTATTGCTCGCCAGCTCGGCAAACGCCGATTCGGCGTCTTTGATCGCGAAGGTCCTGGCCAATTGCGGGCTGAGGCGTCCTTCAGCGAACAACGGCCAGACATACTGGCCCACGTCGCTCAGCAGATCAGCCTTGAACTGATCGTCGCGGCTACGCAATGTCGAACCGAGTAGCTGCACTCGCTTGGCCAATACCTGCGCCAGGTCCAATTTCGCCTCACGTCCTCCCATCAAACCAATCAGCACCCATCGACCATCGCGCGCCAACAGCTTGAGGTTCAGCGCCGCATAGTTCGCCCCGACCGGGTCAAGAATCACATCGAACGGCCCCAAGTCGTTCAAACTCTCCAAATCCCCCGTGCGTACCACCCCACCCTGGGCACCGAGCGCTTCGCAGTAGGCCAGGCGCTCGGCAGAACCGACGCTGACCCAACATGGATTACCAAACGCCTTGCACAACTGAATGGCCGCTGAACCAATGCCACTTGCGCCGGCGTGCAACAGCACTTTCTCACCCGGTTTGAGCGCCGCCAGTTGAAACACATTCAACCAAACGGTGGCGTAAACCTCCGGCAGCGCGGCAGCTTCTACCAGCGACAAACCGTCAGGAACCGGCAGTACGTGCCGTCCGTCGACAACCACTTCCTGGGCCATGCCGCCCCCAGCCAGCAAGGCACAGACACGGTCACCCACCTGCCAGGCGGAGCCCGGTCCGACCTCGCTGATGACCCCGGAACACTCCAGCCCCAGGACATGACTGGCCCCTGGCGGTGGCGGATAAAGACCGGCCTTCTGTAACAGGTCGGCGCGATTGAGGCCCGCCGCCGCCACACGAATCCGAACTTGCCCTGCATCACACGCAGGACTCGGCTCTTCAACCCACTCCACATGACCTTCAACGCCTTGCAATGCTTTCACAGTGCCTCCATAGTGAGTCTGGACTGAGCCCGTTGCTGTAGCGTCGGGCTTTTTGCATTATGCGGCCGGCCCTCGTGGTACCGGCGACTTTAAAGACGGCCTAATATGCGTGATCAATTGTCCCCGCGTCGAATCAGCATGAAGCATTTGTTCCCTAGTACCGCCCTAGCCCTTTTCATCGGTATCGGCCTGTTGCCGATGTCGAGCAATACGTTTGCCGCCAATAGCTGGGACAACCTTCAGCCTGATCGTGACGAAGTGATCGCCAGTCTGAACGTCGTCGAATTGCTCAAGCGTCATCACTACAGCAAGCCGCCTCTGGATGATGCCCGCTCGGTGATCATCTATGACAGCTACCTCAAGCTGTTGGATCCCTCGCGCAGTTACTTCCTGGCCAGCGACATTGCCGAATTCGACAAATGGAAAACCCAGTTTGACGACTTCCTCAAAAGCGGCGACCTGAACGCCGCGTTCACTATCTACAAGCGCTATCTGGACCGCGTCAAATCGCGCCTGGACTTTGCCCTTGGGGAGTTGAACAAGGGTGTCGACAAAATCGACTTCACTGCCAAGGAAACCTTGCTGATTGATCGCAAGGACGCCGCGTGGCTCAAGTCCAACGCAGAGCTCGACGACCTGTGGCGCAAACGCGTCAAGGACGAAGTGCTACGGATGAAGATCGCCGGCAAAGAGCCCAAGCAGATTCAGGACACCCTGACCAAGCGCTACAAGAACCAGTTGGCGCGCCTGGACCAGACCCGTCCGGAAGATATCTTCCAGGCGTACATAAACACCTTCGCCATGTCCTACGACCCGCACACCAACTATCTGTCACCGGATAACGCGGAGAACTTCGACATCAACATGAGCCTGTCCCTTGAGGGGATTGGTGCCGTGTTGCAGAGCGACAACGACCAAGTCAAAGTCGTGCGTCTGGTTCCGGCCGGCCCGGCGGACAAAACCAAGCAAGTCGCACCGGCAGACAAGATCATCGGCGTGGCCCAGGACAACAAGGAAATGGTCGACGTGGTCGGCTGGCGCCTCGACGAAGTGGTCAAGCTGATACGTGGACCGAAAGGCACCGTCGTGCGTCTGGAAGTGATTCCGGCCAGCAATGCCCCAAGCGACCAGACCACCAAGATCGTGTCGATCACTCGCGAAGCGGTGAAGCTTGAAGATCAGGCGGTTAAGAAGTCGATTCTCAACCTCAAACAGGATGGCAAGGACTACAAGCTCGGCGTCATCGAGATCCCGGCCTTCTATCTAGACTTCAAGGCCTTCCGTGCCGGTGATCCGGACTACAAGAGCACCACGCGCGACGTCAAGAAGCTGCTGACCGAGTTGCAGAAAGACAAGGTTGATGGGGTTGTGATCGACCTGCGCAACAACGGTGGTGGCTCTTTGCAGGAAGCCACTGAGCTGACCAGTCTGTTCATCGACAAAGGTCCGACCGTACTCGTGCGTAATGCCGATGGCCGGGTCGATGTGCTGGAAGATGAAAACCCGGGGGCGTTCTACAAAGGCCCGATGGCGTTGCTGGTTAATCGCTTGTCCGCTTCGGCTTCAGAGATTTTTGCCGGCGCCATGCAGGACTACCATCGCGCGCTGATCATCGGCGGCCAGACCTTCGGTAAAGGCACCGTACAGACTATTCAGCCGCTCAATCATGGCGAACTGAAACTGACTCTGGCCAAGTTCTACCGAGTATCCGGTCAGAGCACCCAGCATCAGGGCGTACTGCCGGATGTGGATTTCCCGTCGATCATCGACACCAAGGAAATCGGCGAGAGCGCACTGCCGGAAGCCATGCCGTGGGACACCATCAAACCGGCAATCAAGCCGGCGGTTGACCCATTCAAACCGTACATTGCCCAACTCAAGTCCGAACATGACCTGCGCTCGACGAAGGACGCGGAGTTCGTGTTCATCCGTGACAAGCTGGCGCTGGCCAAGAAGCTGATGGAAGAAAAAACCGTCAGCCTCAACGAAGCCGACCGTCGTGCTCAGCATGCCGATATCGATGCCAAGCAACTGGTCATGGAAAACATGCGTCGCAAGGCCAAGGGTGAAGAACCGCTCAAAGAGCTGAAGAAAGAAGACGAAGATGCACTCGCGGCAGAGCCGGACAAAATCAAACCGGAAGACGACGCCTACCTCAGCGAGACCGGGCGTGTACTGCTGGATTACTTGAAATTGAGTAATCAGGTGGCAAAGCACTAAGGTGATGGCAATTTAATGCTGACGCTCCTCGGAGCGTCATCAAACAGTCATCATTCTGTCGTGAAATACAGGACTGGGCGCGGCTCGTTGAACGAGTACACGCCCAGTCCTTTTTTTATCGCCAGAGAACGCCATGACCACAACCGAACAGCTGAGTGCCTTGAGTTCCATTCTGGCTCAAAGCAGTTTGCACAGTCTGTTCCAGCCGATCATTTGCCTTTCTGAACGACGTATCCTCGGTTACGAAGCGCTCAGTCGCGGCCCCTCTAATAGCCCGCTGCACTCGCCCGTCGCGTTATTTGCCGTGGCCCGCCAGTCCGGTCGCCTGAGCGAACTGGAAATCGCGTGCCGCCAAAGCGCTTGCCGCCGTTTCAACGACCAGCAATTGCCCGGCAAATTATTCATTAACGTCTCGCCAGAATCCTTACTGGAGACGTCACACCAGCCGGGGCGCACGCTGCAACTGCTGCAGGATTTCGGCATCTCGCCAAGTCAGGTCGTCATCGAACTCACCGAACAGACCCCGACCGACGACTTTCAATTACTGCAAAACGCTTTGCATCACTACCGGGCGATGGGGTTTTCCATTGCACTGGACGACTTGGGCGCCGGTTATTCGAGTTTGCGTTTGTGGTCAGAGTTACGCCCGGACTACGTAAAAATCGACCGACACTTCATCGACGGTATCCATCAAGACGCCCTCAAGCGTGAGTTCGTCGGTTCCATCCTGCAAATCGCCAAAGCTTCCAGGGCCAAGGTAATCGCCGAGGGCATTGAACTGCCGGAAGAGCTGGCGGTGCTGACAGAGATGGGCGTTGATTTGGTCCAGGGCTATCTGCTCTGCCGGCCCCAGGAGCATCCGCCCCGCGATGCCCGGAACCTGATGCCAAAACACGACAGCAATGCAGTGGCACTGAACGACGAAGGCAGCGACCTCAGCCCCCTGCTCAACGATCAGCCGGCGGTCGCCCGCGACACGCCGACCGCCACGGTATTGGAAGCATTTCGCCGCCAAGCCAACCTGAACTCGCTGGCGGTGCTCGACGACCAAGGCCAGCCTTGCGGCATCGTTCACCGCCACTCGCTCTCAGACGTCCTGCTCAAGCCCTTTGCTACCGACCTGTTCGCACGCAAGCCGATCAGCCGATTGATGAGCGACGATTTCCTCGCAGTGGAGATGAGCCAGTCACTGCAACAGGTTAGTCGCTTGATCACCAGCCGCGCCCGTCAAAGGATCGAAGAAGACTTCATCATCACCCTCAATGGTGCCTACCTGGGATTGGGCCGAGTAATCGACGTGCTCAAACTGATCACTGAACTGAAAATTCAACAGGCCCGCTATGCCAACCCGCTGACCCTGCTGCCAGGCAACGTACCGATCCAGCAATGCCTGACCCGCTTGCTGCAACAGGCACGTGAGTCGGTGATCTGCTACGTAGACATCGACAGCTTCAAACCCTTCAATGATATCTACGGCTATGGGCGTGGCGATGAAGTGCTGCTGTGCCTGGCGCAATGCCTGAACGACCGGGTCGATCCGTCCCGCGACTTCGTCGGGCACATCGGCGGCGACGATTTTCTGATGGTGCTTGGGCCGGATGACTGGCGCAAGCGCCTGAACCAGCTACTCGATGATTTCCACAGTCAGTGCCGGCGCTTTTACCGTAGCGAACACCTTGAAGCCGGCTGCTTCATCGCACTCAACCGCCAAGGCGCCCGGCAAGAGTTTCCCTTGCTGTCGCTGTCGATCGGTGTCGTGCATTTGCACCCCGAGGCATGCGCAGGGCTTGATGCAAGCCTATTGGCCGAGATGGCGTCACAGGCCAAGCACCACGCGAAGAACGTGCCGGGCTATAGCGTGCATGTGATTGACACTCTGGCGGTGCCTGCGCGTGAGACCGAAGGGCTGATGGGTCAACAGTGACAGGGCACTCGCCGTCGCGGGCAAGCGTCGCGCTACAACGCTGATCGTTCGTGCGCGTGGGTCGGCACCCCGATTGGAGACAATCGACCGGGTGTCTGAGGGGGGAGTACGCCGTTGCCGGTACGCGCCATGAAGCAGTTTTCCGGGAGGGAAACTGGCCTGATAGATTAGCTCTCGCAAGCAATGATTGAGTCGTGATCAGCCAGTTTTAACCGGTCAGCTTTACTAATGTACTTAGACTTGCTTGGCGGTGCCAATTTGGCACTCGCCTTTTTCGCGTGCGCCTTCAATAGCTGCTTTATTTTTTTTTGACGATTCATATTTTCTACTCGGCTTGTAAATGTTTGAAGAATGTCAGCTTAAATATCTAACTCGATCGATTTGGCAGGCTCTGAGCGCATAGGCATCGATTTGGGCCGCCCTCATTTCGAAGGCGCGGCCAGCAATGGCTGCAACCTGGCGTGTCGATGTCCTGGGTAGCGTTGCGCCAAGGCATCAACGCCAACCTGGTTCGACATTGAGCTGCTTTTCGGACAGCAGCAACTCACCGTGAGGTGTCCCTCCTCCGCGCCAGGTGGCTGCCTACCTGAGTCACACAAGATCACTTCGGCGCCGTTACCCAGTAAAGTTGGGCTGAAGTTATAGGTTGGCCCGATGGTAAGCAACCTCTCACAAACTAATACCCAAGGAAGAAAAATTCATGTTTGAAAAACACCCTGATCAGGCTAGAGAGCGCAGACACGTACTGTGGACAGGCTGTGGTTGCAGTGTTGTGGGTATGTTGTTTTTTTGGGGTGGGGGCTGGGGTGGGGGGGTGACTCTGGTTTTTCTCCTGCCCGGACTCACGCTTGTTCTCGTCGCTATTTTTTGTAGTCATGCGGGGTTCGAGACTGCACAGCGGATTGGAAAGTTTTTCGAATGGTTTTCATAGTGTTTGTGTCAGGAACGTGACTTCGCTGGTCTTACCGCGCACTCGGAGTCGTCGACGAGTGAGCATGTGGGCGCCCTAGGTGAAATCAAGGAATATCGAATCAGTGATTATTACGCAGGATAGAAAAATTCAGCGCGCCAGCGACGCAAAGCCAAGCAAGGTAAGGCAGCAGGATTAACCCAGTGATCACGTCCAGCTGAAAGGCCATCACCACCATTGCAGCGACCACAAGCCAGAGCAGCGTCAGGATCACCATACCGGCGAACAAGCGATGCGCACTGAAGAACACCGGTGTCCACAACGTATTCAGTGCAATCTGCGCCGCCCATAAAGCCAGAACCATCTGACTTCCTGGTAGCAGGGTCAACCGGTAACCAGCCCACGCGAGCAACAGATAGATAATCGACCAAGCCACCGGAAACAGCCAGTTAGGGGGCGTGAAGCTGGGTTTAACGAGAGCGTCGTACCACGGGCCCGGTTTGAAAAGGATGCCAGTGCTCGCCGCCGCAACGCAGGCCAAGAGAAAAATAAAAAAAGTCATCATCTGTCCTTAGCTGGGTTCAGCTGTCTGGGGTTGCAGCACCACATAGGCAGCGCTAAAGAAAGGACGCTCAGTGAAGCGAAAAGTTTGGATTGATGGACGACATTTCTCTGCTCATCGTCGGGACTCACTCCGGCCACGTGCGCGGCTCAAACACTCATCGGATCACTGCGTAAATCCGTCACTCGCCAACGCTTTCAATTTGATCTCGGCCAACGGATGCCCGGCCTTTAAAGCAATGCGCCAAAACCGCGCGGCCTCCACCGGGTCCGATGCTTTGCTCAGCGTCCCGGCCAAACTGATCACACCGACCTGATACGCTGCTTTGCCATCGCCCGCCAACGCCGCCAGGCGCAACAAGCGCAGACCTTCCTCACGAGCCCCAAGGCCGCTACCGCGAAAGGTCAGGATGTGCCCATAGAAACTCTGCGCACCGACATCGCCCAGATTCGCCATCCGTGCGAATTGGCCTTCAAGCCAGCTCCAGCCTCGGGGCTGACGAACAAACCAAGACCAGTGAAACAGCCTGCGGGCGAGCCAGTAGCTAGCCCGCGCCTTGAGCCGCAACACCACTCAGGCTTCCGCCGACTCGGGGTAATCGTATTCGAACACACGCACCACTTCCGACGCATGCCAGGAGGCAGCCGCGACACCGTCGGACGGCCCGGAAAAACGCCCCAGCCGCTCCACGCATTCAAAGAACCCGGTGCGCGGCAGACGGCTGGCGCCCTGACTAATCACCAGAGAACTGCGCAGCGGCTGCTCGGCCTTGGCATCCAGTGCGGCAAGGTGCTCAAGGGCAGCCGTCAGGGTTTGCATGGCCGGCGTGGGCAATTGCAAACGCTCCAGCAACGCACGATAAGTCAGCAGATGACGCTGGCGGCGTGCCTGGTCCAACTCGCCGAGCAAACCATCCCAATGTTGACGACTGATACGGACGCTCACGATTCATCCCTCCACCCTGGCACCGTCAATTCCCAAGCCAGGCTGCGGCGGATCGCAGCGTCGGGTTGACGCTCGCCACTTTCGATCAAGGCCAGATAAGACGGGCTGATGCCTACCGTGCGGGCCAGCGCCTCGATGGCGATGCCCTTCCCTTCGCGCAAACTGCGGAGTTGCTCCAGGCCTGGAAGTACCTGGTTGGGAGAGACCGCCTGACGCACTGTGGCGTCTCGTGGCGGGTGCTCGTTGATACCTGCTGCTTTGAGTAAAGCCTGATACTGAGCCCACGGCAGAACCGCATATTCGGGTTCGCCTTCGCGTGTGATTATCTGAATATCCATGACTTCCCCGTAGGACCACGACACTTAGCGAGTCGGCACTTTTCCCTTGAAGTGTAATCCTAACAGCGGCCAAGGTCGCTGGGGGTATGAATCTACGGCGGAAGCTGCATCGAATCAGCTTTCTTTCGACCCCTGAAGCTGAAGCTGCTCGGGATTATCAGGCAAGCGCTCGACAGCAGCCAACTTCTCCGGCAGTTGAAGATTGCGCCAGGCGCGGAACGCGCTGAGTTCATCATCGAGGGTTTTCATGACCCAAGCCAGCACGGCAATGTCATCGAGCATGCCAAATACAGGGATGAAATCAGGGATCGCATCGAGTGGGCTGAGAAAGTACATCAGCCCGGCTACCACAATCAGAATCGATTTGCGGCTGATGGCCCGATACTCGCCGCGCCAGTAGGCCAGGCACAGCGCCTGTAGCAGGCGCAGGTCATCTTTGAGCTTACCCAAGCGGTTGCCTTGGCTAGCGCCCTTGCTGGCCACGGCGAACAACAGGGTCGGCAACCGGCCTCGGGCCAGCAAGCGCCCAGCCAAAGGCAGGAAGCGAATGAAATTCCAGGGTGCTTTCATCTTTCCTCCCGCTGAAATGTTATCCACACAAATTGTGGATAACCTTGTGAACAGAGCTGCATTTACCGGCTGAGAGCCACGTTTCATAAGGGCTCAACTCAGATCGGGCGTTTTTTACTCACATAAAAAAACCCAAGATTTCATTGACTTGGCGCCAAGGTGCGTCTAGCGACGGTCTCCACAGTGGCTATGACTGCAGCCTACCTCATCCGTTCGCTTTCTTTGCACTTTGCCAAACGCCAGATACAACAACGCCCCGCATATAGCGGGGCGTCGCTTTTACAGCAGACGACGTTTACTTGGCGGCGTCTTGTTTGGCTGGATCCTTGATCGCCAGCAGCTCCAAGTCGAATACCAGTACCGAATTGGCTGGAATCGCTGGGCTTGGGCTTTGGGCGCCGTAAGCCAGTTCGCTAGGGATGTACAGTTTGTACTTCTCACCAACGTGCATCAGTTGCAGGCCTTCGACCCAACCCGGAATCACGCCGCTGACCGGCAGATCGATCGGGCTGCCGCGCTCAACGGAGCTGTCAAAGACGGTGCCATTGGTCAGGGTGCCGGTGTAGTGAACGGTCACTACATCAGTCGGCTTAGGCTGTGGGCCATCGGCTTTCTTGACCACTTCGTATTGCAGGCCCGAAGCGGTAGTCACCACACCTGCCTTCTTGGCGTTGTCTTCGAGGAATTTCTTGCCGGCGGCTGCCGACTCTTCGCTCATTTTTGCCATGCGTGTTTCAGCACGCTTTTGCAGTGCTGCAAAGGCTTCGACCAGTTCGTCGTCCTTCAGCTTCTGTTCTTTCTTGCCGACGGCATCTTCAATGCCTTGGGCTACGGCCTTGGAATCCAGGTCATCCATGCCTTCCTGAGCCAGGCTTTTGCCCATGTTCAGGCCAATCCCGTAGGAAGCTTTTTGCGCCGGGGTTTTCAGCTCTACGCTGGTCTGCGAATCACAACCCGCAAGTACCAGGCTAACCAGGGCCACCGCCGCCGCCAACCGATGCTGTTTCATGCTATTTCCTTGTTCATGCGCCTAAAGGGCAATCGAGTAAAGCCGCGAGCTTATCAGGCGGCCACGACCAATGGCTACCGGCATGAGAGCAGGAAACGTCTGATAAGTTCAGGTCTTTTAAAGCATTTTAGGAATGGAATGATGAAGCTTCTGTCAGTCAGGACTTACAGAGCGAGATACCGTATCCCACAACATCTGGCGTAATGGCCTCTTGCCGCCACCTAGGAAGGCAAGGCATAAGAGAGCTACAAATCGACAAGGACGGTTATCTTGCGCCTCTTACTCCGCTTGCTGATTCTGATCGCTGTTGTCCTGGGGCTGGGCCTGGCCGTCGTGCTGTACTACGTGGCCAACCCGAAACTACCGCTCTATTCGCCGGTGCAGCAGGTGCGTTACCTGGAGCAGTGGAGCGCCGACGATCGTCAGACGTTCTACTTCACGCCGCAGGGCACCCAGGTTAAAGGGCTTCGCTATGACTGGTTCAAGGCCCTTGAGCTGCCGTTCTCCGAGCGGCGCTTCGCCTCACCCGAGTACCTCGCGCGCTTCGGTTTTTTGATTGATCCCGCGCAACAAGCAACGCCGAAAAATCCCGGTAACTTGCCCGTTGGCTTCGCCCGCCATCAAAACCCCGGCAGCCAGGACGAATTCCTCGACATCACGTGCGCGGCCTGCCACACCGGCGAGCTGCACTTCAACGGCCAGGCACTGCGTATTGACGGCGGTGCGGCGCAGCATGTCCTGCCTTCCAGTGTGCCAACCCTGCGTGGCGGCAGTTTTGGTCAAGCCCTGGTCGCGAGTCTTTTCTCGACTTACTACAACCCTTGGAAATTTGAACGTTTCGCCCGCAACGTACTGGGACAGGACTACGACGCCCGACACACTCAACTGCGCAATGACTTCAAGGTTTCTCTCGACACTTTCTTGAAAGTCGCCTGGAACGATACCCATCGCGGGCTTTATCCCACCGAAGAAGGTCCCGGCCGCGCCGACGCGTTCGGGCGTATCGCCAACGCCAGCTTTGGCGATGCAATTTCCCCCGACAACTACCGCATCGCCAACGCCCCGGTAGACTACCCGCCACTGTGGGACATATGGACCTTTGACTGGGTGCAGTGGAACGGTTCGGCACAACAACCCATGGCCCGCAACATCGGTGAAGCGCTGGGAGTGGGCGCCACACTGAGTTTCTTCGATGCCGACGGCAAGCCACTCAAAGGCGATGATCGCTACCCCTCTAGCGTGCGGGTACGCGACTTGCACCTGATAGAAGAAACCCTGCAACGACTTAAGCCGCCGGCCTGGCCGGAAGCACTGTTGGGCAGCATCGACAAAAACAGGGCGGCCAAAGGACGCGAATTGTTCACCGAAAACTGCGCTGGCTGCCACGTGCCGCCAGTCACCCCGAGCGCAGTACGACCGGTTCAGCACCTGAAAATGTTGCCGATTGCCGTGATCGGCACAGACCCTGGGGCCGCCAATAACATTGCCGATCACCGCTTCGACCTGACAGCCCTGCAATGGACCCCCGCAGAACTGGCGAAACTGGATGTGCAACGCCATCCAACGCCTACCGAGCCTCTGGAACTGAGCAGCGTGTCGGTCGCCACAGGGCTGGCTTACATCACAGCATGGGTCGAGAACCGCGCGTATCGCCAGGCCAACGTCACGCTGGCCGAAAAGCCGATCCTGGACGGTTTCGGTTTGCCAATCGGGGTTCGAGAATTACGCGCCTACAAAGCTCGCCCCCTGGCGGGCGTGTGGTCGACCCCGCCCTTTCTGCACAACGGCTCGGTGCCCAGCATTTACCAGTTGCTCTCGCCCCAGGATGAGCGCGCAACCACGTTTTATAAGGGTACCTTCGAATACGACCCACAACATCTTGGCTATCGCACGGAGGCCTTTACCAACGGTTTCCTGTTTGACACGCGCCTCACCGGCAACCATAACAGCGGCCACGAGTTTCGCTCGGGTGAACGCGGCAATGGGGTTATCGGTCGCCTGCTGCAACCCGAAGAACGTTGGGCGCTGCTCGAATACCTGAAAGCACTGGGTGGCCCGCTAGCGTCACAACTGCCATGAATGAAGCCGCTGCAAAAAGGAACCGTGCATGTTGATCGCTCTCTGGTTGCGTCTCTGTGTGCTGCTCGGCAAAGCCCTGCTCCTAATAATCGGTTTCGGCCTGTTGGGCTGGGCGCTCAGCACTGCTTGGTTCGCCTGGCACTACAGCGGCCCGGTATCGGCCCAGGAACAGATTCCATCCGGTGAAGCGGCGATGACTCAGGACATCATTCAAACCGCCGTGCGTATCGTCGACCAGCATCGTGAAAACACGCGTTACCTACGCGACGCTCATGCCAAGGCCCACGGTTGCGTGAACGCCGACGTTCAAGTACTGCCGGACCTACTCCCCGAGCTGCGCCAGGGTGTATTCGCTGAACCGGGGAAAACCTGGCAGGCGAACATTCGCCTGTCCAACGGTAACGCCTATCCGCAATTCGACAGCATCCGCGATGCCCGAGGCATGGCGATCAAATTGCTCAATGTTCCGGGCGTGCAGTTACTCAACAAACAACCGCACAGTGGCGAGCAAGATTTTGTGATGTTCAGCCACCCGAATTTCTTTGTCAGCGATGTCGCCGAGTACCGTCAGAACGTTGCGGCCCAAGCGGAGGGGCAGACGCTCACCGCGTTCTTCCCCAGCCTTGACCCGCGAAGCTGGCAGGTTCGTCATCTTTTCATCGCACTGGCAACCCTGTCACCGCCGCCCAGCAGCGCGACCCAAACGACTTACTTCTCGGTCTCTCCTTACAAGTTCGGCACCGCCAACGCGAAGTTTCGCGTCGCCCCAGATCCGCAACGCTGCCCGCCGTATACCCTGCCCAAACAAAATCAGGACCTGCCAAATTTTCTGCGCAGCGCCCTCAACCAGCAATTGTCCATCGACCGTGTGCCGGCCTGCTTTGTCTTGCAGATTCAGCGGCAAGATCCGCAGAAGTACATGCCTATTGAAGACACCAGCATTGAATGGCTGGAACGCGATGCACCGTTCGAAACGGTGGCCACCATCACCCTCCCCGCCCAGGACTTCGATACACCGGCGCTAAATCTTAGCTGTGACAACCAGTCGTTCAATCCCTGGTTCGGGCTGGAAGAACACCGGCCAATCGGCGGTATCAATCGCCTGCGCAAAGCGGTTTACGAAGCCGTGAGCGACTACCGTCACAGCCGCAATGCGCAGCAATAGTCACTCGACGCGCCGAAGACCGCGCTGTAAAACGCTCTACTGTCAGACAACGGGGTTGTAAAGAACGCGTATAAATCGGCGAGTTGCCATAACGATTACGTCGAGCCTATTGAGGCACTACTCACCAGCCACTACCGTGACCTCCTACCCATTAAACAAGTAGGGAGTCATTGTGGAAAGTTCAACGTTAGGCATGATCATCCTGTCAATGATTGCACTGTTTGGTGCCGCCGCTTTTTGCTTTGAACATCTCGGCAGCCGCCAACCAGAAAAGAAGAAAAGCAAATAGGCTGATTATTAAAAGCCTTACCCAGCCAGACATTAAAGGGATAACTCGCACTCGGGTTATCCCTTGTTTGCGTTGGCCTTACGCAGCTGAACCTCTACGCCGTCTTAACGTCGGCGCCTCCAATCAGTACCCGACCTTGATACCCCTTCCCTTAACCTCCCGGCGTCCGCTATCGGGCATTTGGGTCTTTTTATTAATAAGGGGAGTTATACCGTGCTGACACTTAAGTTCATTTATATCGCCAGCGGCATGACGGCTGCGGGGCTGTTCGCTTATTTGGGTTACGCCCTCATTCGCGCAGAGAAATTCTGAGGAATAGGCCATGTACGACTTGATCTTTGTAGGCGTTTCCTTGGGTTTTTTTGTTGTAACAGCCATGGCCATTGTCGCCATGGGCAAGATTTGAACGGAGCATCGACATGTTGAGCACTGTGCTGGAATTTGTGGTGATCCTGGGACTGATGACCGGGCTCGCCGTCTTAATGGGCAAGTGGCTGACCCGGGTGTTTACCGGGAGTACACACGCCCTGCCTGAACGTTGTACCTATCGCCTGCTAGGCATTGAACCGGCGGAGACCATGGGGTGGGCCCGTTATGGTTCGGCCCTGGTGCTGTCAAATGCGGCAATGATGTTGCTCGGCTACGCGGTATTGCGCCTGCAAGGCGTGATGCCCATCAACCCGTTGGGGCTGGCGGCGCAGACGCCGGACTTGGCTTTCAACACTGCCGCTTCTTTTATTACCAACACCAACTGGCAGGCGTACTCAGGTGAAACCAGCCTGTCCAACTTCAGCCAGATGGCGGTAATTACCTTCCTGATGTTCGTCGGTGCGACCGCTGGCGTTGCCGCGGCAGCCGGTTTCATTCGCGGGTTGAGCCGCGCTAACTCGGCCGATATCGGTAACTTCTGGGTTGACTTCACCCGAGTCCTGTACCGGGTGATGTTGCCGCTGTGCGTGGGCATGGCGCTGGTCTATGTCTGGCAGGGCATGCCGCAGACCCTCGCGTCCCAGGCAATGGCCACCACGCTGGAGGGGGCACAGCAGCAACTGATTGTCGGCGCGGTCGCAAGCTTTGAATCGATCAAGCACATTGGCACTAACGGAGGCGGTTTTTTCAGCATGAACGCCGCGCATCCGTTCGAGAACCCGACCCCACTGACCAACGCCCTGCACATCCTCAGCATGTTGCTGATTCCGTCGGCACTGACTTATACCTTCGGCAGCATGCTGCTGCGTCGCCGTCAGGGCTGGGTATTTTTCGGTACGTTTCTGGTGATGTTTGTCGGCTTCCTGACCCTGGTCTATAGCGCCGAACAAAGCGGCAACCCGTTACTGACCCAGGTCGGTGCAAACCAACTGATGTCGTCGAGCCAAAGCGGCGGCAACATGGAAGGCAAGGAGCTGCGTTTCGGCATCGCCGACAGCAGCCTGTTCATTGCCACCACCACCGGGGCTACCACCGGCTCGGTCAACGCGATGCACGACTCGCTGACCCCCATGGGCGGTTTTGTTCCCTTGGCGCAGATGATGCTCAACTGCGTATTCGGTGGCGACGGCGTGGGGTTTATCAACCTGATCCAGTACGCGCTGCTGACAGTGTTTCTGGTGGGCATGATGATCGGCCGTAGCCCAGAATTCCTCGGTAAGAAGATCGAGGCTCGGGAGATGAAACTGGTCATGCTCTCGGTCCTCGCGCACCCCATCAGCATTCTCGGTTTTACCGCACTCGCGGCCCTGTGGCCGGACACGTTGGCCAGCCTCAACAACCTCGGCCCCCATGGTTTCAGCGAGGTGCTTTACGCCTACACCTCCGGCACCGCCAACAACGGTTCGGCGTTCGCCGGGCTCAACGCCAACACGCCGTTTTTCAACACCACCATTGGTTTGGCAATGCTGATCGGACGCTTCTTCACCCTGCTGCCCATGCTGGCAGTGGCCGGTTCCCTCGCGATGAAGAAAACCGTGCCTGCCGGCGCCGGCACCATTCCCACCGCCACCCCACTGTTCATGTTCCTCGTGGTCTTCGTGGTGCTGGTGGTCGGTGGCCTGACTTTCCTGCCGGCGCTCGCGCTCGGCCCGCTGGTGGAGCAACTGCAGTTGCTGTCCGGCCAGACGTACAACTAAGGAAACCCTGATGACGACTCAATCCATATTCAAGGGCTTGTTACGCCCGGTGCTGGTCTCAGCTGTGTTCTTCATGCTGCTGACTGGCGTGGCTTATCCGATGTTTACCACCTTGGCGGCGAACCTGTTGTTCCCCTTCCAGGCCCAGGGCAGCCTGGTCGAACGCGACGGACGGGTGATCGGCTCCGCCGTCATCGGCCAGGACTTCACCCGGCCGGAGTATTTCCATGGCCGCCCAAGCATGACCCTCGGCACCGACCCACAAGACCCGAGCAAGAGCGTACAGCAGCCCTATAACGCCGGTTCCAGCGGCGCCAGCAACCTCGCACCGACCAGCCAGAAACTGATTGATCAGGTCACTGCACGGGTGCTCGATTACCGCCAACAAAATGGTCTGGCCGCTGACGCGCAGGTGCCGGTGGATGCAGTGACCGCCTCTGCGTCGGGGTTGGACCCGCATATTTCGCTCGCCAATGCACGGCTTCAGGTGTCACGCGTTGCCCGCCTGCGCCAACTGCCCGAAGCTGATCTGCTGCAACTGGTTGAGCGCCATACCGCCGAACGCACCTTCGGCCTGCTCGGTGAACCGCGCATCAATGTACTGCAACTGAACCTCGCCCTGGATGCACGTTTACCCGCGCGTCAGCCATCTATTGCGGCCAGTGAGTAAGAGACATCCATCATGATCAAGAATGCTCGTTTACCCCTGTTCGATCGCAGCATAGTGCTCAACGCCTGCCTCGACGCCTTCAAGAAACTGCTGCCTCAGGCGCAGTGGAAGAACCCGGTGATGTTCGTGGTTTACCTGGGCAGCATCCTCACCAGCCTGCTGTGGTTGCAATCCCTGAGCAGCCGCGGTGAAGCGCCCAGCGGCTTTATCCTCAGCATCACCCTGTGGCTGTGGTTTACCGTGCTGTTCGCCAACTTCGCCGAAGCCTTGGCCGAAGGCCGCAGCCGTGCTCAGGCGGCGAGCCTGCGCAGCATGAAACGCCAGACCCTGGCCAAACTGTTACAACAACCCCGACACGGCGCGGCCTGGCAACCGACCGAAGCCAGCCTGCTGAGCAAGGGCAGCGTGGTGCTGATCGAAGCAGGCGACCTGGTGCCGCTGGACGGCGTGGTTATCGAAGGTGTGGCCTCAGTGGATGAAAGCGCGATCACCGGCGAATCGGCTCCGGTGATTCGTGAGGCGGGTGGGGATTTCTCCTCCGTTACCGGGGGCACGCGGGTTTTATCCGACTGGCTGGTGGTACAGATCAGCGTCAATCCGGGCGAATCGTTTCTCGACCGCATGATCTCAATGGTCGAGTCAGCCAAGCGCCAAAAGACTCCGAATGAAGTTGCCCTGACGATTCTGTTGGTGGGGTTGACCCTGCTGTTTCTGTTGGTGATCGTAACCCTGAGCCCGTACTCGATCTTCGCCGTGGCCATGAGCGGCAGCGGCAACGTGGTCAGCGCCACGGTACTGGTGGCGTTGCTGGTGTGCCTGATCCCGACCACCATCGGCGGTTTACTCTCGGCCATTGGCGTGGCGGGCATGAGCCGGATGATGTCGGCCAACGTCATCGCCACCTCGGGTCGCGCCGTCGAAGCGGCCGGTGACGTTGACGTACTACTGCTGGACAAGACTGGCACCATCACGCTGGGCAACCGTCAGGCCAGCCGTTTTATTCCGGCGCCGGGAATCACGGAAGCGGACTTGGCCGACGCCGCACAATTGGCCTCCCTGGCAGATGAAACCCCTGAGGGGCGCAGTATTGTGGTCCTGGCCAAACAGAAGTTTGACCTGCGGGCTCGGGACATCCATGCCTTGGGCGCCAGCTTCGTCCACTTCAGCGCGCAAACGCGCATGAGCGGCGTCGACCTGCCCGAGGGCCGGGCTGTTCGCAAAGGCGCGGCCGATGCGATCCGCAACCATATCGAAGCGTTGGGCGGCAGCTTTCCCGCGGCTGTACAGGCGAAAGTCGATGAAGTCTCGCGGCGCGGCAGCACGCCTTTGGTGGTGTCCGACGGTTCGAAAACATTGGGTGTGGTGGAGCTCAAGGACGTGGTCAAAGGCGGCATCAAGGAGCGCTTCGCCGAACTGCGGCGCATGGGCATCAAGACCGTGATGATCACTGGCGACAACCGCCTCACCGCGGCAGCCATTGCCGTAGAAGCGGGCGTTGATGATTTCCTCGCCGAGGCACGTCCCGAAGACAAGCTGCAGCTGATCCGCGACTACCAGGCTCAGGGCAAGCTCGTGGCCATGACCGGCGACGGCACCAACGACGCCCCCGCCCTTGCCCAGGCCGACGTAGCTGTGGCAATGAACAGCGGCACCCAGGCTGCCAAAGAGGCCGGCAACATGGTCGACCTGGACAGCAACCCGACCAAACTGATCGAAGTGGTCGAGGTCGGCAAACAGATGCTGATGACGCGCGGCGCCCTCACCACCTTCAGCGTGGCCAACGACGTGGCGAAATATTTCGCCATCGTCCCGGCCGCTTTCGTCGCCACCTACCCCCAGTTGGGCGCGTTGAACGTGATGCACCTGAGCAGCCCCAACTCGGCGATTCTCAGCGCGGTAATTTTTAACGCGCTGATCATTGTCGCGCTGATTCCATTGGCATTGCGCGGTGTGACTTACCGCGCCATTGGCGCGGCGGCACTGCTCAACCGCAACCTGCTGATTTACGGGTTGGGTGGGGTCTTGGTGCCGTTCGCCGGAATCAAGCTGATTGACATGGTGCTGACAGGGGTGGGCTTGGTGTAACCCCACGCCAGGCGGCGCGGGCGGGCTGGCGATGCACAAACACGGTGTGCCCGTCACACCACGCTGAAGCTTTCGCGGACCCGCCCCTGCCGTCGACCCTCACGACATCGAACGCTTAAGTTGCCCGACAGACAAGGATGGGTATGGCCGTAATAGAAAGATTGAACGCTCCCCCCGACGACCGTCCGGACCCCGACGCCCTACTGGCCAAAATCCAGCAGGAAGAACACGCCGCCTTGCGCGGCAAACTGCGTATTTACTTTGGTTCCAATGCAGGGGTTGGCAAGACCTGCGCCATGCTTGCCGCCGCGCAACGGGAAGTGATGCGCGGTCGCGACTTGCTGGCCGGGGTGGTCGAAACCCACGGCCGCCGTGAAACCGCCGAATTGCTCGCCGGACTTGAAGAGCTACCCCGCGCCTCGATCCTGCACCGCGATTACACCCTCAGCGAATTCGACCTCGATGCCGCCCTGCTGCGACACCCATCACTAGTGTTGGTAGACGAACTGGCCCATAGCAACGTTCCGGGCTCGCGCCATCCCAAGCGCTGGCAGGATGTGGAGGAACTGTTGCGGGCCGGCATTGACGTATGGACCACCCTTAACGTCCAGCACCTGGAAAGTCTCAACGATATCGTCAGCGGCATCATCGGTATTCGCATCAGGGAAACAGTGCCTGATCATGTGTTCGATGACGCCCATGAAGTGGTGGTGGTGGACCTGCCGCCGGATGATCTGCTGCGGCGTTTGAAAGAAGGCAAGGTCTACCTCGCGCCTCAGGCCGAGCGCGCTTCGCGGCACTTTTTCCGCAAGGGCAACTTGTTGGCCCTACGCGAGTTGGCCTTGAGGCGCACCGCCGACCGGGTCGACTCACAAATGCGCCTGTATCGCCGCGAACGCTCGATCAACACCCTCTGGCCGGCCCGCGAGCGGCTACTGGTGGGCATGGCAGGCGATGCCGGGGATGAACGCCTTGTTCGCGAAGCAGCGCGTCTGGCGCAGAAGCTTGAGGCTGACTGGATGGTGGTGCATGTGGCCTCGGCGCAACGTCAGGGCACCAGCGCTTCACGCTATTTGACCGCGATGAAATCCTTGGCGCTGGCCGCCGAATTTGGTGCCGATACCGCCACCTTGCCCGGTATGGATGTCGCTGAAGCACTGGCGACGTGTGCCCGCGAGCTAAACGCCAATCGCCTGATGCTGGGTCACCGTCCGCGCAAAGCGTGGCAGTTCTGGCATCAGTCCGTCAGCGACCGGATCAGCCGGCATCATCCGCAGATTGATCAGATCGTTATCGCCCACGGTTTGCTACCCGACGTCGCCCCGATAAAAGCGGCCGAAACGCAGCCGGCACTCTCCGGCAGAGCCCTGGCCTACCTTTGGGCGAGCCTGGCCTGTTTTGCCGCCACCGCTGTCGCGGCCTTGCTGCTGCAAGTGTTTGACCTGGCCAACGTCGTGATGCTGTTTCTGCTCACGGTCGTGCTGGTGGCCCTGCGCTATGGGCGCGGCCCCGGCGTGTGGGCAGCGATGCTGGCGGTATTGTGTTTCGACTTCTTTTTCGTCCAGCCGCGCTTATCGTTCACCGTCAACGACACCCAATATTTCTTCACCTTCGCCCTGATGCTGGGCATCGCCCTGATCACCGGGCAACTCACCGCCCGGCTGCGTCATGAAGCACGCACTGCCGCCGCACGGGAACGGCGGGCCACTTCACTGGCTCGGCTGGCGAGGGATCTGTCGGCCGCATTGACCGTGGAACAGATCAGCGAAGTGGCCTTGCACACCTTTAGCGCCGTGTTCGAGGCACGTGTCGGGCTGGCGTTACCCGACGCCGCCGAAGGCGTACACAGCATTGGCGCGGGCCTGCTGCCCATCGACGAAAGTATCGCCCAATGGACCTACGATCACGGCCAACCAGCCGGCCAGGGCACCGACACGCTGGCCGCCGCCAAGGGTTGCTACCTGCCGTTGAAAGCGCCCATGCGGGTGCGCGGCGTCCTGGTGCTCGAACTGGTGCAGAGCGAGCGCCTGAACGAACCCGAAGAACGCCGTCTGCTGGAAGCCTGCATGAGCCAATTGGCGATTGCCCTGGAACGGGTGCATTTCGTCGAAGTGGCGCAAAGCACGCTGGTGCAAATGGAAGGCGAGAAAATGCGCAACACCTTGCTCGCCGCCATTTCCCATGACTTGCGCACCCCTCTGACGACCCTGATCGGCGCCGCGGACACCGCCCTGCCCCACGCACCTCCCGGCCCACTGACCGACTTGCTACTGGGCATTCACGATCAAGCGACGTCCATGCAACGCCTGATCGAAAACCTGTTGGACATGGCGCGCATGCAAGAGCGTGGTGTGCGGCTCAATCGGCAGTGGCACTCGCTGGAAGAAATCGTTGGCAGCGCTTTGCGTCAATTACGCGAACCCCTGGCCGGGCATACGCTGCAAACCGATATTGCAGCGCAATTGCCGCTGGTCGAGATCGACGCACTGCTGATCGAGCGAGTGCTGGTCAACCTGCTGGACAACGCCGCGAAATACACGCCGGCAGGCACACGCGTCAGTGTCGCGGCGCAACAAGTCGAGGAGCTGATCGTGCTGGAGGTCAGCGACAACGGTCCGGGCTGCCCTGCGGGGAACAATCCCCACAGCCTGTTCGAACCCTTCACACGCGGTCAGCAGGAATCAGCCGTCGCCGGCATCGGCCTGGGGCTGGCCTTGGCCAAACGAATCATCGAGGCCCACGGCGGCCGCATTGCAGCGCAGCGCAACGCTGATCAAGGCATGCGATTTGTCATCACTTTACCGGCGGGCACCCCGCCATCAATGGAAACGCTATGACCAATGCACGCATTCTTATCGTTGAAGACGAGGCTAACATTCGCCGTTTCATCGGCATTGCCTTACGCGATGAAGGCTTCCAGGTCTTCGAGGCGGATAGCGTAAAACGCGCGTTGATTCATGCTGCCAGCCGCCAGCCAGACTTGGTAATCGTCGACCTCGGTTTGCCCGATGGCGACGGCAAGCAGTTGATCAGCGAACTTCGAGGCTGGCTGGCGGTGCCGATTCTGGTGTTGTCGGCCCGTGACCGCGAGGAGGAAAAAGTCGCGGCCCTCGACGCCGGAGCCGATGACTACCTGACCAAGCCCTTCGGTGTGCCCGAGCTGCTCGCACGGATCCGTGCGCAGTTGCGCCGACACGTGCAAACCGGCGCGGTGGCGGCGAGCAGCAAGGTGACGTTCGGCGAGATCGAGGTCGATTTGGCCACTCATGAAGTGTGGCGCCAAGGTAATCCAGTGCATTTGACGCCGATTGAGTATCGACTGCTGGGGGCGATGATTCGTGGGCAGAGCCGGGTTATCACTCATCGGCAGTTATTACTAGAGGTATGGGGCCTGGATTATGTGGAGCGCGCCCATTATTTGCGGGTACACATGGCGCATTTACGGCAAAAGCTGGAGACAGATCCGGCCCAGCCGCAGTATTTCATTACCGAATTGCAGGTGGGGTATCGCTTGGTGGGCCTGTAGTTTCGCTCAGCCCCGCTAAATTCTGCACAGCAAAAAGCCCGCATTAAGCGGGCTTTCTGTGTAGTCATCTGGCGTTCAGCGTTCCAGATAACCAAATATGGCGCAGCGGACGGGACTCGAACCCGCGACCCCCGGCGTGACAGGCCGGTATTCTAACCGACTGAACTACCGCTGCGCGTAACATTGAAAGTAATGGTGGGTGATGACGGGATCGAACCGCCGACCCTCTGCTTGTAAGGCAGATGCTCTCCCAGCTGAGCTAATCACCCTTTACCTTCGTTGCGGGGCGCATTGTGCCACAGATTTTCATAACATGTTGATTTAATTGATAAATAAATCAAATCAAACTGAAAACCTATAAATCTGCACACCCTGCATGAACGGCGGACAGAAAAAAACCCGCATTAGCGGGCTTTTCCGTGGTGACCTGGCGTTCAGCGTTCCAGATAACCGAATATGGCGCAGCGGACGGGACTCGAACCCGCGACCCCCGGCGTGACAGGCCGGTATTCTAACCGACTGAACTACCGCTGCGCGTAACACTGTAAGCGAATGGTGGGTGATGACGGGATCGAACCGCCGACCCTCTGCTTGTAAGGCAGATGCTCTCCCAGCTGAGCTAATCACCCTTCACTTTCGGTGTGGCGCGCATTCTACGTAGCGACCCCACCTCTGGCAAGCACTTTTTAAAATAATTTTTTCAGGCCTTCCAAAGGCTTAGCGAAGGGTTGGCCTATGACGCCGCGAAGAGAATAATGCCCAACTTTGTATAAAGGAGAGACTCACCCCATGTGGTTCAAAAACCTGCTTATCTATCGCCTGACCCAAGATCTGCCTTTTGATGCCGAGGCGCTGGAAACTGCACTGGCCACCAAACTGGCGCGTCCATGTGCAAGCCAGGAGTTGACCACTTACGGTTTCGTCGCGCCATTTGGCAAGGGCGAGGATGCTCCATTGGCGCACGTCAGCGGCGACTTCCTGCTGATTGCCGCCCGTAAAGAAGAACGCATTCTGCCGGGTAGCGTCGTGCGTGACGCAGTGAAGGAAAAGGTCGAAGAGATCGAAGCCGAGCAAATGCGTAAGGTCTACAAGAAGGAACGGGATCAGATCAAGGATGAAATCATCCAGGCCTTCCTGCCTCGCGCCTTTATCCGTCGCTCTTCGACTTTCGCCGCGATCGCGCCGAAACAAGGTCTGATTCTGGTCAACTCGGCCAGCCCGAAACGCGCCGAAGACCTGCTGTCGACCCTGCGTGAAGTCATCGGCTCGCTGCCAGTTCGTCCACTCGCCGTAAAAATGGCCCCGACCGCCACCATGACCGACTGGGTCAAAACCCAGAAAGCCGCCGACGACTTCTTTGTGCTGGACGAGTGCGAACTGCGCGATACCCACGAAGATGGCGGCATCGTGCGCTGCAAGCGGCAGGACCTGACCAGCGAAGAAATTCAACTGCACCTGAGCACCGGCAAAGTAGTCACGCAACTGTCGCTGGCCTGGCAGGACAAACTGTCGTTCATGCTCGACGACAAAATGACGGTCAAGCGCCTGAAGTTCGAAGACTTGCTGCAAGATCAGGCAGAACAGGACGGCGGTGACGAAGCCCTGGGCCAACTGGACGCCAGCTTCGCCCTGATGATGCTGACCTTCGGCGACTTCCTGCCGGCACTGATTGAAGCGCTGGGTGGGGAAGAGACGCCGCAAGGCATCTAATTCCTCCTGAAGTAACCGGATAGCTGTGGGAGCTCGCCTATCGGCGATAGCGGTGTATCAGATGGCTAAAAATATAGCCTGACACACCGCTATCGCCGGTAAGCCAGCTCCCACAGTGGTTTTTGTGGTGCTACTTGATAATAAGGATCAGGCCATGCGTGCATTGGCTGCATTAAGTCGTTTTGTCGGCAACACCTTTGCCTACTGGGTGCTGATTTTCGCGGTCGCGGCGTTCCTGCAACCGACGTGGTTCATTGGCCTCAAGGGCGCGATCGTGCCGCTGTTGGGACTGGTGATGTTCGGCATGGGCCTAACCCTCAAACTCGACGACTTCGCCGAAGTCGCTCGCCACCCGTGGCGCGTGGCCCTTGGCGTCGTTGCCCATTTCGTGATCATGCCCGGCATGGCGTGGTTGCTCTGCCAAGCGTTTCAACTGCCGCCTGAAATCGCCGTCGGCGTGATCCTGGTCGGTTGCTGCCCAAGCGGCACCTCGTCGAACGTGATGACCTGGCTGGCCCGTGGCGACCTGGCACTGTCGGTGGCCATCGCCGCCGTCACCACCCTCCTTGCCCCGTTGCTGACCCCGGCACTGATCTGGCTACTGGCTTCGGCCTGGCTGCCCGTCTCGTTCATGGAGTTGTTCTGGTCGATCCTGCAAGTAGTGCTGCTGCCCATCATCCTCGGCGTAGTCGCCCAGCGCTTGCTCGGCGAACGGGTTCGCCACGCGGTGGACGTTTTACCGCTGGTGTCCGTCGTGAGCATCGTGATCATTGTCGCGGCTGTCGTCGCGGCCAGTCAGGCCAAAATCGCCGAGTCCGGCCTGCTGATCATGGCGGTGGTGATGCTGCATAACAGCTTCGGCTATCTGCTGGGCTACTTCACTGGACGCCTGTTCAAGCTGCCACTGGCACAACGCAAATCTCTTGCGCTAGAAGTCGGCATGCAGAACTCCGGGTTGGGCGCGGCGCTGGCCAGTGCCCATTTTTCGCCGTTGGCCGCAGTACCCAGTGCGCTGTTCAGCGTCTGGCACAACATTTCCGGGGCACTGCTCTCGACCTATTTCCGGCGCATGAGCGAAAAACAAGATCGGGAAACAGCCGCCCGGCACGCCAGCGAACACTCCTGAAACTTGACCCCCAAGTTAATGATCGGCACTCTAGCGCGCAACGCGAGGACGACCTCGCGGCGCTATCGAGTGATTAATCTGGGGACGACCCCGCCTGTCGATGGAGGTCTCCCATGTCCTGGATCATTTTGTTTTTCGCCGGCCTGTTCGAAATTGGCTGGGCGGTGGGCCTGAAATATACCGATGGTTTCAGCCGCCCTATTCCCACCGCGCTAACCGTTGCAGCCATGGCGATCAGCCTCGGCTTGCTGGGGCTGGCGATGAAGGAGTTGCCGCTGGGCACCGCTTATGCAATCTGGACCGGAGTCGGTGCAGTCGGCACCGTGATTGCCGGAATCATATTGTTTGGTGAGTCCATGGCGCTGTTTCGACTGGCCAGCGTGGCGCTGATCATTGCCGGGCTAATCGGACTGAAGATCAGCACTTAGGGCGCTAACGCTTAGCGAGCCTGCTCACGCCCACAGGAGAACGTATTTCAAATGTGGGCGAGCCTGCTCGCGATGGGCGTCCGTCCTTTCAGCCACTACTTGACGGCGCCGCGCAACTCCGTGACCAGCGCTTGCAGAACCGCAGGCTCGGCCGCTTCAACCGCCACTGCCGGCCCAGCGATCAACGTCACTCGCGACCACAACCGGTGGAATAACCCCTTGTTCGGATCGCGACTGAAGAAACTCCCCCACAGCCCTTGCAGCGCCAACGGGATCACCGGCACGGGAGTCTCTTCGAGAATTCGCGTCAACCCACCCTTGAACGCGCTGATCTCGCCATCGGCGGTCAACTTGCCTTCCGGGAAGATACACACCAACTCGCCATCCTTCAGGTACTGGGCAATTCGCCGGAAGGCCTTCTCGTAGATCTGAATGTCCTCCTGACGTCCGGCGATAGGAATCGTCCCGGCAGTGCGGAAGATAAAATTCAGCACCGGCAGGTTGTAGATCTTGTAATACATCACAAAGCGAATCGGTCGCCGCACCGCCCCACCAATCAGCAAGGCATCGACAAACGACACGTGGTTGCACACCAGCAACGCAGCCCCCTCATCGGGAATCAGTTGCAGATTACGATGCTCCACGCGGTACATGGAGTGGCTAAGCAGCCAGATCATGAAGCGCATGCTGAACTCGGGAACGATGCTGAAAATGTAAGCGTTGACGCCGATGTTCAGCAGCGACACCACCAGAAACAGCTGGGGGATCGATAGTTTGACCATGCTGAGCAACACGATCGAAACAATCGCCGACACCACCATGAACAACGCATTGAGAATATTGTTGGCGGCGATCACCCGTGCTCGCTCGTTCTCAGCGGTTCGCGACTGGATCAGGGCATACAGCGGCACGATGTAGAAACCACCAAAAACCCCTAGGCCGAGGATGTCGCCCAGCACCAGCCAGGTGTGGCCAAACCCGAGCACTGCGAGCCAACCATGACCGGTCAAGCTGTCAGGGATTCCACCGGAATGCCACCACAGCAACAAACCGAACACTGTCAGACCGAACGAGCCGAACGGCACCAGACCGATCTCGACTTTGCGCCCAGACAATTTCTCGCAGAGCATTGAACCCAATGCGATACCGACGGAGAACACCGTAAGAATCAGCGTCACCACGGTTTCGTCACCGTGCATCCACTCTTTGGCATAGGCCGGAATCTGCGTCAGGTAAATCGCCCCGACAAACCAAAACCAAGAGTTACCGACGATTGAGCGCGACACCGCGGGCGTTTGCCCCAAGCCCAGCTTCAAGGTGGCCCAGGACTGACTGAAAATATTCCAGTTCAGCCGCATCTCGGGCGACGCAGCCGCCGCCCTTGGAATACTGCGGCTGGCCAGGTAACCGAGGACCGCTATGCCGATGATCGCAGTGGAGACCAGCGGTGCGTAATGCCCCGACGACATCATGATTCCGGCACCGATGGTTCCGGCAAGGATTGCCAGGAACGTGCCCATTTCCACCAGCCCGTTGCCGCCAACCAGTTCGTCTTCACGCAGGGCCTGGGGCAAAATCGAATACTTCACCGGACCGAACAGCGCCGAGTGGGTGCCCATGGCGAACAACGCCACGAGCATCAACGACAGGTGATCGAACATGAACCCGACCGCGCCCACCGCCATAATCGCGATTTCACCCAGCTTGATCAGCCGGATCAACGCATCCTTAGCGAACTTTTCCCCGAACTGCCCGGCCAGGGCCGAGAACAGAAAGAACGGCAGGATAAACAGCAGCGCACACAGGTTGACCCAGATCGAACGATCACCTTCGAGCGTCAGCTTGTACAGAATCGCGAGAATCAGCGACTGCTTGAAGATGTTGTCGTTGAAGGCCCCGAGGGACTGCGTGACGAAAAACGGCAGGAAGCGCCGGGTGCGAAGCAAGGTGAACTGTGAGGGGTGACTCATCTTCCATGTGTCCCTGAGTGGCCTGGATGCTGTTATTGGAATGTCGAACGTCGATCCAGGCCACACATTACCTAATCTTTGCGGTTTATTTCTTAAACTGTGCAATACACGGCGAGACAAATAACTCTCCGCGCCAGGCGCCCTGCACCGTCCGTTTTGCCACGATCAGCCACATCAACGACAGCAACGCCACCAGCACACACCCGAAAACACTGAAAAACGTCAGGTTCAAGGCGCTGGCCAGTTTCAGCGTGGCCAAGGAGTAAACGCCCAGCGGGAAAGTGAACCCCCACCAGCCGAGGTTGAACGGGATACCAGCACGCAAGTAACGCGCGGTAATCAGTACCGCCATCAGCATCCACCACAGCCCAAAGCCCCACAGGGTGATCCCGGCCACCAGCCCCAGGCCGGCGGCGATTTCACCGACGCCCGGCAAACCATTGGCGGCGAAGATAGCGGGCGCATCAGCGCCCAGCAGCAACATGCCCAGCGCGCCGGTACCAATCGGACCGAGGGCCAACCAGCTCGAAGCCGCCATGTTTTCATGAGGCAATTTATGCAGTGCCATGCGCAGCAACAGGATGGTCAAAATGCTGAACGCCACCGGCAGGGAAAAAGCCCAGAGCACATAGCTGGTGGTCAGTACCACCCATTGTGCATGGGCATCGGCCAAGTGCGGAGCGAGCAGACCACCGCTGGCCGCTGCCACTTCAGCCGCCACCACCGGCAACAGCCAGACCGCGGTCATTTGATCAATGCTGTGTTCTTGGCGAGTGAACATCATGTAGGGAATCAGTACACCGCAGGCCAGTGACATCACCACATCTACCCACCACAGCACTTCAGCGACATGAATCACGCCCTCCCCCCAACGCGGCAAGCCGAACAGCAGAAAACCATTAATGATGGTCGCCAACCCCATGGGGATCGTGCCGAAGAACATCGAAACAGTGGAGTGTCCGAAAATTCGCCGCGCCTCGTCGAAGAACAATACCCAGCGTGCGGTATAGAGCGCAGTGAACAGAACAAACAGCACGATATTGAACAACCACAGACCTTCGGCAACGACGTGCAGGCCTGGGATGGCGAGGGGCAACTGCGCCAGTGCGAGCGCCAGCACCCCGGTGCCCATGGTGGCGGCGAACCAGTTCGGGGTGAACTGACGAATGGCTTCACGCGGGCTGGTTAAATGACTAAAAGGCTTGATGCCAGGTTTGGCGGTGCTGGGGCATGTCATGGCGAACTCCTGTCCTCTAGTGAGGTAGAGCTCATGGTAGGTCCGAATCGAATATCTATATAACGGGTAATATCTCTAACTGTTATCTATTTAACCTATATAGGATCAGACGCTGCCTTCGCTCTCGACCACTAGAACCCTCGCCACCCCAAGCGGATGCGCTACATGTTCGGTGCCAATATCGGCAAAGAAGATGTCTCCCACAGCCAACATCACCTCTTTCTCCTGACCGGCCTCGCGATAACGCATCTGAACCTGCCCATCCAGCACGACGAAGACTTCCTGACCGTCATTGACGTGCCATTTGTAGGGTTGGTCAGTCCAGTGCAAGCGGGTGGTGATGCCATTCATATTGGCGATGTCCAGCGCGCCCCACGCACGGTCAGCGGTGAACGATTGGCTGCGAATAATTTTCATGAGTCGGTCCGTCGCAATTAAAAGCGTGGCCAAGACTAGCGATCATCGGACATCGACGCCACAGGCATTTACGCCACGCTGACGCCTCAATCCCAGCAGTGCCGCCAGCGCCAGCGCCATCAACACCGCGCCGTAACCATCAGTCGTCGCGACCAGCCCGAACGTCCGGGTCAGGCTGCCGGCCAATAGCGACGGCACGCAGAACGCCAGATAGCTCAGTACATAAAACGCCGCCATCAACCCGGCCCGCTCATGGGGCAAGGCCAGCGGCACAACGCTGCGCAACACTGCGAGAAAACCGGCGCCAAAACCACCCCCCGCCACCAGAGTCCCAACGAAAAATAGCGCCAAGCTCGCGCTGTGTACCCCAATAAGAATCAGCGCAACACCGCTGATCAGCAGGCCGGCGCCCAAACTCAAAACCTTGTCGGGCGACCGGTTGCGTAGGGTGTAGATCATCAACGCGCCCGCCACCGTCAACACAGCGACGGTCGCGCCGCCAATTAAATTCGACGTTGAGCCGGTAGCGGTCCTCACCAGTGAGGGCGCCAGGGAAGCGTAAAAACCACCGAGGGCCCACACCGCGACATTGATCGGCAGCACCCGCCACAATGTGCGGCGAACCTGCACGGGGACATGCAAGGTCGGGCGCAGCGAGGCCCAGGCGCCCGATTGCCGGCTGACGCTTTCCGGCAGGCGCCACACGTAAAGCGCCTGCATCACAAACAGCGCGAACAGCACCCAGTAGGTCAACTGCAATGGCAGTGGCGCAAATTCGGCCAGCAAACCGCTACCCATGGCGCCAAACGCCATCCCCAGCAACGGCGCCACACTGTTGACCAACGAACCTTGCTGGCGGTCGGTGTCCAGCAGCGCCGCGCTCAACACGGCCGTGGCCATGCCAGTGGCAAACCCCTGAACGACTCGCGCAGTGATCAGCCAGGCAACACTGTCGGCATTGATAAACAGCAACATCGCGAGCATGTTCAGTAATACGGAGGCGAAAATCACCGGCTTGCGCCCCAGATAATCGGAGAGCGAACCGACCGTCAGCAGAGCCGCCAGCAAGCTGATCGCGTACACACCGAAAATCAGGGTCAAGGTTGCGGCCGAAAACCGAAGGTGTTCCTGATACAGGTGATACAACGGCGTCGGTGCGGTGGAGGCGGCGAGGAAACTGAGTAGTGTCATCGCCAAAAAGCACAGGCGGGATCGACTCGAGAGGCAACTGAACATGGGGCACACTCCGCAAAAGCTAAATTTTAGCTTTTGCGAGTGTGCGACTAACTAACGCTTAAAGCAAATTCTTTGTGTTAAGGTCCGACGCCTGCGCTTCAGGTCCTGACATCCGTTATTGCTTCGCGGTGCAGGCAGGCGTTGTTCGTCAGTCATTTGAAAAAAACCACACGCCTCGCACCTTGGCCTGAGCCACCGCAGGCCCGGCGCGACAAAGGAACTCACTGATGACAGGTCCCACGTTACGACCCGGCGGCCGCAGTGCGCGGGTTCAGGATTCCATTCACTCGGCCGTCCGCGATCTTCTTCAAGAACAAGATCGCAGCACCGTGACCGTGCCCCAAATCGCCGCCCGCGCAGGCGTTACGCCGTCGACCATTTATCGGCGCTGGGGTGATTTGGCAGCGCTGCTGGCCGACGTGGCGCTCGCCCGCATGCGCCCGGACAACGAACCGGCTAACACCGGCACCCTGCACGGCGATGTGCGGGCCTGGGCCGAGCAATATCTGGACGAAATGAGTTCCGAGCCCGGTCGCCACATGATGCGTGACGTGCAATCCAGCGCCACACCGGGGTATTGCGTGGCAATCATTGGCGCACAGTTGCAGACGATTCTGGATCGTTATCCTGGCGAGCCGAAGCCTAGCGTTGATCACCTGATCAACGTAGTAGTGGCGCCAACGGTGTTTCGCATCCTGTTTTCGGCAGCGGCACTGGAGATTGATGAGTTGCATCGGTTGATCGAACTGGCGCTAAGAACGGAGATTAGCGCCAACGCCTAGCTGACATCGCCCGCTGCGACACCCCGCCACGCCGCGACCTTGGTCGACACTGACGAACCTTTGCCATCGTGCGAGACTGTCGGGCCGGGCGGGAGTCTCGGGCTTCTCTTTTGCCAGGAGTTTCCATGTCGCTGTCCAGCGGGCTGATCGCCGCCGTTGCCCTGGCCTATATGGCCATCATGTTCGCCATCGCCTTCTATGGCGACCGTCGCAGCAAGCCGTTGCCGCCGCGTGTGCGTGCGTGGGTCTATAGCCTGTCGCTGGCGGTGTATTGCACCAGTTGGACTTTTTTTGGCGCCGTTGGCCAGGCCGCCGAACAACTGTGGTCATTCCTGCCGATCTACCTGGGGCCCATCCTGCTGCTGGTCTGCGCGCCATGGGTGCTGCAAAAAATGGTGATGATCAGCAAACAGGAGAACATCACCTCCATCGCCGACTTTATCGCCGCGCGCTATGGCAAGTCGCAGTCGTTGGCGGTGGTGGTAGCGCTGATCTGCCTGGTGGGCGTTTTGCCCTACATCGCGCTGCAGCTCAAAGGCATTGTCCTGGGGGTCAACCTGTTGATCGGCGCCGGTGCAGATGCCATGGGCACGCGCGCCCAGGACACCGCGTTGATCGTGTCGCTGGTGCTGGCGCTGTTCACTATTGTCTTCGGCACGCGCAACCTCGATGCCACGGAACACCACCGCGGCATGGTGCTGGCGATTGCCTTTGAATCACTGGTCAAACTGTTCGCGTTTCTCGCGGTCGGCGCGTTCGTGACCTACGGCCTCTACGACGGTTTCGACGACCTGTTTGATCAGGCCATGCTCGCGCCACGCCTCGAAGAATATTGGAAAGAAACCATCAACTGGCCCTCCATGGTGGTGCAGACCGGCGTCGCGATGATGGCGATCATCTGCCTGCCTCGGCAGTTCCACGTCACCGTGGTTGAAAACATCGAGCCACAGGATTTGCGCCTGGCGAAATGGGTGTTCCCGGCCTACCTGGCGTTGGCGGCACTGTTTGTGGTCCCGATCGCGTTGGCGGGGCAGATGCTCCTGCCCGCCTCCGTGCTGCCCGACTCTTTCGTCATCAGCCTGCCGCTGGCGCAAGCCCACCCGGCCCTCGCACTGCTGGCGTTTATCGGAGGTGCCTCGGCAGCCACTGGCATGGTGATCGTGGCCAGCGTGGCGCTATCAACCATGGTGTCCAACGATATGTTGTTGCCGTGGCTGCTACGCCGTAACAACGCCGAGCGGCCATTCGAAGTGTTCCGCCAGTGGATGCTCTCGGTACGCCGGGTGAGCATCGTGGTGATTCTGCTGCTGGCCTATGTCAGTTATCGCCTGCTGGGCTCTACCGCAAGCCTGGCCACCATCGGCCAAATCGCCTTCGCCGCCGTGACGCAATTGGCACCGGCCATGCTCGGCGCGCTGTACTGGAAACAGGCCAACCGCCGGGGTGTATTTGCCGGCCTCGCGGCCGGGACATTCCTCTGGTTTTACACGCTGATTCTGCCGATTGCCGCCCGCAGTCTCGGCTGGTCTCTAAGCAGTTTTCCGGGCCTGGCCTGGCTGCACGGCAACCCGCTGCACCTGCCCATTACCCCACTGACCCAAGGCGTAGTGTTGTCGCTGGCGGGCAACTTCACCTTGTTCGCCTGGGTCTCGGTGCTCTCGCGCACGCGCGTCTCAGAGCACTGGCAGGCTGGGCGATTCATTGGCCAGGAAATCAGCGCCCGGCCCAGCGCCCGCTCAATGCTGGCGGTACAGATCGACGACTTACTGCAACTGGCCGCCCGCTTCGTCGGCGAAGAGCGCGCGCGCCAGAGCTTTATTCGATTCGCGTACCGCCAGGGCAAAGGCTTCAATCCTAACCAGAATGCCGATGGTGAATGGATCGCTCATACCGAACGGCTCCTGGCCGGCGTGCTGGGCGCATCTTCGACGCGCGCCGTGGTAAAAGCCGCAATTGAAGGTCGGGAAATGCAACTGGAGGATGTCGTCCGAATTGCCGATGAGGCCTCGGAAGTGTTGCAGTTCAACCGTGCATTGCTGCAAGGCGCCATCGAGAACATCACCCAAGGCATCAGCGTTGTGGATCAGTCGCTGAAACTGGTGGCCTGGAACCGCCGCTATCTGGAACTGTTCAACTACCCGGACGGCCTGATCAGCGTTGGCCGGCCGATTGCCGACATCATTCGCTACAACGCCGAGCGCGGGCTGTGCGGCCCTGGTGAGGCGGAAGTTCACGTCGCCCGTCGTCTGCACTGGATGCGCCAGGGGCGCGCCCACACCTCTGAACGCTTGTTCCCCAACGGTCGGGTGATCGAGCTGATCGGCAACCCGATGCCCGGCGGCGGTTTCGTCATGAGTTTTACCGACATCACCGCGTTTCGCGAGGCGGAGCAGGCGCTGACCGAAGCCAACGAAGGCCTCGAACAGCGAGTCACCGAGCGCACTCACGAACTGTCGCAGCTCAACGTGGCCCTGACCGAAGCCAAGGGCACCGCCGAGTCAGCCAACCAATCAAAAACGCGATTTCTGGCAGCGGTCAGTCACGACCTGATGCAACCGCTGAATGCCGCACGACTGTTCTCCGCCGCCCTCACCCATCAGGACGACGGTTTGTCGGTCGAGGCACAGAAGCTGGTGCAGCACCTGGACAGTTCATTGCGCTCAGCCGAGGACCTGATCAGCGATTTGCTGGACATTTCCCGCCTGGAAAACGGCAAGATCAACCCAGACCCGAAACCATTCGTACTCAACGAGCTGTTCGACATCCTCGGTGCGGAATTCAAGGCACAAGCTCAGGAACAGGGCCTGAAGTTTCGGCTGCGGGGCAGCACGCTGCGGATCGACAGCGACATCAAACTGTTGCGCCGGATCTTGCAGAACTTCCTCACCAACGCTTTTCGTTATGCCAAAGGTCCGGTGCTGCTGGGCGTTCGCAGGCGTCAGGGCGAGCTGTGCCTGGAAGTCTGGGACCGTGGCCCAGGGATTCCGGAAGATAAACAACAGGTCATTTTCGAGGAGTTCAAACGCCTCGACAGTCATCAGACCCGCGCCGAAAAAGGCTTGGGGCTGGGCTTGGCAATTGCCGATGGGTTGTGCCGGGTGCTAGGGCACACCTTGCGTGTGCGCTCCTGGCCAGGTCGTGGCAGTGTATTCAGTGTCAGCGTCCCCGTGGCCAAGTCGCAGACCGCCGCGCCCGCAAAGGTCGCCGAACTCAGCGGCACATTAATCACCGGCGCGCAGGTGCTGTGCGTCGACAACGAAGACAGCATCCTGATCGGCATGAACAGTTTGCTGACGCGATGGGGGTGCCAGGTCTGGACCGCACGCAATCGCCAGGAGTGCGCAGCGCTGCTCAGCGATGGCGTGCGGCCACAGTTGGCGCTGGTGGATTACCACCTGGACGACGGCGAAACCGGGACCGAGTTGATGGCGTGGTTGCGCACGACCTTGGGTGAGCCCGTACCGGGAGTGGTCATCAGTGCCGATGGACGACCGGAAACCGTGTCTCAGGTTCACGCGGCGGGGCTGGATTACCTGGCCAAACCGGTGAAACCAGCGGCGTTGCGCGCTCTACTTAGCCGGCATTTACCGCTGTAATACAGGCATGGCGAACCCAAATCCGGGGTAAGGGAGCCTATCCCCCTAAGGGCAACTCGACTAATCCGGTAATTCGGCCAGCCCATCAGCATCAGTCATCGCCCGCTCCAGCAGGTCCGCTGGCAAACTCTTGCTCGCGCGCGCGCCCAGCAACTTGAGCTGCTCGCTGCGACTGACGAGATTGCCACGTCCCTCTGTCAGCTTGTTACGCGCCGAGCTGTAGGCCTTGTCCAGTTGCTGCAAGCGATTGCCGACTTCGTCCAGGTCCTGAATGAACAACACAAACTTGTCGTACAGCCAGCCTGCCCGCTCGGCGATTTCGCGAGCATTCTGGCTCTGGCGCTCCTGCTTCCAGAGGCTGTCGATAACCCGCAAGGTGGCCAACAACGTCGTCGGGCTGACGATCACGATATTGCGATCGAACGCCTCCTGAAACAGCGTCGGCTCAGCCTGCAATGCCGCCGAGAACGCCGCTTCGATTGGCACGAACAACAAGACAAAATCCAGGCTATGCAGGCCGTCCAGGCGCTTATAGTCCTTGCCGGACAAACCTTTGACGTGATTGCGCAGCGACAACACGTGTTGCTTGATGGCGACCTGGCCGCTGGCTTCGCTTTCAGCTGCCACGTACTGCTGATAAGCGGTGAGGCTGACCTTGGAGTCGACCACCACTTGCTTGTCGCCGGGTAAATAGATGATGACGTCCGGCTGAAAACGCTCGCCATCCGGTCCCTTGAGATTGACCTGGGTCTGGTACTCCCGGCCTTTTTCCAGCCCGGCGTGCTCCAGCACCCGTTCGAGAATCAGCTCGCCCCAATTGCCTTGGGTCTTCTGCCCTTTCAGGGCACGGGTCAGGTTAGTGGCTTCGTCGCTCAGGCGCAGGTTGAGCTGTTGCAGACGCTCCAACTCCTTAGCCAGGGAAAAACGCTCGCGGGCTTCGGCCTGATAGCTTTCTTCAACACGTTTTTCAAAGGACTGGATGCGCTCCTTCAAGGGATCAAGTAACTGACCGAGTCGCTGTTGGCTAGTTTCGGCAAAGCGCTGCTCACGCTCGTCGAAAATCTTGCTCGCCAGTTCCGCGAACTGCGCACGCAGCTCGTCTCGCGAGCCCTGAAGGTCATTGAGGCGTTGCTGGTGACTCTCTTGCTGTTCACGCAATTCGGCGTTGAGCGAAGCGGCCTGGGCGTCCAGACGCCGTAACTCAGCCTCTTTGCCAGCACGCTCGATATTCCAGGCATGGGACGCATCGCGCGCATCATCGCGCTCAATCTGCAACAGCTCGACTTCACGGCGCAGCGCCGCCAGGTCAGCTTGCTTGGCGGCGTTGGCCTGGCTCAGATCACCGATTTCATCGCGGCAAGCATCGAGCTGAGCGCTCAAACCATCCTGAGCCAACTGGGCCATGGCCAGACGCTCTTCCTGCAACGCCAACGTGGCCTGCACGGCACTCGCCCGACGCTGAATTTGCCAGGCCAGCACCATTAACGGCAGCGCAGCACCCACCAGACCGAGCAATATGCTGGTCAAGTCCATAGCCATAGCCACTCCTGCCGATGAGATAAAGCTTGAAGGTTAACCAAGGCGTCAGGTCTTGGACAGCTCAGTCTTCGATCAGCCCCAGTTCACTCAGCGCACGCGAATCACCTGCACGGGCAGCCTGACGCAGCAGCTCCTGACCAATGCGCCGATCGCGGGCGTTGCCACATTCACGGCACATCAATTGACCGAGACGACTTTGCGCCGCCACGACGCCTTCGCGAGCAGGTTGCTTGAGCAAGAGGCCAGCAAAGTGTTTGACGTTAGGGTTGCGGCCCAGGCGCGGGCTGTCCAGCAACCACTCGGCCACACGCAGCGAAAAACGCCTGGAAGGGGTAACACTGGAGGGTGCGGCGGTAACAGAAACTGATACTGAGCGAAACTTCATAAAACACTGTAGGGCAGATCGGGAGGCGCGCAACTGTACTCTTTTTTCCGCACAGGTAAAGTTGAAAAAACCCTGCACGCCCGTCCTAGAGCAAGTGCCTGGGACAATCCACAGAAGCTGTGGATAACTCAGTGGACAACCGTCCTTGAACTCTCGCAAACCCCTGTGGAATGGGGCTCGCAGTCAAACTGACGATTTTTTCACCAACAAAAAAAAGCGATGTTTTTCATTGACTTAAATTTGCGTTACAGGCACCCACTGCGCTTGAGGGTAAGGTGACACTGCGGTGACAGCCTGCGCAACTTATGTGCACAAGTACCTCGGAGACGGTTATAACGATGCTCCTTTTCGGCGCATTTTTAAGTCCAAACGCAGGATTTGTCTCGATCAAGGCCTCTGCAGGCTCACCGAGTGCGGGCAACGGTTATCGATCAACGGTCAGGTTTTGAGCCTGATGCTGAGGGCTCGCCCTGTGTTTTCAGCGATCTGAGCCACACCGCCAACGCTTGAATAACGTATTTTTTCGCCAAAACTGAATTTTTTTGCTTCCGCGCTTCCATTCCAAATCCCAGTCAGTTAGTATCCGCGGCGTTAGTACCAAGCTGAAAGTCAATTCTGGTCGAACAAATCCCCACGGTCAGCCTTCCCTAGAGAAGCCTCAACCGATAAAGCGGGACCGATCACCTCGATGGTTTCCAGGTAAACCTTGCGTCAACACTGCCTTTGAATCGAATGCAAAGGGTGTTGCGAAGCTCACTTACTCTGACCGAACCAACCTGCAAATTGATCAGGATCTTCACCCTGGGCCCAGAACCTTTGCCCTTGATGTGTTGCCTGCCCTCCTAAGTACCTACCTGCCAGCCAAAGCGCGCCAAACTATTAGCGCTTCAAACTGGCTGCTTTGTTCCAGTCGGGTTCTTCGTTCGACCAATGGTGGTCGTCGTCACTGGAACGTTTTAACGTTGCACGGTTCTTAACCGTGTCATTTGTAGGAACACCCAATAAACATGTCTACTCAAATCCACGCTCAGGATGCAATTCGCACCCTAACTAACGCTTTTGCCCCAATGAACTGCCTGATCATGGCCGCTCGCAAAGGCTGCTTCAGCTTCACTCTGGTCAATGAACACGGCATCGCTCGTCACAGCGAACGCCTGTACCCCGATCAATACTCCAGCGCCGAGCCGCTGCAGGCTGTGATCGAACGTACTCGCCAGGCACTGGTTGCCTGAGACGCCAGAACGGCTGAAAACTCAAAAACCCTGCCCGAAAAGCAGGGTTTTTTATTGCCCAATATTTCTCTTTAACGCGTGTCGGCTTAAGCACTAACCGATATAACGGTTATAACTCGAAGCCGGAAATATTTTAAAAACAGACCTTTACAGCGCGAATATGACACTACACTTCAACTCGAGTGGCTTGATCCGCTCCCGGCGAGCCTGAGTCGATTCACCGCTGCCAAAGCCCCTTCAGGTATCGCCGCCCATTTCTTGCCTCGAGGGTTTTATGGGTATCGCCGCCAGCGAACTGTCGCGCTATGTGATTCGTCCGACGCTGATTTACCTCGGACGCCACAGCGTGACGGCTGAAGCCTTGTTACTCGGCATCGCCGCCAGCCAATCAGCCCTTGGCTCCGCCCTGCACGACCGTCGTGGCCACGGCCTGTATCGAATCACCGAGCCCCGCCATCAAGCCCTTTGGGATCACTACCTGGCATTGGACCCGGAACGGGCAAGCCTGGTACGCGGCCTGGCCAGTCAGCATGCTTTTTTGAGCGGACCGCACCTCGAATTGACCGTCAATCTGCGCTACGCGACAGCCATTGCATGGCTGCTGATAGAAGAACAGCAAACTCCACTCCCAGCCGCAGGCGACCTGCTGGGAATGGCCCGAATCTGGCGCCAGACCTTTCAACCCCAAGGACGCTTGCGTGACTTCATCTGCGCTTGGCAGACCTGTGTTTCATCCCTGAATCAAGTCGCTTGCTGAGCGGTCACTTTTACAAAATCGCACAACGGGTGGCGAATCTGGTCGGATTGTCCTACAAAACCGCTCTAACTCAAGCCATACAGCCTATAGCGCTGGAACGAAAATGTTGGTAATTTTCGCCCCGGTGATCACCAGGAGTTCTAATAATGAAAAAAGTAATGCTCAAAACCACCCTTAGTCTCGCCGTTACCTTGGCATCCACCCAGATCTTCGCAGCTGGCTTTGCCATCAACGAACAAAGTATCAGCGGGATGGGCACAGGTTTTGCCGGGCGATCTTCATCTGCCGATGACGCAAGCACTATTTATGGCAACCCTGCCGGCATGTCGCGCATCAAGCGCGAACAAGTCTCCGGCGGTGCTGCAATGCTCGACGCACACACCAACATCAGCAAAGCCAGCTCCAGCCCTAACGGCGGCAGCAACGATGGCAACATGGTGCCGTTCATCGCTGTACCGATGGGCTACTACGTCAAACCGATTGATGACCACTGGGCATTCGGTATCGGCATGTACGCGCCGTTCGGCCTGGTGACCGACTATGAAAGCGGCTTTGCCGGCCGCTATTTCGGTAGCAAGAGCGACGTCAAAGTCATCACTTTGCAACCAACTGTCAGCTACGCCTTCAACGATAAGGTCTCGATCGGTTTCGGCCCGACGATCAACCGCATCGACGGCACCCTGGAATCGAACCTGTCGATTACCCAGGCCGCTCCCGATGGCAAGGTCAAGGTCAAGGGCGACGACACCGCGCTGGGCTACAACGTTGGTGTGCTGGTCCAGGCAACTGACAACACTCGCGTTGGCCTGACCTATCACTCGAAGGTGACGTACAAGCTCAAAGGCAACACCGAAGTCAACTATGGCGTCTTGGGCCTTATCGGCCAGAACCCGGCCCAAAAGTACGATGCTTCGCTGGGCCTAACTACGCCTGAATCGGTGGACTTCTCGGTCACTCATCAAATCGATGACAAGTGGACCGTCTACGCCGGCAGCACCTGGACTCGCTGGAGCCGCCTGCAAGCGATCACCATCGAGAACACCGGTGTTCCAAGCAGCCTCAACGGTCAATTCGGCACCATTACCGAAGAACAGAAATGGCATGACACCTGGGCTCACGCCATCGGTGCTTCGTACCAGTTGAACAAGCAGTGGGTGCTGCGCACCGGTTTGTCGGTCGATCAGTCACCGACCAACAACGTCGATCGCTCCCCGCGTATCCCGACAGGCGATCGCAAAGCAATCAGCTTCGGTGCTGGCTGGAGCCCAACGGACGACCTGACCATCGACATGGCCTATTCGTACCTGCGTGAAGAGTCGGTCAAGGTGTCGAACACCAACGCCCAAGGCCAAAGCTATGACGCCAAGTATCAAAACTGGGCGAACGGTTTTGGTGTAGGCGCAACCTACCGCTTCTGATGGATGATTCACGGCGAGCCTGAACCACTCGCCGCCTGAATTGAAAAAGCCCCGCACTCTTTTACAGAGACGGGGCTTTTTAGTGAACGCCGATCAGGGCTTCGAGGCCAGCGCTTTCTCTACGGCTTCTATGAACTCAGGATTGTCGGGCTTGGTCAGGCTGGAGAAATGGGCAATCACCTTGCCCTGGCGATCGACCACGTACTTATAGAAATTCCACTTGGGGGCGCTACTCTGTTCGGCAAGAACCTTGAACAGATGCGTCGCCTCATCACCGCGCACGGCCTGTGGCTCCGTCATGGTAAAGGTCACGCCGTAGTTGACGTAGCAAACCTTGGCGGTTTCCTCGCCGTCCTTGGACTCCTGCTTGAAGTCATCGGACGGAACACCGATCACCTCCAGCCCTTGCCCCTTATAACGCTGATACAACGCCTCAAGGCCTTTGAACTGTGGGGCGAAACCACAGAAGCTCGCCGTATTGACCACCACCAGCGGCTTGCCGGCAAAACGCTGGCAAAGATCGATGGTTTCCTTGGCGCGCAATTTGGGCAACGACCCCTGTAACAATTCCGGGCACTCGGCCCCGTAGGCTAAACCGTTCAACGCCATCAGCAACGCAGGGACTGCAAACCAGCGCCTCAACATGTCGGGGCATCCTTGAAAAAAAGTCAGGCAACGAAGTTACTCGCCCTCGCGCCTGGCTAGCAAGCCCCCATGCCCAACTGCATCAACGCCAGCCCGCCCCGATGCCAGCCCCACCACGCCAGCGCCAACAACAAGACACAGGACGCAATGACAGCGATTTGCGGCCAAAGATTGCTCACAGGGCACTCAACTGAGTTTGTAATCGCGCCACCGGTCGCTCACGCACCGGCCAATTAAGGGCGGCTGCCATCAGACTCAAAAGTATTGCCACCTGCCAGATCAAGTCATAGCTCCCTGTGCGGTCATACACCACGCCGCCCAACCAGCCGCCGAGGAAGGAACCGAGCTGGTGGAACAGGAAAACGATCCCACCGAGCATGGACAGGTTGCGCACACCGAACAAGGTTGCCACCGTGCCGTTGGTCAAAGGCACGGTGGACAACCAGAGGAAGCCCATGGCCATGCCGAACAGATACGCGCTGGTGGTGGTGACCGGTGCCCACAGGAACAACCCGATCACCACCGCTCGTAATAGGTACAGACCCGTAAGCAGTCTCGGTTTGGACATTCGCCCACCGAGCCAACCCGCGGTGTAAGTACCAAAAATATTGAACAGCCCGATCAGTGCCAGCACCGTGGTGCCGACGGTGGCGGGCAAATGCTGGTCCACAAGATAGGCGGGCAGATGCACACCAATGAACACCACCTGGAAACCGCAAACAAAAAAACCAAAAGCCAGCAACCAGAACCCGGAATGGGAGCACGCCTCACGCAGGGCCTCGGACAGCGTCTGCTCATGGCCGAGTACCGGCAAAGGCTTGTCCTTGAGCATGCTCACCAGCGGCACGATCAACGCCACCAACAGGCCCAGCGCCAACAACGCAGCGGACCAGCCGAGCCAGCCGATCAACCCCAGCGTGCCGGGCACCATGGCGAACTGGCCAAATGAACCGGCGGCGCTGGCGATGCCCATGCCCATGCTGCGTTTTTCCGGCGGCACCGCACGTCCCACCACGCCCAGGATCACTGAGAACGAGGTACCGGACAGGCCGATACCAATCAACAAACCGGCACTCAGGGACAAGGTCACCGCCGAGTCGGACAAGCCCATGCACACCAGGCCTGCGGCGTACAGCACACCACCGATTACTACCACTTTTGCCGCACCAAAGCGGTCGGCCAGGGCGCCGGTGAAAGGCTGCGCCAGACCCCAGATCAGGTTCTGCAAGGCAATCGCAAAAGCGAACACCTCTCTACCCCAGCCAAACTGGGCGCTCATGGGGGACAGAAACAGCCCGAAGCCGTGTCGCACGCCCAGCGACAACGCCAGAATCAGCGCACTCCCCAACAACACCCAGCCACAGGTACGCCACATAGATGCCATTCTTATTCTCCGATAGCGGGTATATACCCGCTTAAGCTCGAACTAACTGGCGTTACGCCAGTTCGTCCAGTAGTCGCAGCAAGGTTTCGCGTTTTTCGGCGCCCAATCGGTCGATCAACCGTTGTTGCGCCGCTTCCCACGCCGGCAGTGCTGCCGCCAGGCGTGCAGTACCGGCCTCAGTGAGCACGACGATGCGATTACGCATGTCCGCGCCCTCAACCAACGTCACCAGACCCTCACCCTCCAGCACACGCAAATTGCGTCCCAGGGTGCTGCGGTCCAGCCCCATTGCTTCGGCCAGGGTGGAGATACTCGGTTGATCAAGCCGTTGCAAATTACACAGCAAAGAATACTGGGCAACGTTGATTCCGAAGCCATCCAGAGCGCCGTCGTAATGCCTGCTGACGCCACGAGCGGCGCGACGCAGATTGACACATAAACATTGGGAATCAAGCATAGTGCGTGTATATACCCGCGAGTGTGTTAAATCAAGTTACAAATAGCTGTGAGCGGGTCGATCAACACTGCTCGGCCATGCACCATCGGCACCTTAGCAGCAACACCATCAGACCAACGCCAACCCCACCAGCAACGCCATTTCCAGTAATTCCAGCAGCGCCCCCGCCGTATCGCCGGTGGTCCCGCCCAACCGCCGCCGCATGACGTGCCGCAACCAGACAAAGATGGCCACTGCCAGCAACAGGGCCAATACGGCACTCGCCCCTGCGATAAAGACACAGGCCAATGCACTTACCACCAGCACCTGCCAGCCCCTCTTGCGCGGCAAATGATCAGCCAGCGCCTGCCCCAGACCACCGGCACGTACATACGGCGTGGTCAGGAATAAGCCCAGCAGTGCGGCGCGGCCCACCAGCGGAACAATGATCAAAACAACGCCATGCCCCTGCTCGATCAGTGCCAATAACGCGGCAAACTTCAGCAGCAACACCAACACCAGCGTCACCACGGCAATCGGACCGCTGCGCGGGTCTTTCATGATGGTCAGTGTGCGCTCACGGTCGCCGAAACCGCCGAGCCAGGCATCGGCACTGTCCGCCAATCCGTCGAGGTGCAACCCGCCGCTAAGTACCACCCAAACCGTTAGCAGCAACGCGCCGTGAAGCAATAAGGGTGTCCCGAGCAACAGCCCATTGAGCGCCCACAGCAGCGCGCCGAACAACAACCCCACCAACGGATAAAACAGCAACGAGCGCCCCAACTCCTGAGGCGCCGGCATCCCTGGCAAACGAATCGGCAGGCTACTCAAAAATTGCAGGGCGATCCAGAACGGCAGCATGCTCAGCTCACTGCCTTCAACACGCCGCCGGATTCAACCTCCAGCGAAAACAATGCACCGTGAGCCACTTCAACGTTGAGCAACTGCTCACGGGGCAGGCCTCGGGCCTGAGCCAGCAGCAAGCGCATCACGCCGCCATGGCTGATCAGCAACACCCGCTCGCCGGCATAAGCCGCGTATAACCGCGCGACAGCAGCCAGTACCCGCGCCGAAAAATCCGTAACGGGCTCGCCCTCTGGAGGCGTAAAGGCGTAGGGATCGGCCCAGAACAACCCCAGCGCATCGGCACTGGTTTTCATCAGGTCCGCTGCGCTCTGCCCTTCCCACGCGCCAAAGTGCAATTCTTGCAGGTCTTTATCGAGCTGCACCGGCAAACCGAGTTGCGCCCCCAGCTCATCGGCGAACCGTGCGCAACGCTGCAACGGCGAGCTGACCAAGCGGTCCCAAGGCCCTTGGTCGATGACTGCGGCACGCATCTGTGCCCAGCCCTTGGCAGTCAATGCATCGTCGAGGCTACCGCGCAAGCCACCGCCGAGTTCGGTTTCGCCGTGGCGCAACAGATCAAGGCACAAAGTCATGCCGGGCGATCCGCGACCGCCGCTTCGGCGAACGTCGCCATGTCCCCGTGAAGGGCGCAGGCCAAACGCAGCAACGGCACGGCCAATGCCGCGCCACTGCCCTCGCCCAGACGCAGACCTAGGTCCAGTAGCGGCTCAGCGCCCAGGGTTTCCAGCACATGCCGATGGCCCGGCTCAGCGCCGCGATGGCCAAACAGCAACCACTGGCGACACTCTGGATTCAAACGCACGGCGACCAACGCGGCGACGCTGCAAATAAAGCCGTCCACCAGCACCACGACGCCCTCCTGAGCACAAGCCAGGTAAGCGCCGACCAGTGCCGCGATCTCAAAGCCGCCGAGGTTGAACAAGGTTTTCAACGCGTCTCCCCGCTCCGCACCGTGCAGTGCCAAGGCGCGCTCGATGACCTGCGCTTTATGGCTGACACCGGCGGCATCGAGCCCCGTGCCCGGCCCGGCGAGATGCACGACCGGGCAATCCAGCAACGCACACGCCAAAGCACTGGCGGCCGTGGTATTGCCGATGCCCATCTCGCCGCCGATGAACAACTGCGCCCCCGCCGCGATGGCGCGCTGCACGCTGTCACGGCCAGCCTGCAGGGCAAGTTCGCCCTGCACAGTGGTCATCGCCGCGCCCGTCACAAAGTTCGCAGTACCGGGGCCGACATTCAGATGCCGCACACCTGGCAAGTTCAACGAAAGCGTGACGGTGCCCAGATCAACCACTTCAAGCTGTGCGCCCAACTGCCGCGCCAACACGCTGATGGCCGCGCCGCCGCTGACGAAGTTGTGCAGCATCTGCCCGGTGACTTCCTGCGGAAACGCCGACACACCCTCAGCCACAACACCATGGTCACCGGCAAAAATGGCGATCCACAACCGCTCAAGACTCGGTTTGACCTGCCCTTGCAACCCGGCCAATTGCACCGCTACTGACTCCAGCCGACCGAGGGAGCCGGCGGGTTTGGTCAATTGCTGTTGACGGGCCATCGCCTGTTCAACGGCTGCCGCATCGATTCGCTTGCAGGGGTTCAGCCACCAGGATTGAGTCATAACGCAGTACCTTTCAAAGTCAGGGGCAGGCCGGCGACGGTCAGAACGACTCGTTGACAGCGTTCAGCCAAGGCTTGATGCAGCCAACCGGCTTCATCGACATAGCGGCGAGTCAATTCGCCCAGCGGCACGACACCCATTCCGGTCTCGTTGCTGACAAAAATAATTTCACCTGGCAACGTCGCCAGGCAGTCCAGCAACGCTTCACGCTCAGCGGCCAAGCGCTCGGGGTTATCGAGCATCAGCAGATTGGTCAGCCACAGGGTCAAGCAATCCACCAGCATGCAACTGTCGGCGCGGGCGTTTTCGCGCAGGGTACGGGCCAGTTCAAGCGGTTCTTCGATCAACGCCCATTCGGCCGGACGCCGCGCGCGATGATGCGCCACCCGCTCGTTCATTTCGCCATCCAGCGGTTGGCTGGTGGCGATGTAAGTCACATGGAGTTGACTGTCTGTGGCGAGCTTTTCAGCCAGGCGACTTTTACCGGAGCGGGCGCCGCCGAGGATCAGTTGCAGCATGCTTTATTCCTTTATATGGGCGGTGAGACTACTGACGCCTGCTCGCGAAGAGGCCATTAAATCCACACTAAAACCCGCAAAGTTCACGCAGTAATCGAGTATCGAGATGCTTTTCCACCAAGTCCGCCAACCGCTCAATATCGCGCTCGCGCAAGGCGTGGTAATCCACGCTTTGCACATGCTGCAAACCGGCCCAGCGCAACAGCGCGCTGCTCGCCGCCGGCGACTCGAACAGCCCATGCAGATACGTCGCAAAAATCTGCCCATCAGGACTTTGCGCGCCGTCGCAGCGACCGTCATCCAGCTGCACCGCGCAATGCTCCAATGCCGGCCCCGTGGTGACGCCAGCATGAATTTCATAGCCGCTGACCTCGGCATTCTCCAAGGCTAACTGTCCGCTAACGTTGCGCAACTGCTTCTCGTCTTCAAGCTGGGTTTCGAAGGCCAGCAAGCCCAGACCGGCGCTCGAACCCGGCGCGCCTTCAAGGCCCAACGGGTCGTGAACCTGCTCGCCGAGCATTTGCAGGCCACCGCAAATCCCCAAAACTTTGCCGCCGTAGCGCAAGTGGCGAGAGATTGCTGTGTCCCAACCGTTGGCCCGCAGGTACGCGAGGTCGCTGCGCACGCTTTTCGAGCCGGGCAAGATGATTAGGTCAGCGCTTGGAATCGGCTGACCAGGACCAACGAATTGCAGGTCTACCTGCGGGTGCAGACGCAACGGATCGAAATCGGTGTGGTTACTGATGCGCGGCAGTACCGGCACGACCACCTTCAACACCTGCTCAGCCTTGTCGATCTGGCGTTGATCAAGGCCGTCTTCGGCCTCCAGGTGCAAGTCCATCACGTAGGGCAAGACGCCGATTACCGGTTTGCCGGTGCGCGCTTCCAGCCAATCGAGACCCGGCTGCAACAAGGCAATGTCACCCCGAAAACGATTGATGATGAAACCTTTGACCCGCGCCTGCTCGCTGGGTGATAGCAGTTCCAACGTCCCCACCAGGTGCGCAAAAACCCCGCCACGATTAATGTCGGCGATCAACACCACCGGACAATCCACAGCTTCGGCAAATCCCATGTTGGCGATGTCGCCGGCACGCAAATTGATTTCGGCCGGCGAACCGGCCCCCTCGACCATCACCACCGGATAGGCGGCGCTCAGCCGTTCATGGGAAGCCAGCACCGCTTGCATCGCGATGGCTTTGTAATCGTGATAGGCGACGGCGTTCATGGTGGTGACGGCACGCCCATGAATGATGACTTGAGCACCGGTGTCGCTGTTGGGTTTGAGCAACACCGGGTTCATATCGGTGTGCGGTTCAAGGTTGGCAGCCTGAGCCTGCACCGCTTGGGCGCGACCGATTTCGCCACCATCGGCGGTTACAGCACTGTTCAGCGCCATGTTCTGCGGCTTGAACGGCACTACCCGCACGCCGTGACGAGTCACCCAACGACACAGCGCCGTCACCAGCGTACTTTTGCCAGCGTCGGACGTGGTGCCTTGCACCATCAACGTAGTCATTGAATTTCCTTGGTATAAGCGTGCAGAGCCTGTTCGAGACGGGCCTCTTCGGCTTCACTGGCCGGCAAACCGAAACGCAGGCTGCTGTTATGAGTGAACAACCGCAGCAAGATGCCGCGCCGCGCCATAAATTGATGCAGCGCCTCAGCGCGGTCGCTAATCAGCCATTGAAACAGCGCGCAACCGCCTTGCGGCTTGAAGCCATTACGCTCAAGGAGCACGGCCAATCGCTGGCTAGCCTGTTCGCTGCGCAGTCGTTGCCGGGCATGCCCTTCAAAATCCTCCAGGCACCTCTGCCCCACCGTCCGCGTCGGCCCGCTGACCGCCCATGGTCCCACTTGCTCGGCCAGCAACTTAAGCAACTTGCGCTCGGCCACCACAAAACCGAGGCGCACCCCGGCCAAGCCGAAAAATTTGCCGAACGAGCGCAACACAATCAAACCGACCTGATGGGCAAACGGTGTCAGGCTCATTTGCGGTGTGTTGTCCATGAAGGCTTCGTCCACCACCAGCCAGCCACCGCGCTGGGCCAGCCGCGAGTGCCACTCCAGCAAGCGACTTGGCGTCAGGCTGAGCCCCGTTGGATTGTTCGGGTTGACTACCACCAGTACGTCGAGACTGTCGAGGAAAAAGTCGACTTCCTGCTCAAGCATTTCGCGCACACTGTAACCGCTACGCCGCCACGCTTCGGCGTGTTCGGCATAGCACGGCGACAACACGCCGACCTTGCCGGCACGACGTAAACGCGGCAGCAACTGAATCGCCATTTGCGAACCAGCGACCGGCAGCACATGGGCAGCACCGTAATAGTCGCAAGCGGCCTGCTCCAGGCCATCGTCGGTTTCCGGCAAACGGGCCCAGTCCCGCAATGGAATTTGCGGCACCGGAAACGGCCAGGGCGCAAGCCCACTGGACAGGTCCAGCCAATCGGCTTCGGCGATGCCATAGTCAAGCGCCGCCTTGCGCAACCGGCCACCGTGCTCAAGCATATAACTCAGCCCCCACGCAGAGAATCAGCAGCCATAACCATACGCCGCGCTGGACCAGTTGCCAGCCACGATCAATGGCGTCGGCGTCGGCCGGTGCGCCTTCGCCCAGTGACGGACGCTGATGCAGCTCACCGTGATAAATCGCCGCCCCGCCCAATTCGACACCCAGCGCACCGGCACCGGCAGCCATCACCGGCCCGGCATTTGGGCTGTCCCAGGTCGGACCCTGGGTGCGCCAACATTTAAGCGCCAGCCGGGTTTTGCCAAGCAGCGCATAGGTCAATGCCACCAACCGTGCAGGAATGTAGTTGAGGACGTCATCGACTTTCGCCGCCGCCCAGCCGAATCGTTCGAAACGTTCGTTGCGATAACCCCACATCGCATCCAGAGTGTTGCTCAGTCGATAGAGCACCACGCCTGGCGCGCCCGCCACGGCGAACCAGAACAACGCGGCGAATACTGCGTCGCTGCCGTTTTCCAGCACCGACTCGGTGGCGGCGCGGGCGACTTCGGTTTTATCCAGTTCACTGGTCTGACGGCTGACCAGGTAGCCGACACGCTTGCGCGCCTCGTCCAGATCATCTTCGCGCAAGGCCTTGGCCACTGGCTCAACGTGCTCGCCCAGGCTGCGCATGCCCAGCGCGCAATACAGCGCCAGAATCTCTACCATCCAGCCAACATAAGGCGCCCAAGAAAGCGCAGTCACCAGCAAGGTCAGCGGCAGGACGGCGATCACCCAACCCGTGACGCCATGACTGCGCCAGCCGCGACCGCCAGAGTTGAAACGTTGCTCGATGCGATCCGCAAAACCGCCGAACGCCACCAGCGGATGCCAGCGTTTGGGTTCACCCAGCAGCGCGTCCAGCGCCACTGCGGCGACACTCAACAACGCCACACTCATTGACTCACTCCCCAATAATTTTCATACAGCAACTCACTGAGTGGACGTGCCTGCGCCCACCCTTCAAGCACCAGCATCGGCGCCGGATAGAAGGCTTCGACCGGCCCCAGGCAAAGCACCGCCAACGGCTTGGCACCGGGCGGCAACCCTAGCAAGTCCGCCAAGGCTTGCGGCTCAAACAGTGACACCCAGCCCATGCCCAGGCCTTCGGCACGAGACGCCAGCCAGAGGTTCTGAATCGCGCAGGACAGCGAAGCCATGTCCATTTCCGGCAGCGTGCGGCGACCAAAGATGTGGCGCTCGCGGTCGTCCATCAACGCGGCTACCAGCACCTCAGCGCAGTCGTTGATGCCTTCGACCTTGAGCTTCATGAACTCGTCGGTACGCTCGCCAAGGGCTTCGGCGGTGCGGATACGTTCTTCCTCGACCAGTTGCTGGATCTTGCCGCGCAAGGCCCGGTCGCTGATACGAATGAAGCGCCACGGCTGCATCAGGCCGACACTCGGCGCCTGATGTGCGGCTTCAAGCAAGCGCCGCAGTAACGCGGGCTCAACCACTCCGCCGCTGAAGTGGCGCATGTCACGGCGCTCGGCAATGGCTCGGTAGACGGCCGCGCGTTCGGCTTCACCGAATGCGTTATCGGTCACGGCCTCTTAGCGGGCAAGCCCGCTCCCCCCTGTGAAGCGGTGCTGACGCAAAGAACCTGCTCACCGGTGGGAGCGAGTCTGCTTGCGAAAACGACCTCAGGGTCAGGCGCAAACAGCGCAGCAATCGCCGCCGGATTGGACGGGAAATAAAAGTGTACATACGAAGCGGTCATCCGCCCCTGCCGGAAAACCGCCTCCGCGCCGCGCCCACCGTTAGGGCTAAGGCCCCGGGCAATCGGCTCAAGCGTCGTGCTGGTCAACGAGTGGTGATAGGTGTGCCCGCGCAACAATCCTTCTGGTAACTCGACCGCTTGCAGGGCCAACGCCGCCAGACGCTTTTGCATCACGGCGTCCCCCGCCAGCAGGCCGACCATTTCTGCACGCGCGCCGTCAACATCGGTCAACGAATCGAGCAGGTACAGCATGCCGCCGCATTCAGCCAGCAGCGGCTTACCGGCAGCATGGTGCTCACGGATCGCGTTCAGCATCGAGGTGTTCTGTGACAACGTCACATGGTGCAACTCGGGGTAGCCGCCTGGCAGATACAGGCTGTCGGCGGGCGGCAACTGGGTGTCGCGGATCGGCGAGAAAAACGATAACTCGGCGCCCATCGCTCGCAATAGATCCAGACTCGCGCCGTAGATGAAGGCAAATGCTTCGTCACGGGCCACGGCAATGCGCACACCCGCGAGCAACGGCTCGACAGCGATCACATCCGGGACCGCGAACTCGACGGCCGGCGGCAGCGCCACTTCGCAACTGGAGGCCAGCGCATTGGCCGCTGCATCAAGGCGCAGATCGAGGTCATTCAACTCACTGGCCTGAACCAGGCCTAAATGGCGACTCGGCAATTCGATGCCGGTTTCCCTCGACAACGCGCCGTACCAGCGCAAGCCCTCCGTCAGGCTGCCTTCAAGCAGTTGCGCATGACGCAACGTACCCACGCGGTTGGCCAACACCCCCGCGAAGGGCAAGTCCGGCTGATAACGCGCCAGTCCAAGGGCCAAAGCGCCAAAGGTTTGGGCCATTGCGGTGCCATCGATCACGCCAAGCACCGGCACGCCGAAGTGTCGCGCCAGGTCGGCGCTGGATGGCGTACCGTCGAACAAGCCCATGACGCCTTCGATCAGAATCAGGTCCGCATCAGCCGCCGCTTCCCACAACAGCCTACGACTTTCCTGCTCGCCGACCATCCACATGTCCAGCTGATAGACCGGCGCGCCACTGGCGCGCTCAAGAATCATCGGGTCAAGAAAGTCCGGGCCGCATTTGAACACGCGAACCTTGCGCCCCTGATTCCGATGCAAACGGGCCAGTGCGGCGGTGACGGTGGTCTTGCCCTGACCGGAAGCCGGCGCGGCAATCAATACCGCCGGGCAGTGACGACTGTTTTTCATAAAGTAGTATTCACAGCTCGACGCCTTTTTGCGCTTTGATCCCGGCCTGGAACGCGTGCTTGACCACGCCCATGTCGGTGACGGTGTCAGCCAGTTCAATCAGTTCCGGCTTGGCGCCGCGACCGGTGACGACCACGTGCTGCATTGGTGGACGGGCCTGCAAGTCGCTGAGCACTTGATCGAGGTCGAGGTAACCGTGCTTGAGGGCGATGTTTAACTCATCGAGCACCACCAGACCAATCGACGGATCGCTCAGCAGTTCGCGAGAGACGGCCCACGCCGCTTCGGCGGCAGCAATATCACGTTGGCGGTCCTGGGTTTCCCAGGTGAAGCCCTCGCCCATCACGTGAAAACGCACCTGCTGCGGGAAACGACGGAAAAACAGCTCTTCGCCCGTGCTGTGGCGCCCTTTGATGAACTGCACCACGCCGCACTGCATGCCGTGCCCCATGGATCGGGCGAGCATGCCGAAAGCCGAACTGCTTTTGCCTTTGCCGTTACCGGTCAACACCAGCAGCAGGCCGCACTCATTCGGCGAATTAGCGATGCGTTCATCGATCACGGCTTTTTTGCGCAACATGCGCGCCAAATGGCGTTCGTCACGGTCGGGGGTATCGGTCATGGGAAGCTCTCCGTTGAGGCTGGATAACGGCGGGCAGGCACAAGAATAGACGGCAAAAAGCCTGGCATCGCCCACCGTGATGCCGCTGGATGGATCAGGCCGGTCTCCGGGCTCATGAGCGGCATCACGCCTGACTGCGCGCCTTCCCATGCCGACAAACGGCACAGTGGCTCAAGGCACAGCCTTCACTCATTTACCGTTGCGGGGGCAGCGCCGGGATCGTGGTTTTTCATAGACAGACATAACTCACTCACCGGCTTCCCTGTTTCACCCTGTCGACCGCAGCCACAGAGCACCTGAAACAAGCCGCGAAGGTTAGAGGGTTGGGGGTGGAGCGTCAATTGAAGACGGGACGCCGCTGGGCGAATAACTGCTGTCGATCAATTTACTGGCGCCAATCTTGTGCCACACTGAGCGCAGTGATATCAAAGAGCCACACATCGACACCACAATAACAAGGACGAGTCCCATGCAAGGCATGATCATCAGCAATCCAAAGCTGGAATTCTTGCGTCCACTGCTGGAACGCTGGATTGACTGTATCGACCGCTACAACGCCATACGCGGCGATGCAGACACACCGTATTGGCACGACGAAAAAGCCAATCTCGGCTTGCTATCGGCGGCGGCCTGGATGGCCGAAATGGTCACACTGCAACAGGCCCCGACCCGTAAACAGACCGAAGACGGCGAACGCAACGCGCGCACCGACCTGTTGATCGCTACCCATGAAGAACGTGCCTGGCTCCAGACCACCCAGCGCTGGCCCCGAGTCAACAACCTGAACCTCAAGCAAGCCCTTCAGGACATTGCCAGTGACGCCAAGCGTATCAGCCACGCCAGCGACCTGAAGCTCGGCTGCCTGTTCGTTGCACCCCACAAGAGCCAGCACAGTGCCACTCCGGAAGAACTCCAGGACATGGTCGACGACCTGCAAAAAGAACATACCTGCGCCGTGGCCTGGTATTTCCCCTACGCCTACCGCAAATTGCGCAACGAAGCAGGTCACTATCACCCCGGCATCGCCGTACTGTTCAAGGAAGCGCGTGGCTAATGGGTTGAACCATCGAACGTCTACGCTTCTCTATGAATAGGACACTGCATTCATAGGGAAGAAGATCAGCATGCTCAAGCCTCAGTTCGTTTTCGTCATCGCCCTCGCCGGAGGGCTCGCCGCCTGCGGTGAGTCCTCCCGCCTGCAAGTCTCGGACGGCACCGGACCGTCGCCCACGCTGCCGGAACCGAACAAGACCCTGATTCCGACGGTGAACATCGCCCCGGCGGTCGGCTGGGCGAATGGTGTGACTCCCAAAGCTGCCCAGGGCATGAAGGTCGCTGCCTTTGCCGAAAACCTGGATCACCCGCGCTGGCTATACGTATTGCCCAATGGCGACGTACTGGTGGCTGAAACCAACGCCCCGCCCAAACCTGATGACGCCACTGGCATCCGCGGCTGGGTCATGAAGAAAGTCATGGGCCGCGCCGGTGCCGGCGTCCCAAGCGCGAATCGTATTACGCTGTTGCGCGACAAAGACCACGACGGCGTCGCCGAAACGCGCACCGTATTCCTGGAAAATCTCAACTCGCCATTCGGCATGGCATTGGTCGGCAACGATCTTTACGTCGCCGACTCCGACAAGTTGCTCCGCTTTCCTTACAAGGACGGCGAAACATCCATCACTGCGCAGCCGACCAAAGTCGTCGATTTGCCGGGCGGCACGATAAACCATCACTGGACTAAAAACGTCATCGCCAGCAAGGACGGCAGCAAGCTGTACGTCACCGTCGGCTCCAACAGCAATGTTGGCGAAAACGGTCTGGCCGCCGAAGAAGGTCGCGCTGCCATTTGGGAGGTGGACCGCGCCACCGGCAAGCACCGGATTTTTGCCTCCGGCCTTCGCAACCCCAACGGCATGAGCTGGGAACCGACCAGCGGTGCGCTCTGGACCGCCGTCAACGAGCGCGACGAAATCGGCAGTGACCTGGTGCCGGACTACATCACCTCAGTCAAGGACGGCGCGTTCTATGGCTGGCCGTTCAGCTACTACGGCCAACATGTCGACGTGCGCGTCACGCCACAGAACCTGGACCTGGTTGCAAAAGCCATTGCGCCGGATTACGCGGTTGGCCCTCACACGGCCTCGCTGGGTTTGACCTTCGCCCAAGGCAGCAAACTGCCAGCGCCGTTTACCAACGGCGCTTTCATCGGTCAGCACGGCTCCTGGAACCGCAAACCACACAGTGGCTACAAGGTGATTTTCGTACCGTTCGCGGCCGGCAAACCCAACGGGCAGCCGATGGATGTACTGACCGGCTTCCTCGACAAAGACGAAAATGCCATGGGCCGGCCGGTGGGCGTGGTGATCGATCAGCAGGGGGACTTACTGGTGGCGGACGACGTGGGGAATAAGGTGTGGCGGGTTTCGGCCGCTAAATAACACGCTGACTGCCAATACGTGGCAAATGTGGGGGCGGGCTCGCTCCCACATTAATTGGCGTCAGCGCTTGCGACACAGGGTCAACCCATCCCCCAACGGTAATAACGACAGATCGACTCGTGCGTCATCCTTCAAGGCGAGGTTGAGCGCCTGGATGGCTCGGGTGTCTGCGCTGTCCGGATGAGTCTCAAGCACTCTCCCGCTCCACAGCGTGTTATCGAACACCGCGAGGCCGCCGACACGTAGCAAACGCAACGCATGCTCCAAGTAGCACGGGTAGTTAGCCTTGTCAGCGTCAATGAAAATCAGGTCGAACGAACCGAGCGTCTCAAGCGTGGCCAAGGTGTCCAGAGCAGGCGCCAGGCGCAGCTCAATTCGCCCGTCAAGCCCGGCCTCCTGCCAGTAACGAAGCGCGATGGCGTTGTAGTCACCCGCAATATCGCAACAGATCAGCGAGCCGTCATCGGGCAACGCTGCCGCCATGCACAGGGCGCTGTAACCGGTGAAGGTACCGACTTCCAGCAAACGCCTGGCGCCCGTGAGTTTGACCAACAGCGCAAGAAACTGCCCCTGCTCCGGTGCCACCTGCCAGCGCGCCATGGGCAACGCCTGAGTTTCATCGCGCAAACGCTTGAGCAACGGCGTTTCCCTGAGGGAGACGTCGAGTACGTAGCGATACAGGGCATCATCGAGGTTGAGCGTGCGAGCGGTCATGGCAACTCTCGACTAGGGGTTACGTGCCAGATGCTCAGGCTGCAAAACGCGTTTGGCACTCAGATATGCCTTCTGCCAGTAGGCTTTGGACAGGCTATCGAGCTTCACCGTGCCACCGGTGGCAGGCGCATGGACGAAGCGCCCTTCGCCGACGTAGATGCCCGCGTGACTGACCTGAGAACCACCATTGGTGGCGAAGAAGATCAGATCACCGGTTTGCAGGCCTTCTTTGCCCACATTCGGCGCCTGCATGACGATCATCTCGCGGGTGGAGCGCGGCAGGGAAATGCCTGCGACGTCGCGGTACACATAGCCGATCAGCCCACTGCAATCAAAACCGGAGTCTGGCGTGTTGCCGCCCCAGCGATAAGGCGTACCCACGAGACCCAAGGCGCGAAACAACACGTCTTCTGCCTCAGGCGAGAATGCTTGCGAGGAGCCGAAAACAAGCGGGGCACGAACCACTGGCGCAGGAGGAGGCGTTCGGCTGGCACAGCCGCTGAGCAGCGCTGCCAAGAGCATAAGTGTGAGGCGGGCCGACATCGTCATAAGCAGAACACCCTGATCTGGCTGCGGCTTTTTCTGCCGGGAAGGCAGAAAACAAAACCGCCGGCGCAGAGCGCAGGCGGTTTGCCATCAATAATAGATCAGGATTCTAGCGCCTATGAGCCAAACTTCAAGTAAGACTTTAAGTTCACCTTACAAACTATCCGCCTACTCGCTTGCCAAGAGGGCTTTTGTCGTCAATATCTGACGACAATTCGGCCGATTACTTGCGAGCAGTGACGACGGTGGGCGCCATCGCGAGTGCGCGCTTAGCTTCGATGAAGGTTTTGCTCCAGTAACTGTCGCCTAGGCTATCAACCCGCACACCACCGCTTTTGCGGCTGCTGGAGTGGATGAATTGGTCATCACCGAGGTAGATACCGGCGTGGCTGACGCGACCGCGACGGCCATTCGTGGCGAAGAACAGCAAATCACCTGGCTTGAGCTTGTTGCGAGCAACCAGTGGCGCATCCACGTTGATCATTTCGCGGGTGGAGCGCGGCAGGTTCATGCCCGCCTCTTCGCGGAACAGGTAACCGATGAAGCCGCTGCAGTCGAAGCCAGCTTCAGAGGTGCCGCCGAAACGGTAACGGGTACCGATCAGGGACATGCCTCGTTCAAGGATGCTGTCGGCCAGAACCGGAAGCTGGTAAGACTTGCCATCGGCGAAGCTTGCCAGTTCTTTTTCGGTGGCCATTTCTTCCTGGTAAATAACGGAAGACTGGGCGGTAGCAGAGTTTTTAACCTGCTGTTGCTGCTCTTGCTGGGACACTGGAGAGTGAGCAGCGCAACCAAACAACAGGGTGACGAGTGCGAGAGGCACGAGGGGTGCGAAGCGATTTAGCATGGGCACGACCGTGGCTGAGAGTTGTAAAGAAGCCGAGACTATGCCCGCTATCGACCTGATTTGCAAATTCAATCGATCTTTATGTGACTTATCGGTTTCTCGTTTACATCTAAGCGCTTAAGCCCTTTTAAAACATTTGCGCAGCCTACGCCCCCGTAGGAAAGCGTATTTCTTGGCGCCTGAAATATGCCAAACCCGCTACAGAGCCCGTTTTAAAAGGGTCTTTACCAGCCCAGGGTTTCTTTCAGGAAAGGGATCGTCAGCTTGCGCTGAGCTTGAAGGGAGGCCTGATCGAGACGCTCAAGCAGCTCGAAAAGCGCACTCATGCTGCGGGTGCCCCGGGTCAAAATAAAATGCCCGACTTCATCGGTCAGATGCAGACCACGCCGAGAAGCGCGCAACTGCAAGGCTCGTAATTTGTCTTCGTCAGACAAGGGGCGCATCTGGAAAATCAGCGCCAGGGTCAGGCGCGATTTCAAGTCCGCCAGCTTGACCGGCAATTCGCGAGGCGAAGTCGATGCGGCAATCAGCAAACGCCGACCGCTGTCACGCAAGCGATTAAACAGATGGAACAACGCCTCTTCCCAATCCGCTCGCCCGGCAACCGCCTGCAAATCATCAAGGCAGACCAGTTCGTATTGTTCGAGGTTGTCGAGGATTCCAATGCCGCGATCCAACAATTCAGCCAGTGGCAAATACACCGCTGGCTCCCCCATTTGCTCAAAGCGCAGGCAGGCCGCCTGCAACAGATGCGTGCGCCCTACTCCGTCCTTACCCCAAAGGTAAATCAGGCTTTCAGTCCACCCAGCATCAGCTTCGCAAAGCCGCTCGACATAGCCGAGTGCAGCCGCGTTGGCGCCTGGGTAGTAATTGATAAAGGTGGCGTCGTCACGCAGACGAACACCTAGGGGCAGCTGAATCGGTTTCATGCTGACTGAACAGTTCCAAAGGAACCATTAGTGGCCTCTGTGTAAAGTTTGCGAAGTTTATACCCGTGAGGCAGCCCGCACAATGCGACAGACCACAAGCAAAATCAAAGGTTTGCGTTAGCGCACTGCTTTTATGACAGTTTCTTTGGCACACGCGGTGATCACCGCCGGACGGAAAGAGGCCAACCCGGCAGTGAACCGGGTGGCCCGCGACGAGCGCTCAACAAGCCCTATAGCTCTGGATCGTCGACGCCGCTGTAAATATCTGAATCTTTATACAAATCATGCATATGACGCACCAGCACCATGATCACCGCTGCCACGGGCAAGGCCAGTAATACACCGGTAAAACCAAACAACTCACCGCCAGCCAGAATCGCGAAGATCACCGCCACCGGATGCAGGCCGATTCGGTCCCCCACCAGCAACGGGGTCAACACCATGCCTTCAAGCGCCTGCCCGACCATAAACACCGCGACGATGCCGATCATGGGATACAGGTCGCCACCGAACTGGAACAGACCGGCAATCAACGCCGCGCCAATTCCGATCACAAACCCCATATACGGCACAATCGCCGCCAAACCGGCGATCAGGCCGATCAACAGCCCCAACTCCAGCCCGACAATCATCAAGCCTGCCGCGTAGATCACACCCAGCGCCAGCATCACCAGCAACTGACCGCGCACAAACGCCCCGAGCACTTCATGGCATTCACCGGCCAGGGCGACAATGCGCTCCTCCCGGTCTCGCGGTAACAGGCTGCGAATCTTCGCCATCATCAGATCCCAGTCGCGCAGCAGATAGAAACTCACCACTGGAATCAGCACCAGGTTCGCCAGCCAGCCAATCAACGCGAGACTGGAAGCGGTCGCCTGGCTCAGGACCACGCCGACGATATCGGTGGTCTGCCCCATGTGTTCGCTGATCGCCGCCTTGACCTTGTCGAACTTCCAGAAACCATCCGCCAGACCCAGTTTCGACTGCGCCCACGGCACGGCCGTGTGTTGCAACCAATCGAGCATCTGCGGTGCCAGCTCGTAGAGACGAAACAGCTGCTTGGCGAGCAACGGCACCAACACCAGCATCAGCGTCGTGACGATCAGGGTGAACAACGCAAACACCGACACCACGCCCCACGTCCTCGACAGGCCAAGCTTTTCCAGGCGATCCACCAAAGGATCGAACAGATAGGCCAACAGCAGCGCCACCAGAAACGGTGTCAGGATCGGATGCAGCAGCCACACAAACCCGCAGAGCAGCACCACGCCACCCAACCAGAACCAACGCCGCATATCGACCATGAACCACTCCTGCATTTATATAAGGAAAGAAAAACTTACCAACGGAACCGCAGTTGTGCGGCCGGCGCTGTGGCCGGGGATGAACCATCGATCGCAACAGGGCCGGAAACGCCCGGAGCCGTTAGCTCGCCCGCCGGAACCTGCTGCAACTTCGCCAGCGATAACTGCGACTTCAACTGCTCGGGACTGCCATTGACCCGATAAACAATGCGCTCGCCATCGACGCTGACCAAACGCGCACCGAAAGGCTCAAGTAAATGCCCGAGTGCCGCGTAATGCTCAAGGTTCATGCCTTGCACTTCCAGCAACTGCTCACTCGAAGCACCGGCTTTCACGACGAAACGGGGCGCCAGGCGCTCACTGACCGCCAACATAACGGCATCGACTACGGCGGCCTGACTGGCGCCCTGCACACTCCCGGCTTCTTTTTGGTCGCCGAGCCACAGGTGCCACTTGGCTTGCCATTGCCCGCCCTCTTCACGGGCATGAACCGCCAACAAGGCATCGGCGCCGTAACGCTCTGAAGCGACACGCAGAGGCGCAGGATCATTGCCTTCAAGATTCGGTGCCGTCGCCACCAGTTGCTCGCTCAAGTCGCCCAACGGCAGGCGCAGCGCCAGACCGCGATGCTGAGCGGCGCGACGCAGCGGTGCAGCGCTGGCTTGACCATCGCCCACCAGGCTTGAGCCTTCAGTGGAATCGCTTAGCCACCAGCCAAGCATCGACGGCCGATTGGCGCCCCACAACGCAAGTCCGGCACGCCGCAAGGCCTGTTCGGTGGAGGACGGATCGAAATCGATTTTCAGGGTTTCCGGTGGCCCCGCATCAAAGCCGTACTGACTGATGATCTGCTGAGGGTCCTTGCGGATCACCGCCAACCCTGGATTTTGCAGAGATTTGGGATCCCCGGTCAGCCGCAACACCAGCGTATCCAGCGCCTGCTGGGTCGCTTGATCGCGCACTTCCTGAGTCTGGCCGCTGACAGGCTGACTCACCTGATACAAATTCTTAACGGTTTCGGCATGACTCGCGAGGCTGATCAACGACAAACAGCCGGCACAGAAAATTTTACAAAAACGCATGGAGGATTCCCGACGACAAGAGCGGCTGGAACAGGCCGCGTGAACCGGATTGAGCAAAGCTGTGACCACGCCCCGCAGCAAAACATTCACCCGACCACGGTAAGTTTTTGTACTGCTATAACGATAGACGGTTAATGGCGATACCTTATACAGCCATGGGGGATGCCACCAACACACGTAATAACGGTTTTTTTGGCTGATATGCCCCCTGCTGTCGGCGCGAGGATGGTCGCTGCCCCTCAAGCCTGATAAAATCGCGCGCCTTCGCAGACCGGCAACAGCCGGGCACCCTGAAATTCGCGTATGGCCAATGCCTTCGTCTATTTCGGCGGTCCCACTGGACTCGGTCGTTACCCCTGAATCCCCCCTAAAGGCCTGGATCATGAGCAAGCAACCCTCCCTGAGCTACAAGGACGCCGGTGTAGACATCGACGCCGGCGAAGCATTGGTCGAACGCATCAAGAGCGTCGCCAAGCGCACTGCGCGCCCGGAAGTCATGGGCGGCCTGGGCGGTTTCGGCGCCCTCTGCGAAATCCCGGCTGGCTACAAACAGCCGGTACTGGTTTCCGGCACCGACGGTGTGGGCACTAAGCTGCGTCTGGCATTGAACCTGAACAAGCACGACAGCATCGGTATCGACCTGGTTGCCATGTGCGTCAACGACCTGGTGGTCTGCGGCGCCGAACCGCTGTTCTTCCTCGACTACTACGCCACCGGCAAACTCAACGTCGAAACCGCGACCCAGGTTGTGACCGGCATTGGCGCGGGCTGCGAACTGTCCGGCTGCTCCCTGGTCGGTGGTGAAACCGCTGAAATGCCAGGCATGTACGAAGGCGAAGACTACGACCTCGCAGGCTTCTGCGTCGGCGTCGTGGAAAAATCGGAAATCATCGACGGCTCCAAAGTCGCTGCCGGTGACGCACTGCTTGCGCTGCCGTCGTCCGGCCCGCATTCCAACGGCTACTCGCTGATCCGCAAGATCATCGAAGTGTCGGGTGCAGACATCGAAAACATTCAGCTCGACGGCAAACCGCTGACCGACTTGTTGATGGCACCGACCCGCATCTACGTCAAGCCGCTGCTCAAGCTGATCAAGGAAACCGGCGCCGTCAAAGCCATGGCCCACATCACCGGCGGTGGCCTGCTCGACAACATCCCGCGCGTGCTGCCTAAAGGCGCTCAAGCAGTGGTTGACGTGGCAAGCTGGACTCGCCCGGCCGTGTTCGACTGGCTGCAAGAGAAAGGCAACGTCGACGAAAACGAAATGCACCGCGTGCTGAACTGCGGCGTCGGCATGGTTATCTGCGTCGCTCAAGAGCACGTTGAAACCGCGCTGAACGTTCTGCGTGAAGCCGGCGAGCAGCCATGGGTCATCGGTCAGATCTCCACCGCTGCCGAAGGCGCGGCTCAGGTCGAACTGAAGAACCTCAAGGCTCACTAATGCCTCATCAGTGTGATGTCGTGGTGCTGCTCTCCGGCACCGGCAGTAACTTGCAGGCTTTGATCGACAGCACGCAGACCGGCGACAGCCCGGTCCGCATCGCTGCGGTGATGTCCAACCGCGCCGACGCTTACGGCCTGCAACGCGCCAGGGACGCAGGTATCGCCACCCACGCCCTGGATCACAAGGCATTCGAAGGCCGTGAGGCCTTCGATGCCGCGCTGATCGAAATGATCGACGCTTTCAACCCAAAACTCGTGGTACTGGCTGGTTTCATGCGCATTCTCAGCGCTGACTTCGTTCGCCACTACCAAGGTCGCCTGCTCAACATCCATCCCTCGCTGCTGCCCAAATACAAAGGGTTACACACTCATCAGCGTGCGTTGGAGGCCGGCGACAGCGAGCACGGCTGCTCCGTACACTTTGTCACCGAGGAACTCGATGGCGGCCCACTGGTCGTACAGGCAGTAATACCGGTAGAGTTGCACGATTCGCCGCAGAGTCTGGCGCAGCGGGTCCATGCTCAGGAACACCTGATCTACCCGATGGCCATACGCTGGTTTGCCGAAGGTCGCTTATCGCTCGGCGAACACGGTGCTTTACTGGATGGACAGTTACTTGCGGCCAGTGGCCACTTGATACGAACCTAGGAGATTTTATGCGTCGCGCCTTGCTCTTCGCTTGCGCTCTGTTCGCCCTGCCTCTGGCACAAGCGGCAGACCTTCAACCTTTCTCCGCCAGCTACACCGCTGACTGGAAGCAGTTGCCCATGAGCGGCACCGCCGAGCGCAGCCTGACCCAAGAAGCCAACGGTGTCTGGAAGCTGAGCTTCAAGGCGTCGATGATGATCGCCAGCTTATCCGAGGAAAGCACCCTGACGCTGGACAAGGACACCTTGCTGCCACAGTCCTATCACTTCGAAAGGGGCGGTCTGGGCAAAGCCAAAAAGGCTGACCTGGACTTCGACTGGACCAACAAAATGGTCACCGGCACCGATCGCGGTGACCCGGTCAAGGTTCCGCTGAACCGTGGCATGGTCGATAAATCCACCTACCAGCTTGCGCTTCAGCATGATGTGGCTGCCGGCAAGAAAAGCATGAGCTATCAGGTGGTCGATGGCGGCGATGTCGACACCTATGACTTCCGCGTGCTGGGCCCGGAAAAAGTCGACACCAAGGCTGGCCAGATCGACGCGATCAAGGTCGAGCGCGTGCGTGATCCGACACAAACCAAGCGAACGACTGTCATGTGGTTCGCCAAGGACTGGGATTACTTGCTAGTCCGTCTGCAACAGGTCGAAACCGACGGCAAGGAGTACAACATCATGCTCCTCGACGGCACGGTCAATGGCAAAGCTGTCAAAGGCAGCTGAACCGCGGCAATTGAAAGAGCCCCGCCCATGCGGGGTTTTTTTTCGCCTGAGCGCTCAGCCAGCCCTTCAGACTGAAAACCGCGCCACCAGGGTATTGAGGTCCACCGCCAACCGAGACATTTCCTGACTCGCCGCACTGGTCTGATTCGCTCCCGCCGACGTCTGCAAGGCCAGGTCACGAATATTCATCAGGTTGCGATCCACCTCCCGCGCCACGGCAGCCTGTTCTTCAGAGGCACTGGCAATCACAATGTTGCGCTCATTGATCATGGCAAACGCCGACGCCATCTCTTCCAGCGCGATGCCCGCTGCTTTCGCAACTTCCAGGGTCGAGCGCGCCCGCGTGTTGCTCTGCGCCATCGAACTGACCGCCGAATCGGTGCCTTGCTGGATACCGCTGATCATCTGCTCGATTTCACGGGTTGATTGCTGAGTCCGATGGGCCAGCGCCCGCACCTCATCCGCCACCACCGCAAAACCGCGCCCGGCATCACCGGCCCGCGCCGCCTCAATCGCGGCGTTCAGGGCCAACAAATTAGTTTGCTCGGCAATCGAACGAATCACGTCCAGCACCTTGCTGATGCCATATACCTTCTGCGCCAAGTCCTCGACCTGTGATGCATTGGCAGTGACGTCGTCGGCCAGGGACTCGATGGACAACACCGTTTGATGCACCTGCTCGCGCCCCTGACGGGCGATCCGGTCAGACTCCTGGGACGCCTGAGACGTGGCCACGGCATTGCTCGCAACCTCCTCCACCGCAGCAGTCATCTGATTGACCGCCGTGGCGGCCTGCTCAATTTCCAGGCTTTGCTGATGCAGGCCACGCGTGGCGTCCTCCGTGACGCAACTGAGTTCTTCCGAAGCCGAGGCCAGTTGGCTGGACGAGTCGCTGATACGCCGAATGGTTTCGCGCAAACTCTGCTGCATGCTCTTGAGCGCCTGCAACAGGCGCGCCGGCTCGTCCTTGCCAGTGATGGTGATATCGGCGGTTAAATCGCCGCCAGCGACGACCTCAGCCACCCTCAGGGATTGAGACAACGGCAAGACAATGCTGCGCGTCAACAGCAGCGCCAGACCGACAGTCATCAGCGCCGCGAACCCGATCATCGCCCCCACCCACAGCCGCGAGCTGCTAAACACCCGGCGCGCTGCCTCGGTTGCAAGGTTAGCGTTGTACTTGTTCAGATCGATCAGTTCCTTGAGGGTGACCGCGATCTCATCGGCCAGCGGGCTCATCTGGTCATTGAGGATCGCGGTCGCCTCCGCCACACGCCCTTGGGCAGACAGCGTCATCACCTGCCCCTGAAACTGCAAATACGCTTGCCCCGAGGCTTTGAAACGATCAAACAGCGAGCGCTCTTTGGGCAAGACAATCAAGGCGTCATAACGCTGCTGCGGGTCGCCGAGCTGACTTTTGAGTTCGTCGAGCTTACTGATGTTCTGCGCCAACGCCTGCGGATCACGGTTGATCAACAGGCGCATGGTCAAGGCCCGAAGCCGCAGCATGTCCTGGCTCATGTCACCGACCGCCATCACGCTGGGCAGCCAATTGCTATCGACCTCGTCGGACTGCGCACGCATTTTAGACATTTGCAGCAGGGCGAACGCCCCCAATCCAAACACCATCAACGCCAACAGACCAAAACCCAGGCCTGCCCTGGGCGCGATATTGAGACTTCTGATGCTCATTGCTCTGGCTCCTTCCAAAAATGCTGCATCGACCTGCAGCGGGTTGCTTTAGAAGGTATCGGCCCGGATAACATTTGCGTAAGACCAAAACGTGATATCAAAACGTCGAATTACTTCGATCACTAGAGCGCTGACGATTCAGCACACGGTAAAACGTTATCGAACCGCTAAAAGATCAACCCTGAACCCTCAGAACAGCGCACTGCAAGGCCGTTTAACGCTCAACACCGCCAAGGCCTGCGCCAGCGAGTTATGCTCCTCATATCACCCGCTCAGCCTGGAATGCAGCATGACCTCGCCGCTCGTAATCCGCCCTCGTACTGAAGACGTCGAAGGCCAGCCAATTCTTCGCCCGTTGCCAGCAGCCAAATGCCGCAGTGTCGGACCTTTTGTGTTTTTCGACCATCTGCTCAAAACGTATTATCCAGCGGGCCAAGGGATGAATATCCGACAGCATCCGCACATTGGCCTGTCCACCCTGACTTACTTGTTCGAAGGGCAACTTCAGCACAAGGACAGTCTCGGTTCCGACTAGGTGGTCGGCCCAGGGGATGTCAGCTGGATGACTGCGGGCAGCGCCATCGCCCACGTCGAACGCACACCGAAAACGCTGAAAAACAGCGGTTTTACGATGCACGGCTTGCAGGTCTGGCTGGCCTCACCGAAGGAGCATGAGCAGGGTCTTGGGCACTACAGCCATCACTCGGCGAGCACATTGCCGGTCAGCGATAACCTTGGGGTGACAATCCGGATGATCGCCGGATCAGGCTTTTGCCTGGAATCACCGGTGCCGGTGCTTTCTCCCACGCTGTATGCACAACTGCACCTGCAAACGGCGACCACGCTGCTGATTCCTAACGAGCATGAAGAACGTGCGTTGTATGTGCTGGACGGCGAATTGCAACTCGACGGCGAAACGCTAGTGCCGCATTCGCTGGTGGTGTTGCCGGTCGGGCAAGAGATGACGTTAGTTGCCGAGAGTGACTGCCACGCCGTGTTGTTCGGTGGAGCACCGCTGGATGGGCCACGGCGCGTCAACTGGAACTTTGTCGCGAGCGATCCTGCAATTATCGAAGAAGCACGCCGACGCTGGGCGGCCGGGGATTGGCCAACAGTGCCGGGGGAAAGTGAACGGATCGAACTGCCTTGAGACCCGTTACAGCGCCATCGCGAGCAAGCTTCACACATTGACCGCGTCTTAATGCAGGCGTTTGCTCGCGATGAGGCCAGCCCTGAAACCCACGATGTCAGGGCTAAAGCAGCAATCAGCCGCTAAACGCTTCATCCAACAAATTATGCATCGACACAAACGCCCGAGTGGCGGTCTTGGCGTCATACATCATCATGCCCGGCACATTGGCGTGCGGGTCGGTGAACGAATGCACCGCACCGCCGTAGCTCAAGAGTTGCCAGTCGACACCCGCTGCATTCATTTCATTCTCAAATGCCGGCAGTTGCTCTTTCGGCACCAGCGGATCAGACGCGCCGTGCAGCACCAGCACCGAACCCTTGATGTTTTTGGCGTCATTGACGTCCGGGGTGTCCAGCGTGCCATGGAATGAAACCGCCGCTTTCAGCGGAGCACCGGTACGAGCCAGCTCCAACGCGCAGCAACCACCAAAGCAGAAACCGAAAGTCGCCAATTTCGAGGTATCGACCGTCGCGTCGCCCTGAGCCTGCAATTGCTCGAACGCAGCCCGCATACGTTGGCGCAGCAGCGCGCGATCATTCTTCAACGGCATCATTGCCGCGCCCGCCTCATCGCCATTCTGTGGACGAACCGACTGACCATAGAGGTCAGCAATCAGCACCACATAGCCCTTGGCCGCGACGGCTTTAGCAATGTCCTCTGCCCCGGCACTCACACCCATCCAGTTCGGCGCCATCAGCAAACCGGGGCGCGGCCCTTTGTGCTCAGCGTCGAAGGCCAGACGGCTTTCAAAGGTTTGGCCATCAACCTGATAGACCACGGAACGTACAGAGACCTGGCTCATTGCAAACTCCTGAGAATCAATAATGAAAAAACCCGCCGAAGCGGGTTTTTATACAACGTGATTAAACCGACAGTTCAACCAGCAACTTGTTGAGACGGCGCACGTAAGCGGCCGGGTCTTTCAAGCTGTCGCCAGCCGCAAGGGCCGCCTGATCGAAGAGAATGTGCGACAAGTCGCCAAAACGCTCTTCGCTCTGCTCGCCGTCGAGCTTCTCGATCAACGGGTGAGCCGGGTTAAATTCGAAAATCGGCTTCGAGTCTGGAACCTTCTGACCGCTGGCTTCGAGGATCTGACGCATTTGCAGGCCCAGGTCCTGCTCGCCGATGGCCAGAATCGCCGGAGAGTCGGTCAAACGGTGGGAAACCCGCACTTCAGCAACGGCGTCGCCCAGTGCAGCCTTCAGACGCTCGACCAGACCTTCTTTGGACTTGGCAACTTCTTCAGCGGCTTTCTTGTCCTCTTCCGAGTCCAGATTGCCCAGGTCGAGATCGCCGCGTGCCACGTCGACAAAACTCTTGCCGTCGAAGTCGCTGAGGTAGCTCATCAGCCACTCGTCGATGCGGTCAGTCAGCAGCAGCACTTCGATGCCTTTCTTGCGAAAGACTTCCAGGTGCGGACTGTTTTTGACTTGTGCGTAGGTTTCGCCGGTCAGGTAGTAGATTTTGTCCTGACCTTCCTTGGCGCGAGCCAGGTATTCGGCCAGGGACACGACTTGCTCGCCTTCTTCGCCCTGAGTGGACGCAAAACGCAGCAGACCAGCAATTTTCTCTTTGTTAGCAAAATCTTCAGCCGGGCCTTCTTTCATGACCTGACCAAAGTTTTTCCAGAAGCCTTTGTATTGCTCAGGCTCGTTCTTCGCCAGTTTTTCCAGCATGTCCAGAACACGCTTGGTCAGCGCCGACTTCATGGAGTCGATGATCGGGTCTTTCTGCAGGATTTCCCGCGACACGTTCAGCGACAGGTCATTGGAATCGACCACGCCTTTGATGAAGCGCAGGTACAACGGCAGGAAAGACTCAGCCTGGTCCATGACAAACACACGCTGCACGTACAGTTTCAGGCCTTTTGGCGCTTCACGCTGGTACAGGTCGAACGGCGCACGGGTCGGCACGTACAGCAGCGAGCTGTATTCCAACTTGCCTTCGACCTTGTTATGGCTCCAGCTCAGCGGGTTTTCGTAGTCGTGAGCAATGTGTTTGTAGAACTCCTGATACTCCTCGTCCTTAACTTCGGTTCGAGGGCGTGTCCACAGGGCGCTGGCGCGGTTGACGGTTTCCCATTCAACGGCCGGCGGCTCTTCGCCTTCAGCGGCAGCCACTTCTTTCGGCAATTCGATCGGCAGAGCGATGTGGTCGGAGTATTTCTTGACGATATTGCGCAGACGCCAGCCATCAGCGAACTCGTCTTCAGCGGCTTTGAGGTGCAGGACGATGCGAGTGCCGCGATCGGCTTTCTCAACAGTAGCGACTTCGAAGTCGCCCTCACCTTTGGACGACCAATGCACGCCTTCGCTCGCGGCACTACCTGCCCGGCGGCTGAACACGTCAACTTTATCGGCGACGATGAACGCCGAGTAGAAACCCACACCGAACTGACCGATGAGGTGGGAATCCTTCTTCTGGTCGCCCGTCAGGTTTTGCATGAAGTCAGAGGTGCCGGACTTCGCAATGGTCCCCAAATGGGTGATCACGTCTTCACGGCTCATGCCGATACCGTTGTCTTCGAGGGTGACGGTTTTCGCGTCTTTGTCGAAGCTCACACGGATTTTCAGTTCGGCGCCACCTTCCAGCAACTCCGGCTTGGACAGCGCTTCGAAACGTAACTTGTCGACAGCGTCAGAGGCGTTCGAGATCAACTCGCGAAGGAAGATTTCCTTGTTGGAATACAGCGAGTGAATCATGAGGTGCAGCAGTTGCTTCACCTCGGTCTGGAAGCCCAGGGTTTCCTTTTGAGTTTCCACGCTCATGGTCATCAAACTCCAATTGGATGGCAGTGGCCGCGCCCGGTAAGGGTTAGCGGCGGGATGTCATCAAGGTTGGGGCTGTGACTCGAATTTCAAGGGCTCTTCGATTTTGAAATGCGCGCGGGCCGTGGCGATGGGCTCGGCTTCGGTGCTTTGCCAGGCCGTAATCGCCACATTGGCCACCCGTCGCCCCTGGCGGCACACCAGGCAACGGGCCCACGTATCCCGAAACTGCCCGGCGCGCAGGTAATCAAGGGAGAAGTCGATAATCTTCGGTACGCCGGGCGAGCCGGTAAAAATAAGCAGATGCAGGGCCGCGGCCAACTCCATGAAGCCGGCAATCACGCCACCATGAATCGCCGGCAATAAAGGGTTACCAATATTGTCCTTGTTCGCTGGCAGCCTAAACAGCAACTCGTCCCCGACTCGCGAACAGTCGACGCCGATCAGTTTGGCGTAGGGAATGAGTTGCAGCAGCGCCGTGTAGTCGCCCCGTGCATGGGCCTGTTGCAGTTGCTCCTTGAACGAGTCACTCATTTCGCACCTCCGGCGATGATGCCACCAAAACCTTGGGTGCCTTTAATGCCCTTGCCCATGCGCATGAACGTGCCGACTACATGGGCAATAGGGTGCTCGGGGTCGTCCTGGTAGGCAAAGCCTCGGGCGAAGATCACATCGGTTGTCACCCGATAGCACTGTGCGAACCCGTAGACGTCTTTGTGCGATTCGGCGGCGTGCATGTAGTCGATACGCAAGTCGAGGGTCGGGCAGACTTCGAACTCGGGCAGTACGCACAACGTGGACATACCGCAAGCAGTGTCCATCAGCGAGGTCAGCGCGCCGCCATGGATCACGCCAGTGTGCGGGTTACCGACAATACGCTGACTGTAAGGAAGGATTACCGTCAGCCCCTCGCTACTGGCGCTGTGAACTCGCAACCCGAGTACCTGGCAATGCCTGAGGGCTGATAAAAATCGCGTCGCACGCTCAAAAACAGGGCTTTCGGCCATTTGATAAAACTCTTCTTAGTGTCGCAACAACGCCGAAGCGCGTAACAGCTATAAAGTTCCACGGGACTCAAAACTTATATATCTGTATGAATTGAGGAACTTAACGCTGACGACCGTGCTCGAAAGGCCAGTAGATATTTTCCATAAGGAGAAACACCCCATGCGTAAGACTTTAGCTATTGCCTTGATGTTGACCGCGTCCCTCGGTCTCGCTGCCTGCGATAAAAAATCCGAGGACAAAGCTCAAGATGCTAATAAACATGCTGAGCAAGCCCAGCAAAAAATGAACGAAGCGCAGGATAAAGTGAACGACGCCGCGAAAGAAAACGCCGAAGCAGCCAAAGATCAGGCTGAATCGAACGAAGCCGCCGCAAAAGAAGCCGCACCCGCAGCACCTAAGAACTAAATCAGTTTTTAGTGTGAGCAGAGAAAACCCGCCGAGTGCGGGTTTTCTTTTGCCTGCTATTTGCTCTTCTAGAGCATTACGGTTCTAAACGTCGGACTAAGCATCAGCAGTAAGGAACAGACTAAGCCTACGATCCAGACCAGACTGCGCTGCCAGGGCAAATCCGCCAGATAACACACTAAGTAGATAATCCGGGCAATCACAAAGATGATGGCCAGCGCATCGATCAGCCATCCCGCCGTTTGCGTGGTGTGCGCCATCAACACCCCCACTGCAAACAATATGAACGCCTCAATGCTGTTCTGATGCGCCGCCAGCGCCCGAGCACCAAAACCCGTCAGTTGCGCCTGTTGTTGACGCGGCAAGTGGTTGTTGTAGCTGCCCTGCTCTTTCATGGCCTTGGCCACTGGCAGGCGAGCAACATAAATCAGCAGGGCACTGATCAACACACACCAGAACGGAATACTCATCAAACAACCTCTTTATTTGCGTCGGGCAATGGTGCCTCTGTAGGGGTATAGACCATTACGTCGAGTACGTCGGAATGAAACTCCCGGCGATACAACACCAACACCACGCCGGCGCTCATCAACATGAACAACCAAGGGCTGACGAACCAGGCGAGCATGGTCATGCCAAAGTAGTACGACCGCAGGCCAAAGTTAAACTGGTTGGCAGCCATGGAGATGACCCGAGCCGCCCGAGACGCAAACGCCTTGCGCTCTTGCTCGGACACATGACGCTCACCGATCATCGGCGCCGAGCCAATCAAAATCGCCGCAAAGTTGTACTGACGCATGCACCAACTGAACGTGAAAAACGCATACACAAACACTACCGCCAGGCACAGCAACTTGATCTCCGACATGCCCTGTGACGCCTGCTGCACCATGGGAATATCCGCCAGCAACGACACGGCTCTTTCCGAAGCCCCGAGCACGGTGAGAATGCCGGCCAGGATAATCAAGGTACTCGAGGCGAAGAACGAGGCGTTGCGCTCAAGGTTGCCAATCACGCTGGCGTCCGCGATGCGGTTGTCGCGCAGCAACATGCGGCGCATCCAGTCTTCGCGGTACAGGTGCAGGACGCTCGCCAGACACGCGGTGTCACGGGCCTTCCACGACGCATACCGGGTGTAACCGCCCCAGCAGATGACGAACCAGAACGCGGCCAGAATGTGGATCAGGTTGTTGTGAATAAACGACATGCAGGTCCTTGTGAACGAATACCGAAGACCTGTGGGCGAGCAGGCTCGTTCCCACAATAGGTTTTATGCAGTGCTTCGACGTTAGCTGACGGGAAAAGACACTGCCTTACACCCATAAAAAATGCCCCATATCATTGATACAGGGCATTTCTGTTTTACCGGCGGCCCGCGTGTGGCGGGTAATCAGTTTTAAGCCAGAGCTTCGTCGCGCTTGCCCAGCAGGCGGTCACACACTGCTGCAACGACCAGGGTCATGACCGATGGCACCAGCCACGCCAAACCTTGCTCGCTCAGGGGCAGGTGGGACAGTTGGGTCGGCATCCAGTCGGCCAGACCCGCGCCCTTCAGCGCGTCAATCATGCCGAAGATAAACGACACCAGCATTACCGGGCCGACAATGCGCCCCTGCTCACGCCAGAAGTCTTTGCAGAAACTCAGCGCTACCAAGGCGATACACGGCGGGTAGATCGCGGTCAGAACCGGGATAGAGAACGCGATTAGCTTGGTCAGGCCAAGGTTGGACACCAACAGCGAAAACGCAGCCAGGATAATCACCAGCGTCTTGTAGGACAGTGGCAACACACGACTGAAGTATTCAGCACAGGCACATGTCAGGCCGACCGCTGTGACCAGGCAGGCCAGGGAGATCAGCACTGCAAGAAAACCACTGCCCAGCGATCCGAAGGTGTGCTGTACGTAGGCATGCAACACCGCGGCGCCGTTGGTTGCACCGGCAGCCACTTCATGGCTGCCCGAACCGAGGCGAAACAGGCTGACGTACACCAGCGCCAGACCTACGCCGGCAATCAGCCCGGCGATGATCGCGTAACGGGTGATCAGCGCGGGCGACTCGACGCCACGGGAGCGGATCGCGTTGACGATGACGATGCCGAACACCAAGGCGCCAAGGGTATCCATGGTCAGGTAACCATTGATGAAGCCTTGGGAAAACGGCGCCGCGACGTACTCTGGCGTGGCCACGCCGATGTCGCCGGCAGGCAATGCGAATGCCGCAATGCCGAGCGCGGCCAGCGCGAGGATCTTCAGCGGGGCAAGGAAACGCCCCACCGTGTCCAACAGACGGCCCGGATAGAGCGATATGAAGAACACCAGCAGGAAGTACACCGAACTGTAGAGGAACAGCCACAGCGGGCTCTCGCCGGTCAACGGCGCCAGGCCGACTTCAAAGGATACGGTGGCCGTGCGCGGCGTCGCGAATAGCGGGCCAACCGCCAGGTAGCAAGCCGCGGCCAGCACACCGCCGGCCACTTTCCCGATGGGGCTGCTCAATGCATCCATTGCGCCACCGACCTTGGCCAGCGCGACGACCGTGATCACCGGCAGACCGACAGCCGTGATCAGAAAGCCCAGCGCCGCCATCCAGACATGAGGCCCGGACTGTAAACCGACGATAGGCGGGAAAATAATATTGCCAGCCCCGACAAACAGGGCAAACGTCATAAAGCCCAGTGCCAGGATGTCCTGGCCTTTCAACACTTTCATTAAGGAAATACCACACTACTGAATCGGAATTTAGAGATGGATTTCCCTTATGGGTGAGGGAAATGCTATCGATCCGTATAGGACCGACCCGTTTAGCGCGTAGCCTCCTTGTGGGACGCGGACGCAAAAATGGCAGTCAGCCTAACGAATTTGTCCGACAAACGCACTGTTAGAGGGCGAACTATCCGATACACGACATTTCGATGTCGCGTTTACATATCAAATTTACTGACATCAGAACAGATAGCTCCCAGGCTCGCGCAGGAACTATCACCCCGGAAACGACAAAGGCCACCCGAAGGTGGCCTTTGTCTGGTGAAGCGTCAGCTAAGCGCGAGGCTTATTTGACAGCCCAACCGGTCAGCTCGGACAAAGCCTTGCCAATGTCTGCCAGCGAACGCACGGTTTTAACACCGGCGTCTTCCAGGGCAGCAAACTTCTCGTCTGCAGTGCCTTTGCCGCCAGAGATGATTGCGCCAGCATGGCCCATGCGCTTGCCCGCAGGAGCAGTCACACCAGCAATGTAGGAAACAACCGGCTTGGTCACGTGTGCCTTGATGTAGGCAGCCGCTTCTTCTTCAGCCGAACCGCCAATCTCACCGATCATCACGATCGCTTCGGTCTTCGGGTCTTCCTGGAACAGCTTCAGGATGTCGATGAAGTTCGAACCCGGGATCGGGTCACCACCGATGCCGACGCAAGTCGACTGACCAAAACCGGCGTCAGTAGTCTGCTTCACAGCTTCGTAGGTCAGGGTGCCGGAACGGGAAACGATACCGACCTTGCCTGGCAAGTGAATGTGACCAGGCATGATGCCGATCTTGCATTCGCCTGGAGTGATCACGCCTGGGCAGTTAGGACCGATCAGGATGACACCCAGCTCGTCGCACTTGACCTTGGCATCCAGCATGTCCAGGGTAGGAATGCCTTCAGTGATGCAAACGATCAGCTTAATGCCGCCGAATGCTGCTTCCAGGATCGAATCTTTGCAGAAAGGTGCTGGAACGTAGATCACGCTGGCGGTGGCGCCAGTGGCAGCTACAGCGTCTTTCACGGTGTTGAACACGGGCAGACCCAGGTGCTCGGTGCCGCCTTTACCAGGCGTTACGCCACCGACCATCTTGGTGCCGTATTCGATGGCTTGCTGGGTGTGGAAACTACCTTGCGAACCGGTAATACCCTGGCAGATAACTTTGGTGTCTTTATTGATCAGGACGCTCATTATTTGCCCTCCGCAGCTTTAACGACTTGTTGAGCAGCGTCGGTCAGGCTGGTAGCAGCGATGATGTTCAAGCCGCTTTCTGCCAGTACTTTAGCGCCCAGTTCAGCGTTGTTACCTTCAAGGCGAACAACAACCGGGATTTTCACGCCGACTTCTTTCACTGCACCGATGATGCCTTCGGCAATCATGTCGCAACGAACGATGCCGCCGAAGATGTTGACCAATACTGCTGCGACGTTAGTGTCGGACAGGATGATCTTGAACGCTTCGGTAACGCGTTCTTTGGTAGCACCGCCGCCCACGTCGAGGAAGTTGGCTGGTTTGCCGCCATGCAGATTGACGATGTCCATGGTACCCATGGCCAGGCCAGCACCGTTGACCATGCAACCGATATTGCCTTCCAGTGCTACGTAGTTCAGTTCGAACTTGGCAGCGTGCGCTTCGCGCGGATCGTCTTGCGACGGATCGTGGAAAGTCTTCAGCTTAGGCTGGCGGTACATGGCGTTGGCGTCGATGTTGATCTTCGCGTCGAGGCAATGCAGATCGCCGTCAGCCTTGATCACCAGCGGGTTCACTTCCAGCAGAGCCAGGTCGTGGTCTTTGAACAGTTTGGCCAGACCAACGAAGATCTTGGCGAACTGAGCAACTTGCTTGCCTTCCAGACCCAACTGGAATGCCAACTCGCGACCCTGGAATGGCTGAGCGCCAACCAGTGGATCGATAGTGGCCTTGAGGATTTTCTCAGGGGTATCGTGAGCGATTTTCTCGATGTCCACGCCACCTTCGGTGGAAGCCATGAACACGATGCGACGGCTCGAACGGTCAACGACAGCGCCCAGGTACAGCTCTTTAGCGATATCAGTGCACGATTCAACCAGGATCTTGGTGACTGGCTGACCATTAGCATCAGTCTGGTAAGTCACCAGACGCTTGCCCAACCACTGTTGAGCGAATGCTTTGGCGTCTTCTTTGCTGCGAACCAGCTTAACGCCGCCCGCTTTACCGCGACCACCTGCGTGAACCTGGGCTTTGACAACCCATTCAGTCCCGCCGATTTTGTCGCACGCTTCTGCTGCTGCTTCCGGGGTGTCTACGGCGAAACCCTGGGATACTGGCAGGCCGTACTCAGCGAACAGCTGCTTACCCTGATACTCGTGAAGATTCATGCTTATTACCGTCTTCGTTAGGTACTGCGCATTCGGTGCTGCACTTGTTCAAGTGCCGCACCACCTGTGACTGCTGCTTGCGTAGGTGTACCGGATAACCGGTGAGACTACGCAAGGCTGCGTCCGGCGGACATTCCGCGGTGAGTCTTGCACGCAAGGCTCACGACGGGCCTTCCGTCGTGGTTTCTTATTGTCTTGTCTTAACGCTTCTTGCGGTTGGCGATATGAATGGCGCCGCCATTCACTGCCAGAGCTGCTTCGTGCAAGGCTTCGGACAGGGTCGGATGGGAGAAAACCATCATGCCCAGGTCTTCAGCACTGGTGCCGAACTCCATACCGATCGCGCCCTGCTGAACCAGTTCTGCAGCGCTCGGGCCAATCACGTGGACGCCCAGTACGCGGTCAGTCTTGGCATCGGCGATGACCTTGACGAAACCACCGGTATCGTTGGCTGCCATGGCACGGCCTGAAGCGGCAAACGGAAAGGTGCCGACGTTAACTTCAACGCCTTCAGCTTTCAACTGCTGTTCGTTCTTGCCGACCCACGCGATTTCCGGGTGAGTATAAATAACCGAAGGAACCAGATCGTAGTTCATCTGAGCTTTGTGGCCCTTGATGCGCTCGACGACCATGATGCCCTCTTCCGAGGCCTTGTGTGCCAGCATCATGCCGCGAACCACGTCACCGATGGCGAAAACGCCTGGGACGGTGGTCGCGCAATGATCGTCGACATGCACAAAACCGCGTTCATCGAGGGTCACGCCGCAATCGGAGGCCAGCAGATCAGTGGTCACTGGACGACGACCAACGGCTACGATCAGCTTGTCGAACGTGATGGTCTGTTCGCCCTTGGCGTCGGTGTAGGTCACCACGACTTCGTCGCCGTTGACCTTGGAGCCGGTCACGCGAGCGCCCAGCTTGATGTCCAGGCCTTGCTTGGTCAGGGTTTTCAGTGCTTCTTTGGAAATGGCGGCGTCAGCAGCCATCAGGAACGTATCCAGGGCTTCCAGGACAGTCACTTCAGCGCCCAGACGGGACCATACCGAACCCAGTTCCAGACCAATAACGCCAGCGCCAATCACGCCCAAGCGTTTTGGAACCGATTGGAACTCCAGAGCGCCGGTCGAATCGACGATCACGTTCTGATCGACTGGAGCCGGTGGAATGTCGATTGGACGCGAACCCGGAGCCAGAATCACGTTCTCGGCTTCGATGATTTCTACCGAGCCATCAGGCTTGGTGATTTCGACTTTCTTGCCGGCCAGCAGCTTGCCGTGGCCTTGCAGGGAGGTCACGCCATTCGCCTTAAACAGTGTCGCGACGCCGGAGGTCAGGCCTTTGACGATGTTGGCCTTACGGCCGATCATCGCGGGCACATCCATGGTCACGCCTGCGTGGTTGATGCCGTGGATCGCGAAGCCGTCTTGGGCCTCGTGAAACTTCCAGGAGCTGTCCAGCAGCGCTTTGGATGGAATGCAGCCGACGTTCAAGCACGTACCGCCGAGGGCGAGTTTGCCTTCCTTGTCGGTGTATTTCTCGATGCAGGCAGTGGTGAGGCCCAGTTGCGCTGCTTTGATGGCAGCCACGTAGCCGCCAGGGCCCGCGCCGATCACTACTACGTCAAATTTCTGCGACATTCAAAAAATCCTCTTTAGCGAAAAGCTTCAAGCCGCGAGCTGCTTGCCAAACTGCGTCTTCTCGCAGCTTGAAGCTTGCAGCTCGCAACTGCTTCTATCAGATATCCAGCAGCAAACGAGCCGGGTCTTCCAGCAGGTTCTTGATGGTAACCAGGAAGGTCACAGCTTCTTTGCCATCGATCAGACGGTGATCGTAGGACAGTGCCAGGTACATCATCGGACGAATAACGACCTGACCGTTGATCGCCATAGGACGCTGCAGAATGTTGTGCATGCCCAGGATGGCTGCCTGCGGCGGGTTAACGATCGGGGTCGACATCATCGAACCGAAAGTACCACCGTTGGTGATGGTGAACGTGCCACCGGTCATCTCGTCCATCGACAGCTTGCCGTCGCGAGCCTTCTTGCCGAAAGCAGCGATGCCGCCTTCGATTTCAGCCAGGCTCATCAGCTCGGCGTTACGCAGAACCGGTACAACCAGACCGCGGTCGCTGGAAACAGCCACACCAACGTCGGCGTAGCCGTGGTAAACGATGTCGGCACCGTCGATCGATGCGTTGACTGCGGGGAAGCGTTTCAGCGCTTCGGTGGCGGCCTTGACGAAGAACGACATGAAGCCCAGGCGGACGCCGTTGTGGGACTTCTCAAACAGGTCCTTGTACTTCGAACGCAGGGCCATGACTTCGGTCATGTCGACTTCGTTAAACGTGGTCAGCATCGCCATGTTCGACTGAGCTTCAACCAGACGCTTGGCCACGGTAGCCCGAACGCGAGTCATCGGTACGCGCTTCTCAATGCGATCGCCAGCAGCGAACACTGGCGCCGCTGCCGCAGGTGCCGCTGCCTTGGCAGGCGCGGCAGCCGGAGCGGCTTTCTTGGCAGCAACAGCAGCTACCACGTCTTCCTTGGTCACACGACCGCCTTTGCCGGTACCGGCAACGGACGCAATGTTGATGCCGTTTTCTTCAGCTATTTTGCGCGCAGCCGGTGCAGCAACAGGATCATCTTCGCCAGCGTCGGCAGAAGCTGCCGCTTGTGCCGCGGCCGGAGCAGCAGTTGGTGCGGCAGCAGCGCCGCCCGCTTCGATGGAGCCCAGGACTTCGTCAGACAGAACGGTGTCGCCTTCGTTCTTGACGATGGCGCCCAGCACGCCGTCAGCGGTAGCCAACACTTCCAGTACGACTTTATCGGTTTCGATATCGACGATCAGGTCATCACGCTTGACGGCGTCGCCCGGTTTTTTGTGCCAGGTGGCAACGGTGCCATCGGCAACCGATTCCGGGAAAGTGGGGGCTTTGATTTCGATAGCCATTATCTGTGGGTCCTTAAATTCGGTTTCAGGTGCGCGAAGGCGTTAAACAGTAAAGGCGTCTTGCAGCAGTTTTGCCTGCTGCTCAGCGTGCATCGATGCATAACCACAAGCAGGTGCAGCAGAAGCGTCACGGCCCGCGTACTCAAGTACGAGAGATTTGTTGTGACCACCTACGATGCGACGCATGTGATGTTGGCTGCAGTACCAGGCACCCTGGTTCATCGGCTCTTCCTGACACCAAACGATATGTTTGAGGTTGGAATAAGGAGCCAGGACTTCAATCAAGTCGTCCTCAGGGAATGGGTACAGCTGCTCGAGACGCACGATGGCGATGTCATCACGACCTTCGGCACGGCGTTTTTCCAGCAAGTCGTAGTAAACCTTGCCGCTGCAGAGAACTACGCGACCGACCTTTTTCGGGTCTTGTACGTCGATTTCCGGGATAACGGTCTGGAACGAACCTTCGGCCAGGTCTTCCAGAGTCGAGACGGCCAGTTTGTGGCGCAGCAGCGACTTTGGTGTCAGGACGATCAACGGTTTGCGCAGAGGACGAATCACCTGGCGACGCAGCAAGTGGTAGATCTGAGCCGGCGTCGTTGGTACGCATACCTGAATGTTGTGCTCGGCGCACAGTTGCAGGTAACGCTCAAGACGAGCCGAAGAGTGCTCCGGTCCCTGACCTTCATAACCGTGCGGCAGCAGCATGGTCAGACCGCAAAGACGGCCCCACTTGTGCTCACCACTGGTGATGAACTGGTCGATAACCACCTGGGCACCGTTGGCGAAATCGCCGAACTGCGCTTCCCAGATAACCAGGGCATTCGGCTCGGTGGTCGAATAACCGTATTCGAACGCCAGAACCGCTTCCTCGGATAACAGCGAGTCATACAGGTCGAAACGAGGCTGACCGTTGTACAGGTGCTGCAGCGGGATGTAGCTCCCCGCGTCTTTCTGATTGTGCAAGACAGCGTGACGGTGCGAGAACGTACCGCGGCCGATGTCCTGACCGGTCATGCGAATCGGGTGACCTTCGAACGCCAGGGTCGCATACGCCATGGTTTCGGCGTAACCCCAGTTGATTGGCAGGCCGCCAACTTGCATTTTCTGACGGTCTTCGTAGATCTTCGAAACCTGGCGCTGAACCACGAAGCCTTCCGGAATCTCCAGAAGCTTGGCGGACAGTTCCTGCAAGGTCTTGAGGTCGAACGTGGTGTCGTGACGCGCAGTCCAGGCGTGGCCCAGATACGGACGCCAGTCCACGAACAACTCTTTGTTCGGCTCTTTGACCAGGCTTTTTACAACATGCAGACCGTTGTCCAGCGCGTTGCGGTATTCATCGATTTTCGCTTGAACACGCGCATCATCCACCACACCGGCCTGGGTCAGGCGTTCGGCGTACAGCTCACGGGTGGTGCGCTGCTTGGCGATTTGCTGATACATCAGCGGTTGGGTGCCGCTTGGCTCGTCAGCCTCGTTGTGGCCGCGACGGCGGTAGCAGACCAGGTCGATCACCACGTCACGCTTGAACTGCATGCGGTAATCGATAGCCAGCTGGGTCACGAACAATACGGCTTCAGGATCATCTCCATTCACATGGAGGATCGGCGCCTGGATCATCTTCGCAACGTCGGTGCAGTATTCGGTCGAACGCGAATCTTCCGGATTACTGATGGTGAAACCGACCTGGTTGTTGATCACCAAGTGGATCGTACCGCCAGTCTTGAAGCCGCGAGTCTGCGACATCTGGAAGGTTTCCATGACCACACCCTGACCGGCGAATGCCGCATCACCGTGGATGGAAATCGGCAGAACCTTTTCACCGGTAGGATCGTTACGACGATCCTGACGAGCGCGTACAGAACCCTCTACCACTGGAGAAACGATCTCCAGGTGAGACGGGTTGAAGGCCATGGCCAGGTGAACTTCACCCCCAGCGGTCATGACGTTGGACGAGAAACCCTGGTGATATTTAACGTCACCGGAACCCAGCTCGACCTTCTTCTTGCCTTCGAACTCGTCGAACAGATCGCGCGGATTTTTGCCGAAGGTGTTGACCAGCACGTTCAGACGGCCACGGTGGGCCATGCCGATAACGATTTCCTTGGTGCCGTAGGAACCGGAACGCTGGATCAGCTCGTCGAGCAACGGGATCAGGCTCTCGCCACCTTCCAGACCGAAACGCTTGGTACCGGGGTATTTGGTGCCCAGGTATTTTTCCAGACCTTCAGCAGCGGTCACGCGCTCAAGCAGGTGGCTCTTGATGTCGGCGGAATACGTCGGACGGCTGCGCACGCTTTCCAGACGTTGCTGGAACCAGTGACGCTGCTCGGAATCGACGATGTGCGTAAATTCAGCGCCGATGGTGCGGCAATATGTCTGCTGCAACGCTTCGTGAATTTCGCGTAGGCTCGCTTCCTCTTTGCCGATGAACAGGTCGCCGGCACGGAAGGTCGTATCAAGATCGGCATTGGTCAAGCCGTAATGATTGATCGACAGGTCCGCAGGTGCAGGACGCTGCCACAGCCCCAGCGGGTCAAGCTGGGCTGCCTGGTGGCCACGCATACGGTAGGCCTGGATCAATCGCAGCACTTCAACTTGCTTCTTCTCGTGCTCACTGCTCACGCTGCCGGCGGAAACCGGTTGTGCGCGGCGCTGGTTCTTTGCCAGCAAGACGAAATGATCGCGAATTGTGGAGTGCGAAACATCGGTGGCAGTGTTGCCGTCAGCAGGCAACTTCTGAAAGTAGGTGCGCCACTCTTCTGGCACAGCGTTAGGGTCGTGCAGGTAGAGCTCATAGAGCTCTTCCACATAGGCAGCGTTACTACCGGATAGGTAGGCGCTGTTCCACATGCGCTGCATCACGCTTTCTTGCATGCTTGGTCACCCTCGGTTAGGGGAACACCACCGGCGTCGATACCGAGCACACTTGCAGAAGTCCGAATGCAGCGACTAAAACAAGCCACTTAGGATCACGCTGATAGTCCGGGTACCAGCCCGGATGCCCCTGCTTGTCTCATTTCTTCAAAATAAGAGCCGCAGCTTTATGAGCTGCTGCCCAAGTTATAACTACGGCGCCGGTTGAAGCCTGCGCCGTAGCATCTACGGGTACAACGGTTACAGCAACCGAATCACACGCCGCTTTGCAGCAGCATGTTACGCACGTGACCGATGGCCTTAGTCGGGTTCAGGCCTTTCGGGCAAACGTTGACGCAGTTCATGATCCCGCGGCAGCGGAATACGCTGAACGGGTCATCCAGCGAAGCCAAACGCTCGGCAGTCTTGGTGTCACGGCTGTCTGCAAGGAAGCGATACGCTTGCAGCAGAGCGGCCGGGCCCAGGAATTTGTCCGGGTTCCACCAGAAGGACGGGCACGAGGTCGAGCAGCAAGCGCACAGGATGCACTCGTACAGACCGTCGAGCTTTTCACGCTCTTCAGGGGACTGCAGACGTTCGATGGCCGGAGCCGGCGTGTCGTTCTGCAGGTAAGGCTTAACCTTCTCGTATTGCTTGTAGAAGATGCTCATATCGACAACCAGGTCACGGATAACCGGCAAACCTGGCAACGGACGAACGATCAGCTTGTTGCCTTTAACGACAGCGGACAGTGGCGTAACACACGCCAGGCCGTTTTTGCCGTTGATGTTCATGCCATCGGAACCGCAAACACCTTCACGGCAAGAGCGACGGTAGGAGAAACCTTCGTCTTGCTCTTTGATCAGGGCCAGTACGTCCAGCACCATCAGGTCTTTACCATTGGTATTGACCTGGAATTCCTGCATGAACGGCGCGGCGTCCTGATCAGGGTTGTAGCGATAAACACTGACTTGCAACATGGCGACCACCCTTTAATAAGTCCGAATCATTGGTTCAAACGTCGGGACTGTTTTTGGCGAGAAGTTCACTGCACGTTTAGCGACACGTTTTTCACCCGGGAAGAAAAGGGTGTGGCACAACCAGTTAACGTCGTCGCGTTCTTCAAAGTCTTCACGGGCGTGAGCGCCGCGAGACTCTTTGCGGATTTCTGCGGCAATGGCGGTTGCTTCGGCCACTTCCAGCAGGTTCTGCAATTCAAGGGCTTCGATTCGAGCGGTGTTGAACGCCTGGCTCTTGTCGTTGATCTTGACGTTGGCGATACGGCTGCGCAGGTCAGCCAACTGAGCAATACCCTTCTGCATGTATTCGCCGGTACGGAACACACCAAAATAGTTCTGCATGCAGCTTTGCAGCTCTTTACGCAGGGTAGCGACGTCTTCACCTTCGGTACGCGAGTTGAGACCATCGAGACGTGCCAGGGCAGCGTCGATGTCGGACTGGCGAGCGCGAGTGTAGTCAACGCCTTCTTTAAGGGTCTGCTCCAGGAAGATACCTGCCGCACGGCCAAACACCACCAGGTCGAGCAACGAGTTGCCGCCCAGACGGTTGGCACCGTGAACCGATACACACGCCACTTCGCCTACAGCGAACAGGCCTGGGATGATCTGGTCAACGCCGTCAGCATCCTGGGTAATTGCCTGACCATGAATGTTGGTCGGCACGCCGCCCATCATATAGTGGCAAGTTGGAACGACCGGGATCGGCGACACGGCTGGATCGACGTGAGCGAAGGTCTTGGACAGCTCCATGATGCCTGGCAGACGACTGTGCAGAACTTCTTCACCAAGGTGATCGAGTTTCAGCATTACGTGGTCGCCATCCGGACCGCAACCGTTGCCGGCAATGATTTCTTTAACCATCGAGCGAGCAACCACGTCACGACCGGCCAGGTCTTTGGCGTTCGGAGCATAACGCTCCATGAAACGCTCGCCGTGCTTGTTGATCAGGTAACCGCCTTCACCGCGGCAGCCTTCAGTAACCAGTACACCGGCGCCGGCAATGCCAGTCGGGTGGAACTGCCACATTTCGATGTCTTGTACCGGGACGCCTGCACGCAGAGCCATGCCGATACCGTCACCGGTGTTGATCAAGGCATTGGTGGTGGACGAGTAGATACGACCTGCACCGCCAGTCGCCAAAACGGTGGCGTTCGCGCGGACGTAAGAAGTTTCGCCAGTTTCGATGCAGATCACGATCATGCCTACAAAGGCACCATCTTCGTTCTTCACCAGATCGACGCCGTAGTATTCGTTGAGGAATACTGTGCCGGCCTTGAGGTTGGCTTGATACAGAGTGTGCAACAGCGCGTGACCGGTACGGTCGGCTGCGGCGCAGGTACGAGCGGCCTGGCCACCCTTACCGAAGTCTTTCGACTGACCGCCGAACGGACGCTGGTAGATGCGGCCCTGCTCAGTACGCGAGAACGGCAAGCCCATGTGCTCGAGTTCGAAGACCGCTTCCGGACCTACGGAACACATGTATTCGATAGCGTCCTGGTCACCGATGTAGTCGGAGCCCTTAACGGTATCGTACATGTGCCAGCGCCAGTCATCGTTCGGATCTGCCGAGGCGATGGCACAGGTGATGCCACCCTGAGCGGATACGGTGTGCGAGCGAGTAGGGAAAACCTTGGTGACCACGGCAGTCTTGTGACCACCCTGTGCCAGTTGCAGCGCAGCGCGCATGCCAGCACCGCCGCCGCCAATGATGATGGCGTCGAACGAAAGCGTATTAACTGTAGTAGACATGGATCAGATACCCCAAAGAATCTGCACACCCCAGACGAAGTAGGCGAACATCGCGACGCCGCATACTGCCTGAAAGAGGAAACGTATAGCAGTCGCGGACTTGCCGAACGCCATTGGCGTCAGGTAGTCGGTCGCGATGGTCCACATGCCTACCCAGGCGTGAGCGCCGAGGGCAACGAGGGCCAAAAGACTGAAGATACGCATCCAGTTGCTTGCGAACAGTTCATGCCACTGTGCGTAGCCGATACCTGGGTGGGCAACGACGTATCCGATCAGGAAAATGAAATAAGCCGCGAGAACGACTGCAGACACGCGTTGTGCCATCCAGTCATAGAGGCCCGAACGCGACAGGTTCGTGACGTTAGTTACCATATCCAAACTCCTGCCAGAACGATTACCACCACGGAAACGGCGATAACGATTTTCGAGCCCAGCTTGCCGCCTTCCAGCGTCTCACCGATGCCCATGTCCATGATCAAGTGGCGCACACCGGCAACCAAGTGATACAGCAAGGCGGACAGGATGCCCCAAATCACTAGCTTCGCTAGCGGACTGGTCAGACACGCTTTCACCTGACCGAAGCCTTCCTCGGAACTCAGCGACTTGTCCAATGCAAAAAGCATGATGGCCAGGCTGACAAAGAGGATGACACCGGAGATTCGGTGAAGAATGGACGTGTAAGCAGTGACTGGGAGTTTGATGGTCCTTAGGTCTAGGTTTACAGGTCGTTGGCTATTCACGGCTTTTTTTCACACTGAAGAGCCCCTAACAATCAGGGCAAAGTTGTTGGGGAGTGCACTGGTCAGGTACCCACCACCCAGGGAGTGCGACCCCCAGCAAAGCAGGCCCAAAAGCCCCTGGCGGTCGGAGGCCGAGTATAGACAGTTAGGCTACTAATGACAACGCAATCACCTCCCCCTAATAGCGCATTGCGCAAGTGCGATAAAAGGCGTAAATGGCAGGTAATTTAGAGGAAAAAGTACGGTTAAAGCCTTCTGGAGCAAGACTTTAGGCAAATTGACATTCGAATTTATCTCACTATAGTGGTGCGGGCCCTGCGTGGGGGGTCTGTCTGATGATTTCAAGCATAAATAGGAGGCCACATGGCTGACAAAAAAGCGCAGTTGATCATCGAGGGCGCAGCCCCCGTCGAGCTGCCCATTTTAACCGGCACCGTTGGTCCCGATGTAATCGATGTTCGGGGCCTCACGGCCACGGGCCGCTTCACCTTTGACCCAGGGTTCATGTCGACCGCCTCTTGCGAGTCGAAGATTACCTATATCGACGGCGATAACGGCATTCTGCTGCATCGAGGCTACCCGATCGAACAACTGGCCGAACAGTCAGACTACCTGGAAACCTGCTATCTGCTGCTCAACGGCGAATTGCCGACCGCAGAACAGAAGGCCCAGTTCGTCAGCACCGTCAAGAACCACACCATGGTTCACGAGCAATTGAAGACCTTCTTCAACGGCTTTCGCCGCGACGCCCACCCCATGGCCGTCATGTGCGGTGTAGTCGGCGCCCTCTCGGCCTTCTACCACGACTCCCTGGACATCAATAACCCGCAGCATCGCGAAATTTCCGCGATCCGTCTGGTTGCCAAGATGCCTACCCTGGCAGCGATGGTTTACAAGTACTCCATGGGTCAACCCATGATGTACCCGCGCAACGACCTGACTTACGCGGAAAACTTCCTGCACATGATGTTCAATACCCCGTGCGAGATCAAACCGATTAGCCCGGTGCTCGCCAAGGCCATGGACCGGATTTTCATCCTCCATGCCGACCACGAGCAGAACGCATCGACCTCTACCGTTCGTCTGGCAGGCTCTTCGGGCGCCAACCCGTTCGCCTGTATCGCCGCCGGTATCGCCGCACTGTGGGGCCCTGCTCACGGCGGCGCCAACGAAGCTGTTCTGAGCATGCTGGATGAAATCGGCGATGTGTCGAACATCGACAAGTTCATCGCCAAAGCCAAAGACAAGAACGATCCGTTCAAGTTGATGGGCTTCGGTCATCGGGTTTACAAAAACCGTGATCCACGCGCCACTGTGATGAAGCAGACGTGTGACGAAGTATTGAGAGAACTGGGCATCAAGAACGATCCGCAACTCGAACTGGCCATGCGCCTGGAAGAGATCGCCCTGACCGACCCGTACTTCATCGAACGCTCGCTGTACCCGAACGTCGACTTCTACTCGGGGATCATCCTCAAGGCGATCGGCATTCCAACCAGCATGTTCACCGTGATCTTCGCTTTGGCGCGGACCGTCGGCTGGATATCCCACTGGAAAGAAATGCTCTCCAGCCCGTACAAGATTGGTCGCCCACGCCAGCTGTACACCGGCTACAAGTCGCGTGACATCACCAAGCTGGAAGATCGCAAATAAGACCTGTCTTGCGATAACGTCTTAAGTTGTACCGGGAACGGCCTCTATTTATGTAGGGGCCGTTTTTGTTTGTGCGGTATGTGTACTGATCCATTTTCCGCTAACGGCAGCTTAGGATTTCGCTCTTACAACAAGTCACTTGCGAACATCCGGAATGCCGACCCTGGCAAAAGCGCCGCGGCTAGCTCCAGAGAAGACTTTCACCTTCAGGATGGCGCCCCTGCCGAGCACAAGTTGAGTTGCTGCAAGGGAGCCCCCCCTTAAGCGACCGTTACCGCAGAAATGAACAGGTACACCTCAAAGCACAGGTCGGCTATCAGACCGCCTTCATGGGTAAGCCTCGCGCTTACAAAGGCAAAGCCAACGCCCAATAAAAATGCCCTGATCTTTCGACCAGGGCATTTCTGTTTAACGCAGCTTATATAGACAAGCCCAAAACCTTAGTGCGAAACCGCCCCACTCGCCCCCAAACCAGTCTGCGACCGCACAAATTGCGGGAAGAAAAGCGCCCGCTCCTTGTCAGCGGCAACCGATTTATCAGTGATCGAGAAGAACCAGATCCCGACAAACGCGATCCCCATGGAGAACAGCGCCGGGTACTCGTAAGGGAAGATCGCCTTCTCGTGATGCAGAATCTGCACCCAAATGGTCGGCCCAAGCACCATCAAGCCCACCGCACTGATCAGCCCCATCCAGCCACCGATCATCGCGCCGCGGGTGGTCAGCTTTTTCCAGTACATGGAAAGCAGCAGCACCGGGAAGTTACAGCTTGCCGCGATGGAGAACGCCAGGCCCACCATGAACGCGATGTTCTGGCTTTCGAACAAAATGCCCAGACCGATCGCCAACACGCCCAAAGCGATAGTGGTGATTTTCGAGACGCGGATCTCATCCTTGTCGTTGGCCTTGCCCTTCTTGATCACGCTGGCGTAGAGGTCGTGAGACACCGCCGTTGCACCTGCCAGGGTCAGACCGGCAACCACTGCCAGAATGGTCGCGAACGCTACCGCCGAGATGAAGCCCAGGAAGATACTGCCACCCACCGCATTGGCAAGATGCACCGCTGCCATGTTGTTGCCGCCTAACAGCGCGCCAGCTGCATCTTTAAAGGCCGGGTTAGTGCTGACCAACAGAATCGCGCCGAAGCCGATAATGAACGTCAGGATGTAGAAGTAGCCGATGAAACCGGTGGCATACAGCACGCTCTTGCGAGCTTCTTTTGCGTCACTCACGGTGAAGAAGCGCATCAGAATGTGAGGCAAGCCCGCGGTACCGAACATCAGTGCCAGGCCTAGGGAGAACGCCGAGACGGGATCTTTCACCAACCCACCGGGGCTCATGATCGCGTCACCTTTAGGGTGAACCTTGATCGCTTCGGAAAACAACATGTTGAAATCGAAATTGACGTGTTTCATCACCATCAGCGCCATGAACGAAGCACCGGACAGCAACAGCACCGCCTTGATGATCTGTACCCAAGTGGTGGCCAGCATGCCGCCGAACAACACGTACATGCACATCAAAATGCCAACCAGGATCACCGCCACGTAGTAGTCGAGACCGAACAGCAGTTGAATCAACTTGCCGGCACCGACCATTTGCGCGATCAGGTAGAACGCAACCACCACCAGCGAACCGCAAGCGGACAGCGTGCGGATCTGGGTTTGCCCGAGGCGGTAGGACGCCACATCGGCAAAGGTGTATTTACCCAGGTTACGCAGGCGCTCAGCGATCAGGAACAAAATGATCGGCCAACCCACCAGGAAGCCGATCGAGTAGATCAGGCCGTCGTAGCCAGAGGCGTAGACCAATGCAGAAATACCCAGGAAGGACGCTGCCGACATGTAGTCGCCGGCAATCGCCAAACCATTTTGCAGGCCAGTGATTTTGCCGCCAGCTGCGTAGTAATCGGCCGCCGAATTGTTGCGCTTCGAAGCCCAATAGGTAATGCATAGGGTCAAACCGACAAACGCCACGAACATCAAAATCGCGGAAACGTTGAGCGGTTGTTTGTGTACTTCGCCGGTCAGGGCCTCAGATGCCCAGGCACCCGGTGCAAAGGCTGCGATGCTCAATAGAGCCATTAGACGCCGGATCATTGCTGAGCCTCCTTGAGAATCAGATTGTTCAGGTCGTCAAATTCGCCATTGGCGCGTCTTACGTAGATTGCAGTCAGGACAAAGGCCGAGAGAATAAGACCTACACCAATCGGTATCCCCCAGGTGATCGAAGATTCAGGACTGATTTTTGCACCCAGAATATGCGGCCCGTAAGCAATCAATAGGATGAATCCGGAGTAAAGCCCAAGCATGATCGCCGAAAGAATCCAGGCGAACTTTTCTCGTTTACTGACCAGCTCCTTGAAGCGCGGGCTGTTTTGAATCGAGAGGTAAATGCTGTCGTTCATTGTTTTTATCCTCGCAGCACAGATTATTGTTAGAACGTTATCCACTCTATGCGGCTCAAGGACAGGTTCCAGACGACCTTAGTATTAGAACGACATGACGTTTTCGCCAATTTTTAGCCGATAAAAAAATCACAGTCATACAACCTTTATCTGCCTGAAATACAAAGGGCCCCGAGGCATAAATGCCACGGGGCCCTGAAAGGTGCTGACTAGACGCTTTTGATCAACTTACTTGATCCATTCGGCAACACGCTCCGGGTGTTTTGCCACCCAATCTTTCGCCGCGACTTCAGGTTTCGCACCGTCCTGAATTGCCAACATGACTTCGCCAATTTCGTCTTTCGACGCCCACTGGAAATTCTTCAGGAATTTCGCCACCTCTGGGGCTTTAGTGGCCAGCTCTTTGCTGCCAATGCTGTTCACCGTTTCAGCTGCGCCATACACGCTTTTCGGGTCGTCCAGGAAGCGCAGTTTCCACTTGGCGAACATCCAGTGCGGTACCCAACCGGTGACGGCAATGGATTCGTTCTTTTTCTCGGCACGGGTCAGCTCGGCAATCATACCCGCGCCGGAACTTGCTTTGAGGGTGTAGTTGGTCAGACCATAGTCCTTGATCGCCTGGTCAGTCTTAAGCATGACGCCCGAACCGGCATCGATGCCGACGATGCGCCCCTTAAAGCTGTCGTCGGTTTTCAGGTCTTCAATGCTTTTGGCTTTGACGTACTCCGGTACGATCAAGCCAATTTTCGCGTCCTTGAAGTTCGGGCCGTAATCGACGACCTGATCCTTGTTCTTGGCCCAGTAATCACCGTGAGTCACCGGCAGCCAGGCCGAGAGCATGGCGTCCAGCTTGCCGGTGGCCACACCTTGCCACATGATCCCGGTGGCGACTGCTTGCAGCTTCACGTCATAACCTAACTTCTGTTTGATCACTTCGGCGGCCACATGCGTGGTCGCGACACTGTCGGACCAACCGTCGACATAGCCGATGCTCAGGGTTTTGCTCTCGGCATTGGCGAATGTGGAGCCAATCGCAAGCACCAGAGCGGCACTCGCGCCTAAAAGTCGTCGCATCTTCATCGTTACTTCCCCGAAAGTGCTGCGCCCGACGGATGCCGAGCAGCGTCAACGTATTGTTATGGTGCACTGCGCCCCATCACGCCTCACCGCAAACTCGTTCGATCATCAGCGCGATGTCTCAATGAGAACACTGACGCTTCGATAATCAACCTGACGCCAATGCCGACCTGCTCTGTCAGCGACCTCAAGGCACCGAGAAACGACATCAGAACGCCATTAATCGTGCGAAAGAAAAGACTGATGACCAATCCGCCCGATCTTTGCATGTCAAAACCATGCAGGGCACCAAGCGTAGGGAAAATGCAGGTAACATGCGCGCCTTTGCTTCCAGACGGCCTGACCATGCCCGCGACATCACGCTTTCCCTTTATGGCTTATCTCTTCGCTTGCCTGCTCGCGCTATTTGCCCTTGGCGGCTTCTGGTACGGGGTGGGCAAACCGGTCATTCTCCCGGACGCGGCCAGCGCGACGCACAAACTGCAATGCGCCTCCTACACACCGTTCGACAAGGATCAGTCGCCGTTCGACCAGCCCTTCAAATTGCGCCCCGAGCGCATGGACGCCGACCTCGCCCTGCTGGCGACGCGTTTCCAGTGCATTCGTACTTACTCCATGACAGGCCTGGAAGCCCTGCCTGATCTTGCCCGCAAGCATGGCCTGAAACTGATGATCGGCGCTTGGGTCAACAGCAACCCCGTGGACACCGACAAAGAAGTCGATCTGCTGATCGCTTCGGCCAACGCCAACGCAGACGTCGTGACCTCGGTGATCGTTGGTAACGAAGCGCTGTTGCGCAAGGAAGTCACTGGCCCGCAGTTGGCGAAGCTGATTAACAAGGTTAAAAGCCAGGTCAAGCAGCCGGTCACGTATGCCGACGTCTGGGAGTTCTGGCTCAAGCATCCGGAAATCGCTCCTGCGGTGGACTTCCTGACCATTCATTTGCTGCCGTACTGGGAAGATGATCCGTCGAACATCGACGCCGCGTTGCAGCATGTGGCGCAGGTGCGCCAAGTGTTTGGCAATAAATTCGCCCCCAAGGACGTGATGATTGGCGAAACCGGCTGGCCCAGCGAAGGCCGCCAGCGCGAAACCGCCCTGCCAAGCCGGGTCAACGAAGCCAAGTTCATTCGCGGTTTTGTTGCCATGGCCGAACAGCAAGGCTGGCATTACAACCTGATCGAAGCGTTCGACCAGCCGTGGAAACGGGCCAGCGAAGGCGCAGTGGGGGGTTACTGGGGGCTGTTCGATGCAGACCGTCAGGACAAGGGCGTACTGGCAGGCCCCGTATCTAACGTGCCGCACTGGTCGCAATGGTTGGCGGTGGGCGGGTTGATTTTCCTCGGCACGTTGTTGCTGGGCGGGCGGGTTCGCAGTACGCGGGCAGCGTTAGTCTTGCCGTTGTTGGGTGCGCTGGCGGCGTGTTCGATTGGCGCATGGGGTGAACTGGCGTTTATCACCACCCGGTTTGCCAGCGAATGGCTGTGGGTCGGTTTGCTGACTGTCTTGAACTTGCTGGTGCTGGTCCATGCCGCACTGACGCTCAGTGCTCGCACTGGCTGGCGTGAGCGAGCGTTCAATGCGTTGGAAAGTCGCGCAGGCTGGTGGCTGGCAGCGGCCGGGTTTGCCGCCGCGGTGATGATGCTGGAGCTGGTGTTCGACGCGCGCTACCGCAGTTTCCCGAGTGCCGCGTTTATTCTGCCGGCGGTGGTTTACGTTTGCCACCCGGTGAACGTACCGCGCCGGGAAATCGCCCTGCTGGCGTTCATCATTGGCGCCGGGATTGCGCCGCAGTTGTATAGCGAAGGGCTGCAGAACCAGCAAGCCTGGGGTTGGGCGCTGGTCAGCGGGCTGATGGTTGCCGCACTGTGGCGCAGTTTACGGGTTCGCAAGGGCTGATCGTCGGCACCTGCTCCGACCTTATCGCGAGCCGGCTGCACCTAAAGGGCTTATGCAATCCTTGTGGGTGCGGGCCTGCCCGCGATGGCTGACTATTCAGGCGCTACGAGAAGCCCGAACCAACCGCAAACCCGCAATCACCACTGCAAACACTGCCAACGTCGTGTTGTACAACGCCAACGCCGGAAAGCCGAACACCAGCGCCAACACCGCCAGCCACCAGCCGGCCCGGCCCGGCACGACAAAACCGAAGACCGCCGCCGCCAGCGCGGCATAACCCAACACCTTGAAGTGAATCATCAGCCCCAGGTTGGAGCGTACAGCGCATTCCCAGCGGCTTGCTTCATCGGCGCAGAGGCCGACCCATTGCGCATCTTCCATGAAGCCATAACGCGCGCCATAACTGGCGGCCAACCACAGTGGCAGCAGAACGAGCAGCAAAATCACGGGCAGACGGCGGGACATGAAGCACTCCAATAAACGAAAACGGCGGCCAGCTTAATCTCCCGCCAGCGGTAAGCAAGCACACGAGCTAGAAAATTGTCCGTCGAATAGCTGCAAAGTGTATCGTCCAGCTACTATTACTTCGAATTCTGGCCTGTTTGGTGCTGAGGCATGGCACTTTGGCACACGGCCGATGGTCATAGCCTGCGAACCTCATTCGGCACCTTTCCTAAGGGATCCAGTCATGCTCCGTTCCTTGCGCTTTGCCGCCCTGTTTGGCGGCCTTATTTTGAGTGCGTCCGCACTGGCGGTCGATATCGACGCCGCCAGTTATGGCTACCCCTTGACCAACCCGTTCGAGGCAACCATTGCCACGACGCCACCGGAGCTGCGCCCGGAGCTGCCGTCCAACGACGACATCAATCAGTCAGACCGCAGTGTCACCTTGCGCCCGGAGCGAGAGTTCATCCTGCCGGACAATTTCTGGGCCGTGAAAAAGCTCACCTATCGTATTGCTACGCAGGATCATGCTGCGCCACTGATCTTCCTGATCGCCGGCACTGGCGCACGCTACGACAGCAGCCTCAACGAATACCTGAAAAAGCTTTACTACAAGGCCGGTTACCACGTGGTGCAGTTGTCGTCGCCGACCAGCTTCGACTTCATCAGTGCGGCGTCGCGTTTTGCCACGCCGGGCATCACCAAAGAAGACGCCGAAGACATGTACCGCGTCATGCAAGCGGTACGGGCACAAAACCCGAAACTGCCCGTGACCGAGTACTACCTGACCGGCTACAGCCTCGGCGCACTCGAGGCGGCCTTCGTTGCGCACCTGGACGAAACCCGTCGCAGCTTCAATTTCAAGAAAGTCCTGCTGCTCAACCCGCCGGTCAACCTCTATACCTCGATCACCAACCTGGACAAGCTTGTACAAACTGAAGTCAAGGGCATCAACAACAGCACCACGTTCTATGAGCTGGTGTTGAACAAACTGACCCGCTACTTCCAGCAGAAGGGCTACATCGACCTCAACGATGCGCTGCTCTACGACTTCCAGCAGTCCAAGCAACACCTGACCAACGAACAAATGGCCATGCTGATCGGCACCTCGTTCCGTTTCTCCGCCGCCGACATTGCCTTTACCTCCGACTTGATCAACCGCCGAGGCCTGATCACTCCGCCGAAGTACCCGATCACCGAAGGCACCAGCCTCACGCCGTTTCTCAAACGTGCATTGCAGTGCGACTTTGATTGTTACCTGGCCGAACAGGTCATCCCGATGTGGCGCGCACGCACCGACGGTGGCAGCTTGCTGCAACTGGTGGACCAAGTGAGCCTGTACGCGCTGAAGGACTATCTGCACGACAGCTCGAAAATCGCCGTGATGCACAACGCCGACGACGTGATCCTCGGCCCGGGCGACCTCGGCTTCCTGCGCAAGACCTTTGGCGATCGCTTGACCGTTTATCCTTACGGCGGCCATTGCGGCAACCTTAACTACCGCGTCAACAGCGACGCCATGCTGGAGTTCTTCCGTGGCTAAATATCTCCTGCTTATCGCTGCGTTCCTCTGTGCAGGCGTCGCCCAGGCCGACAACAGCAAAGCCAATGCACCTGTGGTGATCGATTCGGACGGCTTCAAGGAGCCGTTGACCAAACTCAAATTCAACCCAGGGCTGGATCAGCGTGAGTTCGAGCGCTCGACGCTTAACGCACTGAACGTCTACGACCCTCTGGAAGAATGGAACCGTCGGGTTTATCACTTTAACTATCGCTTCGACCAGTGGGTGTTCCTGCCCGTGGTTGACGGCTATCGCTACGTCACCCCTAGCTTCCTGCGCACCGGCGTGAGCAACTTCTTCAACAACCTCGGGGATGTGCCGAACCTGTTGAACAGCCTCTTGCAGTTCAAAGGGCATCGCTCACTCGAAACCACCGGCCGCTTGCTGCTCAACACGACCATCGGCATAGCTGGTCTGTGGGACCCGGCCACCGCCATGGGCCTGCCACGCCAGAGCGAAGACTTCGGCCAGACCCTGGGCTTCTACGGCGTACCCGGTGGTGCTTACCTTGTGCTGCCGCTCTTCGGCCCGTCGAACCTGCGTGACACCACCGGCCTGCTGGTCGACTACACCGGCGAATCAGCGATCAATTTCCTGAACGTGTCAAAAGTCAGCGAAAACCACCCGGAAATCTGGGTTTTGCGTGGCATCGACAAGCGCTACCAGACCAGCTTCCGCTACGGCCAGTTGAACTCGCCATTTGAGTACGAGAAGGTGCGTTACGTGTACACCGAGGCGCGCAAGTTGCAGATCGCCGAGTAAAAACATCCGCAACAAAAAGGCCATTCGAGGCGACTCGAATGGCCTTTTTCATGCTCCCCATCGAATGAGGGGCAGGCAGTGTCTTCAAGCGCTATCCAACGCTTCAGCCTTTCAGCGCGTTCCAGATTTTGCTGCCAACCGTCACAGCAGCCAACACCACCGCACCGGCCACAATCCCCGCCAGCGCATTGAGTAACGTCGGCACAATAAATCCAACCCCTGCGGCGGCACTGACGCTTTCAATCCAGTGATGCACCACCGGTACGCCATGGGTGAGGATCCCTCCGCCGACCAAAAACATCGCCGCCGTGCCGATCACCGAAAGGCTTTTCATCATGTAGGGAGCGGTCCGCAAAATCGCTCCGCCGATGCTTTTGGCCATCCGCCCCGGCTTCTGGGTCAACCACAGACCCACGTCGTCGAGTTTGACGATGCCCGCCACCAGGCCATAGACACCGATGGTCATGAAGATGGCAATCCCTGACAACACGATCACTTGCTGCGCCAGCGTAGCGTCGGCTACGGTGCCGAGGGTGATCGCGATGATTTCTGCCGAAAGGATGAAATCAGTACGAATCGCGCCCTTGATCTTGTCCTGTTCGAAGGCCACCAGATTGGTAGCCGGATCGGCCAATGCTTCGACCCGTAGAGCCTGCCCCGCCTCGTCTTGAACTTCGCGGTGCAGGAAGGTGTGGGCGAGTTTTTCAAAACCTTCAAAGCACAGGTAAGCACCGCCGACCATCAACAGCGGCGTCACCAGCCACGGAACGAACGCGCTGATGGCAAGGGCTGATGGCACCAGAATCAACTTGTTCCGGAACGACCCCTTGGCCACGGCCCAGACCACTGGAATTTCCCGCTCGGCACGCACACCGCTAACCTGCTGGGCGTTCAGTGCCAGGTCGTCGCCAAGCACTCCAGCAGTTTTCTTGGCGGCCATTTTGGTCATCAACGCCACATCGTCGAGAACGACAGCAATGTCGTCGATCAGCACCAGCAAACTGCTTCCTGCCATGAACCAGGTTTCCGTCTTGAATGAATGCCGCGCAGCATAGCGCGGCCGTGCGCCGCACGCCGCATTCTTGAGCCTCGCGCGAGGCCGGTGCTACCATGCGCAACCGCCAGAACAGGCAAGGAACCCCTTGGTTTATGAGCACTATCCGCGAGCGCAATAAAGAACTGATCCTGCGTGCCGCCAGTGAGGAATTTGCCGACAAGGGCTTCGCTGCGACCAAAACCAGTGATATCGCGGCCAAGGCGGGACTGCCCAAGCCCAACGTCTACTACTACTTCAAATCCAAGGAAAACCTCTATCGCGAGGTCCTGGAAAGCATCATTGAGCCGATTTTGCAGGCTTCGACGCCGTTTAACGCCGACGGCATGCCCAGTGAGGTGCTGAGTGGCTACATCCGCTCGAAAATCCGTATCTCCCGCGACCTGCCCTTCGCGTCCAAGGTATTTGCCAGCGAAATCATGCACGGCGCCCCGCACCTGAGTGCCGACCTGGTTGAACGGCTCAATGCTCAAGCCAAGCACAACATCAACTGCATCCAGACCTGGATCGACCGCGGCCAGATCGCGCCGCTCGACCCCAATCACCTGATGTTCAGTATCTGGGCCGCGACCCAGACCTACGCAGACTTCGACTGGCAGATATCCGCCGTGACCGGCAAAGCCAAGCTGGATGAGGCGGACTACGAAGCAGCGGCGCAGACGATTATCCGGTTAGTGCTGAAGGGCTGTGAGCCGGACCGCTAGACCAAGTCAACTTCATCGCAAGCAGGCTACCGCCCACAGTGGATTCAGGGTGTTCACAGATTGGGTGTCCCTACCAAGATCACTGTCGATGTGAGCCTGCGCGTGATAGCAGTGGTTCATTCATCATAAAATCAAGCAGTCACCCCCGCATCCGCCCGCAACCCCTGCGCTTCAATCGCACTGATCGCGCACTGTTCATCCACATCCGACAGATCGCCGCTGATGCCTACCGCGCCGAGCACGTTGCCCTCCTGATCCCGGATCAGTACCCCGCCCGGTGCTGGTACCACGCTGCCCTGCCCCAAGCTATTAAGTGCCGCGATGAACGCGGGGCGTTGTTGTGCGTCCAGGGCCAACAAACGTGAGCCCTTACCCAGGGCAATAGCGCCCCAGGCTTTGCCGATGGCGATCTGCGGGCGCAGCAGGCTCGCGCCGTCTTCGCGCTGTAGGGCCACCAAGTGCCCACCGGCATCCAACACCGCAATGGTCAATGGGGCTGCGCAAATTGCACGTCCCGCCGCAATGGCCTGACTGACCAAGTTGACTGCGACTTTCAAGGTTAAAGCGCTCATGGTGCCGCCCTCATTTTGTTTTAAAAAGATTTTTGACTGCTTTTATCGAGCAGCTGGATACGACAAATAGAACACAATGATTTATATTTTTGTATACAATATTTTCCGAAAAGCGCTACATGCGACGAAAAGCCGCCGAAGAAAAGGCTTCCGACAAATGAAACAGCTGCTTGAGAAAATGGATTGACCTGCGCCGTCCGCCTTGAATAAACTCTGCGCAAAGCCACTTGTATACAATTACAAAACGTAAGAGGCACCAAAAACATGAGCAAAATGAGAGCAATCGAAGCCGCCGTTCTGGTGATGCGCCGTGAAGGGGTTGATACCGCTTTTGGCATCCCGGGCGCCGCGATCAACCCGCTGTACTCCGCCCTACAGAAGGTCGGCGGCATCGATCACGTCCTTGCTCGCCACGTTGAAGGCGCCTCGCACATGGCCGAGGGTTACACCCGCACCAAAGCCGGCAACATCGGTGTGTGCATCGGGACTTCCGGTCCTGCGGGGACTGACATGGTCACCGGGCTCTACAGCGCCTCGGCCGACTCGATCCCGATTCTGTGCATCACCGGGCAAGCACCGCGGGCCCGCATGCACAAGGAAGACTTCCAGGCAGTCGACATCACCGCCATCGTCAAGCCAGTGACCAAGTGGGCGACCACCGTCATGGAGCCAGGGCAGGTGCCTTACGCGTTCCAGAAAGCCTTTTACGAAATGCGCTCGGGCCGCCCTGGCCCTGTGCTGATCGATCTGCCATTCGACGTACAGATGGCCGAAATCGAATTCGACATTGACGCTTACCAGCCACTGCCGCTGGCCAAGCCCACCGCTAACCGCGTGCAAATCGAAAAGGCCCTGGCCATGCTCGACCAGGCTGAGCGTCCGTTGCTGGTAGCCGGTGGTGGCATCATCAATGCCGACGCCAGCGAACTGCTGGTGGAGTTCGCCGAGCTGACCGGTATTCCAGTGATCCCGACCCTTATGGGCTGGGGCACCATCCCGGACGATCACCCATTGATGGTCGGCATGGTTGGCCTGCAAACCTCGCACCGCTACGGCAACGCGACGATGCTCAAATCCGACGTGGTGCTGGGTCTCGGCAACCGCTGGGCCAACCGCCACACCGGTTCGATCGACGTCTACACCGAGGGCCGCAAGTTCATCCACGTGGACATCGAGCCGACGCAAATCGGCCGCGTATTTACCCCCGACCTGGGCATCGTTTCAGACGCAGCGGCGGCGCTGACGGTCTTTATCGAAGTCGCTCGCGAGTGGCAAGCCGCCGGCAAACTGAAGAACCGTAGCGCCTGGCTGCAAGATTGCCAGCAGCGCAAAGCCAGCCTGCACCGCAAGACTCACTTCGACAACGTACCGGTCAAGCCGCAGCGCGTTTACGAAGAGATGAACCAGGTGTTCGGCAAAGACACCTGCTACGTCAGCACCATCGGTCTGTCGCAAATTGCCGGCGCGCAGTTCCTGCACGTCTACAAACCGCGGCACTGGATCAACTGCGGTCAGGCCGGCCCGTTGGGCTGGACCATTCCAGCAGCGCTGGGCGTGGTCAAGGCTGATCCAACCCGCAAAGTGGTGGCACTCTCGGGCGACTACGACTTCCAGTTCATGATTGAAGAGTTGGCGGTGGGCGCGCAGTTCAAACTGCCGTACATCCACGTGGTGGTGAACAACTCGTACCTGGGGCTGATTCGCCAGTCTCAGCGCGGTTTCGACATGGACTACTGTGTGCAGCTGTCCTTCGATAACCTCAACGCGCCGGAACTCAACGGTTACGGGGTCGATCACGTCGCAGTAGCCGAGGGCCTGGGCTGCAAGGCGCTGCGGGTATTCGAACCGGCACAAATCCAGCCTGCCCTGCGCAAGGCTCAGGAACTGATGGAAGAGTTCAAGGTGCCAGTGATCGTCGAGATTATTCTGGAGCGGGTGACTAATATTTCCATGGGTACCGAGATCAACGCGGTCAACGAATTCGAAGACCTGGCGCTGGTCGGCAACGACGCGCCGACCGCGATTTCGCTGCTCGATTAACCGCTGACCGATACACCTATGGTAGCGAGCCTGCTCGCGATGAGGCCGGCACATTCAACATCCATGTTGTCTGACACACCGCTGTCGCAAACAGGCTCGCTCCCACAGGGGCCCTCACACCTATACGGGAGACCACCATGCCGCGTTTCGCAGCCAACCTGTCCGTGCTGTTCACCGAGCAGGATTTTCTTGCCCGTTTCGACGCTGCCGCCAAGGCCGGCTTCAATGGTGTCGAATACTTGTTTCCTTACGACTTCAGCTCCGCCGAGATCAAGGCCAAGCTTGACGCCAACGGCCTGGTCCAAGTGCTGTTCAACCTGCCCGCCGGCGACTGGACCAAAGGTGAGCGCGGTATCGCGTGCCTGCCAGACCGGGTCGAAGAATTCCGAGCTGGGGTCGACCTGGCGATTGCTTACGCCAAGGTGTTGGGCAACACCCAGGTCAACTGCCTGGCCGGCATTCGTCCTCCCGACGTCGAAGAGGCCACCGCGAAAAACACCTTCGTGGCCAACCTCAAGTACGCCGCTGACAAGCTTCAAGCGGCGGGTATCAAACTGGTGATGGAAGCGATCAACACCCGCGACATTCCAGGCTTTTACCTGAACAACACCGCGCAAGCCCTGTCGATTCGCGAGCAGGTCGGCAGCGCCAACCTGTTTCTGCAATACGACATCTACCACATGCAAATCATGGAAGGCGACCTGGCCCGCACCATGGCCGCGCACTTGGGTGAAATCAATCACATCCAGTTGGCCGATAACCCAGGACGCAACGAACCGGGCACGGGAGAAATCAACTATCGCTTCCTGTTCGAACACCTGGACCGCATCGGTTATCAGGGATGGGTCGGCTGCGAATACAAACCGCTGACCACTACGGAAGCGGGTTTGAGCTGGCTGAAAACTCATAACGCAATCTGACGCAGCACGTCCCTATTTGCGTGAAGCCGCACTAAAAACAAGAGGAATTTCTCATGGCTAAAATCGGATTTATCGGCACCGGCATCATGGGCCATCCAATGGCATTGAACCTGCAGAAAGCCGGTCACAGCCTGTTCCTGTCGGCGCATCACGACGCCGCACCAGCTGACCTGATCGCCGCTGGCGCCATCGCCCTGGCCAACCCGAAAGAAGTCGCCCAGGAAGCCGAATTCATCATCGTCATGGTGCCGGATACTCCACAGGTCGAAGACGTGCTGTTTCGCGCCGACGGCGTAGCAGCCGGTGTGGGCAAAGGCAAAGTCGTGATCGACATGAGTTCGATCTCGCCCACCGCCACCAAAGCTTTCGCCGCGCGGATCAACGAAAAAGGTGCGCAATACCTCGATGCCCCCGTGTCCGGTGGTGAAGTCGGCGCCAAGGCGGCGACCCTGAGCATCATGATCGGCGGCGACGCCAATGCCTTCGAACGTGCCCTGCCGCTGTTCCAGGCCATGGGCAAGAACATCACCCTGGTGGGTGCCAACGGTGATGGCCAAACCGCAAAAGTGGCGAACCAGATCATCGTCGCGCTGAACATTCAGGCCGTGGCCGAAGCCCTGCTGTTTGCCTCGAAAAACGGCGCCGATCCGGCCAAGGTCCGTGAGGCACTGATGGGTGGTTTCGCGTCGTCGAAAATCCTCGAAGTACACGGCGAGCGCATGATCAAAGGCACCTTCGACCCAGGCTTCCGCATCAGCCTGCACCAGAAGGACCTGAACCTGGCGCTGCAAGGCGCCAAAGAGCTGGGCATCAACCTGCCAAACACCGCCAACACCCAGCAAGTGTTCAGCACTTGCGCCGCCATTGGCGGCAGCAACTGGGACCACTCAGCGCTGATCAAGGGCCTGGAGCACATGGCGAATTTCTCGATTCGCGATAAAAAATAAACCCTGCTCGACACTGATCGTTCCCACGCGGAGCGTGGAAACGATCAACGTCAAACCCAATAACAAGAAATCCCCGGGAGCCCGCTATGTCGGTCGATCCGCAACACCTGCTGCGCGAGCTGTTTGCCACAGCCATCGACGCGGCCCATCCGCAACACGTTCTCGAAGCCTTTTTGCCCAACGATCGCAGCGGTCGGGTGATCGTCATCGGTGCTGGCAAAGCCGCAGCGGCCATGGCCCAAGTGGTCGAGCGTTGCTGGCAGGGTGACGTCTCAGGGTTAGTGGTGACTCGCTACGGTCACGGCGCCCCGTGCGAAAAAATCGAAGTGGTTGAAGCGGCTCACCCGGTGCCGGATGCCGCAGGTTTAGCCGTTGCCAAACGCGTACTGGCGTTAGTCAGCAACCTGACCGAAGACGACCGAGTGATCTTCCTACTCTCGGGCGGTGGCTCTGCGCTACTCGCCCTGCCAGCCGATGGCATCACCCTGGCCGACAAACAATCGATCAACAAAGACCTGCTCAAATCCGGCGCGACTATCGGCGAGATGAATTGCGTGCGCAAACACCTTTCGGCGATCAAGGGCGGACGCCTGGGCAAAGCCTGCTGGCCGGCCACGGTGTATACCTACGCGATTTCCGATGTTCCGGGCGACCTCGCCACGGTCATCGCCTCCGGCCCAACCGTGGCCGATCCAAGCACATCGGCCGAAGCCCTGGCGATTCTCAAACGCTACAACATTGAAATCCCGACCTCGATCCGCACCTGGCTGCAAAGTCCGGAATCGGAAACCGTCAAACCCGGCGATCCGAGCCTGGCCCGCAGTCATTTCCAACTGATTGCTCGTGCGCAGCAATCGCTGGAAGCGGCCGCCGTGAAATGCCGTCAGGCCGGTTTCAGCCCATTGATTTTGGGTGACCTGGAAGGTGAGTCCCGGGACGTGGCAAAAGTACATGCCGGCATCGCTCGGCAAATTGTCCTGCACGGTCAGCCGCTGGCAGCCCCCTGCGTGATCCTCTCCGGTGGCGAAACCACGGTCACCGTGCGCGGCAACGGTCGTGGCGGACGCAATGCCGAATTCCTGCTCAGCTTGACCGACAGCCTCAAAGGTCTGCCAGGCGTTTACGCCCTGGCCGGTGACACGGATGGCATCGATGGCTCCGAAGACAACGCTGGCGCGATCATGACCCCAGACAGCTACGCCCGCGCCGCCGCCCTCGGTTTGAGCGCCAGCGATGAGCTGGATAACAACAATGGCTACGGCTATTTCGAGGCGCTGGATGCCCTGATCGTCACCGAGCCGACCCGCACCAACGTCAACGACTTCCGCGCCATTCTGATTCTTGAGAGCCCCCACTATGACGCCTGACAAAAAAGTCAAAATACTCGCCACCCTCGGTCCGGCCACTCAGGGTATCGACGACATCCGCGAACTGGTGCAGGCCGGCGTGAACATTTTTCGCCTGAACTTCAGCCACGGCGATCACGCCGACCACGCGCAACGCTTTCAGTGGATTCGCGAAGTCGAGCGCCAATTGAATTACCCGCTGGGCATTCTGATGGACCTGCAAGGCCCGAAACTGCGGGTCGGCAAATTCGCAGAGGGCAAGGTGCAACTGCATCGCGGCCAAGCCTTGCGCCTGGACCTTGATCCAACACCGGGAGATGAACGCCGGGTCAACCTGCCACACCCGGAAATTATTGCCGCACTAAAGCCGGGCATGGACCTGCTGCTGGACGATGGCAAGTTACGCCTGCGGGTAGTGACGACGTACACCGACGCCATCGACACCACGGTGCTCAATGGCGGCGAACTGTCAGACCGCAAAGGCGTCAACGTGCCGCAAGCGGTGCTCGACCTGAGCCCACTGACGGCCAAAGATCGTCGCGACCTGAGCTTCGGTCTGGAGTTGGGTGTGGACTGGGTGGCGCTGTCGTTTGTGCAGCGTCCGGAAGACATTCAAGAAGCTCGCGCATTGATCGGCGCCAAAGCGTTTTTGATGGCCAAGATAGAGAAACCGTCGGCGGTGACTCAACTGCGAGAAATCGCCGAGTTGAGCGACGCGATCATGGTGGCTCGCGGTGATTTAGGTGTGGAAGTGCCGGCCGAAAGCGTGCCGCAGATTCAGAAAAACATCATCAGCATATGCCGCGAACTGGGCAAACCGGTGGTGGTAGCGACCCAGATGCTCGAATCGATGCGTTTCTCCCCGGCGCCGACCCGCGCGGAAGTCACCGACGTGGCCAATGCGGTAGCCGAAGGTGCTGATGCGGTGATGTTGTCGGCGGAAACCGCGTCCGGCGACTACCCGCTGGAAGCCGTGCAGATGATGAGCAAGATCATTCGCCAAGTGGAAAACGGCCCGGACTATCAGGCCCAACTGGACGTGAGCCGACCGAAGGCCGAAGCCACTGTTTCCGATGCAATCAGTTGCGCGATTCGCCGTATCAGTAACGTGTTGCCAGTGGCGGTGCTGGTGAATTACAGCGAGTCAGGCACTTCCAGCCTGCGTGCAGCGCGCGAGCGCCCGACCGTGCCCATCCTCAACCTGACGCCGAACTTGCAAGCCGCTCGCCGCCTGACCGTGGCGTGGGGCGTGCATTCGGTGGTCAATGATCGGCTGCGGCAGGTGGACGAGGTGTGCTCGACGGCGCTGGAAATTGCTCAGGCACAGGGCATGGCTAAGCGTGGCGACACCTTGTTGATTACCGCAGGCGTGCCATTTGGACAGCCGGGGTCGACGAATTCGTTGCGAATCGAGACGTTGATTTAGCGCCTTTAGCGGCCCTTTCACACGCAGGCTCGCTCCCACCGTTGATTTGTACTGTCTGCAAATCTGACGACTGAACAAAGATTCAGTGTGGGAACAAGCCTGCTCACGAATGAGCCAATTCGATCCCTCCAGACACGCCACAGACTTCATCATGCCTGCCAACCACTTCAACACCCACTGCCCCGACTGGGCGACCGCCCTGCTCAACGGTTTCAGCCAGATATTTCTTCAGCGCCATCCGCTGTGCGGCCTGTTGTGTCTGTTGGCGATTCTATTCAGCGCTCCGGCACTGCTCGGCGGCGCGCTGCTGGGCGGCGTCGCAGGGCTGCTCACCGCGCAGCAGCGTGGCTACCCGAAGGCTGATCGCCAGGCCGGGTTATTCAGCTACAACGGTGTCCTGCTCGGCCTGCTGCTCAGTCTTTACTTCAATTGGTCCGCCCTGCTGCCACCGCTGATCATCGCTTGCGCCGGCCTGAGCGCAATGCTGACCCAGCAATGGCTCAAGCGCGCTCGAAACCATCAGAGCCTACCGGCCTACACGGCGCCCTTCGTCGGTTTTGGCTGGTTGCTGCTGGCGTTTGCTGTGCCGCGGCACCCGGTGCCTTTTATTGAGCTGAACACCCTCAACCTGGTCGCGGCGTCATTGAAAGGCTTTGGCCAGGTTATGTTTCTCGGTCACCCTCTGGCCGGCGCACTGATCGCGGCAGGACTGCTGATTGCAGACCGCAGGGCTTTTTTGTGGGCGCTACTGGGTTCTGCCGTGGGCCTGGGCTTCGCCCTGCTCAATCACGAAACCCGAAGCGCGCTGTTGGGATTGAGCAGCTATAACCCAGTCCTCGCCGCCCTCGCCTTCAGCCAGGTGCGGCGTCAACCCTGGCTGCCCCTGCTCGGCATTGTGCTGGCGGTGTTGCTCACACCCGGCTTCTCGGCACTGGGCCTGAGCACACTGACCGCGCCCTTCATCCTCGCCTGCTGGCTGATTCGGGCCGGCGCTAGGGTGCTCAACGCGTCGGCCGCAGACAGCGCGCCTTGCGTTCATGGGGAGAATCGACCTAGGCTGCGCTGATTTAGGGTCAAGGCGAACGGCATGAACCGCAACGACACGTGGCGTAATCGCCTGTATGTGATGATTTTCCAGACCGATACGGTGGCGGGCCGGCGCTTTGACAGCACTCTGTTGCTGATCATTCTCGCCAGTCTGGTGATCGTGATCATGGACAGCATCGACACCGTTCACCAGAACTACGCCGACCTGTTGGCGTACATCGAGTGGGGTTTCACGGTCATCTTTTTGGGCGAGTACATCCTGCGTCTTTACTGCTCGCCCAAGCCGCTGCGTTACGCCTTCAGCTTTTACGGGCTGGTGGATTTACTGGCGATCGTGCCGGGTATTCTCGCGCTGTATTACAGCGACGCGCAGTACCTGCTGATCATTCGCATCATCCGGATGTTGCGGATTTTCCGAGTGCTCAAACTCGGCCCCTACCTGAAGCAGGCCCATTACCTGCTCGACGCCCTGCGGGGCAGCAAGCAGAAAATCCTCGTGTTTCTGCTCGGCGTCTGCACGCTGGTGACCGTGTTTGGCACCTTGATGTATGTGGTAGAAGGCCCGGAACATGGCTTTACCAGTATCCCGAAAGGCATCTACTGGGCGATCGTCACGTTGACCACCGTAGGCTATGGCGACATCGTGCCGAAGACCGTACTGGGGCAAATAATTTCGTCGATGGTGATGATCACCGGTTATTCGATCATCGCCGTCCCGACCGGGATTTTCACCGCTGAACTGGCCAGTGCGATGCGCGGCGAACAACAGCAACACAACTGCCCGGTATGCGAGAAAAGCAGCCACGAACCCAGTGCAGCGTTTTGCTCACGGTGCGGCAATGCACTGTTCAAAAAAATGGAATAAGCACAGCACTTTTTAATCTTTAAAGGACTTTGAGGCACCCGCTATAGTCGCTGGCAAATTGCCTCAATTTCAGGCCTGACATTTATAAAACAAAGGAATGCGCAGTGAAAAAATTCTTTGGCGCCTCACTTCTTGCCGCCGGCCTTACGCTGGCCAGCATGGCCCAGGCCGCACCGACCCTGCTCAACGTTTCCTACGACGTGATGCGCGATTTCTACAAAGACTACAACGCTGCCTTTCAGAAACACTGGCAAGCCGAGCACAACGAAAACATCACCTTGCAGATGTCTTTTGGCGGCTCCAGCAAACAGGCGCGCTCAGTCATCGACGGCCTGCCGGCTGACGTCATTACGATGAACATGGCCACCGACATCAACGCCCTGGCGGACAACGGCAAACTGGTACCCGAAAACTGGGTGACACGCTTGCCGAATAACAGCGCGCCATTCACCTCAGCCACCGTGTTCATCGTTCGCAAGGGCAACCCAAAAGCCCTGAAAGACTGGCCCGACCTACTCAAGGACGGCGTGCAAGTGATCGTGCCAAACCCGAAAACGTCAGGTAATGGCCGCTACACCTACCTCTCGGCCTGGGGCTATGTGCTGAAAAACGGCGGAGACGAAAACAAAGCCAAAGCCTTCGTCGGCAAACTGTTCAAACAAGCCCCGGTGCTGGATACCGGTGGCCGCGCGGCAACGACCACGTTCATGACTAACCAGATCGGCGACGTACTGGTGACCTTCGAAAACGAAGCAGAAATGATTGCTCGTGAGTTTGGCCGCGACCAGTTTGAAGTGATCTACCCGAGTGTTTCCGCCGAGGCCGAGCCACCGGTGAGCGTGGTGGATAAAGTCGTCGATAAAAAAGGCACCCGCGCGGTGGCCGAGGAATATCTCAAATACCTCTGGTCGCCGGAAGGCCAGGAAATTGCGGCGGCGAACTACCTGCGCCCGCGTGACCCGGCGGTGCTGGCCAAATACACGGACCGCTTCCCGAAAGTGGACTTCCTGTCAGTCGAAAAAACGTTTGGTGACTGGCGCACCGTCCAGAAAACGCACTTCAACGATGGCGGGATCTTCGATCAGATTTATGCGCAGTAAGCGCTGAGACCGATGAAAAAGGCGACCTGCAACGGTCGCCTTTTTTGTGGACCGCAATTGCTCGCCGTCACATCGGCGGTTTCAAGCCATCCTTGCCGGCAGAAATCGACTGGGCCGTGAGCGTACCGTCGGCACTTTGAGTCACAAACATCACGATCTTGGCCCCGACCTTGAGCAGGCTGCGATCACCGGGCATCAGGTTGACGATAGGCACGTCTTCCGGCACCAGAATCTTCTGCTGGCCACCCTTGTAGTTGACGGTCAAGGTACGGCCATTACTGACCACCAGATCGCCGACGCTGCCATTGGTCATGCTGCTACCTTTGGCCAGGTCGAAAGGCCGATGGCCTTCCCCGCTGCCAGCCAGTTCCGGTGGGAATACATGAACTTCCAATGCCTTGAGTGTGCCGTCGGCCTGAGGAACAGCGGCAGAACCAATGTAGCTCCCTGGCTTGATGTCTTCGATATTGGCCAGCGTGACGGCGCGGACTTTGGTGTCCTTGGTCAAGTTGATGGTCACGTTTTCGCCGCTGTTGGCATGGACTTTCAAGGCGTCGGCGCTGACGCCAGTGATCTCGCCGCGCACGCCGATGCGCATGCCGGGTGCGTCTTCGGCGTGCGCCAGGCCGGAGGTGAATAAGGTGATCAAAGTAAACGCCGAGACGCCGCGAATCAGGTGACGGAACTTCACATTCATGGACATAGCTTCCGGTAATGGAGCGTTAAGAAAGCGCAGGGGGATAAACACCTGCAGGTTGAAAAGAGAAGCACGCTATCGAACAGGATGTAAGTGAATGTATCATCGCAGGCATTCCTCGGGACGGGCAAATCCGCGACCCGCCGCAACAATGCTCCGTGATCATTCCTCAGAGCAATGATGACTATCAATCGATCCGCTCTTCCGCCGTTTTGGCCAGCCCTTTAGCCTGCGCGCATTCCTCCGTTCAGCGAGACACGTTATGAATCCAGCGACCCAGGTGCCCCACACCAGCACCGTAACAATGACCCGCGGCATGGTGCTGCTGTTTGCCTTTTGCTGCGGCGCCATCGTTGCCAACATCTATTACGCTCAACCGATCATCGGCCTCATCGCGCCGGACATTGGTCTGTCCAGCACCATGGCCAGCTTCATTGTTTCATTGACGCAGATCGGTTACGCGCTAGGCCTGTTCTTCCTGGTGCCGCTGGGCGACCTGCTGGAAAACCGCAAGCTGATGATTATCACCACCCTGGTGGCGATTGTCAGTTTGCTGGGCGCCGCGTTCACTGATCAGCCCAATGTGTTTTTACTGATCTCGCTACTCGTTGGTTTCAGCTCAGTTTCGGTGCAGATCCTGATTCCTCTGGCCGCACACCTGGCGCCGGAAGAGTCTCGCGGCCGTGTGGTCGGCGGGATCATGGGCGGTTTGCTGTTGGGGATTCTGCTCGCGCGCCCTGTGTCCAGCGTGGTGGCAGACCACTTTGGCTGGCGGGCAATGTTTGTAATTGCGGCGGTATTGATGGCCGCGATCAGCATTGTGCTTGCGTTAACCATTCCCAAGCGCACGCCTGATCACAAGGCTTCTTATGGCCAGCTACTGGGGTCTCTCTGGACGTTGCTGCGCCAGCAACCGGTGCTGCGTCAGCGCGCGTTTTACCAGGGTTGCATGTTCGCCACGTTCAGCCTGTTCTGGACCGCCGTGCCCCTGGAGTTGGCGCGCAACCATGGTCTGAGCCAAACCCAGATTGCAATCTTCGCTCTGGTTGGGGCCATCGGTGCCATCGCCGCGCCCATTGCCGGACGACTGGCTGATGCCGGGCACACCCGCCTCGCGTCACTGCTGGCCCTGATATTCGCCACGCTGAGTTTCCTACCGGCCTTCATCCATCCGCTCTACAGCGTCATCGGCCTGGCAGTGACCGGCGTCATGCTCGACTTCTGCGTGCAGATGAACATGGTCCTCGGCCAGCGTGCGGTCTACGCCCTCGACGCGAAAAGTCGCAGCCGCCTGAATGCGTTGTACATGACCAGCATCTTCATCGGCGGGGCATTGGGTTCGTCGCTGGCCAGTGCGGTGTATGAGCATGGCGGTTGGTTGTGGATCGTGATCGTGGGTAGTGCCTTCCCACTGCTGGCGTTACTGCGCTTTTTGAGTGCTTCGCAGAAGCCTTCGCTGGCGACGGCTTAACGCATAAAAAACATCGCGGGCGAGCTTTGAGCCTTTAAGCACAAAGGTTTGCCCGCGATGGCGAGGTAGCTGACACCCTTCAGTGCCTGACCAGCTTCTCCAGTGCCGCGTCCGCCAGAAAAGAAGAGCGACTTTTAACGTTGTGCTCGCGCACATACCGGTCGATACGCTGAATCACATAACCGGGCAGTGTCACGTTGACCTTCTCGGTCTTGCCCAGGTAGGGCGAAATGTCCAGTTCGAGCATCCCCCAGCCCATCTCGGCAAACTCCGGATTGCCACGATGCACAGCGGCTGAGGTCGGCATTGGAATCGTCTCCCCGTCCGCCACTATTTCCTGCAACAGAATGTGGGCAATTTCGACGGCCGCGTTATAGGCGTCTTCGAACGAATCCCCGGCCGTGACAGCGCCAGGAATGTCGGGGATCTGGATACCGATGGCGGTGCTCTCGTCGCCCCATTCGATACAGATTGGATATTGCATTATGGATCTCCTGCGTAACTGGCTTGCGGGCAATAGAGCCCCGCTCGCCTCCTGATGCTTTTGACCGTACCGATCGGCAAATCCTTTTTTGGATGCGGGACGGGGATCGTGTAAGGGTTGTAACGGTGAGTAAAAATATGATGACTGCCGACAACCCGGTCCAGCACCCAGCCCGCCTCCATCAATTCCTTCATCAATAACCTACTTTGCACCATCCGCCTCCTTGCTCCGGCCCAAACAAAAATAACCCTAGAGTTATATTTACTCAAGCACAAAAATCCAAAGCGCGACGCCCGGTTGTTTTACCGCGTGTGATGGGCAGGCCTGTACAGCGCGAAGGGCTGGTGGCGGCGACTGAAGAGGCCGCCGATGGATGCTGGCATCTCGCTCGATGGGTTGCGCACCAGTGACTGGCCCGGTCGTTCAAGCCCTTGAACGGAGACGGTTGCAGAGGCGGTCCTGACCTGCGCAGGCTCAGGCCATTACTCAATCCTGGTGCAGGCGTCCCAACCCGGCCGGAACGCCATGGATATCCGTCGCTTCCCAGGGGCCGTTGGGGCTGATCGAACGGCTCCAGCCGTCGCTCCAGCGGTAATAAGTGCGCTGGCGATAGAAGGTATCGGTCTGGTCCTCAAGGACATAGACGCCCAGCTTGGCATCCCAGTGACTGCTACCGCCCGGTGGCGGCGCGAAGCTGGCAGAGGTCCGCGGTACAGGTTTGGACGATTTGATGGGGGTCGTCGGCTGATCCGGTGTCGGGGCCGGTGTGGTGCGCGGCCCTGAAGGTGGGATCGGCGGCAGCGTTTGTTCAGGTGGCCGATGGACCGCACACGCGCTTAACCCCAGGACAAGACTGAGCAGGGTGATACGAGCAATGGCGGTCATGGTGCTGATTCCTATTATTTATCCGGGCTGTCGATGGTCAGGTGTTGCGGCGCAGTGGTGCTGCTGGCCAGGGGCTGGTTGCGACCGACCCATTCGCCGGCAGTCGGTTGACCGGCACGGGAAATGCGCGCAACCAGTTGGACTTCAGGGAAGTTAGACAGTTTCAACTGCGGCATCATAGCGTCGGCATCGCTCAGTTCGACGGTCGTCGGCAGATCAGCCACGGTCAACCGCTTGGCCGCCAACGGTGCCGGAGGACCGGAAGTGGCGCGCGCAAAAATGAACACGCTGTCGCCGGGCTGGACCTTGGCCTTGAGGGCGGGTGCCAGATCGACTCGAACCTTGAGCAGCGCCGCGACTTTGGCCGCTGGCGCCTGGGCAACCCGACGGCCACTGGCTTCAAGTTTCTCGGTGGCGCGCACGATCCCGCCTTGCAACGCGCTGCGCGAATTATCGTCAGGTGGCAATTGCACCAGCAGGCGATTCCAGTAGTCGATAGCGTCCTGGTAACGCTCGCTCTCAAATGCAGCAATGCCGAGCAGGCCAAGGCTGGTCACTTCTTTCGGATCGGCCTTCAATGCTTCGTCGGTAAGGGCTTGAACCTTGTCCGACCACTTCTTGCCATCAGCGAAGTACTGAGCCTGCGCCCATTGACCGAGCAATTCCGGCTGGCGACCGGCGAGGTTGACGGTACGCTCGAAGATCTTCGCCGCGTCGCCAGGACGATCTTGAGCCATATAAGTGCGGCCAAGAAAATACAAGCCTTCAGCCGAATCAGGTTGCGCGGCTACCGCACGTTCCAGGCGCCGGGTCATCTCCTCCATTGACTGAGGCGCCTGGGCGAACTCACGGGTCAGCTCAACCTTATCGCTGGCGCCAAAATGCAGGTACAAACCCAGTCCCAGTACCGGCACCAAAATGGCCGCCAGTAACGGCAACGGCTTGCCCAGGCGCGACACACGCGGCGCAGTGACGCCTTCAGTGTCGGCCAGCAATTCGCGCGCAGCTTCAGCGCGACCGGTGTCCATTTGCGCAGCGTCAAGCACACCCTCTTCCTGCTGAGTCTGCAACTCAGCCACACGTTCTTGATAGAGCGCGACGTTCAGGGCAGTACGATCCTCTTCGAGCTGAGCGCGACGGCCACGCAAAACCGGGATCAACAGAAAACTCAGGGCAACCAGAAGTAGCAGACCTGCAGCGAGCCAGAAATCAATCATTCTTGGTTTTTATCCAACAGGTGGTCGAGGCGCTCGCGCTCCTCGGCAGAAAGCTCATCCTGGACGTCATCGCGTTGTACGCGACGCCGGCGGACGATCACGGCGATGACCACCACCCCTCCCAGCAACAGGCCGGCGGGGCCAAACCAGAGCAGGGCGGTCGTGGTGTTCAGAGCGGGTTTGTAGCGGACGAAATCACCATAACGATCGACCATGAAGTCGATGATCTGCTGGTTGTCCTTGCCCTCGCCCAGCATGCGAAAAATCTCTTTGCGCAAATCGGCAGCAATCGGTGCGTTGGAGTCGGCAAGGTCCTGATTCTGACACTTGGGGCAGCGCAGTTCTTTGGTCAGCTCGCGAAAACGCTCCCGATCACCGTCTTTGGCAAACTCGTAGGTGTCGATGGCTGCGTGTGCCACGCCGGCCATGCTCAACCCCAGCACCGCGGCGGCTATCCAGCGCTTCATGGCGTGGCCTCATCGACCAGTGCCTGATATTTGGCCGCCAGTTTCTCGCGCCAGACTTGTTCATCAATGACGCCGACATACTTGTCGCGGATGATGCCCTTGGCGTCGATAAAGAAGGTTTCCGGGGCGCCGTACACGCCGAGATTCAGGCCCAGGGAGCCGTCCTCGTCGCGGATGTCCAGTTGGTAGGGGTTGTGAAATTCCACCAGCCACTTCAAGGCGTCGGCGTTAACGTCCTTGTAGTTGATGCCGTAGATCAGCACGCCCTGCTGCGCCAGTTTGTTCAACACCGGGTGCTCGACCCGGCAGGAAATGCACCAGGTGCCCCATACGTTGACCAACGCCGGTTTACCGAGGATATCCGCCTTGGTCAGGGTCTTGCCGCCTTGGACTGCGGGCAGCGAAAACTCCGGAAAAGGCTTGCCGATCATGGCCGAGGGCAACTCGGCCGGGTCCAGGTACAGACCGCGATATAGAAAAACAGCCACCACCAGAAACATCGCCAGTGGTAACAGCATCAACCAACGTCTCATGCAACGGCTCCCGTCATGCCGAGCGCTTCACGCACGCGGCTTTTAACCTTGACCCGATAACGGCGATCCAGCGCCGCGAGTAACCCGCCAAAACCGGTGAGCAATCCGCCGAACCAAATCCAGCGCACAAACGGTTTGACGTGAACGCGCACTGCCCAGGCGCCATCGCCCAGTGGCTCACCGAGTGCGACATAGAGGTCACGGGTGAAACCGGCGTCGATCCCGGCTTCGGTCATCATCGAGTTCTGCACGGTATAGAGCCGTTTTTCCGGGTGCAGCACGCTGACTTCCTTACCATTGCGGATCACCCGAATGGTGCCCTTGTCGGACGTGAAGTTCGGCCCTTCGTAGTGCTTGGCACCTTCGAACACGAAGTGATAACCGGCCAGGTCCATGGACTCGCCGGGCGCCAGGCGCAAGTCGCGCTCGGCGCTGTTCTGGCTCGACAACACGACGCCGAGGGCACACACGGCGATGCCGAGGTGAGCGACCTGCATGCCCCAATAACTGCGGGTCAGGGTCGGCAGGCCTTTGATCAGGCCTTTGTGGCGAGTCTTGTCGACGATGTCACGCACACCGGCCAGCAATACCCAGGCAGCGAGCATGAACGTCGCAATCACCGCCCAGTTGAAATCGCCATAAGCGATACCCGCGACAACCGCCAATGCGGCGCTGCCGAGCAACACCGGGGTCAACATGCCCACCAGCCATTTGACCGGGGTGTCTTTCCAGCGCACCAGCATGCCAACGGCCATCACCACCATCAGCAAGGCCATCAACGGAATGAACAAGGAATTGAAGTACGGCGGGCCAACCGACATCTTGGCGCCCGTCATCGCGTCGAGGATCAACGGGTACAAGGTGCCAAGCAAAATCATCGACGCCGCCACCACCAGCACCAGGTTGTTGCCCAGCAGCAGGGTCTCCCGAGACCAGAGGTTAAAGCCGACATGGCTCTTGACCACCGGTGCGCGCAGAGCAAACAGCGTCAGCGAGCCGCCGACCACGAACAGCAGGAAGATCAGGATGAACACCCCGCGCTCAGGGTCCGACGCAAACGCATGCACTGAGGTCAGCACACCGGAGCGCACCAGGAAAGTGCCCAGCAAGCTCAATGAAAACGCAGCGATGGCCAGCAACACGGTCCAGCTCTTGAACACACCCCGTTTTTCCGTGACCGCCAGCGAGTGAATCAGCGCCGTGCCCACCAGCCAGGGCATGAAGGAAGCGTTTTCCACCGGGTCCCAGAACCACCAGCCGCCCCAGCCGAGTTCGTAGTAAGCCCACCAGGAGCCCAGCGTGATACCGATACCGAGGAACGCCCAGGCAACGATGGTCCAAGGGCGTGACCAGCGTGCCCACGCCGCATCAAGACGCCCCCCCAGCAACGCGGCGATGGCAAAAGCAAACGCCACGGAGAAACCGACATAACCCATGTAGAGCATCGGCGGGTGAACGATCAGGCCAATGTCTTGCAACAACGGGTTGAGGTCGTGACCGTCCACCGGAATCTGCGGCAGGATGCGTGCGAACGGGTTGGAGGTGAGGATCAAAAACAGCAGGAAGCCAGTGCTGATCATGCCCATCACCGCCAGTACCCGCGCCAGCATCACCTGCGGCAACTGCCGGGAGAACACTGAAACCGCGAACGTCCAGCCGCCGAGAATCAACGCCCAGAGCAGTAGCGACCCTTCGTGAGCGCCCCAGACCGCGCTGAATTTGTAGTACCACGGCAATGCGCTGTTGGAGTTGTTGGCGACATAGGCGACAGAGAAGTCGTCTGTCATGAAGGCATACGTCAGGCTACCAAACGCAAACACCAGAAACGTAAACTGGCCCCAGGCAGCCGGTTGCGCGAGGCTCATCCACAAGCGGTCGCCGCGCCAGGCTCCCAGCAATGGCACGATGGCCTGAACCACCGCGAAGCACAGCGCCAGAATCATCGCCAGTTGACCCAATTCGGGGATGAAGATTGCAGACGTCATCAGTTAACCCTCTTTGGCAGGTGCGGGAGCCGACATGCCACTGTCTTTCAGGGCCTTGGCCACTTCGGGCGGCATGTACTTCTCATCGTGTTTGGCCAGCACCTCATCGGCCACCACCACGCCGTCAGCGTTGAGTTTGCCCAGAGCAACGATGCCCTGACCTTCTCGAAACAAGTCTGGAAGGATACCGCGATAGGTGATGGTCACGGACTTGTTGAAGTCGGTGACGATGAACGTGACGTCCAGCGAGTCGCCGGTACGTTGCAGCGAGCCCTTCTCCACCATCCCGCCAGCACGAATGCGCGTGTCGTGCGGGACTTCGCCGTTGGCGATCTGGGTCGGCGTATAAAAAAGATTGATGTTCTGCTGCAGGGCGCTCAGGGCAAGGCCGACAGCGGCGCCAACCCCCACCAGGATCGCGAGAATGATAATAAGACGCTTTTTACGCAGCGGATTCACTTGCCGTTCTCCCGGCGCAAACGACGCGCCTCTTGTTGCAGATACCGCTTGCGGGCCAGGATCGGCGCCGCCACGTTGAAGGCCAATACCGCCAGGCAGATGCCATAGGCTGACCAGACATACAGGGCATGATGGCCCATGGCGAGGAAATCGCCGAATGAAGCAAAACTCATCGAGCGGCCTCCAGGCTGTTCTGTACTTCGGTCTTCACCCAACTCGCTCGCGATTCGCGCTTGAGCACTTCAAGGCGCATTCGCAGCAGCAACACCGCACCGAAGAAACAGTAAAAACCCAGCACCGTGAACAGCAATGGCAACCACATCTCGGCGGGCATCGCTGGTTTTTCGGTCAGGCTGAAGGTCGCGCCCTGGTGCAGGGTGCTCCACCACTCCACCGAGTACTTGATGATTGGGATGTTGATCACGCCGACAATCGCCAATACCGCGCAAGCCTTCGCCGCGCTGTCGCGATTGCTGATGGCGTTGCCAAGGGCAATCAGTCCGAAATACAGAAACAGCAGAATCAGCATCGAGGTCAGCCGCGCATCCCAGACCCACCACGAACCCCAGGTCGGTTTGCCCCAAATCGCCCCGGTGACCAGCGCCACCGCAGTCATCCAGGCACCGATGGGCGCCGCGCATTGCAGGGCGACGTCGGCCAGTTTCATCTTCCACACCAGCCCGACAATGCCGCACACCGCCAGCATCACGTAACAGGACTGCGCCAGCATTGCGGCCGGAACGTGAATGTAGATGATGCGAAAGCTGTTGCCTTGCTGGTAGTCCGGTGGCGCGAAGGCCAAACCCCAGACTACGCCGACGCTAATCAGCAGCAACGCCGCGACGCTCAGCCACGGCAGCCATTTGCCACTGATGCCGTAAAACCATTTGGGCGAGCCGAGCTTATGAAACCAGGTCCAGTTCATTGCTGTTTCCATCACGGTTGCTCTTCGCTATGAAGAGCCAAGGGTCTGCCTTTTTTTCAAAAGAAAGCGATCAAAAAACGACCAGACCTCATTATTATTCGCCGACGCTGATCTTCAGGCCAGCAGCTATTGCAAAGGGTGTCAGGGTTATCGCCAAGGCCGTCAGGCTACCCAGCCATAGGAGATAACCAGTCGCCGGCATGCCCAGCAAAGCCGCCTGCAGGGCGCCACTGCCGAGAATCAATACCGGTATGTACAACGGCAGGATCAGCAAAGCCAGCAACAGGCCGCCGCGCTTTAATCCTACCGTCAGCGCCGCGCCCACCGCACCGAGCAAGCTCAGCACGGGTGTCCCCAGCAACAAAGACAGCAGCAACACCGGCAGACAGGCGGTTGGCAAACCCAGCATCAATGCCAGCAAGGGGGCGAGCAGCACCAGGGCCAGGCCGGAAAACACCCAGTGTGCCAGCACCTTGGCCAACACCAGAAGCGCCAGGGGGTGCGGCGAAAGGACCCACTGTTCCAGGGAACCGTCTTCGAAATCACTGCGAAAAAGCCCGTCCAGCGACAGTAAAACCGACAACAACGCCGCCACCCAGACCAGTCCCGGAGACAAAGTTTGCAACAATTGAGACTCGGGTCCGACCGCCAGCGGGAACAGGGAAACCACAATGGCGAAGAATACCAGCGGATTGGCCAGTTCCGCCGGGCGGCGAAACAACAGACGAGCCTCACGGGCAACCAACAAGCCGAACACACTCATACGGCCCATTGCCCCAGATCGATGTCACGGTAGCCAGCCGGCAAGCGGGTCAACGTGTGGTGAGTGGTGAGAATGACCATGCCGCCCTGCTCACAGTGCGCCGCCAGGTGTTCTTCGAGTTGCGCCACACCTTGTTTGTCGAGCGCGGTAAACGGCTCGTCAAGAATCCACAAGGGCGGGCTGTCGAGGTACAACCGCGCCAACGCTACGCGGCGCTGCTGACCGGCCGACAGGGTGTGGCAAGGGACGTCTTCGAATCCGCGCAGGCCGACAGCGTCGAGCGCTTGCCAGATAGCCTCTCGGGTCGCAGGCTGGTGCAGGGCGCAGAGCCAGCTGAGGTTTTCTTCCGGGCTCAGCAATTCTTTGATCCCGGCGGCGTGGCCGATCCACAGCAGGATGCGCGCCAGTTCACTGCGTTGTTCGTGCAGCGGCTGGTCGTTGAGCAGCACCTGGCCTGCGGTCGGCTGCATTAAGCCAGCCAACAAGCGTAAAAGACTGGTCTTGCCGCTGCCATTTGGGCCGCTGATCTGTACCATTTCGCCACTGCACAGGCTCAGTTCGAGATTTTCGAAGAGCAGCCGAAGGTCTCGCTCACAGGCGAGGTCAACGGTTTTCAGGACAGGACTGGTCAAGAGATCACGCGCCTTTACGGTTCAAGTCGGCAGTGGAGCGGCCGCTAAAGAGATGCAGAATAGATGCATTGGCGGCCCGAACTAGAGAGCTACGTCAAACATTTGTAATGTTTTCAGCGCCCCGGTTGTAACGGGGCGGGATTATACATGCCATGCCCTACTCTAAAGAGCGCATTTTCCGAAGGTTGTGACCGCGTATGACAGGCGAAATGAACATCCTCCCGCTGCCCCAGACCGCGCCGGTCGCTACACGCCCGCTGGCGGTCAGCGGCGACGTGCTCAAATTGCTGACACCGATGGATGGCCTGATCAGCTCGGGCCAGACCGCCCAAGCCGAAGTGGTGTCACTTAAGCAAACGGATCAAAGCTTTCAACTGGTGCTCAAAGTGACCCTCGACAGTGGCCGCCAAACCACGGTCGAGGCGACGAGCCTGCAACCGCTACCCCAAGGCACCAGTATTGCCATCACCCAACCGTCGGCGAGTAGCCTGGCGATCACGGTGCAGCAAGCCATTGCCTCCAACGTCGCCACCCTCACCCGCATCGACACCACGCAACTGCCCGCGGGTACACTGCTGCAGGGCAAAGTGCTGACCTCGCAAGTGATGCCGCAAACGCCGGGCCAACCGACGGTTTATCGCTCGTTGGTGAGCCTGCTCAACACGGTCCTGAGCGGCAGCACTCTGAGCATCGACAGCCCGCAACCGCTGCGCATCGGCACCTTGCTGAGCGCACTGGTGCAAGACACCCAGACCCTGAAGTTCCTGCCGCTGAGCAGCCGCCAGGATCAGTTGGCGGTCGCTCAACAATTGAACACCCAGCAAAGCCGCCAGGGCTCGCTCGACAGCCTGCTCAGCGCCTTGCAAAGCTTGCCGGCGTCCGATGAAACATCCGACGACCTGCGCGCGGCCGTAAACAAATTGCTCGCCGGACTGCCGGACGTCCAGCAGTTAAGCAGCCCCAAAGGCCTGGCCCAGGCGTTGTTTAACAGCGGCCTGTTCCTTGAAGCCAAACTGCTCACTGGCCAGAATCCGACACTGGCCCCGGACATGAAAGCAGACCTGCTCAAACTGATCGCACAACTGACACCTGGGCTGCCGGGCAACACCAATCTCAACGCAATCATTGCCGCTAACACCTTGGCCCAAGCCATGCCGAGTTTTGTTCGCAGCGCGCTGGGAATGCTCGGACAGGTCAGCGCCAAATCGCAGCCAACCGGTTTTCCGCTGCCCGAACGGCTGTTGCAGAACCAGGAAGGCGAAGGCGATCTTGAGCATCTGTTACGCCTGGCGGCCGCCGCCGTCTCGCGCCTGCAAAGTCATCAACTGTCGAGTCTGGAGCAAACCGGCGTCACCAACGATGGTCGGTTGCTGAGCACCTGGCAGCTTGAAATTCCGATGCGCAACCTACAGGACATCGTGCCGTTGCAGGTCAAATTCCAGCGCGAAGAAGACCCGGAAAAACCACCCCAGAACGAACGCCGCGAGGAGCGCGAAGCCAAACAACCGCTGTGGCGCGTGGAACTGGCGTTCAACATGGAGCCGTTAGGCCCGTTACAGATTCAGGCCCAACTGATTAAGGGCAACCTGTCCAGCCAGCTGTGGGCCGAACGCCCTTACACCGCCAGCCTGATCGAAAGCAATCTAACGGCCTTACGCGAGCGTTTGTTAGCGTCCGGGCTGAACGTTGGCGATCTGGACTGCCACCTCGGCAAACCTCCCCAAGGCGCGCAAACCCGCCTCGAACAACGCTGGGTCGACGAAACCGCATGACAGACACCAATCCCCCGCGCCAGGCCATTGCCCTCAAATACGACGGCAACCACGCCCCGACCCTCACGGCCAAGGGTGACGACGAACTGGCGGAAGAGATTTTGCGGATTGCCCGCGAATGCGAAGTACCGATCTACGAAAACCCAGAGCTGGTGAAACTGCTGGCCAGGATGGAGCTTGGGGACAGTATTCCGGAAGAGTTGTACCGCACGATCGCCGAGATCATTGCGTTTGCCTGGAATCTGAAGGGTAAGTTTCCTGCGGGGCAGGACCCGGAGGCGGTCATGCCGGAGAAAGACATCACAGAACGCGGGGATGACTACTGATCGTTCCCACGCTCTGCGTGGGAACAATCTCTGACAGGCGTCAGTTCTTGTGCAACTTGCGCATCAACTCCGCCTCAGCCTGGGTCAACCCGCAGGCCTGAGTCAGCTCATCAACGGTGGCGCCCATCCCCACCATTCGTGAGGCTTGGGCAAACCTCGACGCGTCAGATTGCAAGGTAAGCTTCATAGGTCCGGCGAATGGATCGCCAGTCGTCTTCGCTGAAGGCGACACCGTCCATCAGACGCTCAGCCATCTGGTCGAAGGCAGTCACATCAGCCCATAACTGGTCGGTATCGACGTCGCAGAAACAGGCGTTCATCGGTGATGAAAAAAGATTGTGGGTCACCACGTACTCGTCTCCTTCACCGATCGCACAAGCATATCCCTTAAGTGATATCAGGCCGGTCAAGGTTTGCTCCAGCAGGGACTCGCTGATTGAGCAAATACCGTTCTCGATGCAAATGACATCAGAAACCACCGCGGGCGCCAAAAGCACTGCATCGCGCAGGTTACAGCTATCTCCGAAATACGCCTCGTACAACTGATCTAGTAGTGATGAGTCGTAACAGTCGGAAAACAACTTGGGGGTGATGGTGCCATGCATGCGGGCGCCAGCCTCGATCATCACAGGCCCCTTCTCGCCCATGACCAACTCCATATGCACTGCGCCATAAGTCACATCCAGTGCTCTAGCGGCACGCTTGGCATAATCGCTCAAGACTTTGCTGACTGGCGTATCAAGAGGCAGCATGAAGGTAAATTTCTTGACGAAGTCGCACCCGCGAATGTGCAGTTCATCAGTGCGGATATAGCGACAAACCGATGAAATAACGTAGCTACCTGCACAGGCCACCAGATCAACAACGTACTCCGGTCCTTCGATCATTGGCTGTATCAGAAAGTGGTCGTTGACGGTCCAGGTCGCAGAAAACGTATTCCAGGAGGCGCTCTCCAATGCCTGTTGCAACTCATCGGGACTGTTGCAACGCTGAACACCTTCGCCGCCGGCGGACGACCGAGGCTTAAGAATGCAGGGATAGTGTTCCCACTGGGACATCGCTGGCGGAACACCTTCTCTCCCGTTGATGACTGTGGTGGGAATAAATGCCAGATCCGCGTCCGCCAGCGAGCGCTGCATCTGGTCTTTGTACCGACGTCTGCATGATGTGGCCGGGTCATTACCCGGCAGTGAATACAGGGCGGCAAGTTTTTCCGCTAGAAAGACACCATTTTCACTGCCCGGCATAACGGCGTCGAACAAGCCACTATCCACAGGAGGCAATTGGTCTTCGCAGGTAAAAATGCCTTTATACAACTCGACCTGAAATTCACCCTTCTTCTTGGCACTGAGCTTTGGGATCCGAGCCACTTTATCGAGTTCAATTATCGCGTAACAATCCACCCCTCGATCTTTCAAATAATCCACCAAAATATTGGCATTTGAAACGGGATTAGTAATCAAACATGACGGCATTTTTATTCCTTTTACTTACCGAAAACCATCAAACAAATCGACAGGAGGAGCAATAAATTCCGCCACACCGACTTCTATATCAAAATATTCTTCCAACACCTCCACCAACTCCCACATCGACCTAACAACACGGCGAGTACGCACGCAATCTTGAATGGAGATCAAAACGTTATTAACTAAATAACGCCCCCCTTGAAGAGACGGCCTGGCACACACTAGATTGTTCTTGAATGGAGACAATGGCGAATAGGCATTAAAAAACTGCCCCACAACAAACTCATCAACTTCGTAACTGGCGTCTCGCAGCACGTACATATTTATCCATTGAACACCTCGCCTATACTGAATACCCCACATCAGATCCGCGACTCGAAGCACCCGATACTCATGAACGCCCTGCGCTACCTGCGCATTGTGAAATAAGCGCAAGGGGTACAAAAAACCCCGATAACCGAATCCGACGTCACAGATCCACTCTTCGTCATCGGCACGCACCAACAGCACCATATGCGTGAACAGATTCATGGCGCCGTTCTCCCGGGATACTGCCGAAAGGCTGCGCCGGACTCTGAAACCGAGCGTTTCCAATACCACAGCCAGCAAACCGTTCATCTGGGTACATCCACCGCCCCGGCGCCCGGAGGCAAGTTTGTCTCTGATCTGAGTCATGTGGAAGGAAGGCACGATGCCTAGAAAGACATCCAGCATTTCGTACGCAATAGCATTAACGTGAGCAAAATGGATGTCGGCCAACGTTCCAGCACTTGTGTCCGTGGGGACTGCCAGATTAATTCTCTGGAAATAAAGAGCCAGCCAGTCTGGGATTAATGACGCACGTACAACCCACTCGCACGATGAAACTGTTTCGGCATTCACGGGTGCAACCTCGCGGAGATAGGGAGGGCCCAGCTATAGAAGGGGAAAAGATCCGCGACGCGGCCTGAACAAAAAAATTGGTTAACCGATGTTCTCGCCATTGCCGACTTTGAGTATCGAACCCGTTGTATTGAACTGACGGGAAACCAACAAAGCCACCATGTTGGATACTTCCTCGGGCGTCATAATTTTTCGGCCGGGTATCGACTTCAAAATATCGCGCTCGCTACCCTGCGCAAAGTCCTTGAACATATCAGTATCGACAAAGCCAGGGGCAATGCTATTAACCTTCACATCAAACCTTGCCAATTCCAGAGCCAACCCGAGAGTCAATCGTTCAATGGCCGCTTTTGCACACCCGTAGGCGGTATTGCCGAGCTTTACCTTGGTAGCCGCCACCGAACTGATGTTGATGATATTGCCAAAGCGGGCGGCGGCCATCGCGGGCGCGAAGACATTGCAGTAATTCAAGGTACTGCCAAAATTGGTATCCATCACTTGATTAAACGCCTCATGGCTGGCGTTCAAAAATATCCCGTCTCCGGTAATACCGGCATTGTTGACCAGCACCGAAAGGACACCCTCGGCGAGGATTCGGTCACGCAACGCCTGCACCTGATCAATACTCCGACCATCCAGCTGCACGGCACTAAGATCAGGAAAGTCCGCCATGAAACTGGCGGCGGCCCGTTCATCACGCGCATAAGTGACAAACACTTTATAACCGGCCTCAAGCAATTTTTCGGCGATACAACGACCAATCCCCCGGGTGCCACCAGTCACCACTGCGATGCCATTCATGCCTTCTTCCCTTCCAGCGCTATCACGCCGCGGCAATAGTTGATGGCCTTGTGATGGAATCTGAAATGGTAATTGTCATCGGGATTCTGAGGTCCAGGCTTTTTGTCGATCTCTAGGCACAGCTGCTGCTGTGGAGTGATAGGCTCGAAAAAAGCAACCCGAGGAATGGTGAACGTGCCCACGTGCGCACCTTTCATCCGGGCAATACAGTTAGTAACGAAACCGACGATGCAAGCGCCTGGCACAATCGGATAATCGGGAAAATGTTCTGCGAATATAGGCGCCACCGCGTTAACGGTCAGGCGAGCGTCAAAGCGCTGCGCTGAGACCACAGACGCATCCACTTGAAAAATCTGCAACTCAGGCATTCTCTGAAATCCTTTTTCTAAAGTAGGCATCGGGGAAAACTTCCGTCACAACCGATGCCACTAAAATGCTCGTATAAGAGCCGATCAAAAAGACCGGCCAGTACGTTTCAAACCCAAGACTCAAGCTAGACAACCCCCAATTTATTGAGAAGGTCATGCACCAGGCCTTAGTGATGGTGTTGTTGATGTCCAAAAACTCGCTCGACTGACGGACATTGTCAGCCACGCCTTCCCGGCTGTATTGCAGGGTAAAGGGCTGTTTGCGAACCACACTCCACCAACCCACCACGGCTAATACCCCATACAGAAGCGGCTTGATGATTTCGAACGTGGCGAGCCCCGGAACATATAAGGAAATCAGCGCCATCCCGAGCAAACAAATGACCAACGTGCATTCAATCACGAAGCCCTTTTGAAGGGTGTCGAAACAGAGGAGGAATATCAAAAAGGCCACAGTCAGTGCGGCTTTCGCAAAGTTGCCATCGAGCCAGTCAAGAAGGTAGGGAAACAACAACCATGGAATCATGAGTTTGATCATGACTGCTGCCCCTTGAGGTTTAAAACTGTGATGGTCGCCAACAGGCAATTCCGATTGTCCGAGCCAAGCGAACCGAACACTTCGACGCGCCCTGCGCCGCTGTCGAGGCTGACCCGTCCCGTCAATCGCGATATCCGCAGCGGGTTCAAACTTTGCAGCCCGCTAATCAACGCAGGAACGTAATGCGTGGACCGTGTCGTGTCGTAAGCCCCTCGCACGCAACGCACGGCAAACTGATTGAGCAATTCGACGAGCACCACGACCGAGCCGTAGCGCTCGATGTAAAGGCCAAGGCGCCCTTCGTTCACTCGACTGCTCCAGCCGTGTTCCGACTCAATTACCGGGGGACACATTTCCAGATAGGCCGTCATTTAGAAGATACCGCTGGCACATTAGTGGACTTGAAAAAACGCAATAACCTGAGGCTGCGTCCAACGATCAAACCATTGACAAACCCAGCCCCCAGTGACGACCAGGCCACTAACGAAACTTCATTGGCCAGTTCCGGATACATCGCTTCCTGGTAACCGCCGTAATAACGCCAGGCGAAGTAGCACCAATACACAATCAGTACTTTGATAGAGCCATCCAGCACCAGCTCCTCACCCTTACGTTTCACGGTGTGGTAAGAGTAAAAGTGCAAGGCAAGCAACCACCCAACCAGTAACCCCAGTGCATAAACCGAAAGCGGAACCAAGAACCCTTGTGAGATTTTCAGCGAGGCCACGGAAATAGCGACGAATATTGCAGGTGTCAGTAGCAGCGATTTTTTCGTTTCATAATTCTTGTAGCAGGCAATGACGCCGTAATACGTCACGATAAAAAAAACTGCGTAAACCCACTGTGGTGTACCACGCAAAATGTCGAGCATAGAGACCCCTTTGGCACTGCCTGTGCCCGAAACAATCATTACCCATCAGCCCGCGATAGGAAGTTGATTGCGCCGGTCGAGCAAACGGTTGAGTTTGCCCCGTGGGTTATAGGAGAAATCTACATTGCTTGCCCACTTAACCACTGCTACACCACGCGTCACCGCCTCCTTCAACTTCGGGACAACTAAGAGTTGCGCTTGCAGGCTTGCCGTCCAGGCGGAATCAATGACCGATGGCTCGACATCGACGAGCACGGTTACGCAGTCCTTGCCGGCATCGGTGGTCGACAAGATCACCTGAAATGCCTCCGCGGGCACTCCAGCGGCACTCAATACCTGCTCAACCAGGGTCAGACTGATGCAATGACCGCCAAGGCTGAACTCTTCGGCCACTCTTTTCCCAATTTTGAGGTAGTAATGCTCGTCTTTCCCTTGGGTCAGTTCACCGACATCACCTATTCGGTAGCGAATGATAGGCACCATCGGAACTTTCAGATCTGTGAAGAGCAACTCGCCTTCATCGGTTTGCTCTATGAAAAACCAGTCAGAAAGTATCAAGTGCTGATGCGGTTCCATTGTCGGTGTATTCACCGCCGCAAATCCCAGTTCGGTGGCTCCGTAAAGACTGTAAAACTGGGCTTTGGGCCATAAGTGCTGAATGAATCCGCGCTTACCCATATGGAACGCCTCTCCCACAAACACGAGCTTGGTGATTGCCAGATCCACGTTGAGCTTTTCTGCTGCCTGCGCGATCTGGATGATCCCGGTCGGTGAACCTACCAACACGTTTGCGTTGAAACGCTTCATGGTGCCGAGCAATGACGGCATGTTGTTCATTACATCGGGTCGCCCCACCGGCAGCACTGTCGAGCCAATCGGCTCAAGCATCCGGCACATGCCTTCGTAGTTGTAACCCAAGCATCCTGCGGTCAAGAGATTCACCACGATATCGTCGGCACAAAACACATGCTCGGCCATGAAACTGCGAACCTGGTATGGGTAGCTGTCCTCTGTGACATGCTGAAAAATACGACTGGCCAGCACTAGAGGGGCCGATGTGGTGCCCGACGTAGAGATGACGTAGCACTGTTTAAGCTTGTCGGAGTCAATCAGCGTATCACTCACGTCCATGAGCGCTTTCTTGCTCATTGGCGGGTATTTCTGCACGAAATCTTCATACCCCATGACTGCGGGAAAATTCAGCGGGTAAGCCTGTTCGGCGTACTCGCCAACCATCTTGTTGAACTTATCAATATCAAACGAAGTACGGCTTTTTATAGTCATTATCCGATTCTTTTAAATATCATCGACGCGGCGAGGCCGCCCATACCAAAGGAGTTTTTGAGACAGTAATCTACGGAACGCTGCTGGGTGAAAGGAGAAACATTGACCAAGCAATCGGGGTCCCTGGACTCAAGGTTGATCGTCCCGGGAATGAAACCCGAGCGCAGGCTGATCAATGTATTGAGGGTTTCCATGGCCCCGGCAGCGGCAATCATGTGCCCGTGCAAAGACTTGTTGGCGGTAACGGGTACCTGTTCTCCAAGCACAGTGCAAATGGCTGCAGACTCGTGATAGTCATTCAGGATCGTTGAAGTCCCATGCGCATTGACCATGCCGATATCACGCGCTCGCAACCCGGCGTTACTCAATGCCCGGACCATGGCCAGTTTCATTTCGGCGCTGTCGGGTGCCGGCTTGACGATATGACTGGCGTTGGTACTGGTGCCAAAACCGACCAGTTCCATCAACGGCTCACGCCCCGCTTTCAGACACGAGTCCAGAGACTCCACGAGAAACAGCACTGCACCTTCCGCCGGTAGATAACCCGAACGCCGCGTATCGAAGGGCCGTGACAAGCCCATAGGATCAAGTCGTTCATCGGTAGCGATAATATCGACCGACTCCAGGCCGATGTAATGCTCGGGGGTGACCTTCGCCGAGATACCACCGACGATCGCCGCATCTACTCGTCCCTGCCGCACGGCTTGAAAACCGGTACCGATAGCCTGCAAGGAAGCGGAACACAGTCCCAGATGTACCGATGCCGGACCTTTGAACGGTACAAACTTATGCACGGAGCGCAGCGCATTGGTTGGGTCGTAACGAATAAAGTCCTGCACTCGAAAGTGCTTCTCAAGGGCCAAATCAAGATTGGCAAACTGCCCGCCAACCTTGTTCAGTTCATACGCCAAATTGATCGTTTGCTGAATGTCCACCACAGGTTCGTCGACACCCAGAAAACAACCGATCCGATGCTCACCGATGGCGACCGGGTCGAAGGACACCGACGCCAGCAGATTTTCCATGGCCTTACGGGTGTAGAACTCATCATGACTGAATCGCCTCCTTTCGCCCGGGGTCGGAAAGTTTCCTGACTCAGGGATTCCTGCAAAATGACTCTTAAACGTAGCGGTATCATATTTGGCGATTTTTCTCACACCGGAGCGGCCATCACATAGCGCTTCTTCAATAGCTGCATAGTGATCGCCCAACGGCGTGCAACAACCGAAACCACTGATGACAACCTTTTGCTGATTCATGACGACACCCTCTGTGTTGGCGTTGATGACTTGCGCAACACGATCAAGCCCAAGCCCATCCCTGCACCTTCGCCATGGATGATGATCACCCGGCCCGGCTCGATAGACGGGTCGGCCAACGCGCAAACCAGATCGACCAAGCCGCTCGTGGCCACCGCATACCGCGACCTGGTTTTATATCGACGTAATTCGAAAGTGTTCAAACAGCTCTCCAACGCCTGCACCTCCGCATCGCCGATGCCGGGGGCACCGTTGTCGTAAAGCACCACTACCGGATGACTGTCTCTGACCCAGGGTTCCAGTTGTGCATAGGCCTCGACCCAGTCCTGCCGAGTTGCGAACATGCTGGTGGAGAATCGACTGACCGCCAAAAATACTTCTGCCAGTGGCTGGACTTGCTCCCGTGAAACCCGATCCGGGGTTTCGACAACCAGCGACACTGCGCCACTGGTTCCCTGAACGCTTGAGCGATGTGACTCCCTGACATCGATCAAACCCATTTTTTTAAACACCTGGGCGTTATCGGCTTTGGACATATCACCATAAGCACAGATCAACGCCCCCCTCGACTCGCTGCACGGCAAGTTATAGAAAGCCTCCTCAAGCAATGAGAGCCCGCCCAACGACATCTTGCGCAATGGATAGCCGCCACCGCGAAGCCCGAAGAACTTTGATAAATGGTAGAGACCATTGGTAGGGAGCTTGCGAAACAGCCGCAAAGGATGCACGGCACTGGCCATTTTCCCTAGGTGGGCGAGCAAAGTAGCCTTATCGGTGTAGCACTCGCTGGACGATTTGAATTGCCAGACCACCTCATGGAAGTCACGGACCGTTTCATAGGTGGTGTACACGCACATGGCATCTTTTTCATCCAGCGTGAAGCCAACGTTTTTCTCAGCCATGTTCATAGCCGAGAAAGCGACATTAAGGCTACAAATTGCTTGAGAGGTCAGCATGGCCCGATCTTCGCGAGCGATGCACGGAACAATCGCCGCTAACAACCTCGCCTCTCCTGGCTGGTTGTCTGGCAAATCGTCCGGGAGTTCAGTCAGACATTGAACCAAGTCATACGTGTTCAACGCTGCCTGTTCAATGCCATAACCGGTGATGAATAGATTAGGCATTTAGAACCGTCTCGATTCGTTGTGCACAGAATTTTGGCGTCCAGTATTTATCCAGCGATTTGGGATTTACCTCAACACTGCTGTCTACTCCCAATATCTCATTAACAAGCTCTTTACCAACCTCAGTCCAGCACCCTTCAGTATAAAACTGCGGATCGTTCAGCAACCTGGTAAATGGCCATATATCATGTGGTTCAACATTTGGATTTATCTGCGCCTTGACCTCATAACAAAAATCAATGAAGTCGATGGAAGAAAAGCCTATTTCTTCAAATGATGCGTCACTTTCAATATCATCTGAAGAATCTAGAAAAAGTATATTCGCAGCGATTTCTTTAACCTTGGCGAGGTACATAACGTTCCTTATTGCTTTCTCAATACACGGCTATGGATGCTGTTTACATAGTAAATATTAGTTCAACACAGAAAAAATCAGACAACCTTACTAAAACAGCCACGCGCCAATTTATTTAGAAGCCACAGCTCAACATAAGGCTTTTATTCAAGAAGCGTTATTAGCCAAGTCCGCTAAGAAGAACAGAGCTACTCAATGAGTTATTAAATTACCGACGACTAGCAACTAGCACAAGCCGGCGAGATCCCACAAAACTGTAGGAAATGGACTGGGACAGTGTAATTTTGGTCTGATGACGGGCAACGAATCTGAACTTCAATTAATTTCGCTTCCGTATCGCTATCAATAAAGCTGCCACCTTCAGTTCGATTGCAGCCTTGCCACAAAGCGTTCAAATACGACGGCAACCACGCCCCGATCCTTACCGCCAAAGGCGACGACGAACTGGCGGAAGAGATTTTGCGGATTGCCCGCGAATGCGAAGTACCGATCTACGAAAACCCAGAGCTGGTGAAACTGCTGGCCAGGATGGAGCTTGGGGACAGTATTCCGGAAGAGTTGTACCGCACGATCGCCGAGATCATTGCGTTTGCCTGGAATCTGAAGGGTAAGTTTCCTGCGGGGCAGGACCCGGAGGCGGTCATGCCGGAGAAAGACATCACAGAACGCGGGGATGACTACTGATCGTTCCCACGCTCTGCGTGGGAACAATCTCTGACAGGCGTCAGTTCTTGTGCAACTTGCGCATCAACTCCGCCTCAGCCTGGGTCAACCCGCAGGCCTGAGTCAGCTCATCAACGGTGGCGCCCATCCCGACCAGTCGCGCCGCTTGGGCAAACGACAGGCTTGACGGGTCACGTTGCTCAAGCTGAGCCAGTTTGTCCGGCAATGGCCCGACCACAGCGCGCAGTTCGTGCAGGTCTTCACCCATGCGCACATTGCCGCTTTGATAGTTATCGACGCGTTTGCCCAGGTCTTTGATGCGCTGATCGCGCAGCGCATCGCCCTGGGCCTGCTGCGCGGCGATCAACCGCTGGCCGCGAATGTACGCCAGGAACATCGCCAAAGTGCCTGCCCAAAAGAGGAACAGGACAATGACCGCAACCTCAAGAATCAATCAGATGCTCTCCAGATCCGACCACTCTTCTTCGCTCATCATCTTGTCCAACTCGACGAGAATCAGCAGTTCATTGTTCTTGTTGCACACACCCTGAATGAACTTGGCGGACTCTTCGTTACCAACGTTCGGGGCGGTTTCGATTTCCGACTGACGCAGGTAAACCACTTCAGCCACGCTGTCGACCATGATCCCGACCACTTGCTTGTCGGCCTCGATGATGACGATACGAGTGTTGTCGCTGATTTCGGCATTCATCAGGCCGAAGCGCTGACGGGTGTCGATCACGGTGACCACGTTACCGCGCAGGTTGATGATGCCCAGCACGTAGCTCGGGGCACCGGGGACCGGGGCGATTTCGGTGTAGCGCAGGACTTCCTGAACGCGCATCACATTGATGCCGTAGGTTTCATTGTCCAGCTTGAAGGTTACCCATTGCAGGATCGGATCTTCGGAACCCTTTGCAGACGACGCCTTATCATTCATACCCTGACCCCTCGAAAAACCGCCCTTGGCGGTATGTGTTCTGTGCGACGGCAATCCATGTGCCGTCACGTGTCTGTGATGCAGCTGTTATGTCGGTTTGTGCGCCGGCTTGGCGAGGTTCATGTGTTTGGCCCCGCCGCTGGCAATCAATTCGGCCAGTTCGGACACGTCCAGCAAAGCACACATGTGCTCAATCACCGTGCCCGCCAACCAGGGTCGTTGACCACGGTGGCTGCGCCATTTGATTTCGTTCGGGTCCAGGCGTAACGAGCGGCTGACCTGATGCACCGCCAGCCCCCACTCGTAGCCCTGAACCGAAATAATGTATTGCAGTCCCTGACGGAAGTCGTCGCGGTAGCGGTCTGGCATGACCCAACGCGCGGTATCCAATACTTTCAGATTGCCGGCCTGGCTCGGCAGAATCCCGAGGAACCACTCCGGTTGGCCGAACAATGGCGTCAGCTCATGGCCGGCCAGTGAGTAAATCGAGCCCAGGCACACCAAAGGCACCGCCAATGTCAGCCCGGCAACGTCGAACAACAGGCACTCGAACGGTTCGGCCGCCCAGGACGGCCGACCATCGGTTTCCACCGGCGGCGGTGTGTTACTCGGCGGCAGGTGAACTTCAACGACCGGCGGCACCAGCGCTTGCAGCAGGGGCGCGAGGGTCGATACCGAAGCCAGGATCGGCGCCGGGGCTTCGATCACCGCCAACGGCGAATTCGTAACCGCCACCACCGCTGGTGCAGCGCTAGCGTGCTGACGCGCATCGCGGGCCTGTTCTTCGAGCACGGCAGCCTGGAACTCATCCAGCGCACCTTCAGCATCGACAATTTCAGCAACTGCCACGGCCTCTACAACCGGAGGACGCGCTTGGATTTCCACCGACAATTCTTCGGTAGCGTCTTGCAGCAAGCTGTCCAGATAAGACTGGAGCGCCAGTTGCGGACGCGAGGTGATTTTTACCGGGCGGTTCACGTCAGGCCACCTGCGGTACAAGTTGAGCGGCCAGCAAATGTTTGAGCAGCGCCCGGTACGCGAGCACCCCACGGCTCTTGCCGTCGAACTGCGAAGGCGTGACACCGGCCCGGCTGGCGTCGCGCAAGCGAGTGTCCACGGGGATGTAGCCTTGCCAGATATCCTCCGGGTACATGTCACGCAGCACTCGCAGCGTACCGAGAGAAGCTTGTGTGCGGCGGTCGAACAAGGTCGGCACGATGGTGAACGGCAGTGCCTGTTTGCGTGAGCGGTTGATCATCGCCAAGGTGTTAACCATGCGCTCCAGGCCTTTGACCGCCAGGTGTTCGGTCTGCACCGGAATCACCAACTGCTGGCTTGCGGCCAAGGCGTTGACCATCAACACACCGAGCAACGGCGGGCTGTCGATCACCGCGTAATCGAAGTCTTGCCACAATTGCGCCAGACTCTTGGCGATTACCAGACCCAGCCCACTCTGCCCCGGAGACTGGCGTTCAAGGGTCGCCAGTGCGGTGCTCGACGGCAACAGGGAGATGTGTTCATGACTGGTCGGCAATAACAACTGACCGGGCAAGCCCTGCGGCACGCTGCCTTTGTGCAAAAACAGGTCGTAGCTGCTGTGTTCCAGGCTGTCGGGGTCGTAACCGAAATAACTGGTCATGGAGCCGTGGGGATCGAGGTCGACCACAACCACGCGCTTGCCCGCCTCGGCCAGCAACCCGGCTAAAGCGATAGAGGAAGTGGTTTTACCAACACCACCCTTTTGATTGGCAACTGCCCAGACTCTCATTCGGATTGTTCCTCCCGATCGATTAGCTCAACCGAGAAATAGCTCAACGTATTAATGCGGGTGACGGAGAATTGACGGCGCTCTCTCGTCCCGGCGACTTGACCGGTGCCGGTGCAGTTTGTGTGCCAGCACGCTTCAATGCGGCGTCCGGGCGCGCATTCGCGGTCCCAGTGCCCGTGAGGCTGCGGCGTACATCAAGGTTTCGCGACACCACCAGCACAACGCGACGGTTGCGCGCCCGACCTTCGGCGGTGGCGTTATTAGCCACCGGTTGAAACTCCCCGTAACCGACCGAGGCCAAACGCCCAGGGTTCACGCCCTGCATCGCCAACATGCGCACAATGCTCGACGAGCGAGCCGATGACAGCTCCCAGTTGGTCGGGAACTGTGAGGTACGAATCGGTTGATCGTCGGTAAAGCCTTCAACGTGAATCGGGTTGTCGAACGGTTTGAGGATCGCCGCAACCTTGTCGATGATATTAAAAGCGGTGTCGCTGGGCATGGCGTCGCCGCTGCCGAATAACAGACTGGAGTTGAGCTCGATTTCAACCCACAGTTCGTTGCCGCGCACGGTCATCTGATTGGAACTGATCAGGTCACCGAACGCGGCACTGATGTCGTCGGCAATGCTTTTGAGCGGGTCGCTGCCACCGGCAATACCCGCGTCGATCTGCTCGCTGTCCTGAACCAGCGGTTGGGCCGGGGTCACCGTCTTCGGTCGTTCGTCACCAATGGGGATCGGTTTGAGCGCGCGATCCGAATCAGTGAATACACCAATCAATGCTTCCGAAACCACTTTGTACTTGCCTTCGTTGATTGAAGAGATCGAGTACATCACCACGAAGAACGCAAACAGCAACGTGATGAAGTCGGCATAGGACACCAGCCAGCGTTCGTGATTGACGTGTTCTTCAGGTTGGCGACGACGAGCCATGAGGTTATTCCCTTAGTCCATGAAGCCCTGAAGCTTCAACTCAATGGAGCGAGGGTTTTCACCTTCGGCGATCGACAGAATCCCTTCCAACAACATTTCGCGATAACGCGACTGACGCAACGCGATGGACTTGAGTTTGGACGCTACTGGCAGCAACACCAGGTTGGCGCTGGCCACACCGTAAATGGTGGCCACAAACGCCACAGCAATACCGCTGCCCAGTTGGGACGGATCGCCGAGGTTGCCCATGACGTGAATCAGGCCCATCACGGCGCCGATGATGCCAATGGTCGGTGCATAACCGCCCATGCTTTCAAAGACTTTCGCGGCTTCGATGTCGCGGCTTTCCTGGGTATAGAAATCAACTTCCAGGATGCTGCGAATCGCTTCCGGTTCAGCGCCGTCCACCAGCAATTGCAGGCCTTTGCGCGAGTAACTGTCAGGTTCGGCATCGGCCACGCCTTCAAGCCCAAGCAAACCTTCCTTGCGCGCGGTCAGGCTCCAGTTCACCACCCGATCAATGCCCCCGGCCAAATCCACACGCGGTGGAAACAGGATCCAGGCAAGAATCTGCATGGCGCGCTTGAAAGCGCTCATCGGCGATTGCAACAGCGCCGCACCGACAGTCCCACCGAGTACGATCAACGCCGCCGGGCCATTAGCCAGAGCGCCGAGGTGACCGCCTTCAAGGTAGTTGCCGCCAATGATGGCGACAAACGCCATGATGATCCCGATAAGGCTGAGCACATCCATCAGAGACACGCCTCGACCAAGTGCTTGCCGATATCGTCCAGGCTGTAAATCGCGTCCGCGAGGTCGGCTTTGACGATGGCCATCGGCATGCCGTAGATCACGCAACTGGCTTCATCCTGAGCCCAGATTGCGCTACCGCCCTGCTTGAGCAGACGCGCGCCTTCGCGACCGTCGGCGCCCATGCCGGTCAACACCACCGCCAGAACTTTGTCGCCGTAGGATTTAGCGGCCGAGCCAAAGGTGATGTCTACGCAAGGCTTGTAATTCAGACGCTCGTCACCGGGCAGGATTTTCACCGCGCCACGGCCATCGATCATCATCTGTTTGCCACCCGGTGCCAGCAGTGCCAGCCCCGGACGCAAGATGTCACCGTCCTCGGCTTCCTTGACGCTGATGCGGCACAGCTTGTCCAGACGCTCGGCAAAGGCCTTGGTGAAAGCAGCCGGCATGTGCTGGATCAACACAATTGGCGCCGGGAAGTTGGCCGGTAATTGGGTCAGCACCCGTTGCAGCGCGACCGGGCCGCCAGTGGACGTGCCGATGGCGACCAGCTTGTAGGCTTTGCGTTTTGGCGCGTGCGACAAGGAACCTGACGACGCTGGAGCATGTGCAGGCATGCGCGCCGGGATCGGTGCGGGTGCCGGACGTGCCGGCGCGGTGCTGACGTAACTGCTGGTGCTCGAAGGCGCCGGCGCTGGAGCGGGCACATGCGCTGGGGCCGGGGCGCTGTAGGTACTGGCGCGACGGTTACTGCGCGAAATACTCAGAATCTTCTCGCACAGCAGTTGCTTGACCTTCTCCGGGTTACGCGAGATGTCTTCGAAATTCTTCGGCAGGAAATCCACCGCACCAGCGTCCAGCGCATCCAGGGTGACCCGGGCGCCTTCGTGCGTCAGCGAAGAGAACATCAAGACCGGTGTCGGGCAGCGCTGCATGATGTGCCGCACCGCCGTGATGCCATCCATCATCGGCATCTCGTAGTCCATGGTGATCACGTCTGGCTTGAGGGCCAGCGCCTGATCGATCGCCTCTTTTCCGTTGGTTGCCGTACCGACAACCTGGATATTCGAATCCGCTGAAAGAATTTCCGAGACGCGGCGGCGGAAAAACCCCGAATCGTCCACCACCAGGACTTTGACTACCATAAACACTCCGTTAGACGGAGCGAGGCTCAGTCGCCCCGCCCCACCAGAATCAAATACGCCGTGCGGCGTAACGCTTGAGCATGCTCGGGACATCCAGAATCAGTGCAATACGGCCGTCACCGGTGATGGTGGCGCCGGACATGCCCGGGGTTCCCTGGAGCATTTTGCCCAATGGCTTGATGACCACTTCTTCCTGGCCGACCAGTTGATCGACGACAAAACCGATCCGCTGAGTGCCCACCGAAAGGATCACCACATGGCCCTCGCGCTGCTCTTCGTGAGCCGCGGAGCTGACCAGCCAGCGTTTGAGGTAGAACAACGGCAGTGCCTTGTCCCGCACGATCACCACTTCCTGACCGTCCACCACGTTGGTGCGTGACAGGTCGAGGTGGAAGATCTCGTTGACGTTCACCAGAGGGAACGCAAACGCTTGGTTGCCGAGCATGACCATCAGCGTCGGCATGATCGCCAGGGTCAGTGGCACCTTGATGACGATCTTCGAACCCTGGCCCTTGGTCGAGTAGATGTTGATCGAACCGTTGAGCTGGGAAATCTTGGTTTTCACCACATCCATGCCCACGCCACGACCGGACACATCGGATATCTCGGTTTTGGTCGAAAAGCCCGGTGCGAAAATCAGGTTGTAGCACTCGGTATCGCTCAACCGATCTGCCGCATCCTTGTCCATCACCCCGCGTTTTACCGCGATGGCACGCAAGACGTGCGGGTCCATGCCTTTGCCGTCATCGGAAATCGACAGCAGGATATGGTCGCCTTCCTGTTCGGCAGCCAGGATCACCTTGCCACCGCGAGCCTTGCCAGACTCTTCGCGCTCTTCCGGCGACTCGATGCCATGGTCGACCGCGTTGCGCACCAAGTGGACCAGCGGGTCGGCCAGGGCCTCGACGAGGTTCTTGTCGAGGTCGGTTTCTTCGCCGACCAGCTCCAGGTTGATCTCTTTCTTGAGCTGGCGGGCCAGGTCGCGAACCAGACGCGGGAAGCGCCCGAAGACCTTCTTGATCGGTTGCATCCGGGTTTTCATCACCGCGGTTTGCAGGTCAGCCGTGACCACATCAAGGTTCGACACAGCCTTGGACATGGCTTCGTCGCCGCTGTTGAGGCCCAGGCGTACCAAGCGGTTACGCACCAGTACCAGCTCGCCAACCATGTTCATGATTTCGTCGAGACGCGCGGTATCAACCCGCACGGTGGTCTCGGCTTCACTGGCCGGTTTTTCCGGTGACGGCGTGGCGGGAGCGCGGGCAGGTGCCGGAGCAGCAGCGGCCGGTTTCGGCGCCTCGGCTTTAGGCTCAGGCGCTTTGGCCACGGGTTTCGGCGCAGGCGCCTTGGCCACTGGAGCCGCCACCGAAGACGACGCAGAACCGGTGCCTACCTCAGTGAACTTGCCTTTACCGTGCAATTCGTCGAGCAGCGACTCGAATTCGTGGTCGGTGATCAGATCGCCGCCCGCCGCTTTGGCGGTTGGCGCAGCCGGTGTCGGAGCCGAAGCAATCGCCGACTCCAGCGCCTCCACGGCAAAGTTGCCCTTGCCATGCAGCTGATCGAGCAATGCCTCGAATTCGTCGTCGGTGATGTCCGAACTGTCGCCTGCCACTTTCGGCGCGGAGGCGACAGGCGCAGCAGGTGCGGTCACCGCATCGACAGCGAACTGGCCTTTACCGTGCAGTTGATCGAGCAACGACTCGAACTCGGCATCAGTGATTTCGTCGCTACCCACCTCGGCGCTGGCGGGGGTTGGCGCAGCTGTCGGGGCCTCGGCCTGGGCCTTGACGGCGTTCAGCGAGTCCAGCAGTTGTTCGAATTCGTTATCAGTGATGTCACCTGATTCGCTTTCGGCCACCGGTTCTTCGGCCACGTGGGCAACAGGTGCTACTTCGTCGGCGCTTTGCGGCTCGGCCAGACGGGCCAACGCTGCAAGCAACTCTGGAGTGGCGGCCGTGATCGGGCCGCGCTCGCGGACTTCAGTGAACATGCCGTTCACCGCATCCAGTGCTTCGAGAACCACATCCATCAGTTCCGAGTCGACGCGACGTTCACCCTTGCGCAGGATATCGAACACGTTCTCGGCGATGTGACAGCACTCCACCAGCTCGTTGAGCTGGAGGAAGCCGGCGCCCCCTTTTACAGTGTGAAAACCGCGAAAAATTGCATTGAGCAAGTCTGCATCATCCGGTCGGCTTTCAAGTTCGACCAGTTGTTCGGACAGTAGCTCTAGAATCTCGCCGGCCTCAACCAGGAAATCCTGAAGGATCTCTTCATCGGCGCCGAAGCTCATGTATGGGGTGCTCCTACAGGTTTAAAAACCTAAAATCCAAGGCTGGAAAGCAAATCGTCCACATCGTCCTGACCGGACACAACGTCTTCTCTTTTATCGGCATGAATCTGCGGACCTTCACCCTGAGAGAGATGTTTTTGTGGATCTTTTTCAGCCAGCATCGCATCACGGTCATGTTCGATGCCCGCAAAGCGGTCTACCTGACTTGCCATGAGCACCAGTTTGAGCAAATTACTTTCGACTTCGGTGACCAGTTGGGTGACGCGCTTGATCACTTGACCGGTGAGGTCCTGGTAATCCTGGGCCAGCAGAATGTCGTTGAGGTTGCTCGACACCACGCGATTGTCTTCGCTGCTGCGTGTCAGGAAACCGTCGACTCGCCGAGCCAGCTCGCGGAACTCTTCGGCCCCGACTTCGCGACGCATGAACCGTCCCCAGTCGGTGCTCAACGCCTGAGCTTCCTGGCTCAGACCATTGACCAGCGGCGTGGCGTTTTCCACCAGGTCCATGGTGCGGTTAGCGGCGGCCTCAGTCAGCTTGACCACGTAACCCAAACGCTCGGTGGCGTCCGTGATCTGTGACACTTCCTCGGCTTGCGGCATGTGCGGATCGATCTGAAAATTGACAATCGCGCTATGCAGCTCACGAGTGAGCTTACCCACTTCCTGATACAGGCCTCGGTCACGGGTCTGATTGAGCTCATGGATCAGTTGCACAGCATCGCCGAATTTACCTTTTTCAAGGCTGTCGACCAGTTCGCGCGCATGTTTTTTCAGGGTCGATTCAAAATCGCCCTGTGAAGATTCGTTATGCTCCATAGCTCCCCCGTGGCGCAGTTTCTCAACCGATGCGTTCGAAAATTTTCTCGATTTTGTCTTTCAACGCCTGGGCCGTGAAGGGTTTGACCACATAGCCGTTAACACCGGCCTGGGCCGCTTCGATGATCTGCTCGCGCTTGGCTTCAGCGGTCACCATCAGCACCGGCAGGTGCTTGAGCTTTTCATCGGCACGTACATGACGCAGCAGATCGATACCGGTCATGCCAGGCATGTTCCAGTCCGTTACCAGAAAGTCGATGCTCCCGCTGTTGAGAACCGGAATGGCAGTAATGCCATCGTCAGCCTCGACCGTGTTGGTGAACCCAAGGTCACGCAACAGGTTTTTAATGATCCGCCGCATCGTTGAGAAGTCATCAACGATGAGGATTTTCATGTTCTTGTCCAATTCGACCTCCAAGCAGTCTTAAACGCGCCCAGCACCTGGACGCGCCATTTCAATCAATCCGGCAAAGCACTCGATGACTGCGTGGAGCACAACAGAGCAAGACCGGTGCCGTTCATCACCGCACCAGCCTCGTTCGCAGTGTCCCCCACACTGCCTTCAGCGCGCTCGCCACTCCCCCAAACGCCCCCGCAAACGGGCCGCGCACTGGCTATGTAACTGGCTGACCCGCGATTCGCTGACCCCCAGGACCTCACCGATTTCCTTGAGGTTCAGCTCTTCGTCGTAGTACAGCGCCAACACCAGCCGCTCACGCTCCGGCAAATTGGCAATCGCGTCCGCCAGCGCGGCCTGGAACCGTTCATCTTCCAGATCACGTGACGGCTCCGTATGAGCACTGGCGCCATCCTCGTGCAGTCCTTCGTGTTCGCCGTCCTGCAACAGGTCGTCAAAACTGAAGAGCCGACTGCCCAAGGTATCGTTCAAAATCCCGTAATAATCGTCGAGACTCAATTGGAGTTCGGCCGCAACCTCGTGATCTTTAGCGTCACGGCCGGTTTTAGCTTCAATAGAACGAATTGCGTCGCTCACCATTCGCGTATTGCGGTGAACGGAACGTGGTGCCCAGTCGCCCTTGCGGACTTCATCAAGCATCGCGCCGCGGATTCGAATGCCCGCGTAGGTCTCAAAGCTGGCACCTTTGCTGGCGTCGTATTTGGTTGAGACTTCCAGTAGCCCGATCATACCGGCCTGGATCAGGTCTTCGACCTGGACACTGGCCGGCAGACGCGCCAGCAAATGGTAAGCAATGCGTTTGACCAGTGGCGCGTAACGCTCAATCAGCTCGTATTGTGAGTCACGTGCAGACTTCTTGTAGAGGTTGTAGCCACTTGATGTCATAGGACGGGCCCTGCGGTTTGTTGCACGAGACGCTCGACAAAAAACTCCAGGTGGCCGCGCGGGTTGGCGGGCAGCGGCCAAGTGTCGACCTTTTGTGCAATGGCTTTGAACGCCAGTGAGCACTTGGAACGCGGAAAGGCTTCGTAGACGGCGCGCTGCTTCTGCACGGCTTTGCGCACGCTTTCGTCATAAGGCACGGCGCCGACGTATTGTAAGGCGACGTCAAGGAAACGGTCTGTGACCTTGGTCAACTTGGCGAACAGGTTGCGACCTTCCTGCGGGCTCTGTGCCATGTTGGCCAGGACCCGGAAGCGGTTCATGCCGTAATCGCGGTTTAGCAGTTTGATCAAGGCGTAGGCATCCGTGATCGAGGTCGGCTCGTCACAGACCACCAGCAGCACTTCTTGCGCAGCGCGCACGAAACTGACGACCGAGTCACCAATGCCTGCGGCCGTGTCGATCACCAGGACGTCAAGGTTGTCACCGATATCGCTGAACGCCTGAATCAGGCCGGCGTGTTGGGCCGGTGTCAGATGCACCATGCTCTGCGTGCCGGACGCCGCGGGAACGATCCGAATACCGCCAGGGCCCTGCAACAAAACGTCGCGCAGCTCGCAGCGACCTTCAATCACGTCGGCCAGCGTCCGTTTGGGTGTGAGACCCAGTAGAACGTCGACGTTGGCCAATCCCAAGTCAGCGTCCAGCAGCATGACCCGTCGGCCAAGCTCAGCTAGAGCCAGGGACAAGTTTACTGACACGTTAGTCTTCCCGACGCCACCTTTGCCGCCGGTCACCGCGATCACCTGTACGGGATGCATGCTGCCCATGTTATTTCTTTACCTTGTCTTACTTAGACGGAGGCCACATTACTGGCTGCGCGTTCACCATCGGAACAATGCATGGCAGGCCATCGATGTAGGTACAAAAACTGTTGATGAATACCTCAGCCGACCTGTTTGGTCGGGCTGTGGTAGATATCAGCGAACATATCAGCCATAGCTTCTTCGCTGGGCTCTTCCTGCATTTGCACGCTCACCGCGCGACTGACCAACTGGTGACGACGCGGCAGATGCAAATCATCCGGAATCCGCGGGCCGTCGGTGAGATACGCCACCGGCAATTCATGACTGATGGCCAGGCTCAACACCTCGCCCAGACTCGCCGTTTCATCCAATTTAGTCAGGATGCACCCAGCCAGACCGCAACGCTTGTAACTGTGATAAGCGGCCGCCAGGACCTGCTTCTGGCTGGTGGTTGCCAGCACTAGATAATTCTTCGATTTGATGCCACGGCCGGCCAGGCTTTCAAGTTGCATGCGCAGCGCCGGGTCGCTGGCCTGGAGGCCGGCGGTGTCGATCAGCACCACGCGTTTGCGCAACAGTGGATCCAGCGCCTGCGCCAGGGACTGACCCGGATCGACGTGGGTCACCGACACATTGAGAATCCGGCCCAGGGTCTTGAGTTGCTCCTGAGCGCCAATGCGGTAGCTGTCCATGCTCACCAGCGCGATGCTCTGCGCGCCGTACTTGAGTACATAACGGGCCGCCAGTTTGGCCAGCGTCGTCGTCTTGCCCATGCCCGCAGGGCCGACCATCGCAATCACGCCACCCTCTTCCAGAGGTTCGACTTCGGGGGTGGCGATCATCCGCGCCAGGTGCGCCAACAACATGCGCCAGGCCTGACGGGGTTCTTCAATGTCAGAAATCATCGCCAGCAGATCGCGCGACAGCGGGCCAGACAGGCCTATGCGTTGCAAGCGACGCCAGAGATTAGCCTGGGCGGGGCGACTGCCTTGCAGTTGATTCCAGGCCAGGGAGCCAAGCTGTACTTCCATCAACTCGCGCAAGCTATTGAGTTCGAAACGCATCGAGTCAAATGCTCGCGGATCGACACCGCCAGCGGCGTAGGCCGGGGCCGGCGCAGGGCGCCGCGGCTGAGTGTAAGTCGGCTCGACCAGCGGCTCAGCGGCGGTCAACGGCAGACCGGCAAACAGTTGGCGATTGGTGGTCTGGTCGCCTTCGGTTTCGCCCTCGCCACGCAGGCTCAGCTCGGCCTGGGCAGTGACGATCCGCGACTGCGTCTTGCGCAATTCATCTTCGAGTTCAATGTTCGGAACACGCGGCGCCAGCGCCGACAGCTTGTAATCCAGGGCAGCCGTTAGTTCGACACCGCCAGCGATCCGGCGATTACCAATGATGGCGGCATCAGCCCCCAACTCATCACGAACCAGTTTCATGGCCTGACGCATATCGGCGGCGAAAAAACGCTTAACTTGCATAAACCACTACCTCAGCCGTTGGGCCCTACTGTCGCAACGATGGTCACTTGCTTGTTGTCAGGAATTTCCTGATAAGCCAACACGTGCAAACCCGGCACTGCCAGCCGACCGAATCGCGAAAGCATCGCGCGAACCGGACCGGCCACCAGCAGAATCACCGGTTGACCTTGCATCTCTTGACGCTGCGCGGCTTCGATCAACGAGCGCTGCAGCTTCTCTGCCATGCTTGGCTCCAGCAGAACGCCCTCTTCCGAGCCTTGTCCTGCCTTCTGCAGACTATTGAGCAATATCTGTTCCAACCTTGGCTCCAGAGTGATAACTGGTAGCTCCGCCTCAGTCCCTACAATGCTTTGGACGATTGCGCGGGATACGCCGACGCGCACAGCCGCCACCAGAGCGGCAGTATCTTGACTCTTGGCGGCATTGTTAGCGATGGCTTCTGCAATGCTGCGTATGTCACGAACCGGCACCTGTTCAGCCAGCAGCGCCTGCAATACCTTGAGCAACTGCGACAGCGACACCACGCCTGGCACCAGCTCTTCGGCCAGTTTTGGCGAGCTTTTGGCCAGCAATTGCATGAGTTGCTGCACTTCTTCGTGGCCAATCAGCTCACTAGAGTGTTTGTACAAAATTTGGTTCAAGTGGGTTGCCACTACCGTACTGGCATCGACCACGGTGTAACCCAGGGATTGCGCCTGGGCACGCTGACTGATTTCGATCCAGACCGCCTCCAGACCAAAAGCCGGATCTTTGGCGGTAATGCCATTGAGCGTGCCGTAGACCTGCCCTGGGTTGATCGCCAACTCACGGTCCGGGTAAATCTCGGCTTCGGCCAGGATCACGCCCATCAGGGTCAAGCGATAGGCGCTTGGCGCCAGGTCGAGGTTGTCACGGATATGCACAGTCGGCATCAAAAAGCCCAAATCCTGGGAGAGCTTTTTACGCACTCCCTTGATCCGCGCGAGCAACTGACCACCCTGGTTGCGATCCACCAGCGGAATCAGGCGATAACCCACTTCCAGGCCAATCATGTCGATAGGCGTTACATCGTCCCAGCCCAGCTCTTTGGTTTCCTGAGCACGGGCAGGCGATGGCAACAGTTCCTGCTGACGCTTGACCTCTTGCAGCGCCTGCACCTTGACCACGTTTTGTTTCTTCCAGAACAGGTACGCGCCGCCCGCTGCCAGCGCCGCCATGCTGAGAAAGGAGAAATGCGGCATGCCGGGCACCAGGCCCATGACCGCCATCAAGCCTGCCGCCACCGCCAGCGCCTTGGGTGAGGCGAACATCTGACGACCGATCTGTTTACCCATGTCTTCCGAACCGGAAGCACGGGTCACCATGATCGCCGCCGCTGTGGATAACAACAGTGATGGCAATTGCGCCACCAAACCGTCACCGATGGTCAACAAGGCGTAAACCCTGCCGGCGTCGCCGAAGCTCATGCCGTGCTGGAAGATACCCACCGCCATGCCGCCGATCAGGTTGATGAACAGAATCAGCAGGCCGGCGATGGCGTCACCACGCACGAACTTGCTGGCACCGTCCATGGAGCCATAAAACTCGGCCTCTTGAGCCACTTCCATGCGGCGCAGCTTGGCCTGGGGCTGATCAATCAGGCCGGCGTTAAGGTCGGCGTCAATCGCCATTTGTTTGCCGGGCATCGCATCGAGGGTGAAACGCGCGCTCACCTCGGAAATCCGCCCGGCGCCCTTGGTCACAACGACGAAGTTGATGATCATCAAGATCGCGAAAACCACGATACCCACCACGTAGTTACCGCCGATCACCACCTCACCGAAGGCCTGAATCACCTTGCCGGCGGCGGCGTGCCCTTCCTGACCGTGGAGCATTACGACCCGCGTGGAGGCCACGTTCAGCGCCAGGCGCATGAGCGTCGCCACCAGCAGAATCGTCGGGAACACCGCGAAATCCAGCGGCCGCAAGGCGTAGACGCAGACCAGCAACACGACAATCGACAAGGCGATGTTGAACGTGAAAAACACGTCCAGCAGGAACGGCGGCACCGGCAACATCATCATCGCCAGCATGACCAGCAGCAGCAGCGGCACACCCAGATTGCCCCGACTCAAGTCGGCGACGTTTGTGCGAGCACTGTTGATTAGCTGAGAGCGATCCACCGGCTTTCCTCGTTCCTTTAAAGCAAAACTTTTGACGCCTGAAGCAGACGCAAAGCGACTAGTGCAAGAAGCCTTCCAACTTTTGCCGACCACCGAAATAGAGTCACGCCAGGGCGAACAGACCGACAGTCTGACGCTGGATATTTTTTTGATTCGCGCGAAGCATCGCTGCTCGTTGAGAGCCAGGCCGCAACACCTCTACGCCTGAAAAAGCACACAGCACAACACGACGCCGGCGATCCCGCAGATCATCATGCTCGGTGAGCTGCCGGTGAATCGGGCGGGGTTTGTCTTATCGGGATTGACGCGCAGCCGAACTGCCCCAGCGCCTGTTAGTTCTAACAGTAGCCAGCGTGAGCTTTTGGGTATTCGATGGGGTGTACCAGGCCCGGTAAAACCGGGCAGCGGAGCACTGATCATGTCCAGAGAGGCGGTGAAGTCTTTCAATGATGCCAAAGGTTTCGAGTTGTTGGCGCCGGGACAACAGCGTAAAAAAAAGCGGCCATCGCCCAGCATTACCGAGACCACCCTCAAGAATCGCGGCGCAAATCCGGCGGGATCGGCAAGTCGCCCTTGAGCGGGTCCGGGCGCTTGCCCTTGCCGGCGCGGTGTTGGCGGATCTGGTAGACGTAGGCCAGTACCTGCGCCACCGCCAGGTACAGCCCGCCGGGGATTTCCTGATCGAGTTCGGTGGAGTAATAAATCGAACGCGCCAGAGCCGGCGATTCGAGGAGCATGACGTTATTGGCCACCGCGATTTCGCGAATTTTCAACGCCAGGAAGTCGCTGCCCTTGGCAACCAGCATCGGCGCCCCGCCCTTCTCCGGGTCGTACTTGAGCGCAACCGCGTAGTGGGTCGGGTTGGTGATGATCACGTCGGCATCCGGGATCGCAGCCATCATTCGGCGCTGGGACATTTCGCGCTGAAGCTGACGAATGCGCTGCTTGACCTCGGGCCGCCCTTCCTGATCCTTGTGCTCGTCACGCACTTCCTGCTTGGTCATCAGCAGTTTTTTGTGGCTTTCCCACAACTGCACCGGCACGTCCACCGCCGCGATGATGATGAGCCCGCAGGCCATCCACAGGGTGCTCCAGCCGACCACTTGCAGGCTGTGAATAATCGCCTGATCCAGCGGTTCATGGGCGATACGCAGCAGGTCGTCGATGTCTGACGACAACACCGCCAGCGCCACGAACAGGATGATGATGAATTTGGCCAAGGCCTTGAGCAGTTCCACCAGCGCCTTGCTGGAAAACATCCGCTTAAGGCCGCTGAGCGGGTTCATTCGGCTGAACTTGGGCGCCATGGAGTCTGCCGCGAACAGCCAGCCGCCCAGGGAAATCGGACCGATAATTGCCGCCAGCACCAAAGAAATCATGATCGGCTGAATTGCCCACAGGGCAATCTGCCCCGAATGCATCAGGTAGGTGCTCATGTAGCGCTGATCCAGAATCACCTCACGGGGCAGCGAGAAGTTCAGGCGCATCAACTCCATCATGTCCTGAGCCAACGCCCCGCCGAAAATCAGCAGGGCGCTGGCACCGACGAGCATGATCGCCAGGGTGTTGAGTTCCTTGGAGCGCGCCACCTCACCCTTGTCACGGGCGTCTTTTTTCTTCTTGTCGGTGGCGTCTTCTGTTTTGTCTTGACCACTTTCGCTCTCAGCCATGCTCAGCGCGCCTGTGCCAGTTCACGTAAAAACTGCAAGGCCTCAGAGGCCATGGGTTGAAACTGGTTGAGGATGTCGCCGAGGCTGACCCACAAGATGAACATCCCGAGCACCAGGGTCAGTGGAAAGCCAATGGAGAAGATGTTCAGTTGCGGCGCCGCCCGGGTCATCACGCCAAACGCAATGTTGACCACCAGCAACGCGGTGATCGCGGGCAGCACCAACACCAGCGACGCGCCCAGCACCCAGCCGAGCTTGCCAGCCAGTTCCCAGAAATGATTAACCATAAACCCGCTGCCGACCGGCAGCGTGGTAAAGCTTTCGGTGAGGACTTCGAAGACCACCAGATGGCCGTTCATGGACAGGAACAACAACGTCACCAGCATGGTGAAGAATTGCCCGATGACGGCCACCGACACCCCGTTGGTGGGGTCGACCATCGAGGCGAAGCCCATGCCCATCTGAATCGCAACGATCTGTCCCGCCACCACGAACGCCTGGAAGAACAGCTGCAAGGAGAAGCCCATCACCGCGCCGATGATGATCTGCTCGCCGATTAGTAGCAGCCCGCTGAGGTCCAGTGGATTGACCGGGGGCATCGGCGGCAGGGCCGGCGTAATGACCACCGTAATCGCCAGCGCCATATACGCCCGCACACGCCGGGGCACCAGGGTTGTGCCGAAAATCGGCATGAGCATCAGCAACGTACCGACGCGAAACAGCGGCAACATGAACGAAGCCACCCAGCTACTGATCTGGGTGTCGGTCAACTGAAGCAGTGACATGCCTTAGCCGATGACCATAGGAATATTGCCGTACAACTGGAGGATATATTCCATGAAGGTCTGGACCAGCCAAGGACCCGCCACGATCAGTGTCACCAGCATGACCAACAGACGCGGCAGGAAGCTCAGCGTCTGTTCGTTGATCTGGGTCGCTGCCTGGAACATCGCGACCAGCAGCCCCACCAGCAGACTCGGGATCACCAGCACGGCGACCATCATGGTGGTCAGCCACAGCGCTTCACGAAAGATATCGACGGCAACTTCCGGCGTCATGGCGACACTCCGCTGAAACTGCTCGCCAGGGTGCCTATGATCAACGCCCAGCCATCGACCAGCACGAACAGCATGATTTTGAACGGCAGGGAAATGATCAACGGCGAGAGCATCATCATGCCCATGGCCATCAGCACACTGGCCACGACGAGGTCGATGATCAGGAATGGAATGAAGATCATGAAACCGATCTGGAACGCGGTTTTAAGCTCCGACGTGACGAAGGCCGGCACCAGAATGGTCAGCGGCGCCTGATCCGGCGTGGCTATGTCCGTGCGCTTGGACAGGCGCATGAATAGCTCCAGATCGCTGGTGCGGGTCTGGGCCAGCATGAAGTCCTTGATCGGCACTTGAGCTTTGGCCACGGCATCCTGGGCGGTGAGCTTTTCCGCCAGGTACGGCTGCAACGCGTCGTTGTTCACCCGATCAAACACCGGGGCCATGATGAACATGGTCAGGAACAACGCCATGCCGGTGAGAATCTGGTTCGACGGGGTCTGCTGAAGGCCCAGGGCCTGACGCAGGATCGAAAACACGATGATGATCCGGGTGAAACTGGTCATCAGCATGACGAACGCTGGAATGAAGCTCAGCGCGGTCATGATCAGCAGAATCTGTAGGCTGACCGAGTATTCCTGGGCACCGTTGGCATTGGTGCCCAACGTGATGGCCGGAATCGACAACGGATCGGCAGCCAATACCAGCGGTGCGGCCAGCATCAGTGCCAGCGTCAAGACGATGCGTAACGCACCCATTACTTCTTATCCTTCTGATCCTTGCCCATCAGCTCCATCAGGCGCTGAGCAAACTCCGGGGTCGACTTTTCAGTCCCACTCGGCACCTGCACCGGTTCCTTGAGCACATGCAACGCCGTGATGGTGCCAGGGCTCAGGCCAAGCAGAATCTGCTCGTTGCCGACCTGCACCAGCATCAAGCGGTCACGCGGGCCCAGTGCGCGGGCGCCGACAATCTCGATCACGTGCCCCTTGCCGGCAGGTCCGGCCTGCTGCACACGGCGTAGCAACCAGGCGAGGAAGAAGATCAACCCCAGCACCAGCAGCAGGCCGAACACCAGTTGCGTCAACTGCCCACCCACACCCGCACTGACAGCGGGTGCGGCGGTGGCACTCACAATGGCTGTCGCGACCGGCTCGCCAGCCAGTACGCTGAACGGCAATGCCAGCGCAAACCCCAGTAACCTTTTCACTCAGCGCAGCTTCTTGATGCGTTCGCTTGGGCTGATCACGTCAGTCAGGCGGATACCGAACTTCTCGTTGACCACCACCACTTCACCGTGGGCGATGAGTGTACCGTTGACCAAAACATCCAGCGGCTCGCCGGCCAGACGGTCCAGCTCAATCACCGAACCCTGGTTGAGTTGCAGCAGGTTGCGGATGTTGATGTCGGTGCTGCCCACTTCCATGGAAATCGATACCGGGATGTCGAGGATCACATCCAGGTTAGGGCCGTCCAGGGTCACCGGGTTATTGTTTTTCGGCACGCTGCCAAACTCTTCCAGCGGCAGACGGTTGGACGACGAGTGGCCAGCATCGGCAGCCAACAAGGCATCAATGTCGCTCTGGCTGGCATCACCGGTTTCTTCCAGGGCCGCAGCCCATTCATCAGCCAGCGCCTGGTCGTCCTGGGCGTTCATTTCATCGTTCATCATTTGTCCTCGGCGGGCAAAAATTCAGTGAGAAGCAGTCAGTTAAAAGTCAAAGGTGTGGAGCGCCGGTCAACGGCGCTCAATCGGCTCGATCACTTGCAACGCGAGGTTGCCTTTGTGCGAGCCCATCTTGACCTTGAACGCAGGCACGCCGTTGGCGCGCATGATCATTTCTTCCGGCATTTCCACCGGGATAATGTCCCCCGGCTGCATGTGCAGGATGTCCCGCAGGCGCAGTTGGCGACGGGCAACCGTGGCGCCAATCGGTACATCAACGTCGAGTACGTCCTGACGCAGGGCGTTGATCCAGCGTTCGTCCTGGTCGTCGAGGTCGGACTGGAAGCCAGCATCGAGCATTTCACGTACTGGCTCGATCATCGAGTACGGCATGGTCACGTGCAGATCACCGCCACCGCCATCGAGTTCGATGTGGAATGTGGACACCACAATCGCTTCGCTCGGGCCGACGATGTTGGCCATGGCCGGGTTCACTTCCGAGTTGATGTACTCGAAGTTCACTTCCATGATCGCTTGCCAGGCTTCTTTCAAATCAACGAAGGCCTGCTCCAGCACCATGCGCACCACACGCAGTTCAGTGGGGGTGAATTCACGCCCTTCGATCTTCGCGTGCCGGCCGTCACCGCCGAAAAAGTTATCCACCAGTTTGAACACCAGTTTGGCGTCGAGGATGAACAGGGCGGTGCCGCGTAATGGTTTGATCTTGACCAGATTGAGACTGGTCGGCACGTACAGAGAGTGTACGTATTCACCGAACTTCATGACCTGCACGCCCCCGACCGCAACGTCCGCCGAGCGGCGCAGCATGTTGAACATGCTGATGCGGGTGTAGCGGGCGAAACGCTCGTTGATCATTTCCAGGGTCGGCATGCGTCCACGGACGATGCGATCCTGACTGGTCAGGTCGTAGCTTTTGACGCTGCCTGGCTCGGCGGCGTTATCGGTCTGTACCAGACCATCATCGACACCATGCAACAGCGCGTCGATCTCATCCTGGGACAGCAGGTCCTGCACGGCCATGTCGTGTTCCTACTGCAGTACGAAATTAGTGAAAAGCAACTGTTCGATCACCACTTTGCCGAGTTCTTTCTGCGCCACTTCCTGAACGCTGGCCGTGGCCTTCTGACGCAACATTTCCTGGCCGACCGGGGTCGCCAGCGTGGCGAAATCCTGGCCCGAAAACAGCATCACGAGGTTATTGCGGATAACCGGCATGTGAACCTTGAGCGCGTCCATGTCGGCCTGATTACGGCCCTGCAGGGTAATGCTCACTTGCAGGTAGCGCTGACGGCCGTTCTGGTTGAAGTTGGCGACGAAGGCTGGCGCCATTGGTTCGAAGACCGCTGCCTGCTTGCCGGCCGGGGCTGTTTCAGCCGCTGCGGCAGGTTTACTCTGGGCACTGTGCATGAAGTACCAGGTTGCCCCCACAGACAGACCGATCGCGAGCAGCACCGCCACCACGATCATAATGATCAGCTTGAGTTTGCCTTTGGTTGCGGGGTCTTTTACTGCTACTTCTGCTTCGCTCTTCGCCATGCCAATAATCCGTCACTATTCAGGTTTTCACAGTCGCACGGCAAGGCAAGAGCAAGTGTTATGCCAGAAGTGGCGCAAGGTAGAGGAGACAGTGACTGAACGGCGGGCGAAAAACAAAGGTGGGAGCGAGCCTGCTCACTCCCACACGTCTGATCAGGCGTAATAGTCTACGGCGCTGGAGCCGATGACCCGGGTCGTGCTTGCCGCTACTTCAGCGACCGTCGGTGCAAGTTCTTCATCCATGCCATCAACCCGACCACCACTGGCGCCGGCTCGCCCGCCCTGCCCCTGCTGTGCCTGCTGATCCTGACCTTGCCCCTGCCAGCCACGCGACTGGTCGGAGACGTTGACATCGACCTGGCCCATGCCCTGCTGCGCAAACATGTCACGCAAACGATGCATCTGCCCGTCCAGCGCCTCACGGACGCTCGGATGAGCGCTCATGAACGTCACTTGGGTCTGCTGATCCGGGACCATGTTCACCCGAATATCCAGGCGCCCGAGTTCCGCCGGCTGCAATTGGATGTCGGCAGATTTGAGGTTGGCACTGGACAGGTACATGACCCGGTTTACCACTTCGTCAGTCCAGCCGCTCTGATGCATGGCGATCGGCTGATTCACCGGTGTAGCGTTGGCGGTTTTCGGAGTAGCGGCCTGGGTCAGTGCCGCCAGACGGTTGGCGAAATCGTCGACACGGGTATCGCTACTGGCGGACTTCACATCTTTCAGACCGTCCTGGATCAGACCACCGAACGCTTTGTCGCCGCCCTGACTGGTGCTGTCTTTGTCGGCCTGGACATCGAGCATGCTCGCCATACCGGTGGTGAAATTCTGTGCCGACGTCAACTCACCGTCGGGCTGAGCATCCGTCGATGCCGCTTTGGTCTGGACCTGGCTTGAAGCGGAAACATGGCCACCCTGCTCCATGGCCAAACGCAGGGCCGGAAGCGCGTCGAGTGGGTCCGCCTCAGGATCGAAAACGCTGCCGGAGACCGGCGCGGGAGCAACAGCGGGCGCAGCAACGGCAGCGGCAACAGGCGCGGCGAGTGGCGGCGATTCTGTAGCAATCGTCACTGGCGGGGTAGCCGGCTCAGGCGTGGGCACCACCGGCTGCACCGCCTGCATCAGCGCAGGATCAAGTGCCGGATCGATCGGAGGGGCATCTGCTACCGGCGCCTGACTAGCGTCCGGTGCCGTGTCGCTGGCAGTTTTACCATCACTGGACGCCGGTTTATCGGCGGGCAAGGATTTGCCGCTATCGGCAACAGTCGGCTCAGGGGCGGCAGACTTGTCTTTGCTAACGTCCTTTTTACCGGTGCTGTCCGACGCTTTTTCACGGGCCGGCTTCACCGGTCCCTCAGCCAATGCCGCGGGTTTGCTCTGAGCCTGCTTGGCGTAGACGCTGGCAAAGCTGGACGCTTTGTCCGCAGGCGCAGCGGCCACCACCGGCGTATTGACGGGGGCGGCTTGAGCCTTGGCCGTCGCGGCGGCCTGAAGCAGTATGTTGGGCGAAACGGGCATAAAGCGATCTCCGCTGCACTGGGATCATGGGTACAGTTGCGGAGTTGGCTGCAAGGGTCGAGCCATGTCGACCCAATAGTCGTTAAAAACGCCGAACGGTTGCGGTGTGCGCAAGGGAACGCTGGCGTTCAGCCTCATAAAGGGGACGAATAATCGCGAACTCGCCGTCAATGTCTGCCACCAGTTGTTCAACATCAGCCAACGAGAGGGTCTTGGCTCGCTGCTCAAGTTGACTGCACAACTCGGCGAGCCTAAGCGCGCCCATATTGCTGCTGCTGCCTTTGAAACTGTGCGCCGTTGCACCCAACTGCTCGGCATCGCCGGCCTTGCGCAACGCCAGCAAACGCTCTTCGGAGTCACTCAGAAAGGTATCCAGCAAGACGGGGTACTCTTCTTCCATCACGTCCTGTAGCGCACTCAAAACATTGTGGTCCAGATGTGTGTCAGCCACTTGCTCACTCCTTGATCAAGAATTCGGGGATTATGCCAGAGCCCCCCAAAAAAACTCCACGCGAGCACTTCGCCCCTGGTCAGACCAGCTCGCATTGTGACTCAATTGGCGGATCAGGCTCACGCCGCGCCCCGACAGAAGGATGCCATCAAGAGGCCGGTCCATCACGCGCGCCACATCAAACCCCTGACCGCTGTCATCAACCCGAACCGTCAGGCACCCTCCTTCACCTTCGGGCGTCACCTCTAAGTGAACGCGCACATAGCCGTCCTGCAATTGCTCCAGGCGCGCATTACGCTCTTGATAATAACGCGCAAAACCCGAGGCATTTCGCTTGAGGCTTGAGTCGAGGCCCAACACTCCATGCTCCAGGGCATTGGAGTAAAGCTCCGCCAATACGCTGTACAACGCGCCACTCTGAGCCCGCAGACCATGGACTTCAAGCAGCAATTGCAGGAGAAACGGCAGAGGATTGAAACGTCTGAGGGTGGCGGCGCGAAACTCGAAAGTCACCGACCAGTCCAGCGGGCACGACTGGCCACTGTCGGAGTACACCACCGCCGGTAGACTCAGCTGTGCCGCATCCAGCAGGCTGACCTCGACCATGCTCACGTCGTCCCGGGCTTCACCCCGAAAATCTCGCAGAGCCTGTTCGATCTCCTGGAATAACGAGTCTGGCTTGCGATTGGCGGCAAACACTTGCTGCAATCGCTCCACGCCAAATAATTGCTCGTTGGCATCACAAGTATCGATAACCCCGTCGGAGAACAGGAACACCCGGTCGCCCAACGCCATCGGGAACACTTCAGTGCGGTCATCAAAAGTTTGTGGGCTCAACACCCCCAACGGCAGGTGCTGCGCGGTCAGGGGGGTACGTTCGCCGGTGGCCAGGCTGTGCAAATAACCGTCCGGCATCCCGCCATTCCAGACCTCCACCGAACGGCGCTGAAAGCTCAGGCACAGCAGCGTCGCGCAACAGAACATGTCCACCGGCAAGATACGCTTGAGCTTGGCATTCATCTCGCGCAGGGTTTCGGGCATGCCGTAGCCCTTGGCGGTCATGCCGTAAAACACTTCGGCGAGGGGCATGGCGCCGACGGCAGCCGGCAAGCCGTGACCGGTGAAATCGCCGAGCAGCACATGCATATCGCCGGCCGGGGTATAGGCCGCGAGCAGCAGATCGCCGTTGAACAGCGCATAAGGCGATTGCAGGTAGCGAATGTTAGGCGCGTTCAGGCAACCGGAGTGGGCCACCTTGTCAAACACCGCTTTGGCCACCCGCTGCTCGTTGAGCAAGTAGTCATGGTGCTTGGCGATGAGGTCACGCTGCTCAAGCACGGTGGCTTGCAAACGTCGCAAACGATCCATCGCTTTGATCTTCGCGGCGAGAATGACCTGGTTGTAAGGCTTTGCCAAAAAGTCATCGCCACCGGCCTCCAGGCAACGAACCAGGGCTTCGGTTTCGGTCAACGAGGTCAGGAAGATAATCGGTACCAGTGTTTCTCCGGCCAGCGCCTTGATCTGCCGCGCCGCCTCGAAACCATCCATCACCGGCATCATGGCGTCCATCAGCACCAACTGCGGCCGCTGCCGACGAAACGCGTCGACCGCCTCGGCACCGTTGGCGGCCGTGAGCACTTCATGCCCTTGGCGACGCACGATACTGGAAAGCAGCATACGATCAGCCGCACTGTCTTCAGCGACCAGAATCGTCAGCAACTCAAATGGCGACTGCATGGCGATCAACTAATGTCGAACAGTTTGTCGAAGTTAGAGATGGCGAGAATCTTTTTCACGTCAGAACTGCTGTTGACCACACGAATATCGGCGTTGTCGCCACCGGCGTGATCACGCAGCAAGAGCAACATGCCCAGTGCAGAGCTGTCGAGGTAAGTCGTCTCTTTTAAGTCAACCACCACTGAAGCGAGGTTCCTGTCCTCGTAGGATTCACGAAACTCTTGATGCTTGGCGAAATCGAAGCGCCCCTTGATCGAAATCGTCAGCTTTTGCCCATCGGGGGATATTTCTGTAGCGACTGACATGTATCGGCTTCCTTGTCATTGACGAACGTACAAAAGGTTTAGCACTTGGCGGAGGTCGCGGCAAGGCGAGAAAGCATCAGTTGTTCGCCAATGCAGCGGTGAATAGGTGCAGCCCTTCGCGAGCCGGCTCGCGAAGAACGACTACGCGACAGACCTCGATTAGTAAGGATCATGGCGCGGCAAGCGCTGGGACAGCTCATCCAGCAACTTCTGCTCGCGCCGGTCCTCCAGTTGCCGCGCTTCCTGCGCGTAACGCTGAACCAGCTTACGCAGCCCTTCGACGCGAGCAAATGCTTGCTGCCAGGTTTCGCGCCCCTTGTTCAGATTGTTCTGGTGCCAGGCCAGGCTCTGGCGCTGCTGATCGATGGCGGTGCCCAGTTGTGCGAGAAAACCCTGATAGCCCAGCAACCACTGCCCCGAAACGCCGCCGCTGCCGCGCACGATCCATTGCTCCTGGTAATCGAGGCGAAACGCTTCAAGGTCGGCGAGCTTGCTTTCTGCCAGACGGACTTGACCCTGAAAGTGCCCCAAGCGCTGGACCGCGGCTTTTTCGACCTTTTCGGCCATGTCCACTACGGGTGCCAGCCGCCCAGCCCGACTCAGCGCCATGACGAATTAGCCGCCAGCCGCAGGGGCGAAGATCGTGCCGAGGTAGGCCTCGCTTTCCCCCAGGCTGATGCTGTCGTTCAGGCCCTGACGCAGGTATTTGACCAACTGCGGCTGCAACGCAATCGCCAGGTCGGTTTCGCGGTCACCGCCGGCCACGTAGGCGCCGACACTGATTAAGTCGCGACTCTGCTGGTAACGCGACCACAGCTGTTTGAAGTATTGAGCGCGCATCATGTGCTCGGGCGTCACCACCGATGGCATGACCCGGCTGATAGACGCTTCGATATCGATGGCCGGGTAATGCCCTTCTTCGGCCAGACGCCGCGAGAGCACGATGTGCCCGTCAAGCACGCCTCGCGCCGCATCGGCAATCGGGTCCTGCTGGTCGTCGCCTTCGGACAATACGGTGTAGAACGCGGTAATCGAACCGCCGCCCTTCTCGGCGTTACCGGCGCGTTCCACCAGCTTTGGCAACTTGGCGAACACCGAGGGCGGGTAGCCCTTGGTCGCGGGCGGTTCGCCGATGGCCAGGGCGATTTCGCGCTGGGCCTGGGCGAATCGGGTCAGGGAGTCCATCAGCAACAGGACATTCTTGCCCTTGTCGCGAAAGTATTCGGCGATGCGCGTGCAATACATGGCCGCGCGCAAACGCATCAGCGGTGCATCGTCCGCTGGCGAGGCGACCACGACCGAGCGCTTGAGGCCTTCTTCGCCGAGGATGTGCTCGATGAATTCCTTGACCTCTCGCCCCCGCTCGCCGATCAGGCCGACGACGATAATGTCGGCTTCAGTGAAGCGGGTCATCATCCCCAGCAGCACGCTCTTGCCCACGCCGGTACCGGCGAACAGGCCGAGCCGCTGACCGCGACCGACCGTCAACAAACCGTTGATGCTGCGAATCCCCACGTCCAAAGGCTGGCTGATGGGGTCGCGCTTGAGCGGGTTGATGGTGGGGCCGTCCATCGGCACCCAGTCTTCGGCTTTCATGCCGCCCTTGCCGTCCAGCGCACGGCCAGCACCGTCGAGTACCCGTCCCAGCATGCTCATGCCCATCGGCAGACGGCCGGTGTCGGCCATCGGCACAACACGGGCGCCGGGCGCGATGCCGGCGACGCTGCCCACGGGCATCAAGAAGACTTTACTGCCGGAGAAACCCATGACTTCTGCTTCGACCTGCACCGGGTGATAACTGTCGTCGTTGATCACCATGCAGCGGCTACCCATCGCGGCGCGCAAGCCTTCTGCTTCGAGGGTCAAACCGACCATGCGCAGCAGGCGTCCTTCAAGGATCGGCGCGCCGGCCAGTTCCGTTGCCTCGGCGTAACCGCTCAGGCGCTTGGCGAAACTGGTGCGTTCAAGGCGCATCAGGAGCGTCCGGCGCAGGCTCGGCCGGCGCGATGTCTGGCTTGGCGTCGATCGGCAAATCAAGGTTCAGGTCAGGCTCGGCCGGATGCAGGGCCTGCTCATGCAACTGATCGAAGAGCTTGGCCATGACTTGGGAGACACGGGTTTCCACCGTCGCATCAATGCGACTGTGTTCAGTCTCGACACGACAACCACCGGGCAACAGCGCCTCATCCTCGACGATGCGCCAGGTTTCTTCATGGCGCTCACGCAGGGCTTTGACCTGCTCAAAATCTTGCGGATGGATGTACAGCCGCACGTTGTTCACGCCCAGCGGCAGGAGCTTGAGGGCATCACGCATGACGTGTTCGATCTGCGTCGAGTCAATCGCCAGTTCGCGCTGAATTACCTGTTTGGTGATGTGCTGTACAAGGTCAACCAACGACTTTTCAATCTGGGTATCTTGCTCGGCGATCGGCTCGAACAGATTGGCCATCAACTGTTCCAGCCCGGAAATTTTCGCCGTCAGAGCCACTTCGGCCTCCTGGCGGACCTTGAGCGTGGCACTGTGAAAGCCTTCTTTCTCGCCAGTGGCGAAGCCTTCGTTGTAGGCCTCCTGACGAATACTTTCGAGTTCTTCAAGGGTCAGTGGCTGGACTTCGTCCAGCGGCACTTCTTCCATTTCCGGCGGCTCAGACTCAGGTTCTGGCTCGGGCTCCGGCACAAACGGATCGAAACTGGGCAACGACCAGACGTCGAAACCGCCGACACCCTTGCCACGGATCAGGTCGGTATTGGACTCATCATGTTTGGACGACATAGTGACCTTAGATCATTTCTTCGCCGCCCTTGCCGCCGAGAACGATTTCTCCGGCTTCGGCCATACGGCGGGCAATGGTGAGGATTTCTTTCTGTGCGGTTTCCACGTCGCTGACGCGCACCGGGCCTTTGGCCTCGAGATCGTCGCGCAGCAGTTCGGCCGCCCGTTTGGACATGTTCTTGAAGATTTTTTCTTTGACGCCCTCGTCCGAACCCTTGAGGGCCAGCACCAGCACATCGGAAGACACTTCGCGCAGCAACGCCTGAATCCCGCGATCATCCACATCGGACAGGTTGTTGAAGACGAACATGAGGTCTTCGATCTGACCGGACAGGTCTTCGTCGACTTCGCGAATCGAGTCCATCAACTGACCTTCGATCGAGCTGTCGAGGAAGTTCATGATGTCTGCCGCACGCTTGATGCCACCCAACGTGGTGCGCGAGGCGTTCGAGTTGCCGGAGAACTGCTTCTCGAGAATCTGGTTCAGTTCTTTAAGAGCAGCCGGCTGCACGGTGTTCAGCGACGACACCCGCAGGATAATATCCAGTCGCACTTTATGGTCGAAGTTGCCGAGCACTTCACCGGCCTGATCCGGGTCGAGGTAAGCCACCACGATCGCCTGGATCTGTGGGTGCTCGAAACGAATCACATCGGCAACGGCACGCGGCTCCATCCACTTCAGACTATCGAGGCCGCTGGTGTTGCCGCCGAGCAGGATGCGGTCGATGAGGCCGTTGGCTTTGTCTTCGCCCAAGGCCTGGGTAAGCATTTTGCGCACGTAGTCGTCGGAGCCGACGCCGAGGCTGGTCTGGTCGCCGACGATATCGACGAACTCACTCATCACCTGCTCGACCTGCTCGCGGTGTACGTTACCCATTTGCGCCATCGCCACGCCGACCCGTTGGACCTCTTTAGGCCCCATGTGGCGCAGCACTTGGGCAGCATCTGTAGAACCCAGGGACAGCAGCAGAATCGCGGCTTTATCGACCTTGGTCAGTTTGGCGACAGCGGCTCGGTTATCACTCATCTGCGTTAATCCACTCTTTCACGACCTGAGCCACGCGACCCGGATCTTCTGCCACCAGACTCTTGATTGCATTCAACTGTGCGTCATAGCCTTCGCTTGGGCTCGGCAGCAGGATGCTTTGTGGACCGCCCAGGCTGACGCGGTCGTTGGACAGTTCGCCATCCAGGCCGCCCATGCCTCCCAACTCGACGTCGCTGCCCAGACCGGCCAGTTGCTTGCTTTTGCCGCCGCCAGTGATGTTGTTGAGCACCGGACGCAGCACACCGAATACCAGCACCAGGATGAACAACACACCCAGCACCTGCTTGACGATGTCCCAGAACCACGGCTGGGAGTAAAACGGGATCTCGGCGATCACTTCACCACGTTCAGCTGAGAACGGCATGTTGATCACGCTGACACTGTCACCACGGCTGGCGTCAAAACCGACGGCGTCTTGTACCAGACGAGTGAAACGCGCCAATTCGTCGGCGTTCCACGGCGCACGGGTGACTTCACCATTGGCCGCGTTGACCTTGACCTGATCATCCACCACCACCGACACCGACAGGCGATTCAAACGACCCTGCTGCTGTTTGGTGTGGCTGATGGACCGATCAAGCTCGAAGTTCTTGGTGGATTGTTGACGCTTGTCCGCCGGATAGGGAGCAAGCATAGGCTGCCCGGTGGCCGGGTCCATGATTTGCTGACCATTGGCATCAAGCAACGGCTGACCTGGCTGTATCATGCCGGCCGACGCGGTAGCGCCACCGGTGGTTTGCGGCGCCGAGGCCGGCGATGGCGGCTGGTTGCTCAGGGCGCCCGGCACACCTTGCGGGCCATTGCTGGCGGTGCGTTGTTCAGAGGTCGATTGCTCGCTGCGCAACGCCGGTTGATCCGGGTTGAACTGCTCGGACGTCGATTCGACGGCGCTGAAATCCACGTCGGCCGAGACTTCGGCTTTATAGCGGTCATTGCCCAGCACCGGTTGCAGGATGTTATGCACACGTTGAGTGAGCATGCTTTCCATGCGGCGGCTGTAATCGAACTGTTTACCCGCCATGGTCAGCTCGGAGTTTTCCGCCTGGTCGGACAGCAGGTTGCCCTTCTGGTCAACCACGGTGATCTGCGACTTGCTGAGTTCGGGTACGGCGGTGGCAACGAGGTTGATGATCGCCAGCACCTGACCTGGCTCCAGCGAGCGACCGGAGTAGAGTTCAACCAGAATCGAAGCGCTGGGTTTGCGTTCATCGCGCACGAACACCGAGCTTTTCGGAATCGCCAGATGCACACGGGCACCCTTGACGTTGTTCAGGCTAGAGATGGTGCGAGCCAGCTCGCCTTCGAGGCCGCGACGATAACGGGTCGCTTCCATGAATTGGCTGGTGCCGAGCCCCTGGTCCTTGTCGAGGATCTCGAAACCGATGTTGCCGTCGCTGGGAGTGACACCAGCTGCCGCAAGCTTGAGCCGCGCGCGCGCGACATCATCGGCCTTGACCAGCAAGGCTCCGGAATTGGGTTCAACGGTGTAGGGAATGTCTGCGGCAGCCAAGGTTTCCATAACTTGCTTGGCGTCCATACCGGCAAGGCTGCCGTACAGAGGCCGGTAGTCCGGCTGCTGGGACCACAACACCACGGCGAAGCCAATCGCCACGCTGGCAGCCAGGCCGACCAACAGGCCCACCTGACGCAACATGGTCATCTCGGAGAGGTTTTCCAGGAAAGACAACCCAAACAGCGGCGGTTTACCGTCTATTGGAGTGCCCTTGGCCGGAACATTATCGGCGACTGCTTCTGCCATGACTCAATCTCGTCCTTAAACCGGCATCTGCATGATGTCTTGGTAAGCCTGAACCAGCTTGTTACGTACTTGGGTCAACGCCTGGAAAGACACACTGGCCTTCTGCGAGGAAATCATCACGTCCGTCAGGTCTACGCCACTCTTGCCGATTTCGAACGCACTGGACAGCTGGTTGGACGCCTGCTGGGTGTCGTTCACTTTATTGACGGCCTGACCGAGCATGTCAGCAAAGCTGCTGCCACCCATTTCGGGAACTGCCGCAGTCGATTTAGGCGCCGACATGGCATCCATTTGCATGGAACGCATGTCCAGCATCAATCGATTAAATTCAATACCTTGGCTCATGGACTACTCTCTTTGACGACCCGCAATTTTTTGACACTCACTCGGCGGGTAATGAGGTGTTAGCAACAAGGGTGCCAGCTCCGGGGCCTTGTTTCACAAAAGCCCTTCCAGGGCTTTGCAGGCTAACCAATCAAGTGGCGAACAGACACGCTTCCACATCCATGCCGGCGTCGCGCATTTGTGCCAGCTTGTAGCGCAAGGTACGCGGGCTGATACCCAGGCGTTCGGCCGCCTCTTTGCGCCGGCCGCGCTCGGCGCGCAAGGTATCAATGATCATCTGGAACTCGCGGCGGCGCAGGTCATCGCCCAGGGCGCCTGCCGATTCGGCCTCGACGTCGAGACTACGCAGCGGTGCGGGCGCCAGCGTGGGCAGTGGCGCGCAGGCGACCGGCCCGGACAGGCAAAAGTCCTGCGGCTGAATCAAACCTCCCTGCTGCAGAATCAATGCGCGCTGGATAGCGTTGTCCAGCTCACGGACATTGCCGGGCCATGGATAGCCGATCAGACACGCCTGCGCCTCTGGCGACAATCTGGCGGCGGCATGCTTCATTTTATTGACGTGCTTGGTCAACAGACGCTCAGCCAGCGGCAGAATGTCGGCGGTGCGCTCACGCAGCGGACGCCAGGCGAGCGGAAAAACCGACAGTCGATAGAACAGGTCTTCACGAAACCGCCCTGCTGCCACTTCACCGGCGAGGTCACGGTTGGTGGTCGCCACAACCCGTATGTCGAGGGTGATCGGCTTGCGCGCCCCAACCCGCTCCACTTCCCGCTCCTGAAGCACACGCAGCAACTTGGCTTGTAAGCCGAGGGGCATTTCAGAAATCTCATCGAGCAGGATGGTCCCACCGTCCGCCTGTTCGAACTTGCCAGCCTGAGCGGCAATAGCACCGGTAAACGAGCCTTTTTCGTGACCGAACAGGGTCGCTTCCAGCATGTTGTCAGGGATCGCCGCACAGTTGATGGCGATGAACGGCTGACTGGCCCGCCTTGAATGCTGATGAATGTACCGCGCCAGGACTTCTTTGCCGGTGCCAGACTCGCCGGAGATCAGTACCGTGGAATCGCTGCGCGCGACCCTCGCCGCCAGCTCCAATAATTGCGCGCTGGCCGGTTCAAAGGCTATCGGACCTTCAGCCTCCGGCGCGCCGAGACTGCCCAGCGCATGACGCGCCACCAGCTCCAGCAATGCCTTGGGCTCAAATGGCTTGACCAGGTAATCCGCCGCCCCCTGACGCATTGCATCGACGGCCCGCTCTACGGCACCGTGCGCCGTCATCAGCAACACGGGCAATTGCGGCTGCCGGGCGCGCAACAATCCGAGCAATTGATGACCGTCCATGCCAGGCATATTGACGTCGCTGACCACCAGATTGAACGCCTCGACGCCTACCGCCGTCAGCGCCTCTTGCGCCGAGCCGACCGCTTTGAAATCGTGCCCGGCCAGCAGCAATGTATCGGCCAGCGCTTCACGTAACGCGCGGTCATCCTCGACCAGCAAAACCTTGATTACCATATCCCTCACTCCGCTTCCTGTGCGCCGGGTTTTACCCCAGAAAAAAGCGGCAAGATCACCTGTGCGCAAGTGCCGCGACCCAGCCGTGAACGCAATAGCAATTCTCCCTGATGAGCACGGGCCACCGCCTTGACCACGGTCAGCCCGAGACCAGTACCCGTGGTTTTAGTGGTAAAAAACGGCTCACCCAGACGCGCCAGCACTTCAGCTTCGATACCACTGCCGCTGTCGCTGACGCAGATGCGCAGGTTGTTATCACGGGTATACAGGTGGACTTTCAAACGCACATCACCAGCACTGGCCTGGATGGCGTTCTCGATCAAATTCAGGATGGCACCGACCAGCGTGTCGCGATTGCACAGCAGTTCACCCTCATGGCTGTCGCACTGCCAGCGCAGCGGCAACTCATGCACATGGGTCAACGCTGCCGCTTGCAGCGACTGCATCAATACCTTGGGCGTCACGCGATCAGTCAGCGGCAGCTCGCCACGGGCGAAGATCAACATGTCACGCACCTGATGCTCCAGCTCGTGCAGCCGCTCTTTCAAGCGACCGGCAAAACGCTGCTGGGTGGCGACCGGCAGCTCTTGCTCAGTCAAATGGCTGGCGTAAAGCAGCGCGGCCGACAGCGGTGTACGAATCTGGTGGGCCAGGGACGCGACCATACGACCAAGGGACGATAAGCGCTCGTGGCGGGCCAGCTGTCCCTGCAACTGACGGGTTTCAGTCAGGTCGTTGAGCAACACCAACTGACCCGGCTCGGCATCCAGTGAACGCGTGGCAATGGACAAACGCCGCCCGTCCCTGAGGGAGATTTCATGACCGTCATCTTCACGGGGCGCGAAGCAGCGAGTGATCACGTGACGCCACAACTCTCCTTCGAGAGGCAGACCGAGCAGTTCGCACGCGGCAGGGTTGGCTTCGCACACTATCCCCTGGGCGTCGATGACGATCACACCGCCAGGCAATAGATCGAGGAGGTTTTGCAGCCGATTGGCCAGGCGTTCTTTTTCCGCCAGCTCCTGCATGCGCTGAGCGCTGACCACCGCCAATTCGCCCTTGAGCTCGCAGACCCGGGCTTCAAGCATGCTGTAGGAGTCAGTCAATTGGCTCGACATCTGGCTGAACAAGGCAAACGCCTGCTCAAGACCAAGCCGGCTTGCCTGCTCTACGGACGACGATTGACCCAAAGCGTCTGGGACAGGAGACATCTGGGCGGCTTGGGGCATCGTGCTCTCTCGCTTGGCTGACCGTCAGTGAAACGGAACGTTGCGAGGGATGTAGCAATACCCGTGCCTAAAAAAAACTGCTTAAGAATGAAAGAGTTGAAAAACAGGCGTCAATCATCCGCCTGTTCATCACCGTCACGACGACTCATACCGTACTTGCGCATCTTCTCCACCAAGGTGGTACGACGAATGCGCAGGCGTTCGGCGGCACGCGCCACAATCCCATTGGCATCGTCCAGCGCCTGCTGAATCAGCCCTTGCTCCAGACCACCGAGGTAGTCTTTGAGGTCAAGACCTTCCGGTGGCAGCAATGCATTCGCGCTGAAGTCAGGCACATGACCGTTAATGGCGACCCGCTCTTCAAGATCACTGCGCAGGCTATCGACCAGTTGCTCGTCTTCGTCATCGACGTAACGGAATTTCTTCGGCAACTCGACCACGCCGATCACCCCGTATGGATGCATGATTGCCATGCGCTCCACCAGGTTGGCCAGCTCGCGAACGTTGCCCGGCCAGCCGTGGCGGCACAGCGACATAATTGCAGCAGAGTTGAAACGGATCGAACCGCGCTTTTCGTGCTCCATGCGCGAAATCAACTCGTTCATCAGCAACGGGATGTCTTCGACACGTTCGCGCAACGGCGCCATTTCGATCGGGAATACGTTCAGGCGGTAGTAAAGGTCTTCGCGGAACGTACCTATCTCAATCATGCTTTCGAGATTCTTGTGGGTCGCCGCGATGATCCGCACATCAACGCTCTGGGTCTTGTTGCTGCCCACGCGCTCGAAGGTGCGCTCCTGCAACACGCGAAGCAGCTTGACCTGCATTGGCAGCGGCATGTCGCCGATTTCATCGAGGAACAGCGTACCGCCGTTGGCCAGTTCGAAACGCCCGGCACGGCTAGTGATAGCGCCGGTAAATGCACCTTTCTCATGACCGAACAGCTCGCTTTCCAGCAACTCGGCCGGGATCGCCCCGCAATTGACTGGAACGAACGGCGCGTCACGGCGCTTGGAATGGTAGTGCAGGTTACGCGCGACCACTTCCTTGCCTGTGCCTGACTCGCCAAGAATTAGCACACTGGCATCGGTATCAGCCACTTGCTGCATCATCTGCCGCACATGCTGAATCGCGCGACTGGTGCCGACAAGGCTACGGAAAAGATTAGGCTCACGATGACGACCGCGCTCACGGGCCTGGTCGTACATCTCGCGATAGACCTGGGCACGGTGCAGAGAGTCGAGCAACTTGCTGTAGCTGGGGGGCATTTCCAGGGTCGAAAGCACTCGCCGACGCTGGTCTTCGGGCAAGTCAACGGAAGAATTATCGCCCATTAACAAAACCGGAAGGAACTCATCCCAGGTTGAGAGTGTCTTAAGCAAGCCTGGCAGTGCGCCGGGAGCATTTACAGTGCCGATTAGCACACAGATCACTTCACGACTTGATGACAGAGAGCCGACCGCCTGCTGCCAGTCGTGGCTACCGCAGGGTAAATTTTCTTCGCCAAGAAAATTTAAAATCACCGCCAAGTCACGGCGGCGGACGCTATCGTCATCAATCAGCAGAATTTTGGTTTCACGCCACATGCAATAGCAACTTCCCTAGTCAACTCAATGCCCGAAATGATGGGGCAAGCTAGACGCTTGCAGGCACGTATATGCCTGTAGACGCCTGAAATCTGCAACCAGCCACTAGTTAAGTCAAAAAACCGTGCACAGTCAAATTTATGGCGCACTTGCTTGGTTTAACCGAGTGTCAATTAACCAAACAGATGGTAAACCTTTGCCGCGTTCTGTGCTTGGTGGATCTGCGACATCTCGTCGACTATCGCCTGCCGCTCCCCCATTGCCACCTCAAGAAGCTGCTTATAAACCTGCAGTAACTCCTCAAGGTTGTCGCGCAGCGCCACTTCATCCAAAGAAGCCTCACTCAAAACGTCTTCCATGCAGGAACGGCAATCAAGGTCCAATTGACCGATAGCCTCCCAGTTGCGCTCGGCTAAGGCACCGACCAACGCTTCACGGGTGTGTTCGATTCGCTGCAAGACAAGACTCATGATGACCTCCTTAAAACTCCAGACCTGGCGCGGCGATGGCATCCCAGCCTTCTTTCACCGTGCGAAGCAAACCGGCAACTTCGTCGAGAATACGCGGGTCACTCTTGATGTTCGCCTCGGCGAGACGCTTCATCATGTAGGCGTAGAGACGATCCAGCTCACCAACCGTGTCGGCCGATGTCTCAAGATCCAGGCCTTCGCGCAGACCACCAATAATCCCAATGGCCTTGCTGATAGAACTTCCCTTGCCGGGAATGTCCTTGCGCTCCATGGCGCCTTTGGCTTGAGCGATACGATCCAGACCACCTTCCATCAGCATCTGCACCAAGCGATGCGGGCTGGCTTCGGACGTCTGGGCTTGCGCCCCCACCTTCTGATATTGCCGAAGGGCTAACATCGGATTCATGTTCTACCTCATTGTCACAGTGACTCGTATAACCACTGTATCGCCTGGGAGTTAAAAAACTTTAGTTCAGAAGACAAAAACCCGGCGCACCTGAAAGTGTAGCCGGGTTTTTGGCGTCAGGTCAGAACTAGCCGCCTGACTTCTGAGCGTTCAACGACGTAAAGAAGCTGGTAATGCTGGTGGAGGTGGCTTTCATCTGGCCTACCAACAAATCCATCGCGTTGTATTTCGCGGTTAGGGAGGCTGTCAAGTTGGCGACTCGCAGGTCAAGCGCCGACTGCTGACTGGTCAAATCCCTTTGGGTCTTGTTCAGACTGGTGGTGCGCTGATCGAGGATGCCGCCAGTCTGAGAGTAAGGCGTGATCGCAGCACTCATACGCGATATCAGACCGTTAGTCGTCGTGGTGCCACTGAACAGTGCCTGCACCGAACCACTCAAGCCACTCGCCATCGCTTTGGTGAATTTGGTGCTATCAATGCTCAATGCACCGGTCTTCTGATCCGTCTGAATCCCCAATTGCGCCAACACCGCCAACGGACTACCACCGGAACCCGAGGGCACATTGGTCAGTTGATTACGCATGGCCTCGATCAGGTTACGCGGCAAAGAATCGCCGGTCATCGCATTCGAGACGGTAGGACGACCCGCGCTGTCCAGACTCGGCGTTGTGTAGCTGGTCAGCGTGTTGATCACCTTGTTGTAGGCATCAACGAATGTCTGAAGATTTGCTTTCAGACCGTCGCTGTTAGTCCCGACCGTGACAACCACCGGCACGTTAGGCGCCGTGGCGGCCAGCAGGGTCATGTTGAGACCACCGACAGCGCCACTGATCGTGTTGCTTTTGCTGGTCATCGCCAGACCATCGACGCTGTACGAGGCGCTCGCAGCCAGATTATTGATGAAGCCAGCGCCCGTCGCAGTGCCGTCCATCTTGGTAGTGCCATTGACTTCAAGCCCGGCGATACCACTGAGGGAAATATCAGAGCCAGCGCCGGTGGTAGTCGAGCCCACAACCAGCCGCGAACCGTTCGCGTCGGTCACGATGTTGGCCGTGATTCCTTGAGTTTGCAGCGTGGTGTTAATTGCATCTCGGGTTGACTGCAACGTCGCACCAGATGGGATCGTGACAGGGTAGTCAATACCATTTTGACTGATTTTCAGGGTACCAGTCGGAATGGCACTGCTGGCACCGCCGGAAAAGGCTGCACTGGCAACTTTCGAGCCCGTGGCCAGATTATTCACGATGACATTGTAGCTACCGTTAACCGCGGTGTTGTCCGAGGTTACCGTCAGGGTTGTAGGCGCACTTGAAGTGGCCGAAAAGCCCGAAAAGGATGGCGTTCCCGTTTTGCTAAGACCGTCCATGGCTGTCTGGAAGGCAGCCAAAGCAGATTTTAACGCACCCGTCGCAGAAATTTTCGACGTGGTGACCGAGGTCTGACTCGTGATCTGGCCCTGTTTGGCAGCCTTATCAGAGTTGACCAATGCCGTGACGATCGCACCGATGTCGAGGCCTGACCCCAGCCCGGAGCCCGGTAAAATTGGACTTGCCATGTGTATCTCCCTCTCTGTGCGCTGACGATCTTTTGACCATTAAACGCGGTCAATGATCGTACAAACACGTTTCATGCCAGTGTCAGGCTTTGGCGTCGAACAAGACGTTGCTTGCGTTGTGCAGGCTTTCAGCCAGTTTCAGAGCCTCGGCTGATGGAATCTGTCGCACCACTTCACCGGACTCACTGGCGATTACTTTGACAACGACCTGGCCGGACGTTTCATCAATGGAGAACTCCAGATTACGCTTGACCGACTGAACGAACTTTTCGATCTCCTTAACGGCCATCTTTAACTTATCCGAGTTTTCCGAATCCGAATCCGATCCGCTGCTTGCAGCGACCGGCGGAGTCGCATCGGTTCGAGGCGTTCCAGCCGTTTTATCGCCAGCACTGACCACCGGCTTCACGGCCGGGTAAGACAAATTCAGCTTAACGCTCATGTCCATGACCATCACCTCTTAAACTGAAAAAGCGAGAGAGCACGCAAGCGCACTCCCCCGCCAAAACTCAATCCGATATTACTGAAGCAGTTTCAGTACAGCGGATGGCAGCTGGTTAGCCTGGGCCAGAACAGCGGTGGAAGCTTGTTGCAGAGTTTGCTGTTTGGTCAGGTTAGCGGTTTCTGCGGCGAAGTCGGTATCTTGTACGCGACCTTGTGCAGCAGTAACGTTTTCAGTGATGTTTTGCAGGTTGGAGATGGTGCTGGTCAGACGGTTTTGCGAAGCACCCAGGTTTGCACGGGTTGCACCGATGGAAGCGATTGCAGCGTCGATCGCGGTGATCGCGTTATCGATGTTGGTAGCGGCGGCGGCACTGGTAGCACCAGTCAAAACAGTAGTACCGCTGCCAACCGACAGGCTGACGGCGTCGAACTTGGAGCTAAGGGTCAGGTCGATGTGGTTGGCCGTACCAGTGTTCGAACCTACTTGCAGGGTCATGGTGCCAGCCGAACCGTCGAGCAGGTTTTTGCCGTTCAGGTTGGTCGACGCCGAGATACGGGTCAATTCGTCAGACATCTGCGAGAATTCAGAGTTAGTCGCCGTCTGGTCAGCAGTACCGTTGGTGCCGTTACGTGCCTGTACAGCCAGTTCACGCATACGTTGCAGAATGTTGGTCGATTCTTGCAGAGCGCCTTCAGCGGTCTGAGCCATCGAGATGCCGTCGTTGGCGTTTTTTACTGCAACGTTCTGGCCGCGGATCTGGCTGCTCATGCGAGTGGCGATTTGCAGGCCGGCAGCGTCGTCTTTAGCGCTGTTGATTTTCAGGCCGGAAGACAGACGAGTCATCGAAGTCGACAGGGCAGAAGCTGCACGGTTCAGGTTCATCTGAACGGCCAGAGATGTAGTGTTAGTGTTTACTGTTAAAGCCATGACGAAATCCTCGTTAGTTGGGTACTGCGGCTTCCGGCCCTGGCAAGCGCCGGGTGTGGCCTAGAGAACCTTCGTAATAGTTATCGTCGGGATTGCTGGTTGCTTGAGGGCTTTTTTGAAAAATATTGCCATCACCCTGCCACCCCCCGGAAAACAAAGGCCTGGCCTGCCTTCACCAGCAAAAAAAATGACGTCATAAAACCGTCCGCCACGCACGCAGTCTGGCCAATGCCTCAAACCCACGCTCACGCCTGCCCGTCTTCCAACAAACCAATCAGCTCGTACTCCATGAAGTCGGCAAGTCCCAGCCAATCCTGACGCTCCTGACAGGCCAGCATCTGGGTGAGCACTTGGGCCCATGCATGCTGGACAGCTTGAGGTTCCATCAGTAACAGCCGCTGCGCCTCGTCGAACACATCAACCATGATCAGCGCCGCCTCTACATCGCAGCCCAGACGAAACAGCACGGCACACTGCCGGCAGCCGTTCACACATTGCACCCGCGCGCTCATTGCACGAACTCCCGATTGAACTGGGTGCCGGCAATCATTGCCCCCGCTCGACTGCTGTTAAAGAAACGCACCTCTGGATGCCTGGCAATGTAGCGCTCCAAATCACACAGGTAACTGCGAAAATTCAACTGCGTCCTGACCTGCTGCCCGTGCCCATCACGCACCCAATGCTTGGCCTGACTCACCGCTGGCCCCAAATCACCGTCGTTCCAACCGGCATGAGTCTTGTTCATAGGGAAGGCAAAGTCGGCCCCGAACAAGGTAATACGCTCGGCGCCCATCTTCACCGCCAGGTCCACGGCGGGATGAATCACGCTGCCGCCAGCGTACAGTTCTGCCCTGGCATGCTGGCTGCGCAACGCCGCGTAGATCGGGCTGGCGGAGTAGCCACCGTAGCGTTTGCCTTTCCAGGCCTTCAGCACCTGCGGATCGCTCATGGGAAAGTACACCAGCGGGATGCCATCGGATTCCTCCGAAGGCAAATGTCGAAAGCTGATGCGCTGATCGATGCTCACCACCAGGTCAGGCTTGATCCCGTGCTCGCGCAACGGCCGATAGGCGGTGTCGACACAAATGAACAGCGGCCGCTGCGCGTGCCCTCGCACCGCTGCCAACTGCTCGAAATGCCCTTCAAGGCTGGGCCCGGTGCCGATCACGTAGATTTCCTGTCCGGGGCAAGTACCAAACAGTTGCGCAATATCATCATCGCCAAGCAAGACTTCAAGAGTGTCCTGCAAGCGACGCAGAATGTGCGGCGACTGCGGATCGAATTCGCGATTGTTGAAACTCAAATGCACTTCGCTGACCAGACGATCTCGAATCTTGGCGTTGAAATCGTCCGCCAGTAGCATCTCCGATGGCAGCGCAAAAAAGGGCGTACAGATGTCTGGCAAATCACCGGCATAGCGCAATTCGACGCGAGAGTCCTCAAGCCATTGCCGCTGGTCGAGCAACTGCAACACCAGCGCGAACAGAGCCCCATTCAGAATATGCACATACAGCCGCTTCAGCTCAGGACGCTCCAGCAGGACCATGGGTAAATCCCCGAGGCCCGTGCCGTAGACATGCAACTGCGCCTGATCAGCGGGCAGACTCGCGGCCTGTACTCGGGCTTCGCGAACGCGATCATGGCGGCTGGTGAGCTGAATACCGCCTACGCTCAGCGTCGAACCCAGCCCTTGCAACAGTTCAGCCTGAACCGACGAACTGTCTTCGAGCATCAATCGCGCGCGCAGTGCCGGCCAGCGCCGTTCTAGCACCTGAGCATTGTCTTCAAAGCTCTCGCTCATGCTGCCTCGCTCTTTCTACGGACAAAAAAATAGCGTTCAAGGTTAACCCTTGAACGCTATTTTTTGTATGGGCTTGTGCTGACTTAAAGCCCCCGGCTCAAGGACGATAGATGATCGCTGAGCCCCAAGACAATCCCACGCCAAAACCGCTCAGCGCCACGCGCTTCCAGCTCGAGTCGAGGACGTGTTTTTCCAGCAGCAACGGAATGCTCGACGACACTGTGTTGCCGGTCTCGACCATGTCCTTGATGAATTTTTCTGGTTCGCCTTCAAAGCGTCGCGCCACGGCGTCAACAATCGCCGCACTGCCCTGATGAATGCAAAAGGCATCGACATCGTCAGCCGTCAGCCCCGACTCATCCAGCAGTTCACGCAAGTGCGCCGGGACTTTGAGCAACGCAAAGTTGAACACTTGACGACCGTTCATATAGAACACGCCATCGGTAACTTTGAGGTGCGGCGCGCCGGAACCGTCAGTGCCGAACTTGGCCTTGCCCAGTTGCCACGGTGCGTCTTCACCCATCCAGGTCGCGGTAGCCGCATCGCCAAACAACATAGTGGTGTTGCGGTCTTCCGGATCGACGATTTTGGAATAGGGATCGGCCGTCACCAACAGGCCGTTTTTCAGCCCCGTGGCCTCCATGAAACCTTTGATCGCATAAATACCGTAGACGTAACCAGAGCAACCCAGGGAGATGTCGAACGCCGCCACAGTGGTCGGCAGGCCCAGCTTGTCCTGAACAATGGCGGCAGTGTGTGGCAGACCTTCTTCATCACCGTTTTGAGTGACAACGATCAGCACGTCGATCGCTTCACGTTTCAGACCTGGGTTGTTGGCGAACAGCGCATTGACGGCTTCGACACACAGGTCCGAGGTTTCCTGCTCAGCGTCTTTACGCGGCAGGAAGGCTGAACCGATCTTGCCCAGAATGAAGTCTTCATCCTTTTCAAACTTTGCACCTTGCGCGTAATTGTCCACGCCGGCTACAGGAACGTAGCTCGCAATGCTTTTTATGCCAATCATTACGGCTTCCCAATAATAAACAGCCCAATACCACCGCTCGCAAGGAATCGAGGGGCGCCGACAAACAGAGATTATGACTCGCCAGCAACAGGCGAAGACGGGAAGCGTAAAGGGCTAAAACTGAGCCAACCAGAGGGCCAGGCGCCATCTTCCCGGTCAATACAATACAGTGAAGATGCGCGTTATGACTCACAGGTCACGCTATTTTGCCAAATCCGCCCCTTAAGGGTTATTCGACCAACGACCAGTCAAGCGGCGTACCGCGTTTAATGGCATGGCGAGCGTGGCGGCCCAGAAGGTTTTCAGCGTGTTTGGGCGCCAGACCCAGCCCCGGACGAATGGCCCGCAGATTGGCCAGCGTGAACGGTTCACCGGCGGCCATGTCCAGAGTGACATAGAGCGAGCGGCGGTAAACCAGCGACTTGCGCTCAGCCTCGGTTACGCCGTAATGCACTTGGCCCATTGCCTGCCAAGCGCGCTCGGTTTCAATCACCAAGCTGGCCAGTTCTGCCGGCTCCAGGGAGAAACTGGCGTCCACCCCTCCAGCGGCACGGTCGAGGGTGAAATGTTTTTCCACCACCGTCGCGCCCAGCGCCACCGCGGCGACAGACACGCCGACGCCCATGGAATGATCGGACAACCCAACTTCACAGCCAAATAACTGCCGCAAGTGAGGAATCGTCCGCACGTTGCTGTTAGCGGGGGTCGCCGGGTACGTGCTGGTGCATTTAAGCAGGACCAGATCCTTGCAACCGGCCTCGCGTGCGGCACGCACGGTGTCGTCAAGCTCGGCGACGCTGGCCATGCCGGTGGAAATGATCAGCGGTTTGCCGGTGGCGGCGACCCGACGAATCAGCGGCAAATCGGTGTTCTCGAAACTGGCGATCTTGTACGCAGGCACGTCCAGGCTTTCGAGGAAATCCACGGCGCTGTCATCAAAAGGCGTTGAGAACGCGAGTAAGCCCAGCTCTTTGGCCCGTGCAAAAATCGGCGCATGCCATTCCCAAGGTGTATGGGCCTTTTCATACAGCGCATACAGCGACGACCCTGCCCACAGGCTATTGGGGTCTTTGATAAAAAACTCGCCCTCATCGAGGTCCAGCGTCATGGTCTCGGCGGTGTAGGTTTGCAGTTTCAACGCATGAGCGCCGGCCTTGGCCGCGGCTTCGACGATTTGCAACGCCACGTCCAGGGACTGGTTATGGTTGCCGCTCATCTCGGCAATGATAAACGGCGGCGCATCGGCACCGATCGTGTGGCGGCCAATTTTGAAGCTAGTCATTGCGATGATCCTTCAGTACGCGCGTGAACGCGCAAGCACTCTGGTTGAAACCGGCTTCGCGAAACAAGCTCAGCGACGGCTGGTTGGCAGGCAATACTTGAGCGGTAATGGTTTGCAGCAGCGGCCAGTGGCCGCTCACAAAGGCCTCGCCGCGAGCCAATAGCGCCTTGCCCCAGCCGAGACCGAAACGGCCTTCAAACAGATAAATAGAGACTTCAGCGCTGGCCCCGTGCAGGTCGTAACGCAGCGCGCCGACCGGGCCATCACTGGACTCGGCGATCAACAGTAAACGTTGCTCATTGCTCAAGCTCGCCGCCAGCCAAGCCTGATGTGCGGGCCACTCGATAAGCTGACTGTCCAGCGACCAGCGCCGAACCGAATCGGCATTGCGCCCCTCGAACAACAATCGCGCATCCTCATCGCTCGCCTTGCGAACCGATAACACCGCGCCGGCCAGCGCCGCCGCTACGCGTTGCGCGCCACGGCCATCGACCCATTGCCGAGAGCGTTCGGCCAGGCTCTGACGCAGCCCCTGATTGCTCGCAACAAACCCAATGGCCTGACGCAGTTGCTCGACGCTGACCTGCTCGCGCGGGCCTAGAAACACATGCGCACCCGAGGTCGCCATGACCTCGCCGTTGGCTTGCTGGTTATTCGACACCGCAATACAGATTGTCGGCAGCCCCATGGCCGCGCGCTCCCAACTGGTGCCGCCACCGGCGCCGACAAAGACATCGGCCTCAGTCATCAATCGATAAAAATCGCTGACAAAAGCGTGTAAGCGCCAGTTCGGTCGATGGGCCGCCAGCGCCTGCATTGCCTCCCAAGCCGGGTTATTGGCACCGGCAACGAAGTCGACCTCCAGATCAGGAAAATCCGCCAATGCGAGCATCGCGTGATGAGTCTGCCGCGCGGCATCAAAGCCGCCAAAATTCACCAGCACCCGCTTGGCCTGGGGCTTGATTTCAATCGCCGCGCAGCAGAACTCATCCCGAAGCAGCGCAAAACGCGGCCCCAGCAAGCGCCGACAATGTGGCGCTAGCAGTGAGGCATAGGCCTCTGGCGTGCCCGACAAATTCTGGTTGAGTAGCAGATCGACGCTGTAGGTTCGCGTCGCCAGGTCATCCACCGCTGCAATCCTTGGCGCCCAGCAGCGAGCCGCAGTCTGCCAGTGATGATCGAGTCCGTAGTGGTCGACGATGATCCAGTCGAAAGCCTGCTGATTTTCCAGCGCCTGACCCAAGGCGGCAATGTCTGCCTGCCAAGGCAACATGGCTTCAATGGCTTGCTGCGGGTCTTCTTCGGGATAGCGATCCGGCAGCACGAAGGTTTCAAAGCCTTCGCCAGCAAGGCTGTCGAGCCGATGGCCCGGCAACTGGCGACAGGCAAACGCCACGTGCGCGCCCTGCTGCTGCAAAACCTTGGCCAGCGTCAGGCAGCGGGCAATGTGGCCGCTGCCGAGGGTCGGTGAGGCGTCGGCGCGGATCAACACTCTCATTGCAACTCACCGCCGGCCTTCAACGCGGCAAACAAATATTCGGCGCGCTTCCAGTCTTCCTCAGTGTCGATGTCTTGCACCAGATAGCGTGGCAGGATCACCGGCAGGCTTTGCGGCGAATACAACGCCTCACCGCGCAACCAAGCCGCGCTGCGGCCCCAGTAAAATTGTCCGGCGTCCTGATAAGCCGCCGGCAGGTCTTGGGAACGCGTGTCCCGGAACTGTGGGTACAACGCGGTCAAGGCGCCCTGATCGTCAAGGGTCAAGGCACGCTGCACCGGAAAACCGAAGTCACACACCGAAAATGCAAAGGACTTGTCCGGGTGGTGCGCCAACACGTCCAGCCCTTGTTGCAAAAACCGCGTTTGCAACAGCGGCGCGGTCGCGTAGACGCAGCAGACGTACTCAAAACTCAGGCCCTGGCGATGCAGTTCTTGCAGCGCGTGACCAATCACCGCCGCCGTGCCTGTGAAGTCATCGGCCAGGTTGGCCGGCCGCATGAATGGCACCTGTGCGCCACAGGCTAGAGCCAGCTCGGCGATCTCGTCGTCGTCGGTACTGACCACTACGCGGGCGAACAACCCTGAGTCGAGAGCGCTCTGAATCGAGCGCGCAATCATTGGCACACCGAGGAACGGTTTGAGGTTTTTGCGCGGTATGCGTTTGCTGCCACCGCGAGCCGGGATGATTGCAACGTTGTTCAACGGCGTTTTTCCAGAAGAAACCAGGTGATGTCGTCCACCGGGAATTGCGGGTCGCGGTGATAACCAAAACCATAATCCACCAGTTGCAGGTCGGGATAGCGGTCAAGCATTTCACCGGCAAAATCGCGCTTGAACAGCTTGCCGTTGTTACCGCGATACGACACCTCGACCGGCGCCGGGTTGTAATACTCGGCCAGCAGAATATAGCGCTGGCTCAACGCATAAAGCTGCGCGTAGGCGGCGGGCAACAACGTCGGCGCCAGATGAATCAGCACCCCCTTGCTCAGGGTCAAATCAAAGGTTCGCAGACAAGGAAAATCAAACAGCGAACCGTGCCAGACCTGGGCAATCCCCAGCGCCTGGGCCTGGGCCTGTGCGCTGCTATTGATTTCTACGCCATACAATTCGCACTGCGGCAATAGTTGACGCAGTGCCTGCAAATTGTTGCCGGCATTGGTCCCCAGTTCCAGCAAGCTGTCAATCTGCCCTGCTCGCGTCAGCGCCTTGGCAAACAACGCCAGGTTGGCCGCCACCAGCGGCTGCCCAAGGTTACGGTCGACGTACTGATTACCGAAATCGCCCTGCCAGAATTTTTCCTGCTCACTCAGTTCACGCATTGCTCATTCCCATCTGCCGCCTGTAGCAGCGTTTATTCAATCAGCCGTTGCAGTTGCTCGACCACGTAATCCTGTTGTTCATTGCTGAGCAACGGAAACAGCGGCAGGCTGATGGCCTCAGCGTAGTAGCGCTCGGCCTGGGCAAAGTCGCCCTCGGCGAAGCCCAAGTCTCGGTAGTAAGGCTGCAAATGCAGTGGAATATAGTGCAGATTCACCCCGACCCCGGCGGACCGCAACCCTTCGAACACCTGTCGATGACTGCGATTGATCCGGTCGAGCTGCAAGCGCACCACGTACAGGTGCCACGCCGATTCAGCTTCAGGCTGTGCGCTGGGCAGCGTCAGCGGCAAATACGCCAGCAATCGGTCATAACGCGCAGCCAGCTCACGCCGACGCGCAACAAACTCATCCAGTTTGTTCAGTTGCGACAAACCGAGGGCCGCTTGCAGATCGGTGATGCGGTAATTGAAGCCCAGCTCAACCTGTTGGTAGTACCAGGGCCCATGACTGGACTCGGTCATCTGCTCCGGGTCGCGGGTCATGCCATGGCTGCGCAGGCGTTGCAGGCGCTCGGCCAGGTCACGGCGATTGGTCAGGACCATGCCGCCCTCAGCACTGGTAATGATTTTCACCGGGTGAAAGCTGAACACCGTCATCGCCGCAAAATCACCACAGCCCACCGCACGCCCGGCATAGCTCGCGCCGACCGCATGGGAGGCATCCTCGATGACCGTGAAACCATAGCGTTCGGCCAACTCGGCGATCATCCGCATATCGCAACTCTGTCCGGCAAACGCCACCGCCACCAGCACTTTGGGTAGCGTGCCGTTGTCCTCGGCAACTTCCAGCTTGGCCTTCAGGGCATAGGCATCGAGGTTCCAGGTCAGCGGATCGATGTCGACAAAATCGACGTCGGCGCCACAGTAGCGACCGCAGTTGGCCGAGGCCAGAAAGGTATTTGGCGTGGTCCACAGGCGATCGCCCGGCCCGAGTCCGGCTGCCAGGCAGGCAATGTGCAATGCCGCCGTGGCGTTACACACCGCGACCGCGAAATCGGCCTGACAACGTTCAGCCATGGCCTGCTCGAAACGCTCGATGGTCGGCCCCTGGGTCAGCCAGTCGGACTGCAACACGGCGACCACGGCGTCAATGTCCGCCTGATCGAGACTCTGCCGACCGTAGGGAATCATGCCGACAGTTCCGCGTGCAGGTCGGTGATCTGGCCGACCGAAAGGAACTGCGGGTTGGTGTCGGAACGGTACTCAAAGTCTTCGCTGACGGGCTTGCCCTGCTCGCCCAGTTTGTCCACGGCGAAATCCACATCGACGCTGGTGAAGCGGATCGACGGCTGGATGGTGTAGTGGTCGGTAAATTCCAGGGTCATGCGTGCATCGTCCAGCGGCACCATCAACTCATGGAGTTTTTCCCCCGGACGAATACCGACGTTTTTGTGTGGCAGATGCGCGGCCATGCCACGCGCAAGATCGACAATGCGGATCGACGGAATCTTCGGCACAAACACTTCACCACCGTGCATCCGGGCAAAGCTGTCCAGCACAAATTGCACGCCATGATCGAGGGTGATCCAGAAACGGGTCATGCGCTCGTCAGTGATCGGCAGCTCCGTGGCGCCCTCGGCAATCAGCTTGCTGAAAAAGGGCACAACCGATCCTCGCGAACCGGCGACGTTACCGTATCGAACCACGGCAAAACGGGTCTGCTGTTCGCCAGCAATGTTGTTGGCAGCCACAAACAGTTTGTCCGACAGCAGCTTGGTGGCGCCGTACAGATTGATCGGGCTGGCCGCCTTGTCGGTGGACAGCGCGACCACTTGTTTGACGCCGTTGTCGATAGCGGCAGCGATGATGTTTTCCGCGCCGTTGACGTTGGTACGAATGCATTCGGTGGGGTTGTATTCCGCCGCCGGCACTTGCTTCAGGGCGGCAGCATGCACCACGTAATCGATGCCACGCATGGCTTGACGCAAACGCTCAGCATCGCGCACATCACCCAGGAAGTAGCGCATGCACGGCGCGTTGAACGTTTGCTGCATTTCGTATTGCTTGAGTTCATCGCGCGAGAACACCACGACACGCTTGGGCTGGTATTGCTCCAGCAAGCGGCGGATGAAGTTGCGCCCGAACGAACCGGTGCCACCGGAGATAAAAATCGATTTGCCGTTGAACATACCGTGAGTCCTTTTACCTGTCAGCCAGGCTTATGCGAGCAACTGCGCCCAGTTCACCGGGGCGCTTTCACCCAGGGTAAAACCCTTGCCATTCAACGCCAGGTTGGCGTTGTAGGACGGATCCTGAGCAAACGCAGCAGCCCATTTTTCACGCAAGGCATCGAGCGCCTGTGGCACTGGCGGCAACTCACCCGAATGAATGACCTGAACCAGCGGCGTCCATACGGTGAGGTAACCGGCCTGACTGGCCTTCAGGCACAGATCAACATCACTCAAGCCTTCGGCAAACACGACGTCATCCAGACCACCGATGTCATCGAACAGCGCTTTACGCACCATCAGGCAGGCCTTCGACACCGCAGAGTAATTCTGCTCCAGGCTCAGGCGATGCAGCGGCACGCTGGCATCATGCCGCTCGCCCACAAAGGCCGAGCCGACACCGCCATTCATCCCCAGGATCAAGCCGGCATGCGTGATGTTGCCGTCACGATCGACCAACTTGGCCCCCACGACGCCGACTTCAGGACGCTGAGCGTGATTGAGCAGCGATTCGATCCAGTTCGGATTGACCACTTCACTGTCGGCAGCCAGCAGCACCAGGTACTCGCCCTGAGCCTCCTGGCTGACGGCGTTGCACAAGGCCACGTCGCTCAGCGGTTGCTCGGCATACAACACACGCACCCTGGCGTTCTGCAACGTGCCAAGCCAATCGTTAACAGCGGCAGACTGATTCGGGTTGGCAGCGATCAGCACTTCATAGCGGGTGTAGCGGGTTCTGAGCAGCATCCCGTCCAAACAACGTTGCAGCACGGGTAGATCGTCTCCGGCCGGCACGATGATTGAGACCAGCGGACGCTCGACGTGACGGTAATCGACCTGGTAGGTGCCAGGCACCGTCGAGGTGATTTGAGCCTTGTAACCACGGTTACCCAAGTGACGCAACAACGCCTGGCGCTCATGGGCGTTTTCCTCCAGCCGCGGCGCCGGGGTGATCAGCAACGGTTCGTCCAGGTGCGCCAGCCCATTAAGGCCGCCCTGCTCGATGATGCGGAGCAGCAAATCGAATTCCAGGGCCTTGCTGAAGTCGGCCTGATAACCGCCCACCTCGAGCATGACCTCGCGACGGATCAGCCAGTGCCGCGCCATCATTGCTGGCAGGCTTTGCAGCAGGTCAAGGTTGAGGCCCGGACGAAACATATTCACCAGTGCGCCTTCAGCCGTGCGCTGAATTTCGTCGGTGGCTACCGCGCGGCAATCAGGCGCCGACATCAACTCCAGGCTCGCACGTAACAGGCCGGCGGCAGTGAATTCATCACCCGCTTCAGCCAGTAGCAGCCAATCGCAAGGCGATTGACGCGCGCTCAGGTTCAGCTTGTCGACAACGTTGCTTGGCGTGACACGAACAAAGTGCAGGGTGTTTTGCGCCGTGGTGGCCGCGGGTGCTTCGCCAGTGGTAAAGACTACGATTTTGAACGCCTTGCTGTGACCTTCGAGCAGACTGTCGAGGGTGACTTGCAACTTGTCGATGTTGTTGTCGAGGTCGAGTAAGAAGATACCGAACTGCGGACCACCGCCATTGGCCGCCAGATACTGGGTAATCGACTCGGCCTCCTGGGGAGTGGGTTCGCGCGACGCCAACCAATTGAGCAGACGGCCACTGAGCATTTTGTCGAACGTTGGGTGATGGTCCAGGAGCGACACCGCCTCAAGACGAGCGATCCAGTCATGCATCGCCTGCGCCTCTTCGTCTTGGCCAAGCAGCGCCAGTTGCGCCGCCAGACGCTTGACCACCGTGCGGTTGAACGCATTGCGCTCGTGAGCCAGCCACAAACGGTCGACGATGCTTTCAGGCGTGTCGTTATTGTGCGGCCGCATCAAGTCCTGTTGACGCGTCCAGATACCTTCCAGCCCTTGCAACTGAACACGTCCGGCCGGCATGGCATGCAGCAGAAACTCGAATTGGGTCAACTGATCAAAAAATGCCTGGTTATAAAAAGGCATTTCGACGTATTGCTTGGGACCGAACCGGCGCTGCGGCCCCCCTTGAGCATTCGTCCAGGACGATTCAAAAATCAGCTCGGCGCACAGCGCCCGGCCCGTGCGCAAGCTATCGGCCAGTGCCTCAAAGCTTTGGAGCACGAACTGTTTGCCCTGCTCCGCATCGAGGTCACGAATTTGAGTCGGCAGCCCGGCCAGAAAACCGGCAAAGGCTTCGCGTTCGGCGACTGATTTGGCATCGGTAAAAGCAAGGGAGTGATAAATCTCGGTCTTGTGATCGGATTCCACGTAGTTGATTTCACGCACCACATAAGCGATCGGCAGAATCCGTACTTTGCCCCGAGCCAGCATGTAATACGTGTGACCGACTTCCTGCCATTGAAAGATCGTGTCGTGAGGCATGACGTGATACCAGTCACGCAAAAGTGCAGTGCGTTGTACGGCATAAAACGGCGGGATGTACTGCTGCATATAGTCCTGCACGCGGTCCTGGACGTGCTCTGACGAATAGTCTTCACAGACTTTCTTATCGCGTCGGTAGTAACTCACGCTGTTGACCAATGCCAGATACATCATGCTGTAGCCATGACACATGCTGTAATCGGGGTTGGCACCCATGAACGCCACGGCTTCGTGCAAAGCGTCATGTACAAGGAAGTCATCGTCAGCAGCGAACACCATGAAAGGTGTCGTGACTTGCTCAATGCCATGGGCCAACTTGGCACGGATTCCCCAGTAACCGAACTGCGGCAGGTGCTGATAATCCACGTTAGGGAACTGACCACTCATACCCGGCTGAGGATCAACCGATGAGTCCAGCACTAAAATTTTGCACGGCAAGCTGCTGTAAAAACGTACCGCCCGTCGCAGAAACGCTGGCCGCTCGTGAGAAATCAGCACCACGGTCAACTGTTCGTTGAGTGCCGACCCGTGTTCAGAACTGGACTTGCCTTGCATATATTTCCCCACAACCGGCCCGTAGCCGAATGAACTCAACAATGTTGTTGCTTAACGCACACGACGCAGATAACCGTCCGGCGCGACGGTGATGAGTAGTTTGCTGTGAATGGCCTGGTCGATTTCGAAATCACTATTTTCTTTCAGATAGGCCCATACCGCAGTTTTTGGGTTATCACCCTTGCCCCAGGGACGATCCGGAAACGCATCTTCGGGCATGTCTTCAACCACCGTGTCCATGACCACGCAGTAACTACCCACCGAGACCATTGGCGCATACGCCCGGAGCTCTTCGAGTACATGCTCATGCGTGTGGTTGGAGTCCAGGACGACCAGCACTTTCTTGCCCGCAATGCGCTGGCGAACCTGATCGACGATTGCCGGATCAATACTCGACCCTTGAATCATTTCAATCCGCTTGCTCATAGGGTGTGCTTCGATCGCCTCACGGTTGTGCTGACGAATATCGATATCGATGCCCAACACCTCACCATGGCCGGCCAACTCCAGCATCGACGCGTAGAACACCAGGGAGCCGCCGTGGGCGATACCGGTTTCAACGATGATGTCCGGACGCAGTGACCAAATGATCTCCTGCATGGCAACCATGTCCTGGGGGAACTGAATAATCGGGCGCCCCATCCAGCTGAAGTTATAGGTGTATTTGTGCCGGGCGGTTGTGCCAACCCAGTCCAGCGACGTGGCTTGCAGGGCTTTGTCCTGTTGCAAGCCTTCGATATTTTCTTTTACTTCTTCACGAAACTGCTCATGAGGATTCATCACACACTCTCCAGAAAATAGCCGCGGTGGTTACTTGAAAACCCGACCGTCTTGAAAGGAAACAGGGTTGGTCTTGATGGTCCTGGCGGGACTGCCCACCACGACCGCGTAGTCAGGAATATCGTTGATCACCACGGCACCTGCGCCGATGGTGACCCAGCGACCGATGCGTAAACGCGGCAGGATCGTGGCGTTGGTGCCGATGAAGGTGCCGTCGCCGATCTCGACACAACCAGCGATGCAGACCCCAGGAGCCATGAACACCGAGTGACCGATCTGCCCCTCATGGCCGACCACGCTACCGGCGCTGATACTGGTGTTATCACCCAGGCTAACTTGCGCCTGCATGATCACGCCCTCTTGCAAATAGGTGCCGACGCCCATGCTGATCATCGTCAGGTCGACCCCAGGATGGATAAAGTTGCCCAGGGTGCCACCGGCCTCGACGATCTCGCAGGTGGTCTGATACCGCAGCGCCGTGCTGCCGGTGATCAGGTTGACGAACCGCGTATCGGGGCCTTTCAGCTCGGCCACTTTGTCGGTGCCGCCCACCACCGGCACGCCATGAAACAGCGTGCCTTGTTTCGCCGGATCGTTATCAAGGAACGCGAACTGCACATCCGGCTGGCGGCGTTGCAGGGTCAGGATCATCCGTACCGCTTCAGGATTGGCCGCGCCCAGCAAGTACACCTTCATAGCTGCGTCCTTTTGTGCAACAGGGCACTCAGCACTTCGATGACACGTTGCTGATCGTCATCAGTCATGTCGTGGTAACTCGGCAGATTGATCGCCCGCTCGGGCAGCGCATACGCCACTGGCGAGTCGGCCTTGACGTCACTGAACATCGGCAAGGAAGACAGCGGCCAAAAGAACACCCGCGCATCGATGTCGGCGGCCTGGAACGCGGCCATCAAGATCTCCCGCGTGATCCCCAGTTCGCGGTCAAACACTACGGTCGGCATCCAATAGCCGTTACGCCCGTGCTCGGGCTCAGGGTTCATCGACACACCCGGCAAGCCTGCCAACGCTTGGGCGTAGTAGGCGAAGATCGCTCGCTTACGCTCGATCAGTGTCTCTATCCGCTCAACCTGGGCACAGCCGACGGCCGCTTGCAGGTTGCTCATCTTGTATTTGAAGCCAATGAAATCCGGCCAGAACTGCTTGCTGCTGCCGGCCACCCGACCATGGTTGGACAGGGTCAATACCCGCTCATACAACGCTTTGTCCGAGGTGACGAAAATACCGCCCTCACCCGTAGTCATCGTCTTGGTGCCGTGGAAGGAAAATGCCCCGAACGTGCCCAGCGATCCAGCGGCATGGCCCCGCCACTGCGAGCCAATCGCTTCGGCCGCATCTTCGATGACCGGTAAACCAAACTCGCGGCCGATGGCCAACAACTCGTCCATGTCACAGAGGTTGCCGTAAATGTGTACCGCGAGAATGGCTTTGGTCCGCGACGTGATTGCTCGTCGAACCTGATGCGGGTCGAGGCACCAGCTGTCCGCCAGCACGTCAACAAACACAGGGGTCGCACCGAGATAAGTAATGGGCGCGGCGGAGGCGATCCAGTTAGTGTCGGCGAGGATCACCTCGTCGCCGGCGCCGATACCCAGCGCAGCCATCCCCATGTGCAGCGCCCCAGTGCAACTGGAGGTCGCGATCGCGTAGGACGTGCCCACGTGCTCGGCGAAAGATTTTTCGAAACGCGTGAGGTATTCGTAGCAGCGTTCACCCCAGCCGTTCTGTACAGCATCGAGGGCGTAACGCGCTTCCAGTTCACCGACACTGGGTTTGGTGTAATGAATTCTGCTCATCGAATAATCAACTCAGGAATGGCGATCACAAAACGACCGTCCCATGCACGAATACCGGTGAAGGCCTGGGTGATCTCATCCAGCAGGTTCCACGGCAACACCAGCACGTAGTCAGGTTTCTCTATCGCAATGCGTTCGGGCGACACAATTGGAATGCGGCTGCCCGGCAGGTACTTGCCCTGTTTGTGTGGGTTGGCATCGGCGACCCAAGCCAGCAGGTCCGGTTTGACGCCAGCATAGTTGAGCAAAGTGTTGCCCTTGGCCGCCGCGCCATACCCCACGACACGCTTGCCATCAGCCTTGGCCTGCAACAGGAAGCGCAACAAGTCGTGCTTGATGCGTTCAGCCGCCGGGGCCAGGGTCGCGTAGTACTCAGGGGTTTTCACACCCGCAGCGAGTTCTGCGTGCAACTGCTGCATGACCGCGGGCTGTACGTCGCGGCGAACGCCGTCAGTGCGCTGAACGAAGACGCGCAGCGAGCCGCCGTGGGTCGGCAAATGAGTGACGTCGAACACTTCCAGACCATTGCGCTCGCACAAGGTTTGCACGGCGGTCAGGGACAGGTAGGAGTAGTGCTCGTGATACAGCGTGTCGAACTGCTGACCAGCCATCAACGTCAGCAGTTGCGGAAACTCGAAGGTCGCCGCGCCCGTTGGTTTGAGCAGGGTTGCAAAACCACCGAGGAAATCATTGATGTCCGGCACGTGGGCCAGCACGTTGTTGGCGGCCATCAGGTCGGCAGACCAGCCTTCAGCCACCAACTGCGATGCCGTTTCTCGACCAAAGAACAGTTCACGAATCTCCAGGCCTTTTTCCCGCGCCGCCTGGGCAGTGCTGCGGGTCGGTTCGACGCCCAGGCAAGGAATGCTGCGCGCGGCCACGTACTGCAACAAGTAACCGTCATTGGCAGCAATTTCCACCACGCGGCTTTCGGACGTCAGGCCGAAGCGCTCGACCATCTCGGCCACATAACGCTCGGCATGCGCCAGCCAGGTGCTCGAGAAGGAGCTGAAATAGGCGTACTCGGCGTCGAACAGACTCTCGGCGCTGCTGTAGTCCTCGGTCTGCACCAGCCAGCATTGCTGACATACCGCCACCTTCAATGGCACCCATTGCTCGGCCTGTTCCAATTGATCGACGCGGACATAGGCGTTGGACGGCGGCGAAGTACCGAGGTCGATCAGTGGCAAGGCCAGCGGCGCAGCGCAACCACGACAGTTCATAGACGCACTCCGGCGAAGTGTTCATCGAGCAAGGGATGACTGGCGTCCCGGGCCGACAGATTATTGACAGGCAACGGCCAGGCAATGGCCAGCCGTGGCTCGTTCACCGACAAACCGCCCTCATGCGCCGGGGTGTAATCGGTGCTGTGCAGGTAGAGCAACTCGGCATCGTCGGTCAGGGTCTGGAAACCATGGGCGAACCCGGCCGGGATCAACAGACTGCGCCCGTCGCCGGCCCGCAGGTGTTCGGCGTGCCAGTGCAGGAAAGTTTCGGACTCGGGGCGCAAGTCTACTGCCACGTCCCAGACTTCACCGCGCAGGCAGGTAATCAATTTGGCTTCCGGGGCGCTGGCATTCTGGTAATGCAAGCCACGGACCGTCCCGCGTTCGCGGGTGCAAGAGTGATTGATCTGACGAATATGAAATGGCTGGTCGAAAGCACTCAGGCTGCCTTCGCAGAACAGCCGCGCGAAATGCCCACGATCGTCTTCGGCGCGTTTGTGCTGCACGCTGAACAGGCCATTGAGCGGCAACGCTTTCAGCAAAAATTCGCTCACAGCGCGCCTCGGTACAGGTTCAACTGCCCAAGGGTGACGGCACGCATGTCATCGCCGTTTTGCCACGCCAGGTGCCAGTCGAGGGTCTGAGCCAGGCACTGTTGCAACGACCAGCGTGGCTGCCAGGCCAACAGTTGACGTGCGCGACTGCTGTCCAGGCGTAACAGGCCGGCCTCATGCAGTTCACTCGGTTCGATGAGCAATCCCGGCGCTTGCGGCCAGCGGCTAGCCAGCAGCGCGACCACTTCGCCGACGCTGCACATGTCGGCCTCGCTCGGCCCGAAATTCCACGCACCGGCGTATTCCGGGCCTTGCTCGTAAAGGCCGGCAGCCAGTTGCAGATAACCGGCCAGCGGCTCCAACGCATGCTGCCAGGGGCGCACGGCCTGTGGACAGCGCAAGGTCACTGGCGCATCAGCCGACCACGCCTTGAGCACGTCCGGGATCAACCGTTCCGGGGCAAAGTCTCCGCCGCCCAGCACGTTACCGGCACGCGCAGTCGCCAGGGCCAGCCCATGTTCGTCGTAGCGTTCGGCCGAGAAGAATGAAGCCGCATAGGATTGCGCAAGCAACTCGCAGCAGGCCTTACTGCTGCTGTAAGGATCGTGCCCGCCAAGGGCTTCGTTCTCGCGGTACGGCCACAGCCATTCCTTGTTGGCGTAGACCTTGTCGGTGGTCACCAGCACGCAGGCGCGCACGCAACCGACCTGACGGATGGCCTCCAACACGTTGAGGGTGCCCATGACGTTGCTGGAGTAGGTGCCTAGCGGGTCGCGATAACCTTCACGCACCAGCGGTTGCGCCGCCAGGTGCAAAACGATCTCCGGCTCGGTGTCGGCGATGACCTCCAGCAAGGCGCCCAAGTCACGCAAGTCACCGCGCTGATCGTTGATGCCTTCATGCACACGCGCCAGCTCGAACAAGCTCGGATCAGTGGACGGGTCAAGGGAAAACCCGCTGACTTCAGCGCCGAGGCTTTGCAACCACAACGTCAGCCAACTGCCTTTGAAACCGGTATGGCCGGTGACCAGAACCCGTTTGCCGCGCCAGAACGCGGTGCTCAGTCCCATTGTTTCCATGGGGCCTCCCCGCTCTGCCAAAGGGCTTCGAGGTGATTCTTATCGCGCAGGGTGTCCATCGGCTGCCAGAAGCCATCGTGCTGGAAGGCCATAAGTTCACCGCGTTCGGCAAGCCCATCAAGCGGTCCGGACTCCCAGGAGGTGCTGTCACCCTCGATCAAGGACAACACTTTGGGTGACAAGACAAAGAACCCTCCGTTGATCCATCCACCATCGCCACGAGGCTTTTCGGTGAAACCCAGGACCTGATCGCCATCGCGATTCAACGCACCGTATCGACCGGGCGGCTGAACGGCAGTCACCGTCGCCAACTTGCCGTGTTCCAGATGAAAATCCACCAATGCGCCGATGTTCAAGTCCGACACGCCGTCACCGTAGGTAAAACAGAAGGCTTCTTCGTCTTCAACGTAACGGCTGGCGCGCCGCAAACGCCCACCGGTCATGGTCTCTTCACCGGTATCAATAAGCGTGACACGCCAGGGTTCGCTGTAGTTCTGATGCACGTCCATGCGGTTGTTACACATGTCAAAGGTGACATCAGAGGTGTGCAGAAAGTAGTTGGCGAAAAAATCCTTGATCGCATAACCCTTATAGCCAAGACAAATCACGAAATCGTGGATTCCGTGGGCGGAGTACTGCTTCATGATGTGCCAGAGAATTGGCTTGCCGCCAATTTCAATCATGGGCTTTGGCTTGAGGTGCGACTCTTCGCTGATTCGCGTGCCCAGACCACCCGCCAAAATAACTGCCTTCATCCTCTTCCCCTCTTGTTCTTCACAGGGCTCAGCCAAGCTGTACAAAGCTTTACGGGCCATCTGGATAAAACGCGACGCGGTTCATGACACGCCTGACGACACCAGTGCTCGTTTTATGGCGATATAAAGGAGGACTTGCAGGAAACGCGCCAGCTATTTAAGTCCGCCAAGCTGCCACGTGCGTGCGAAAAAAAGGCGACTCAAGGTCGCCTGTTCAGGGAGGGGGGGGGAAGCGTGAAACGATCAATCCGCCAACCAACCGTTCTCCCAATAACGCAGGTTATCGCCGCGCAACATGTAATCGCGCAGAACGATCTCACGTAGCTCGTCACCCATTCGATAGCTGGCATCGGCGTCAGCCAAATGCATACGAATAGCTTGCAACCATTCATCAGTGGAGTTGGTCTTGACTCGGGTGCATGGCAAGTACCCGCGATACGCCTCGGTATCAGTGCAAATCACCGGATAACCACAAGCACCGTACTCCAGCAGCCGCAGGTTGCTCTTGCAGTCGTTGAAGATGTGGAACTCCAGTGGGGCAAGGGCCAGGTCCAGATTCAGGCTGGCCAGCTTCGCCGGGTAGATGTCCAGGTCGATGACGCCATGAAACTCATGCATATACGGACGTAAATCATCCGGGCACATGCCGAAGAACACCCAGTCGACTTCATTGGCCAGCTCGCGGACCACGTCGGCAATGACCGCCAGATCGCCGTGGTGACTGGTACCGCCACCCCAGCCGACCCGAGGCTTTTTAGAGGTTCGGCGCTGGCTGCGCAAATCGCTCCAGAGGTGCTTGGCCAGCATGTTCGGTACGACGCGGATGTCGTGATGCATGTCAGACAAGGCGTTACCCAGGGGCTCAGTAGACACCACTACCCGGTCACACATGCCAATCGCACGCCGAACCAGTTTTTCCATCTCGTCCTTGCCCGGCATGTTGCGGATATGCGCATTACGATGGGGAACGTTGATCACAAAATCATCCAGTTCATAGATTCGACGGGCACTGGAATACTTTTGCAGACCTGGAATTTCATTGATCGGACCTTCGGAATAACGCCCCTGCAAAATGATCACGTCAGGCGACTGACGCTCGACTTCAATCATGGTCGGCAGGTTGTAGTGAATGCGCCCTTGCGCCCTGCCGGCAGCCTCCAGCTCAATCAGCGGCTGAGTCACCCGGTAATGTCCAATAGCGGAAGCGTTGACAGGCAATGCGAGAATTGTCGGCAACTGCGGCTTGGAAAAAGGACTCCAACCGGCGCGTAAGCCCGGCTCCAGATTGAAACTCGAACCACTGAGCGCCTGCAACGCCAGGTTGGTGTTGTAGGCCGGATCACGCGCCACGATCGGCAACCACCGCGTGTAGAACACCTCTTGTTCTTTGCCCTGCAAAGCCTGCGTATCGGCGTGATCACTGACATCCGGTTGCGCGCCGAGCGCCAGCTGTGCATAAGGAGTCCAAACCACCAGATAGCCGTTTTGACCGATCTTAAGGCACAGATCGACCTCATGCAGGGTGCTGGCAAGATCTTGTTCATCCAGACCACCAACACTGTCAAAAACCGCTTTTCGAACCATCAGGCAATCGGCGCCGACGGCACTTAAATCCTGAACCACCTGCAACCGGAACATATAGCCGGCGCAATGCAGGGGCTCGCCGTAAAACGGCAACCCGGCAGGGCCGCGCAAGCCAAGAATCAGACCGGCGTGCAATACACGACCGTCAGGATTGAACAGTTTGGCACCCACCACACCGACTTCAGGCCGCTGACCATGATTGAGCATCTCGTGCAGCCAGTCTCCCTGCGTAATCACCGCGTAAGGGTTGAGCATCAACACATACTCGCCACGGGCCTGTCCGATGGCGAAGTTGCGCACCGCCGCTGCATTGCCTTGCTGCGCATATTCCAGCACGCGTACCCGGTCACTGCCCAGTTGCGCCATACCGGCCAGCCAGGTACGGGCCTCGACACTCTCACTGCCATGATCGACTAGCAGCAGCTCATATTCGCTGTAGGCGGTTTTCTCCAGCAGGCTCTCGACACAACGTTGCAAAGCAACTGTTTGGTCCTTGCTGACGATGATGATCGAGACCAGCGGACGACGATCATGCCGGTAGTCGATACGATTGAGCAGCGGCGCACTGCCCGCCTGAATCTCATGGGCAATCCCCATGCGCAGAAGATGCCCTTGCACTAACGGCGCGTTGCCTTCCACCACCTCCGGCGATGCGAGCCATTTCGACAGGCTCTGCGCCGACTCCAGCAAGATTTCCGCAATGTGCCCCACAACATTGGCGCCCTCCTCCTCGACCATGCGCCAGAGCACATCGTGAGGCGCGAGTTCGCCGTAAAGCGAATCCAGACCGCCCAGTGCCAGGAAACGTTTACGCTCGAATGCCAGCGCTCGGCCGACATAGGGATAACTGCGCAAGAGGTCCAGGTTAAAGTCGGGCTTGAAGGCCGGCTCCGTCGATTCGCCCTGAAACAAACCACCTTCATCGCTATAAAGACAGGACACGCTTGCCGAGACGGCTATGCGCTCCGCCATGACCAGTAAAGCCGGCTCCACCAGACGATCACCGGCCCGCAGCAAGTAGAACCAGTCAGCCCCGTCCAGTTGTGGCAACAGTTCATTGATCTGCTGCTGCCAATCGCCCTGCAACGGTAGACGAAAAACCCGTCCATCCAGCTCAGCCTCTTCACAAGCGCTGGATAACACCAAGATCAACTCAGGCGCATAGAGCTGCCCGGCGAGACTTTCCAGGGTCAGGTCCAGCGTAGAACGGCTGCCTTGCTCATCGATGATGATCGGCACGATCTTCGGCTGCCAGGACCACCTCGCCAATGTATCCGGCAACAGCAATCGCTGCGGCTGAGTCAGCGTGCGACACGCAAGCCACTGCGCGTACAACTCGCAAAAGCTGACGCTATTGATACCTACGTGCCATTCCTGGGTGCTTTGCTTGGTCCCCAGCGTTCGAATGAGCGGCAGCTCTTCCCAGACCCTGGGTGACTCGTCGAGCCGCGTCACCGGTAGGTAGCGAACCCAGCCGGACGCCGGCGCCGATTCTCCACTGCGCGCCTTGAGCATCTGCAACAACCACTCGCGCTCGGCCTCTACAGCGTCTTTCATCGCCTGCTGACCGCTCAGACGCTCCGGATACAGCCGCTCGACGCTCAGCACATGATTGAGAACGACCGTATTGCCACGGCGCATCAAGCATACGAACAATGCAAAATCGAGGGTCGCCACAAAACAATGGCCCACCTGAGTCAGAGCCGGAAGCAAGGCCTGTACGTCCGCACGACGGAACAGAGCGTTGCTGAAACCACCGAGAATATTGGCCGGAAAACGCTCAAAAATCGCCAGCAGGTCATCACCTTTGAACAGCCCGCACAACGGTGACAGCGGTGTATTCTCGAGTCTCGAAGGCAGCTGCATATCATCGGCATCCCAGAACAAACGCTGGGCCAGCACCAAATTGACTTCGGCGCGCTCACTCAATATGTAAGCCTGGCGCTCGATACACGAAGCAAACAGTTGATCATCGTCGCAAAGGAATTTGATGAATTCGCCTTGGGCCTGCTCAAGACAGGCATGCAGGTTACCCACCAGACCGAGTGTTTTCGAATTACGCACATAGCGGACGGCGACACCGCCCTGTTCAACCACCTGATCAACAAGGATCTTGATCTCGTCACCGCGACTGTCATCGCAGACAATGATTTCAAGATTGCCATAACCCTGCCCGACCGCAGAAAGCAATGCGCGACTGAAAAAGCGCGGATTGAAGGCGGGAATGACAAGGCTGACAAGGGGCAATGAGTTCAAGACGGGCTCGCAAGCGGCGGGAGCCCGCCCAGGACAGCGAGCGCTCTGAAACCGCAAAAAAAGACAATAAATATTGAAAGGTCAGGGCAATCGGGCGCCAAGACGCCCGGACACCGTCAAATCTTGTTGAACAGGCCCAGCGACGTGATCTTGCTGAACGCCAGTTGCGCGGCTTGCAACATGGTTTGCTGCAAGGTCAGACGGGTCATGACTTCAGCCGGATCGGAGTCGCGAATCGACGATTGAGTCGTCGTGTTCGCCAAGGTCAAGCTCTGGTTAGTCGCGGACTGATCATCGAGCGAGTTGCCCCGCGCACCGATAGACGTAATGGCGGTGCCCAATTGGTCGGTGGCACTGCCCAGGTTGTTGATACCCGAATCAATCGCGGCCTGAAACTTCTGTTTGGCCACCGCATTATTATCGATCGGCACGTTCATGGCGTTGACCATCTGGCCCAGTGTGTCGAGGACGTTCTGGGTCTGATGATTGTTGGACTGAACAGTGAACTGATCGCCCGCTGCCGGTGCGCCGCCCAGGGTAAACGTGACGCCAGCGGCAGTCGCATTACTGCCGACCATGGTCCCCGAAGATACCGGCTTGCTGTCAGTGGTGACCGGGGCAGCGTACAGATCATAGTTGGTGGCGCTGGTGAACTTGAGAATCGCCCCGCCCGCCGGAAATGCATTGTTATAGGCCGTCGAATTAGTAACGCTCGTTGCGGTGACGACCGCTGTCGAACCGTTGCCAGGACTGCGCGAGGTGTTGAAGCTGTCAGGTTTGGCCGACAACTGAAAACTGTGCCCGGCAATCACCGCATCCGGATTGGTATCGCTGGCGCCGAGGTTGATGTTCAGATTCATGTTGATACCGCGGAAGCTAACCGCCTGGTTCGAACCATTGGCGTTGCTGACCACGCCGCCCTGGCTCGCCTCGGCTGTCACGTCATTGCCCAAGCCATCAGTGATTTTCAACTGAGTGCTGCTGACGAAACTCACGGTATACGGCTGTCCTGAGGCAAATTTGGCGTTAAAGGTCGTACTGCTGTTGACTTCGCCGTTGGACAACGTCACCCGACCATCATCCGTTGCCGGTGCCGTCATGCTGACTTGGGTACGACTGGTATTGATGGACTGCTGAAAAGCATCCCAGCCGGTGGTGTTGGTTGCCACCGACAGTCCATCGCCGATGCCCAGGTTGATGCTGGTCTGGTCACCGCTATAAGTGTAGGTGCCGTCGGAATTTTGCGAGTACGGTGGGGTGTCGGTTTTCGAACCGGAGAACAGATAGCTACCGGCTGAATCCTTGGAGTTCATTAAGCCCAGGACTTGCTGTTGAATCTGACCCAATTCCGACGCATAGGCTTTGCGGTCAGCGTCGGTAGCATTGCCGCTGCTAGCGCTCAGGGCGACTTCCTTGGCCCGCTGCAAAGCGGTGCCAATCGACGTCAGGGTGGTTTCCTGCAAACTCAACCCACTCTTGATCGAACTGATGTTGCCGTTGTACTGATCAAGCAGCGCACTTTGCTGACCCAGTTGCAGCAAACGCCCGGCACCGATCGGATCATCGGAGGCGGTGTTGATGCGCGTCAGGCTGCTGGCTTCGGCACTGGTGGCGACAGCCTTGTTGAAGTTGCGCTGATAGTTGGCAGCGGTTGTTTCGTAATACTGAGCGGTGGATATGCGCATGAATTACGACTCCTTAAAGGCTGTTGATCAGCGTGCTGAAAGTTTCCTGCGCAGCTTTGATGATCTGCGAAGAGGCGGTGTAGTACTGCTGGTATTTGACGAGGTTACCCGTTTCCTCATCCAGGTCGACCCCGGAGACTGAATCACGAGCACCTTTGGCCTGGGTCAGAATCGCCGTGGTAGCGGTACTGTCAGACTTGCCCTGCGCCGCCTTGGCACCGACGTTAGTGACCAGCGTGTTGTAGGCGTCAGTCAGGCTGATGCCCTTGCTCGCCGAACCGGTGTCCACCGTCTGCTTGGTTTGCAGCGCCACCAGAGCCTGAGCGTTGCGGTTGTCCGAGGACGCCGCGCCGGTCAGGGAAATCGTGAAGCTTTCATTGGTCGCCGGTGTTCCGCCCACGGTGGTCTGCACGGTGAAGGTTTTCTGGACCGGCGGGACGACGCTGTTGTCCATGACCGCATTGCCGTTGGCATCGACCATGTTCACGTTCAGGTTCACGGTGTTGCTCTGCCCCGGAACAATGTTCCCGGTGCCCATGGAGTTGCCCTTGGCATCCACCAGGTTGTAGCTCTGGCTACCACCGCTGGCGGCACCGAAGACCATTTTGACCGGCGTCGAATACTTGAGCGCGGTCTGCATTTCGGCCTGCGACGCCGGGTTGTAGATATTGATGGTGCTGGTCAGCGTCGGCTGGGTGTAAGTACCGGTGTTGTTAGCGCTGGTGACACCGGTCAACGGCGCCGCTGCGGCAATTTTTTTCGGGTCGGTGAGCACCGTCTGGATGCTGGTCGCCGCGCCACGAGTCGGGGTTACCTTGAAAGAATCGCCGGCACTCAGGGCACCGCCATTCAGCGCGAGGGTGAACCCGTCGATCACCGGAGGCGGCGTGGTCGTGGTACTGAAAGCGCCCATGTCGGTGCCGTCGGAGCGCTTGACGCTGTAATCGGTCGCGCTGCTGAACGTGACCTGGTAGTCGCGGGAAGTCAGCTTGCCGGTGTCTTGGATCGTGACATCGAGATTGCCCGAACCGCTGCTGTTGCCGGCCTTGGCAATACTGCGCTGGCTGATCAGTGCAGCACTGTTGATGTTGTTGAAAATCGCCGCACCAAAGTCACCATTCTTATCGATGCCTTGCGCCTGCTGCCGATTGACCTGATCCGCCACCACCAGCGCTACACGCCCCAGCTCATTAAGCGAAGGGTCGAGCACTTCCTTGCGATAGCTGAGCAAACCACCAATTTGGCCACCACTGACCACCGAGGTAATGTCGATGGTGCTGGAGCCACGGTTCATCTGCAGCGCCATGCGCGACGGATCATCCTTGCTCGGGACGGTTTCCAGGGTATTGGTGGTGTTGCCGACGACCAACGGCTGACCGCTGCCTACGTAAACGTCGTAGTTGCTGCCGCGCTCAACCACCTGCGCGCCGACCATGTCGGACAATTGGCGCACTGCTTCGTTACGGTTGTCGAGCAGATCGTTCGGCTGGCCGCCGCCAGAGCTGACCTCGGAAATCCTCTGGTTGAGCGTGGCAATGGTGGTAGCAAGTTTGTTCACTTGCGTCGCCATGTCCGACAGGCTGCCGTTGAGGGTGGTGTTCTGATCGTTCAGTTGCTTGGCAATGCTGTTGAAACGACTGGTCAGGGCCTGGGAACCGGTCAACACCGACTGGCGAGAGGTGTCGTCAGTCGCCGACGTCGAGACACCTTGCATCGACGTGAAAAATTTCTGCAAGACACCGGTCAAACCGGTGTTGGTGTCCGAAAGCGTAGCGTCCAGCGGGGTTGCCTGAGCCGAATACGAAGTGGATTCACTATTGAGCGAGGTGGCGGTCCGCAACTGCGCATCGAGGTAGGAGTTATACACCCGGCGAACATCGGCCAGTGTCGTACCGGTGCCGATGAAGACGCTACCGTACTGTTGCGAAGCGTTGGTGCCCTGCACGGTTTGCTGACGCGAATAACCGGCGGTGTCGACGTTGGCAATGTTGTTACCCGTCGTCGCCAAAGAGGATTGGCTTGCTGCCAGACCCGACATCCCGATATTGAGCAAACTCATGGTTCAGACCTTATGCCTTGTGCCTATAAAGGCGTGGTGGAAACGCCCGCCGCAGCGTAGTTTTGATAACTCGTCATCTGCTTGGCTATCTGCGAAATCTTGCTTGCGTAGTCCGGGTCGGTTGCGTAACCGGCCTTTTGCAACTCGCGTACAAACTGTTCTGGGTTATCGGCCGACTTCACAACATCTTGATAGCGATTGTTGGTTTGCAGCAACGTCACAAGGTCATGAAAGCTGTCCTTGTAGGAGTCGTAGGAACGGAACTCCGCCGTCTCCTTGACCATCGCGCCATTTCTGAACTCGCTGGTGATCGCTCGCGCCGAATCGCCCTTCCAACTGCTGGTGGCCTTGATACCGAACAGGTTGTGGCTATTGGAGCCATCCTGAGCGCGCATGACCGATTTGCCCCAACCGGTTTCCAGAGCAGCCTGGGCCACCAGGTAACGCGGATCGACGCCGATACGGTCGGCTGCTTCTTTGGCCATCGGCATCATGGTGTTGACGAATTCGTCTGCCGAGCTGAAGGTTTTTTTCGCCGGCGCAAGAGGGATCTGCGCCATGGCACGACCGTAAATCTGCATCTGCCCGCTGGACGCAGTATCCGTTTGTGAGGCCAGCCAGTCGCCGTTGAACAGCGGACCGACACCGGTTTTGGTGTTTTCTGGCACCTGAACGTTGTTGAGCGCAGTGGTGGCGACCGTCGTGGTTGCAGCACGGGCCGATGTCGAGGGGACCAGCCCCGCGAGCAAGCGATCCGCCAGTTTCGGCGGCAATGCCAGTCGGCGCTGGTTAAGCAACGCCACGTCATTGCTGTGATCACTGACCGCTTGCGATCCCTTGACCGAGCGCGAAGCCCACAACGGACGCTCTCCATTGAGCCGCGAAAGCGGACCATTGGTCGCCGTGGTGCCGGCAGCCACCGGGGTCGGAACCCCGGTTTTCGCCGCTTTCGCGGCTTCTTGCTTAGCGACAGACATCGCCTCGGCCTCACCCGGCGCCAGCGGTTTGTTTTTCGACATCTGACGCATCAACACGTCTGCCAGACCAATACCGCGGCCCTGACGGGACAGGGAAACGGCCAACTGCTGGTCGTACATTTCCTGATACTGCTTGGCCGCCGGCGTATTGAGCGGGTTGTCCTTGCCCAGCGCTTCAGTAGCCGAACGCATGGACTTGAGCATTTCACCGAGGAACAGCGACTCAAACTCCTGCGCCACTTTGCGCATGTTCGAGTCACTGTTTTTGTCGCCGACCTTGAGCTGGTTCAGGCGATTGAGGTCCGAATAGGAACCCGAGTCGCTGCTGCTGACGGCACCGCTCTTGTGCATGTCCATGGTCGCCGTCCTCAGATCACGATCAGATCGGCTTGCAACGCGCCGGCCTGTTTCAGCGCTTCGAGGATCGCCATCAAGTCACCCGGCGCCGCGCCGACCTGGTTCACCGCACGCACAATTTCGTCGAGCGTAGTGCCCGGGCCGAATTTGAACATCGGCTTGGCTTCCTGCTGAGCGTTGACCCTCGAGCGTGGCACAACCGCTGTCTGCCCATTGGACAGAGGACCTGGCTGGCTGACGATCGGGTCTTCAGTGATGGTCACCGTCAGGCTGCCGTGGGTCACGGCGGCCGGGGACACTTTCACGTTCTGGCCGATCACAATAGTGCCGGTGCGCGAGTTGATGATGACTTTCGCCACCGCCTGACCCGGATCGACTTCAAGGTTTTCGAGGATCGACAGGTAGTCGACCCGCTGGCTCGGATCCAGTGGTGCAGTGACACGGATCGAACCACCGTCGATGGCCTGTGCGACGCCAGGGCCGAGCATGTCATTGATCTTGTCGACAACACGCTTGGCGGTCGTGAAGTCCGAGCGGTTGAGGTTCAGGGTCAAGCTGTTGCCTTGGTTAAAACCGCTCGGCACCGAACGCTCGACGGAAGCACCGCCCGGAATACGGCCGGCCGATGGAACGTTGACGGTAATCTTCGAACCGTCACGCCCTTCGGCATCAAAACCACCCACTACCAGGTTGCCCTGGGCGATGGCGTAGACGTTACCGTCGATACCTTTGAGCGGCGTCATCAACAGGGTGCCGCCGCGCAGGCTCTTGGAGTTACCGATGGACGACACCGTGATGTCCACCAATTGGCCCGGTTTGGCGAATGCCGGCAAGTCGGCACTGATCGACACCGCCGCCACGTTTTTCAACTGCACGTTGCCCGAACCCGCCGGCACCTTGATACCGAACTGCGAAAGCATGTTGTTGAAAGTCTGCAGGGTGAACGGGGTCTGGGTCGTCTGGTCACCGGTACCGTTAAGCCCAACCACCAGGCCATAACCGATCAATTGGTTGGTCCGCACGCCAGAAATACTGGCGATGTCCTTCAACCGCTCGCCTTGAGCGTTGAAGGCTGCGGACAGCAATAGGGCGGCCACCATGAGACTTTTGAGGTTCAACGTAGCCACCTAGAAAGGGAACAGCGGACTGAGGAAGAAACGGTCGAACCAGCCTGGCTGACTCGCATCGGCAAACGCACCGGTGCCCGAGTAGGTGATGCGCGCATCAGCGACGCGAGTCGACGAAACGGTGTTGTCGGTGGCGATGTCATCGGCACGCACCAGCCCGGCGATCCGGACCAGCTCATCGCCAGAGTTGAGGGTCATCCACTTCTCGCCGCGCACGGCAATGATGCCGTTAGGCAAGACATCAGCGACGGTCACAGTGATCGAACCGGTCAGGCTGTTGCTCTGACCGGACTTGCTGGTCCCGTTAGTGGCACGGTCGCCGCTGTAACCGGCATCCAGACTCAGGTCGCCGCTGCCCAGCGGGTTATTGGTATTGGGAACACCGCCGAACAAAGACGTAAGACCAATAGTGGTCTTGCTAGTCTTGCCGATCTGCGAGTTGGCGCCCTTACTGGCCTGGGTCTTCTCGTTCAAGGTGATGGTGATGATGTCACCGACCCGGAACGCCTTGCGGTCGCCATACAGGTTCTGTTCGAAGCCGGCCTGATAGATCGAGCCATTATTGGCAGCCGCCGGTAAAGGCGTGCGCGGCAACACCGGCGCGTAGTAAGGGTCATTGGGCTTAGGCGTCGGGGCGACGCAGCCCGCAAGCACGGCGACCCCACTCAGTGCCAGAACAGATACAAAGCGTTTCATGACCCTACCTCACGGTGTTGCTGGCGGCTTCATGCCGCCTCGTAGACTTGATTACAGATTCTGCGTTACGAACGAGAGCATCTGGTCGGCGGTGGAGATCACCTTGGAGTTCATCTCATAAGCGCGTTGCGTGGTGATCATGTTGACCATCTCTTCAACGGTGCTGACGTTGGACGTTTCCAGCGTGTTCTGCAGCGTGGTGCCAAAACCATTCAGGCCTGGCGTACCGATTTGTGGCGCTCCGCTGGCGGCAGTTTCAAGGAACAGGTTGTTACCCACTGCTTGCAGACCCGCCGGGTTGATGAAATCGGCAGTTTGCAGGTTACCAATCACCTGGGAAGCGGCGGTGCCGGCAACAGTGATGGACACAGTGCCGTCGCGACCGACCGTAAAGGTCTGGGCGTTGGCCGGAATGATAACGGCCGGCTCCAGGGCGAAGCCGCTGGCGTTCACCACCTGACCAGTGGAACTGAGGTGAAACGTGCCGTCACGGGTGTAGGACGTGGTGCCGTCCGGCTGCAGAATCTGAAAGAAACCGCGACCATCGACTGCCAAGTCCAACGGCTGTTCGGTGGTTTGCAGGCTGCCAGCGGTGAAGTTTTTCTGCGTACCGACGATGCGCACACCGGTGCCCACTTGCAGACCCGACGGCAATTCGCTGTCCTGGGTCGACTGGGCGCCTGGCTGACGCTTGATCTGATACAGCAAGTCCTGGAACTCGGCGCGATCACGTTTGAAACCCGTGGTCGAAACGTTCGCCAGGTTGTTGGAAATGGTGGTGAGGTTAGTGTCCTGAGCGGACAGACCTGTTTTGGCAACCCATAGAGCCGGAAGCATTCGATTCTCCTCGTGCGCCTGTTTTACGGCGCGACGTACTAATAATTAGCTGATCTGCAAGACCCGAGCCATGGCCTGGTCATCGTCTTTGGCGGTGTTCATCATTTTGATGTGCAGCTCGAACTGCTTGGACAAAGACAGTACCGAGGTCATTTCTTCCACGGCATTGACGTTGCTCGACTCAAGGAACCCGGACACCAGTTTGACGCTCGCATCGGCTTGCGCCGGCTTGCCATCTTTGGTGTGGATCGAACCATCCAGGCCTTTGGTCATGTTCTTCAGGTCAGGGTTGACCAGCTTGATGCGGTCGACTTCGGCCATCACACGCGGGCCTTCCCCCATCGCACGGATGCTGATAGTGCCGTCTTCGCCGACTTCGACTTGCTGCTCGGGCGGCACGGCAATTGGACCACCATTGCCCATCACCGGCATCCCGTTGCCAGCCCGCAGCACGCCCAACGCGTCCACGTTCAGACTGCCGGTGCGCACGTAGCTTTCGCTGCCATCAGGGCTCTGCACGGCGATCCAGCCATTGCCCGTCACCGCTACGTCGAGGTCTCGACCGGTCTGCACCATCGAACCCGGAGAGAAGTCAGTGGCCGGACGTTCGGTCATCGCATAGGCACGCGACGGAAAGCTGTCGCCGAACACCGGCATCGAACGCGCCTGCTCCAGGTCCTTCTGAAAACCGTTGGTGGAGATGTTCGCCAGGTTGTTCGCATGAGCCTTCTGCGCCAGTGCATTCTGGCTGGCGCCGGTCATTGCCACATAAAGGTACTTGTCCACACTCTTTCCTCTGCATGCCGGACGTTTGCCGCCCACCGCTGTACTGCTGAGCTTTAAGCAATTTGCAGACCAACTTTTTTATGACGGCCCGTAACCCGGCAAACAAAGGGCTTGAGGGGCTCAGAGGGAATAAGGGCATTGTGTCGAAGTCGAAAAACCGGCGGTGTTATGCCGGTAAGTGGCAAGTGCCGGCCTTTGCAGCCGACACAAACATTGTGGGATCGGCGCTCTACGCTTTGCCGACATCGTACTCGCGCAATTTATTGGCAATGGTCGTGTGCGAAACCCCCAACCGCTTGCCCAACTGCCGGCTGCTGGGATGCTCGGAATACAAACGCTCCAGCACCGCTTTCTCGAAACGCCCGACAATCGCCTCCAACCCACCCTCCAGCGAAAAATCGCCCAACGGCTGGCGCACGCCGTAATCCGGCAAGCGGATATGCTCGGCCTTGACCGTGCCGCCTTCGCACAGAGAAACCGCCTGAAACAACACGTTCTCCAACTGCCGCACATTACCCGGCCAATGGTAGTGACTGAGACGTTCCATGGCGGCGGGCGCCAGTTTTGGCAACGGGCAACCGATCTGCCGACTGGCTTGATCGAGGAAGTGCTCCACCAGCGGCGTCAAACCGTCCAGGCATTCGCGCAACGGCGGAATGTGTAGCGAGAGCACGTTTAAACGGTGATACAAATCCTGACGAAACTCGCCTCGGGCGCACAGCTCCGAAAGGTCAACCTGCGTCGCGCAGATCACCCGCACATCCAGATAAACCTCTTCATCACTGCCGACACGACGGAAGCATCCGTCCTGCAGAAAGCGCAGCAATTTCACCTGTAGGCGCGGGCTCATTTCACCAACACCGTCGAGAAATAACGTGCCGCCCGCCGTCAGCTCCAGCAGCCCAAGCTTACCTTCGGCCCGCGCTCCGGCAAAAGCGCCGGGGCCGTAGCCGAACAACTCAGTCTCGGCCATGGACTCAGGCAGCCCGGCGCAATTGAGCGCCATCAGCGGCGATTGACCGCGCGGGCTGGCCAGATGACAGGCGCGAGCCAACAGCTCTTTGCCGGTGCCGGTCTCACCTTCGATCAATAACGGCGCATCCAGCGGCGCCATGCGTCGGGCTTCGCGCACTACCGCGGCCATCACCTTCGAACTCTGGAAGATGCTGTCAAACCCTCGCAGTTCTTGCTTGCGCACGTTGTAGATACGCTCACCTACCCGGTCAGCCCGATGCAACGTCAGCACTGCGCCGGCCATGGCCTCACTGTCGTCGTGTTCCGATTGCAGCGGCGCGATGTCAGCCAAAAATACGTCGCCTTTGACTTTCACCCGCAACCCGTTGATCCGCGATTTGTTGGCGCGCACCAACTCCGGCACGTCGAAATCTTCGGCGTACCGGGACAATGGAATCCCCGGCACCTCGTCCACGCGCACCCCAAGCAACTGTGCCGCCGCGCGGTTGGCAGCAACGATGGAGCCGCCCATGTCGATGGACAGCACCGGAAACTCCAGAGCACCAAGCAACGCATTGAGCTCCATGTGCCGACGTTCACTGGGCATCAGCCCTACACGCTTGACGCCGAACACGCCGGCAATCGCCTCGAACTTCGCACGCAACGCCTGGAACTGAAGGTTGATCAGATTCGGGCAGTGCAGGTAGATCGCATTACCATGCTCCCCTCCCACCTCGCCGCGCGCAACGTTGATGCCGTACTCCACGAGCAGGTTAAGAATGTCGCGCAAGATACCGATGCGGTTCTGACAGTGGACTTTGATACGCATATAAAAGGCCCGAAAAAGCAGTGGTCGAGCACCGTCGCCTGACAGTTTCTGCGGGAGCGCTCAGTTAGTCGTCAAGATTATGTGACAGCCGAGGGGCTTTTCAAACCGGAAAATCTCAATACCTGCGCCACACCGGCCAACACGTAACGAAAACTTTACGAAAACCAAAGATTCTTCCTACGCGCAACTCGAATCACCTGCTGCTTCACCGCAGGCGTTGGAGTATCTCTAGACCTACCGCTGGACATAACAAGAACGAATCCCCCTAGCAGGAGAGCAGCATGAAGCAAACGCACTACGTGGCTCGCGAGCCCGATGCGCAAGGTTTTATCGATTACACCGCCGAAGAACACGCGGTGTGGAATACGCTAATCACTCGCCAACTCAAAGTGCTCGAAGGGCGTGCGTGCCAGGAGTACCTGGATGGCATCGATAAACTGGGCCTGCCCCACGACCGTATCCCGCAATTAAGCGAGATCAACCAGGTCCTGGGTGATACCACCGGCTGGCAGGTTGCCCGAGTCCCCGCACTGATCCCTTTCCAGACATTCTTTGAGTTACTGGCCAACAAGCAGTTTCCGGTAGCGACCTTTATTCGCACCCGCGAAGAGCTGGATTACCTGCAAGAGCCGGACATTTTCCACGAGATCTTTGGCCACTGCCCGCTGCTGACCAACCCTTGGTTTGCTGAATTTACCCACACCTACGGCAAACTTGGCCTACAGGCTTCCAAGGAAGAACGCGTGTACCTTGCGCGCTTGTACTGGATGACCATCGAGTTCGGTCTGGTGGATACGCCCCAAGGTCAGCGCATCTACGGCGGCGGCATTCTGTCATCGCCCAAAGAAACTGTTTACAGCCTGTCGGATGCACCGGAACACCAAGCCTTCGATCCGCTGGAATGCATGCGCACGCCCTACCGCATCGACATCCTGCAACCGCTGTACTTTGTACTACCCAGCCTCAAGCGCCTGTTTGACCTGGCCCAGGAAGACATCATGGGCCTGGTCAAGCAAGGCATGCAGCTAGGCTTGCATGCGCCAAAGTTCCCGCCAAAAACCAAGGCGGCCTGAACGCGCCGACAGTCGCGGCGTCGCACAAAAAATAGTAACGTCTAACAAGAATCGAATCGGGAAACAGACCATGTCCACATTGAACCAAGCCCACTGCGAAGCCTGCCAGGCCGGCGCCCCTCAGGTCAGCGACGAAGAGTTGCCCATCCTGATCAAGCAGATCCCGGACTGGAACATCGAAGTTCGCGACAGCATCATGCAACTGGAAAAAGTGTTCCTGTTCAAGAATTTCAAACACGCCCTGGCCTTCACCAATGCTGTCGGTGAAATCTCCGAGGCCGAAGGTCACCACCCAGGCCTGCTGACCGAGTGGGGCAAAGTCACCGTCACGTGGTGGAGCCACTCCATCAAGGGCCTGCACCGCAACGACTTCATCATGGCCGCGCGTACCGACGAAGTGGCCAAAGACGCCGAGGGCCGCAAATAATGCATTTCGATGCCATCGGCCGAGTACCCGGCGACCCGATCCTCGGCCTGATGGAGGCCTATGCGCAAGACCCCAACCCGCGCAAGTTTGACCTTGGCGTAGGGGTCTATAAAGACGCGCAGGGCCTGACACCGATTCCGCAGGCGGTGAAACTCGCCGAGGCACGACTGGTGGATCGTCAGCTCACCAAGACCTACATCGGCGGCCATGGCGACCCGGCGTTCGGCAAGGTCATGAACGAGCTGGTGCTGGGCGCTGACTCGACCCTCATCAGCGAACAGCGTGCTGGCGTTACTCAGACACCAGGCGGCACCGGTGCGTTGCGTTTGAGCGCCGACTTCATCGCCCAAATGCTACCGGGCCGTGGCGTGTGGTTGAGCAACCCGACCTGGCCGATCCACGAAACGATTTTCGCGGCCGCCGGCGTCAAAGTCAGTCATTACCCGTATGTCGGCAGTGATAACCGCCTCGACGTCGAAGCAATGCTCGCGGTGCTCAATGAGGCGCCCAAGGGCGACGTGGTATTGCTGCACGCCTGCTGCCATAACCCGACCGGTTTCGACCTGGCGCACGACGATTGGCGCCGAGTGCTGGACGTGGTCCGCCGGCGCGAGCTATTGCCACTGATCGACTTTGCCTATCAGGGGTTTGGCGATGGCCTGGAACAGGACGCCTGGTCGACCCGTCTATTCGCCGCCGAGCTGCCGGAAGTGCTCATTACCAGCTCCTGCTCGAAGAACTTCGGCCTGTACCGAGACCGCACGGGCGCGCTGATTGTCTGCGCAAAAACGGCAGACAAACTGGTCGATATCCGCAGCCAACTGGCCAATATCGCCCGCAATTTGTGGTCAACGCCACCGGATCACGGTGCCGCAGTGGTCGCGACCATCCTCGGCGACCCGGAGCTGAAAAGCCTCTGGGCCGACGAAGTGGAGGCCATGCGGTTGCGCATTGCCCAACTGCGCAGCGGCCTGATGCAAGCTCTGGAACCGCATGGTTTGCGCGAGCGCTTCGCACACATTGGTGTACAACGCGGGATGTTCTCTTACACCGGCTTGACGCCCGAGCAAGTCAAACAACTGCGCGACCATCACAGCGTTTATATGGTCAGCTCTGGCCGAGCGAACGTGGCAGGCATTGATGCCACGCGTCTTGATTTGCTGGCCGAGGCGATTGCCAGCGTCTGCCAGTAAACCTCCACTGCTTTACCCCTGTGTGCGGGCCTGCTCCCACAGGGGTTTCGGTGCGGCCTCGTTCTCCAAATGCGGCCATTGGTCGCAGAATTTCCAGATAAAAGTCTATTTGTCATTTTTCCTGCTGTATCCTGCCCAAGCTTTGTAAAAGCGCGGATCTATCAGATCTGTCAACAGACTTTGCGAGGAGCGCGAACATGCACGAGATCCCTAATCTCCCCTTCCCAAGCCTGCACGAAACTGAGCAGACAACCCCGCAACAAGCCGCTGCACGACAGCCAGAACCGAAAGAAGCCACTGACAGTCGCAAGACTGAAAACGAAGACTGAAACACCCGCGATGCCAGACCGTGTGGAAAGCGCTAACATGCGCTTTCCACACTGCCTGAAACGTGAGCTTTACCCCATGACCGACGACTTCAGCCCTACTTTTAGCCAAGCTCAGACCAGTGTTCTGATCGGCACTGCCGAGAAGATGATCGAGATCTGGAATCGCCTCTCCCCCGAAAAACAGGCCGCATTGCTCACGCGCTTCGGCAGCAAAGAAAACGCCCTCGCCGCCCTCGTAACCACGCAATTGGTTGCTCCCGCCAAGCCCTGAATCCACCCTAGCCCCGCAAATAGTTTTACTTTTCACACGACCCGCAGTCGCCCGCGCCGCTATCATGAGCAGCCTACCTATCCTGCTGCCCGTGGACTTTTACCCATGCCTGAAACCCAGCGCCCCCTGGCGGTCACGCTGCAAGTCGTTTCCATCGTCCTGTTCACCTTCATCGGCTACTTGAATATCGGCATTCCGCTGGCCGTGTTGCCCGGCTACGTCCATAGCGACCTGGGTTTCGGCGCCGTCATCGCCGGCCTGGTGATCAGCGTGCAATACCTCGCCACTTTACTCAGCAGGCCTTACGCGGGCCGGATCATCGACAACAAGGGCAGCAAACTGGCGGTCATGTATGGCCTTGCCGGATGCGGCTTGAGCGGCATATTCATGCTGATTTCAGCCTGGACCCAAAGCCTGCCAATGCTCAGTCTGATCAGCCTGCTGATCGGTCGACTGGTGCTTGGCAGCGCCGAAAGCCTGGTGGGCTCAGGCTCAATTGGCTGGGGCATTGGCCGCGTCGGTGCGGCGAACACCGCCAAGGTAATCTCCTGGAACGGCATCGCCAGCTACGGCGCCATCGCCATCGGCGCCCCGCTCGGCGTGCTGCTGGTCAACCAATTAGGCTTATGGAGCATGGGCGTCAGCATCGTGCTGCTGGCCGTGCTGGGCCTGGCGCTGGCCTGGCCAAAAACGGCGGCTCCAGTTGTCGTCGGTGAACGCTTGCCGTTCATGCATGTGTTGGGCCGGGTACTGCCACACGGTTGTGGTTTAGCACTGGGCTCGATTGGCTTTGGCACCATCGCCACCTTCATCACCCTGTATTACGCCACGCAACATTGGTCAAACGCAGTGCTGTGCTTGAGCCTGTTCGGCGCCAGCTTCATTGGTGCGCGACTGCTGTTCGGCAATCTGATCAACCGCCTCGGCGGCTTTCGCGTAGCGATTGCGTGCCTGTCGGTGGAAACGCTGGGGCTTTTACTGCTGTGGCTGGCGCCGGATGCTCATTGGGCGTTGGCCGGCGCGGCGCTGAGCGGTTTTGGCTTTTCGCTGGTATTCCCGGCGCTGGGCGTGGAAGCGGTCAACCTCGTCCCGGCCTCCAGCCGAGGTGCAGCGGTAGGGGCTTATTCACTGTTTATCGATTTGTCGCTGGGGATTACCGGGCCACTGGCCGGTGCGATTGCGGCAGGATTTGGTTTTGCTTCGATCTTTTTGTTTGCTGCCCTCGCTGCTCTGAGCGGTTTGGCGCTGAGCATTTACTTGTACCGGCAAGCGCCGAAGTATCGCGAAGAAAGAGCAGCTCGCTAAAAATCCACCTTGCCGCGCCCGGCCTTGATGCTGCCGCGCTTGGTCTTGGACTCCAGCCGACGCTTCTTCGAACCGAGGGTCGGCTTGGTCGGGCGACGCTTTTTTTCCACTTTGGTGGCGCTGAGGATCAACTCGACCAAACGCTCAAGTGCATCGGCACGGTTGGCTTCCTGCGTGCGGTACTGCTGGGCCTTGATAATCAACACGCCTTCGCTGGTGATGCGACTGTCACGCAGCGCCAGCAGCCGCTCCTTGTAGAACTCGGGCAAGGACGACGCCGGAATGTCAAAGCGCAGGTGCATGGCGCTGGAAACCTTGTTGACGTTCTGCCCACCTGCGCCCTGAGCGCGAATGGCCGTCAATTCAATTTCGGCATCCGGCAGATGCACATTGTTGGATATCACCAGCATGGAAAAGCGTCCGTGTTGAGGGCGCTCAGGATACCGCGAATAGAACGAATGAATGCGGCCCAAGGCGGGAGCGCGATTGACTGCTCCCCTGAAAACAAACAACCCGGCACATGGCCGGGTTGTTTGTTTGTGCGATGAGTCCTTACTTGGCCACGGAACCCGCAACCTGCAGAGCATGACGCTCACGGCGCTTGTTCTTGATCCCGTAGCAGACCCACATGAATGCGAGCCATACCGGAATCGCATACACCGAGATCTTGATCCCCGGAATCAGCAACATCACGCACAGAATGAACACCACGAACGCCAGACAGATGTAGTTCCCATACGGGTACCAAAGGGCCTTGAACAGCGGCGTCTGGTGAGTCTTGTTCATGTGCTGACGAAACTTGAAGTGCGAGTAACTGATCATCGCCCAGTTGATTACCAGGGTGGCGACCACCAGCGACATCAACAATTCGAGCGCGTGTTGCGGAATCAGGTAGTTCAGCACCACGGCGATCAGCGTCACCGCGGCCGAAGCAAGGATGGCGCGCACCGGCACGCCACGCTTGTCGATCTTCGACAACGCTTTCGGCGCATCGCCCTGCTCGGCCATTCCCAGCAACATCCGGCTGTTGCAGTAAGTGCCGCTGTTGTACACCGACAGCGCTGCCGTCAGGACCACAAAGTTGAGAATATGCGCTGCCGTGCTGCTACCCAGCATCGAGAACACCTGAACGAAAGGACTGCCGCTATACGCATCGCCAGACGCGTTCAGGCTCACCAGCAGGCTGTCCCACGGGGTAAGTGACAGCAGAACCACCAAGGCACCGATATAGAAAATCAAAATCCGGTAAATCACCTGGTTAATCGCTTTCGGGATCACGGTTTTCGGTTGATCGGCTTCTGCTGCGGTGAAACCGAGCATTTCCAGGCCACCAAAGGAAAACATGATGATCGCCATGGCCATCACCAAACCGCTGACGCCATTGGGAAAGAAGCCGCCGTGAGCCCACAGGTTGCTCACCGAAGCCTGCGGCCCGCCGTTACCGCTGACCAGCAGGTAACTGCCCAAAGCAATCATCCCGACGATGGCCACGACCTTGATGATCGCGAACCAGAACTCCGCTTCACCGAAAACTTTGACGTTGGCCAGGTTGATCAGGTTGATCAGTACGAAGAATCCGGCGGCAGACACCCAGGTCGGGATATCCGGCGCCCAGTAGTGGATGTATTTACCGACAGCGGTCAGCTCGGACATGCCCACCAGAATGTACAAAATCCAGCAGTTCCAACCTGACAGGAAGCCAGCGAAACCGCCCCAATATTTGTGCGCAAAGTGACTGAAAGAACCGGCCACCGGCTCTTCAACGATCATTTCACCGAGCTGACGCATGATCATGAAGGCGATAACGCCGCAGATGGCGTAGCCGAGAATCATCGAAGGACCGGCAGATTTTAATACCCCGGCCGAGCCGAGAAACAACCCGGTTCCGATTGCGCCGCCCAAGGCGATCAGTTGAATGTGGCGATTTTTCAGGCCGCGTTTCAGCTCGCCTGAATGCGAGTTTTGTCCACTCATGAAAAGGGTCTCACGCAAGGTTTGATGATATTCAGTAGACGTTGCTGCTTGGCTGCAATTTCAAGCAGCGCCGATCAAACCCCAGCGCAAGCACCAGGAGTTCAGCGTATTTACAACGGTCATGCGTCACCTGTTTGTTTTTATCTGTGACGAAATCGAACCCGACGCGCTTATGGCGCGGCGGAGTGAACAAGACGGATAGCCTTGATCTTGCGCAGGAGGTCACCGTTAAAACGCGGCGCATTGTACACCGCTAATCCCCTGCTGCCAGACACCGCCAGGTCAGCGTGTTGGTTGCCGGGATTGCTTGTGTCCACCCCGAGAGGCTCGGGCGGCTGCAAAAATGGAGTCAGACCGTTGCGGGTCATCGACAGTGATGGCGATAAAGTCGCCCCACCGAGAGGAATGCAGATCAATCACGGCGTTCATTGCGCCTCCTTGTTGTTATGCGCCTGCACGGCAGGCATAGGCCGCATCTCACCCCGCAAACACTTCTGAAACAAGTCCTCCAGAGCCCTGCGCAGACGTGGACCAGCAGAGGCACGGAAGGTTTTCCTTACAACCCCGACGCCACGATCATCGCAGAGGCTTTGCGCAGCATTTTCGTCATTATTTCTTTACAAGGCGTAACGTAAAATTTCCAGGTCAGATAGCAATTACTTCTGACTGTAAATTGACGGTAGAAAATTTCCAACAGTAAGGATCGAGTTAGTTTTTGTTTTTAATTAAAAAAAACCTCAACCAAAAACAGAACAAAAAGTTCAAATAAATATTATTTAAATATTATTTTGCAATTTTAAAATCGTTGAACTAGGTTTTGAGCGACTTGCCGAGCGCATCGACCGGCAAGTTGTTCTTACTCAAAAGTCATCTAGGAGATTCACCATGCAAGCACTGGACAAAGACTTGGAAACTGAACTGCAACTGGACGAATGGTTTGAAGCACCGACCCATGAAGCCGCCGTTGAAATGATGCAAGCCGACGCGGTTGTTCCGTTCGGCACGGCGATGTGGCCTTTGTAAGACACCTTGGCAGGTACGACCCGGCCGGCCGTACCTGCCTTTTTCTCGGTTTGTCAGGGAGGACTACATGGATAAGCATCGCGCCATTTCGCATTTCCTCTACTACCTCGAACACCACCCTGCCCTTGTCGGCATCAACCAGGCCAAGGTTTTGCTCGGCCACACCGCTGATTACGAGGCATTGACCGGCGCCATCGCCGAACAGGCCGGCGACAGCCAACGGTTTAGCTTCAGCACAATGCGCCTCGACCTCGAGCCTACGGCCCTACTGGCTCAGGCAATCGTCGATAACGATCTGTACATCTTCTTTTACGACTCCTCCACCCTGCCCAACCCACGCCCAGACGGCCCGGACTTTGTACGCGCGCTGCAAGGCGTGATGGCAGAACACTGGAAAAAATCACTGCTGTTCAAGGATTACGGCGATTACTTCTACGACACGTTCAGTGTCACCCCACAACGAATCGCCGGGTTGAACAGTCACTTGATCCAGCGCATGTCCAAGGCCACTACGTTAAGTTTCAAAGATGACCATGGTTCGTGGTTCGAAACACCGTTGAGCAGTATCAAGAAGTGGACCGACATCAATGGTGTCGGCAACTTTGACTTAGCACCTGGTGAGATTGCGACCCATAGCGAAGCGATTAACGGTCGGGTGAAATTCATCGGGACGTTTCTCAGCACCATTCCCTTTGCCCGTAAATACGGGGTATTGGCGTCGCCGCTGGAGTTGTGGATCGAGAACTCGACCGTCTGCAAAATCGCCACCGACGTGCCGGGACTGGAGCATGACTTCAACAACTACTTGAATGCCAATCCGTCCAATCGACGCATCGAAGAGTTGGGCATCGGCACCAATGAGGGCGTGAAGAGCCTGTACGCACGCAACGCTGGGTTTGAGGAGCGCCATTGCGGATTGCACTTGGGGCTGGGCGGCGGCGCCAAGGGCAGCCATCATCTGGACCTGATCTTTTCCAGCGGCGTCCTCGCTCTGGATGATGAGCCCGTGTTTGATGGCCGGTTTGTGTTCTAGGCAATCAGCCAGCCAAAAAAAAACGCCAACCCGAGGGTTGGCGTTTTTTAGGCGACGCTTACCGATTACTCAGGCTTGCGGCGACCAAAGCCCGGACGCTGGCCGGAACCGGCCGGCGCACCGCGGCGTTTGCCCGATGGCGCATCACGGTCGACCAGGACGATACCCGGACGTTTCTTCGGCGCAGGCTTTGACGGACGCTTGGAATCGGACGGACGATCGGCCACTGGCGTACCGCGACCCGCTGGAGCACCGCGATCGCTACGACCACCGGATGGCGCACCACGGCCTTCGCCACGTTCAGTGCGGCCATTGGCCGGACGCGGCGTGCGTGGACCGCGCTCGCCATCAGCACGCGGGGCTGCTGGCTTGCGCGCCGGACGCTCGCCTTCGATCTGCGGCTCACGTGCTGGACGTGGACCGGCAGCGGGGGCACCCGCGGCTGGACGCAAGGTACGCACGCGCTCGGTCTTGCCCACCGGGCGCGACGATTTGCGCTGCATACGCTCAAGCTTGTCTTTGCTCTTGGCATTCATCTGCGGCATAGCCACCGGAGTCAGGCCGACTTCAGCGCTCAGAATATCGACTTCGTACTGGCTCATTTCGCGCCAGCGACCCATCGGCAGATCGGAGTTAAGGAATACCGGGCCGAAACGCACGCGCTTCAAACGGCTGACCACCAGCCCTTGGGATTCCCACAGACGACGAACTTCGCGGTTGCGACCTTCCATCACTACGCAGTGATACCAGTGGTTGAAACCTTCACCACCGGGTGCCTGTTTAATGTCGGTGAACTTGGCCGGCCCGTCTTCAAGGACGACGCCTGCCTTTAGACGCTCGATCATCTCGTCGTCCACCTCACCACGCACACGGACCGCGTATTCACGGTCCATTTCGTAGGAAGGGTGCATCAGGCGGTTAGCCAGCTCACCGTCGGTGGTGAACATCAGCAGACCGGTGGTGTTGATGTCCAGACGACCGATGTTAATCCAGCGACCTTCTTTAGGACGCGGCATCTTGTCGAACACGGTCGGACGGCCCTCAGGGTCATCACGGGTGCAGATTTCACCGTCTGGCTTGTTGTACATGATCACGCGGCGTACCGACTCGGCGGCTTCTTCGCGCTTGATCACCTTGCCATCGATGGTGATGGCGTCATGCAGGTCGACACGCAGCCCAAGGGTGGCGTCTTTGCCGTTGACCTTGATGCGGCCGTGGCTGATCCAGGCTTCTACGTCGCGGCGCGAGCCCACGCCAATACGGGCGAGGACTTTCTGCAGTTTTTCGCCTGCTGGGCCGATTTCCTGGTCGTCTTTCTGGTCGTTAACACTCATCTGGGCACCTCCCGGTGTGGTCTGTTCAGGCATGGCCTGAAGAGTTGAAAGCTGGGTTCTTGGGCGAAGAGATCGCCAAAGGGTCGCGAATCATACGCTCATGGGAGCCTTCGCGCATCAGAGACTAGTTGATAGACGAAAGGTTATTTGGATTTGCGCCGAACGGCGCCGCCGAGACGGATCAACCGCAGCGATGCTTCGGCCAGCACTGTGCGCTTTTCAGCCTTGTCGAGTTTCTTCCAGGCCTTGATCTCACGCTTGCTGCGTCCGCAGCCGATGCAAATATCCTCGGTAAATTTACAGACGCTGATGCAGGGGTCTTTGGTTGAACTCATGGCAGATTCCTTGGGCGCGCTCCCACTGGGGATCTTTATTGCCCACCGGATGCGGGTCAGTCTTCGAACTCGCGACGCTCGGCTTCGATCGCTTCGGCAATGGCCAGCGCTTCGGCCTCTTCATCGCTGAGTTCGGGCTTAGGCTGTTCGAGCGCGGCGACAGCGGCCAACAGCTTCTCGCGCGCCTCGGCGACGCCGAGCACGTCGTCTTCCTGCTTTTGCTCCGGCTCGTCCTCTCTTTCGGCGCCTGGTTCGACCTGAAGTTCAACTTCGATTTCAGGCTCAACCTCAGGTTGCTCGACACCCTCGTCAGCCTCAGTCACCGCCCCATCACGCAGCAAATCGTCGAAGTCGGTCTTGATCCCCTCTTCCATGGTGTCCAGTTCCAGCAGCAACGTGTGAAAACTGGTTTCTTCCTTGGGCTCTTCCGGCTCTGCGCTAGCGTCGGCAAGTTCCTGCAAGCTGGCAGGCACCGGCGCGTCATCGAAATCGAGCACAGGGTCAGGTTCCATCTCCCGCAGCTCGGCGAGTGGCGGCAGGTCGTCCAGGTTTTTCAGGTTGAAGTGATCGAGAAACGCTTTGGTGGTGGCGAACATTGCCGGTTTGCCGGGCACATCACGGTAACCGACGATGCGGATCCATTCCCGCTCCAGCAAGGTTTTGACGATGTGGCTATTGACCGCCACACCCCGCACATCTTCGATCTCGCCACGGGTGATCGGCTGACGATAGGCAATCAGCGCAATGGTTTCGAGCATGGCGCGTGAGTAACGTTGCGGGCGCTCTTCCCACAAACGCCCAACCCACGGCGAAAACTTTTCGCGAATTTGCAGACGATACCCGGAGGCAACTTCCTTTAGTTCAAAGGCTCGGCCATCACAGGATTTGGCGAGAATCGTCAGTGCTTTTTTGAAAACCGGCGGCTCCGGCCGTTCGCCTTCTTCGAAGAGTTCGAACAGGCGTTCCAGGGATTGCGGTTTTCCCGAGGCCAACAGAAAGGCTTCAAGCAATGGCGCCAGCTCGCGGGGTTCAGTCAGGTTCATGATTCAACTCGTTATTCTGCTCGGGCCCGCACGTGGATCGCCGCGAACGGCTCATTTTGCACCAGCTCGACCAAGGATTCCTTGACCAGTTCGAGGACCGCCATAAAGGTCACCACCACCCCCAAACGCCCCTCTTCAGCCGTGAACAGCTCGACAAAGGGTACAAAACCGCCGCCCTTGAGCCGTTCCAGCACATCGCTCATGCGCTCACGAGTGGACAGCGCCTCGCGGCTGACCTGGTGGCTTTCAAACATGTCGCCACGGCGCAGCACCTCAGCCATGGACATCAGCAACTCTTCCAGACTCACGTCCGGCACCAGCTTGCGCGCCCTGGCCTCGGGCGCATCGAGCTTGGGCACCACCACATCACGGCCCACGCGGGTCAGGCCGTCAATGCCTTCGGCAGCGGCCTTGAAGCGTTCGTACTCCTGCAAGCGGCGGATCAGTTCAGCCCTGGGATCATCTTCTTCAGCTTCGATGGACTCCGCTCGCGGCAGCAACATCCGCGACTTGATCTCGGCCAGCATGGCGGCCATGACCAGGTATTCGGCGGCCAGCTCCAGGCGCACCGACTGCATCAACTCGACATAACCCATGTACTGACGGGTGATTTCCGCCACAGGGATATCAAGGATATTGATGTTCTGTTTGCGTATAAGGTACAGCAGCAGGTCGAGCGGACCTTCGAAGGCCTCAAGAAACACCTCAAGAGCATCCGGCGGAATGTACAGGTCCAGCGGCATTTCCATGACTGCCTGGCCGTAGACCATGGCAAACGGAAGCTCTTGCTGAGCGCCGGCCTGACTGTCGACGGGTTCTACTGCCGACATCTAGGCCTCGGCCATGAACGGTGCAGGGTCGCCACATCCGACGCGGATCACTTGCGGCTCGCCATCGGCGAGGCTGATCACCGTGGAGGCCTTGATCCCGCCGTGACCACCATCGATGATCAAGTCCACCTGATGTTCAAGTAACTGACGCATTTCGTAAGGGTCCGTCAGGGGATCAGTGTCGCCAGGCATGATCAGGCTCACGCTCATAAGTGGCTCGCCCAGCTCCGCCAGTAGCGCCAGGGCTATTGGATGGCTTGGCACCCGCAGACCAATGGTGCGTTTTTTAGCGTGCAGCAACAGCCGCGGAACTTCGCGGGTGGCGTTGAGAATAAAGGTATACGGCCCCGGCAGATGAGCCTTGAGAATACGAAAGGTGCCGGTGTCGATCTTGGCGAACACGCCGAGCTGCGACAGATCGCTGCAAATCAGCGCGAAGTTGTGCTTGTCATCCAGCGCACGCAGCCGACGCACACGCTCCACAGCATTCTTGTCGCCAATCTGACAACCAATGGCATACGACGAATCGGTGGGGTAAATAACTACCCCGCCGTTGCGGATGATCTCGACCGCCTGTTTGATCAGGCGCGCTTGCGGGTTTTCCGGATGAATCTGGAAAAATTGACTCACATTTTCTACCTGTTCAGACGGCGGCAATAACTGGGTCATGTTTGAATCGACACCACAGGGGTGGCAGATCCTCAGGAAGCGGGCGGTATTCGCCAATCTCGGACCAGCCTCCAGGACCATGAAAATCACTGCCGGCGCTGACCAGCAGACCAAACTCACGAGCCAAAATGGCCAAACTGCCTACCTGTTCCGCAGGCTGATGACCATTGACCACTTCAATAGCGTGGCCGCCCGCTTGAATATAGTCGCCAATCAAGCGACGACGCTTGCTGCGGGTGAAATCGTAATGCCACGGATGCGCCAGGCTGACCCAGGCATTAGCGGCGCGCAAGGTGGCAACGGTATCTTCCAGGGTTGGCCAGTGTTGCTTGACGTCCCCCAGTTTGCCGGCGCCCAACCATTTGCGAAATGCCTCAGCTCGATCCTTGACGAAACCCTCGCGCACCATCCAGTCGGCGAAATGCGGACGGGCCGGCGCGTTACCGCTGTCGCCCAACGCCTGCTGCATCTCCCTGGCCCCCTCCATCGCGCCAGGCATACCTTTCAACGCCAACTTACGGCTTATTTCTTCAGATCTTAGCCAACGGCCATCGTGCAGCCGGGCGATTGCCTCGACCAACGGCACGGCATTGACATCGAAACCGTAGCCCAACACATGAATGGTCGCGCCGCCCCAAGTGCAGGACAACTCAACCCCGTTGACCAGTTGCATCCCCAGCGCGGCCGCAGCGCTGCGGGCCTCGTCGAGCCCTTCAAGGGTATCGTGATCGGTCAAGGCCAGGACTCGCACGCCTTTCTCGAACGCACGCGCAACCAGTACCGCAGGCGCCAGGGCGCCATCGGAGGCCGTGCTATGGCAGTGCAAATCAACATTCACGGGGCTTTGTAACCTCAAATCAGCTGGCGCTATCGCGCGCCAATATGTTTGTTATTATGCCGCCACATCCTGCTTCTGGCTGCCACTGTGAAACAATTCATCGATTTCATCCCGCTTCTGCTGTTTTTCATCGTCTATAAGATCGATCCTCGGGTCGTCGACATCGCCGGTCATGAACTGAATGTCGGCGGTATTTACAGCGCCACCGCCATGCTGATTATCAGCTCACTGGTTGTTTACGGCGCCTTGTTCATCACCCACCGCAAGCTGGAAAAGAGCCAGTGGCTGACCCTTATCGCCTGCCTGGTCTTCGGCAGCCTGACCTTGGCCTTCCACAGCGAAACCTTCCTGAAATGGAAAGCACCGGTGGTCAACTGGCTGTTCGCCCTCGCGTTCATCGGCAGCCATTTTATCGGTGACCGCTTGCTGATCAAACGCATCATGGGTCACGCACTAACCCTGCCGGACTCGGTCTGGACACGCTTGAACATCGCCTGGATTATCTTTTTCCTGTTTTGCGGCGCTGCCAACCTGTTCGTTGCGTTCACGTTCCAGAATTACTGGGTCGACTTCAAGGTCTTCGGCAGCCTGGGCATGACGCTACTATTCCTGGTTGGCCAAGGCATTTACCTGTCCCGTCACTTGCACGACGCTGATACCACAACCCCAAAAACCGAGGACTGACATGCTCTACGCCATCGTTGCCACAGACGTCGCCAACTCCCTGGAAGCTCGCCTCGCCGCAAGGCCTGCACACCTTGAGCGCCTGCAACAGCTCAAGGGCGAGGGTCGCGTTGTACTGGCCGGACCGCACCCGGCGGTCGACAGCAATGATCCAGGAGCCGCGGGTTTCACCGGCAGCCTGATCGTTGCCCAATTCGATTCATTGAGTGCTGCACAAGCCTGGGCAGACGCCGACCCCTACGTCAGTGCTGGCGTCTACGCCAACGTTTCGGTTAAGCCGTTCAAGCAAGTACTGCCGTAATGTTCTTCGTGCGATGAACCCTATCGGTTCATCGTGCTATCTATCGCTCATTATTCTTGTTTACCTGCCGACAACTTGCCCAATAACTCGATTGGAATCAGGAGTCATGATGCGCAAGGGTCCGTTGTGTCTGATGTTGGTGACGTTGTCGATCGGGGTCTACGCCCGCGCTGAAGTAAGCGCCGAAGGTGCTGGTTCAACCTCACCGTCCTTGAGCACCGGCAGCCCGCTCGCCGAGTTGCAACAACGCTTGAAGGCCAGTGAACAACAACGAGAAATACTGAGTAAACAATTGCAAAATCCTGATGGTGAACGCGAAAGCGCTCAACTGACCCGGTTGCGCCAAGAGAACCAGCGCCTGAAGCTGCAACTCAAGGAGGCCTTGGCCAGCCCGCTGCCGCGCCTGCTGACAGACCAACAGCAATGGTTCGTCACTGGGGCCGGAGTAGCGCTATTGGCTCTGCTCTGCGGTATCTTCGCCAGTGGTGCAAGTCGAAAACGTCGACAATGGCTAAATTGAGTGCGTCATGAGCGAGCTGTTATTAATTGATGATGACCAGGAACTCTGTGAGCTCCTGAGCAGTTGGCTAGGCCAGGAAGGCTTCGTGGTCCGCGCTTGCCATGATGGTCAAAGCGCACGCCGTGCCTTGACCGAAATATCGCCGGCGGCCGTGGTGTTGGACGTCATGCTGCCGGATGGCAGTGGCCTGGAACTGCTCAAGCAGTTGCGCGGTGATCACCCTGATTTGCCCGTGCTGATGCTATCGGCCCGCGGTGAACCGCTGGACCGTATCCTCGGCCTGGAATTGGGCGCTGATGATTACCTGGCCAAGCCTTGTGACCCGCGAGAACTGACAGCCCGACTGCGTGCCGTGTTGCGACGCAGTCATCCGTCGGCCGTGTCCAGCCAGCTGGAACTGGGCGATCTGTGCTTCAGTCCGTTGCGTGGTGTGGTCAGTATCAATGAGCAGGAATTCACGCTCACCGCCTCCGAAAGTCGCCTGCTTGAAGCGCTGATCAAGCAACCCGGTGAGCCGCTGGACAAGCAGGAACTGGCGCTGATCGCCTTGGGTCGCAAACTGACCCTGTACGACCGCAGCCTGGACATGCACGTCAGCAACCTGCGCAAAAAGATCGGACCACATACTGATGGGCGTCCGCGTATCGTCGCCCTGCGCAGTCGCGGTTACTACTACAGCCTGTAAGTTTTGTAAGGTCGGCACAAAAGCGTCTTTACCCAAGCTTTACGCTTCGCTGACCGCCGCTGACCTTGATCTCCGTAGTCTGTACTCATCCGGAACGTACCGGGAACGAGACAAGGAGATTCACCATGCGCAAGACCCTTATCGCTCTGATGTTCGCTGCCGCCCTACCGACCGCTGCCATGGCAATGCCTGAAGGTGCCGGGCCGATGGATGGCCCGATGGATGGCCCGCGCCACGGCGGTCAGATGCACGACATGCACGGCAAAGGACCTTACAGCCAGCTGGATTTGAGCCGCGAACAGCGCGAGCAAATTCGCAAAATCATGGGCGAGCAGATGCATGATCGCAAACAACTGGTCGAAAAATATCTGGATAAACTGTCCCCAGCCGACCAGAAAGCCATGAAAGACGAAGTAGCGGCCAAGCATCAGAAAGCCGAAGCTGATGTGCGTGCAGTGCTCAAGCCGGATCAACAGAAGAAATTCGACGATATCCAGAAAAAACAGGCTGAGCGTCGCGCAGAGTGGGCCGAATTCAAGGCCTGGAAAGCGCAACAACCGCAAAAAGCGCAATAATGTTCTAGCGTTACGCCCCAGCCCAACGGTTCATCGCCGCTGGGCTTTCTTTGTTTGAGGATTTTCTGTGCGCTCATTGTTCTGGCGAATTCTGGCCAGCTTCTGGCTAGCCATCGCTCTGGTTGCAGGGCTTTTCATTCTGCTTGGGCACATGCTCAACCAAGACGCATGGATTCTCAGTCGCCATCCGGGCCTCAACACACTGGCGCAACGGTGGACGCAAACCTACGAATCAGAGGGCGAGGAAGCCGCCCAGGACATATTGGAACAGCGTAAGCACCAGTACCACATCGATGTTCAGGTGCTCAACGAGAGCGGCGACCCAGTGGTGCGTGGCACTTTTCCACGCCGGGCGGCGGCCTTCGAGGCGCGGCAAAATGACGATGATCGCCGCTTGCCCTGGCGCCGCCTGACCACTGAATACACCAGCGAAAAGACCGGCAATACCTACTTGCTGATCTATCGCATCCCCCACCCGGAACTGGATGCATGGCGCCGCAAAAGCTTGGTCTGGCCATTGAGCGCGCTGGGGATTGCGCTGGTGGTACTGACCCTTTTCAGCCTGTTGGTGACCCTGTCCATCACTCGCCCTCTCAGCCGTTTACGCGGCGCAGTGCATGATCTTGGACAAACAACTTATCAGCAAAACAGCCTGGTAAAGCTGGCCAACCGGCGCGACGAATTCGGCGTACTGGCGAACGATTTCAACCGAATGGGTTCTCGCTTACAAAGCCTGATCAGCAGTCAGCGGCAGTTGCTGCGAGATGTTTCGCATGAGTTGCGCTCACCGCTTGCCAGACTGCGCATTGCACTGGCGCTGGCCGAGCGGAGTACGCCTGAGGAACGGGAAAAATATTGGCCGCGACTGACCCGCGAATGTGATCGTCTGGAGGCCTTGATCAGCGAAATTCTGGTATTGGCGCGAGTCGATGCCGACAACGCCAGTGCTGAAGACGTGGACCTCAACGCCTTGCTGGTGACGTTGCAAAAGGATGCCCAATTGGGCTCGCCGGAACAGAACGTACAAGTGGAGGCGGAGCCGTTACTCCACCTCAAAGGCTGGCCGACCATGATCGAACGTGCCCTGGATAATCTGTTGCGCAACGCGCAGCGCTTTAATCCGCCGGAGCATCCCATTGAAATGCGCGTCTCACGTCAAGGCGAAAGAATTGTCATCAGCGTTCGCGACCATGGCCCTGGCGTGCAGGCCGAACATTTGAGTCAATTAGGCGAGCCGTTCTACCGCGCGCCGGGCCAGTCCGCCGCCGGCCATGGCCTCGGTCTGGCCATCGCACGGCGCGCAGCCGAGCGTCATGGCGGTAGCTTGATACTGGCCAATCATCCGGAAGGAGGGTTTATTGCCAGCCTGGAGTTGCCATTGGAACCGGGGGCAGTGGTTCAGTTGTGACGGTGTAAAACGGCTTTACTGACGCAAGGGCTGTCGCAGTCAAGATGATTACTGACTGTCACAGCCCTTTCGCTAACACTAGGCCGTAGGCGTCCACGCGCTGACAAACTCGCTCAGCTCGACTTTATCCGCGACTCGCGGCTCTTTCTGCGGCGTACCGAGGTAAAGGAACGCAATCACCTCCTCGCCTTCAGCCAGTCCCAGTCCTTTGGCCACATGTGCCGAATAGGCCAGTTCACCGGTTCGCCACACCGCACCAATGCCCTGAGCGTAGGCTGCCAGCAAAATCCCGTGAGCCGCACAGCCGGCCGCCAGTAATTGCTCGGACTTCGGCACCTTGAAGTGCTCCTGCAAACGAGCGATCACCACGACCACCAGTGGCGCCCGCAACGGACCATTGCGGGCCTTGTCCAGCACAGCCTCGGACGCATGACTGTCCTGCAACTTCGCCGCTTGCGCCAGCAACTCGCCCATCTGCTCCCGCGCCGCGCCTTCGACAGTCAGGAAGCGCCACGGCTGCAAGTGACCGTGATCCGGCGCACGCAGGGCGGCGGCAAACAGCACTTCACGTTGTTCTGCGGTAGGCGCAGGGTCTAACAGTCGTGGAACGGAAACACGGTTGAGCAAAGCGTCGAGAGCCTGCATCGGCCACCTCCTGGAAAAATTGTCCGGCCATTCTAGCGGCAAGTGCCGCCGGGCTGCCGGTTTACATGACCTGCCCCGCAGGTAGAATGGCGTCCATCTCTATTTCACCCCGAGCGGACTTCATGGCGTTGCCGACCTTACGGATCATTGGTTTCATCATCGGCATCTTCCTGATTACCCTGGCGATCGCCATGTTCGTGCCGATGGCCACTCTGGTGATCTTCGACCGCACCAGCGACCTGCCGTCGTTTATCTGGGCGAGCATGATTACCTTTGTGGCGGGTTTGGCCCTGGTAATTCCCGGCCGGCCCGAACATATACACCTGCGGCCCAGGGACATGTACCTGCTGACCGTCAGTAGCTGGCTGGTGGTGTGCATCTTCGCTGCGCTGCCATTTTTACTGACCCAACACATCAGCTACACCGATTCGTTCTTTGAAAGCATGTCCGGCATCACCGCCACCGGTTCCACCGTGCTCAGTGGCCTGGACAGCATGTCCCCCGGCATCCTGATATGGCGCTCGTTGCTGCACTGGCTCGGCGGCATTGGTTTTATCGGCATGGCGGTCGCTATTCTGCCATTGCTGCGCATCGGTGGCATGCGGCTGTTTCAGACAGAGTCGTCGGACCGTTCCGAAAAGGTTATGCCCCGTTCGCACATGGTGGCGCGTTTGATCGTAGCGGCCTACGTCGGTATTACCATTGTCGGCAGCTTGGCGTTCTGGTGGGCCGGGATGAACCTGTTCGATGCGATCAATCATGCGATGTCGGCGATTTCCACCGGTGGTTTCTCCACCTCCGACGAGTCCCTGGCCCATTGGAAACAACCGGCTGTGCATTGGGTAGCCGTCGTCGTGATGATCCTCGGCAGCCTGCCCTTCACACTGTATGTGGCGACCCTGCGCGGTAACCGTCGAGCCCTGATCAAGGATCAGCAGGTTCAAGGCCTGCTTGGCCTGTTGCTGGTGACGTGGGTGGTGCTCGGCACTTGGTACTGGTGGACCACCAACTTGCCATGGCTGGACGCGCTGCGGCATGTGGCACTGAACGTGACTTCGGTGGTGACCACCACTGGGTTTGCGCTTGGGGACTACAGCATGTGGGGCAATTTCTCGCTGATGCTGTTCTTCTATCTGGGTTTTATTGGCGGCTGTTCTGGCTCGACCGCTGGCGGAATCAAGATTTTCCGCTTTCAGGTCGCCTACATTCTGCTCAAGGCCAACCTTAACCAGTTAATTCACCCGCGCGCGGTGATCAAACAGAAGTACAACGGCCACCGCCTCGACGAAGAAATCGTGCGCTCGATACTGACCTTCTCGTTCTTTTTCGCTATCACCATCTGCGCGATTGCGCTGATGTTGTCGCTGCTGGGCCTGGACTGGATGACCGCGCTGACCGGTGCCGCCAGCACGGTGTCGGGTGTCGGCCCAGGACTGGGCGAGACCATTGGCCCGGCGGGCAATTTCTCCACCCTGCCGGACGCCGCCAAGTGGATTCTCTCGTTCGGCATGTTGCTGGGCCGTCTGGAGATCATTACGGTGTTTGTGCTGTGTATTCCTGCGTTCTGGCGTCATTGATCCGGTTGGGCGCGGCCAGCAGCCGCGTCCGGTACTCGCCGGGGGTGATGTCAAACCAACGCCGGAAAGCGCGGAAGAAGTTGCTCGGATCAGCAAACCCCAGCAGGTAGGCAATTTCCAGCAACGTCATGCTTGGCTGTGCGAGATACTGTTCGGCCAATTCGCGCCGGGTGTCGTCCAGCAGCGCCTGAAAACTGGTGCCTTCCTCCTGCAAGCGGCGCTGCAACGTGCGTTGCGACAGGTGCAGGGTCTGCGCCACCGTGTCGCGCTTGGGCTCACCCTGGGGCAGCAAACGGCATAATACCTGCCGCGCCTTGTGCGTCACTCGGCTCTCAGAGAAGCGCGCCAAGTATTCTCCGGCAAACCGGTCATGCAACGCCGCCATGGCTTCGTTGGCCGTGGGCAGCGGCGCCTCCATGTCAGCCCGTTCGAAGATCAGCGCATCGTAGGGGGCGTTGAACATCAACGGCGCATGGAAGGCTTGTTTATAGGGCCCGAGATCGGCGGGTTCAGCACCCTGCACCAGTACCTTGCGCGGTTGCAAGGTGCGTCCGGTCAACCAGCCACACAGCGCAAGGGCGCAGGCCAGAGACGCTTCAGCACTTTGCCGGGTGGGAGGCAGGTGGTCGCCATGGACCGTCAGAATCAGCGCATAGCCTTCGTCGAGCAGGCGAAAACTCAGGTCGGCGCTTTCAGCGATGATCCGCTGATACCGTACCAATCGTTGAAAGCCTTCGGCCAGGGTCTGACTGGACATCAACGCGTAACCGGCCACATGAAAAGAGGCCGGGCGTACCACCTTGGCCATGTTCAGACCGATTGCCGGATTGCCGGACAGCTCAACCGCCCGCTGCCAGAGCCGTGTCATCGAGTCTTGCGGGAAGCGCGCATCCGGATCATCCAGGGCCGCATAGTCGAGCCCCAGTTGTTTGAACAATACACGGCAATCCAGCCCGTCCATCTCCAGCGCTTTAACAATCCCCATCGCCCAACTTGCAGAAGTCGTTCGTTCGCTCATGGCGTTTACTTACGTGATGAGCCGCTTATTACGGCCAGTTTTCGAAGGATACTAAAGTGGCGCCTATTGTCACTGGCTGATGCCAATGATCACTCTAGACTCAAATACGCTACCCATAGAGCAACTTGCCGTCAGAACAATAACCACAGAGATCGCAGTCGTGGAAAACCTTAAGCGTTTCAACAGCTTCACTGAGTTCTATCCGTACTACCTCAGCGAACACAGCAACAGTACCTGCCGACGGCTGCACTTTGTCGGGACCTCGCTGGTCATTTTTATTCTGGCGCTGACCCTCGGCAAAGGCGCATGGCAGATGCTGTGGGCCCTGCCCTTGGCCGGCTACAGCTTTGCCTGGGTCGGGCATTTTTTCTTCGAGAAAAATCGGCCGGCAACCTTTCAGCACCCGCTTTACAGTCTGCTGGGCGACTTCACGATGTACCGCGACATGATCCTGGGCCGCGTACCGTTCTAGGCTTCACAGGCCAGCGATACGTCCTGCGCAGCCAGTGCGCGAATGGATCCAAGTCCTACACTGAAAATATCCCGTCAGCCAAGAACAAGAGGATAGCCGATGAAAGCCACTGCCCATTTCACCCACATGCAGGACGGCACCGAGGAAGACTGGGCGATTATCGCCTCAGATTTCAGTGCCTATGCGCGGCAATTGTCGACAAGGATTGCCACGCATCTGGCGTTGCTGGCAGGTGATTTTGGCGGTTTCCCGGTGGATCGGTTAACTCACTCTCTGCAAACGGCGACCCGCGCCTGGCGCGATGGCCGAGATGAAGAATACGTGGTCTGCGCCCTGCTCCATGACATCGGCGACACGCTCGGCGCCTACAACCATGCAGACATCGCCGCCGCCATTCTCAAACCGTTCGTCAGCGCTGAAAATCTATGGATAGTGGAGAAGCACGGGATTTTCCAGGGCTACTACTTCTTTCATCACTTGGGCATGGACAGGCATTTACGCGAGCAATTCAGCGGACATGCGCAGTATCAAGCGACCATCGATTTTTGCGCCAACTATGATGCTGCCGCGTTTGATCCCGCCTATGAGCACCTGCCGTTGAGTTTTTTTGAGCCAATGATGGAGCGGTTGTTTGCCCAGCCGAAACGCTCAATTTACAAGGTGGCGGTGGCGCAACACGCGCCAGCCTGATCAATGACAGGAATCGCTGCGCGATGAGGCCTTGTCACCGATCAGACGTGGCGCGGACTAAGCCGGCTCAGCGATCTTCAGCGCTTTCAACTCGGCCTCACGTGCCTGGGCATCCGCTAAACGATACAACTCGATCGAGCCATCCCAATGCTCGATCAGCGCCGTACACGACTCCACCCAATCCCCACAATTGAGGTAATCCACCTCACCGACCTTGCGGATCTCAGCGTGGTGAATGTGCCCGCACACCACACCGTGCAAACCCCGCTTGACGCATTCGTGGGCGATGGCCTCTTCGAAGTCACTGATAAAGCTGACGGCGGTTTTGACCTTGTGTTTGAGGTATGCCGACAACGACCAGTAACCGTAGCCATAACGGGCACGCCAATGATTGAGCCAGCGGTTAAGGGTCAGGGTGAATTCGTAAGCCGAGTCGCCGAGAAACGCCAGCCAGCGGTGGTAACGGGTAATGACATCAAACTGATCGCCATGGATGACTAACAGATGACGACCATCGGCGGTCACGTGCACCGCTTCGTCCACCAACTGGATATTGCCCAGAATCAGTTTCGAATAGCGGCGCAGGAATTCGTCGTGATTACCGGTGACGTAGATCACCTCGGTGCCGCGCTTGCTCATGGTCAGCAAACGTCGGATGACGTTGGTGTGGGCCTGCGGCCAATACATGCCGCCGCGCAGTTTCCAGCCGTCGATGATGTCACCGACCAAGTAGACTTTGTCCGCATGGTAGCCCTTGAGAAACTGCGATAAGTGCTCGGCCTGGCAATCCCGAGTGCCCAGATGCACGTCGGAAATCCATAATGTCCGCACGCGTTGTTTACGGCTGGGTTTGGCGAGCTCAGCGCTGGTCATGGGCAACCCTCTATGATGTTTTTGCAAGAGTGCGCCGACCGGGTTAATGACCCATGACAGTGGCAAGTCAGTCCCGTGACAGCGCCCAACTGTGCCGTCGGTGTAGACTGGCGCCCATTGCGATGCGACCGGTCCTGATGCGGCGGCGCGAGGCTGGCGATAAAAAAACGCTAGCCTGGCAACAGATTCAAGGGCAACTTGCACGGTTGACTGTGAGGCCTGTTTCACTCCGTTTATCAAGGACTGCAATGACTCCCCGTACCGCCCTTGGCGCCCTACATATTGGCGCACTGATGTTCGGCTTGACCGGCGTGTTCGGCAAACTCGCCGCGGCCTCGCCCGCCGTCATCGTCTTCGGTCGCGCTGCGTTTGCGGTGCTCGCCTTGGCGTTCTTTGCCCGGTTCGCCAGCAACACCCGCTGGCGCACGCTCGAAGCCTTGGACTGGCGCCGGCTGTTGCTCAGCGGCGTGTTGCTCGCCGGGCACTGGGTGAGTTTTTTCATCGCAGTGAAGGTCGCGGGTGTGGCGATTGCCACCCTGGGCTTTGCGAGTTTCCCAGCGTTTACTGTGATTCTCGAAGGGCTGATCTTCCGCGAACGAATTCGCTCCAACGAAATCCTGCTAGTGGTGCTGGTGAGCATCGGACTGGTGCTGGTCACCCCGGACTTCGACCTGGCCAGCGGCGCTACCACCGGCCTGCTCTGGGCCGTGGGCTCGGGCCTGCTGTTCGCCCTGCTGTCGCTGGTCAACAGAGTCAGCTCCGGGCGCATTCCTCCGGTACAGGCAGCGTTGTGTCAGAACGTCGTAGTCGCACTGTGCCTGCTACCGATGGCGGCGCCGCAGTTGAGCGAAGTGCGCGCCATCGACTGGCTGTGGATCAGCCTGCTGGGGGTGTTCTGCACCGGCTTGGCCCATAGCCTGTTCGTTGCCAGCCTCGCGGTGATCAAAGCACGGACCGCCGCGGTGGTGTTTGCCCTGGAGCCGGTGTACGGCATTACCGTGGCGTGGCTGTTGTTCGACGAAAACCCGACCTGGCGCATGTTGATCGGTGGCGCACTGATCATCGTAGCCATTGTAGTGTCGAGCAGGCTCTCGGGCGGCTCAAGCAAGAAGAGCGTGGTGGCGGAAGCCGCGTCTCATTGAGTGCGCTCGTTGTGGCCGAGGTCACGGTCCGGGTCGATCTCATCCCGAACCCGCTGCTTAAGTACCTTGGCTTCCGGAAAACCATCGTCGGCCTTACGCTCCCAAATCTGCACATCGTTACAAAAAATGTGAAAAACCCCACCGGAGCCTGGCACCAGGGACACCTTGCCCAAGTCATCGCCAAAGGTGCTGAGCAGCTCCTGTGCCAGCCAGGCGGCGCGCAGCAGCCATTGGCACTGGGTGCAGTAGGTGATGACGATTTCCGGTTTTTGCACGGTCATGATTGCTGAAACTCCTGAGGCAGAGGGCGCCGCTATAATAGCCGCCTTTGTCGCTAGCCCCGAGATCCACGATGCGCCGTTTGCTGTCATGCCTGTTGCTCTGCCTATTTCCTTTATTTGCCCAAGCTACCGATACCCCGAGGCCAAAAATTGGGCTGGTGCTGTCCGGTGGGGCTGCCCGCGGATTGGCACATATTGGCGTGCTCAAGGCACTGGAAGAACAAGGCATCAAGATCGATGCAATTGCCGGCACCAGCATGGGTGCGGTGGTCGGTGGTCTCTATGCCTCGGGCTACAAGATTGATGAACTGGAAAAACTCGCCCTCAGCATCGACTGGAAGCAAGCCCTGTCTGACGCTCCGCCCAGGGAAGACGTGCCATTTCGGCGCAAGCAGGATGACCGAGATTTCCTCGTCAAACAGAAACTCAGTTTCCGCGACGATGGCAGCCTCGGTTTGCCGCTGGGGGTGATTCAGGGTCAGAACCTGGCGCTGCTGCTGGAGAGCCTGCTGGCCCACACCAGTGACACCCGTGACTTCGACAAACTACCGATTCCGTTCCGCGCCGTGGCCACCGACATCGCCAGTGGCGAAAAAGTAGTATTTCGCAAGGGCCACCTGCCCCAGGTTATTCGCGCCAGCATGTCAATCCCGGCGGTGTTCGCCCCGGTTGAACTGGATGGCCGACTACTGGTAGACGGCGGCATGACCGACAACATCCCGTTGGACGTCGCGCGCGAGATGGGCGTCGACATCGCCATCGTGGTAGACATTGGCACCCCGCTGCGCAATCGCAAGCAACTGAACACGGTGGTCGATGTGCTGAACCAGTCGATCACCTTGATGACCCGCCGCAACTCCGAAGAACAACTTGCCGCCCTGCACAAGGATGACGTGCTGATCCAGCCTTCACTGGCAAGCTTCGGTGTGACCGATTTCGGCCGAGCCCAAGACATGATTGACGCCGGTTACCGCGCAACAAAAATCCTCGAAGGGCGCCTGGCGCGGCTCAAACCGGCACAGCCTCTGAACGAGGAACTGACCGCCGCACGCGCACCAAGCCAGCGCACGCCGATCATTACCGCGATCAAAGTGGAAAACGACTCTAAAGTCGGCGACGACGTCATTCGCTACTACATCCGCCAGGCTGTCGGTGAACCTTTGGACCTTGGCCGCCTACAAACTGACATGGGCACCTTGTATGGCCTGGATTACTTCGAGCAGGTGCAATACCGCGTGGTGCATAAGGGCCCCGCCCATACGTTGGTCATCAGCGCCCGCGGCAAACGCAGCGGCACCGATTATTTACGAGTAGGCCTGAACCTCTCGGACGACATGCGTGGCGACAGCGCGTTCAACCTCGGCGCCAGTTACCGAATCAATGGCATCAACCGCTTGGGTGCGGAGTGGCTGACGCGGGCGCAGATCGGCGACAAACAGGAACTCTACAGCGAGTTCTATCAGCCGCTGGACGTAGGTTCACGCTACTTCCTCGCGCCGTATGCAGCTTTCGAAGCGCAGAACGTCGAGTCGATCCTGGACAACGACCCCATTGCCCAATATCGCGTCGAACGCTACGGCTTTGGTCTGAATGTGGGCCGGCAAATCGGCAACAGTGGGGAGATACGTTTCGGTGTCGGCGAAGCTTGGGGCAAGGCGAACGTGCGCATCGGCGACCAAAGCCTGCCAAGCGAAAGTTTCAATGAGGGGTTCTATCAGCTCAAGTACTCGTTCGACTCGCTGGACAACGTCTACTTTCCTCACGAAGGCGAAGACATTGGCCTGTCATTACGCCAGTTCGAACCGGGGCTGGGCTCGGACCAACGCTACCGACAGTGGGAGTTCAAATTGGACAAGGCCCTGAGCAGTGGCCCGGATACGTTCATCCTCGGTGGGCGCTACGGTCGCACGCTGGACACTGCCAACGTGGTCACTTCAAGCTTTCTTCTTGGCGGTGCCCGGCAGTTGTCGGGCTTTCGCGAAGATGCGATTTCCGGGCAGAACATCAGCCTGATGCGCGGGGTTTACTATCGGCGCCTGACACCGCGCTCCTACCTGCCGCTGGATTTCCCGCTGTACATCGGCGGGTCTCTGGAGCGTGGCCGAGCGTGGAACAACGACAACCCATTCGACAGCGGTTACATCAACGCAGCCAGTGTATTCATCGGTTTCGACACACCGCTAGGGCCGCTGAACTTCAGCTATGGCTTCAACGATGCCGATGAGCAGGCCGTTTACTTGAATCTGGGGCAGACGTTTTGAAACAAAACGCTGACCGGCAGTGAATCCAAGTGGCAAGGGACGGAGTGCCCTCGCCACAATGGATCACCACCTCAAGGCTCAGCGAATACCGGCCAACAAATTACGCGCCGTCTGCTTGAGCGGTTCATCGTCGGTGTTGAGCAACTCGTTGAGCAACTCAATGGCCCGGTCGAGATCGCCATCGTCGATGTACGTCTGCGCCTGCTCCAGTTTGCCGGCGCCGTTTGGCGCGGTCAGCGCCTGAGGTAGCGACTCAAGTTCAAGGGGCTGAGCCGGCTCGCCGAACTCCTCAAGAAAGCTGTCGTCCAGCGACTCATCTTCCGACTCGCCGACCCACTCCAGTTCAGGCTCATCCACCGTCGATTCGTAAGGCATTTCGAACACATCGGGCAACACGTGCAAATTCGAGGTAAACGCCGGCTCGTCAGGCGCCGCAGGGGAATTCAACGGTTTAACGGCAGCGGCCGGGCTTTCAAAGGGGCTGACCAGATCCCAGTTGGAGTCCATCGACAGGTCGTCGAGGTTCAGCTGAAACTCATCTTCTGTCGCCACTTCAGGGGGCGGCACGACGGCCGGAGCAATCGCGGCGATCGGTGCGGCACTTTGCAGTTTCGGACAGCGAGCCCGGATATCGTGGAGTTGTTGGGCATCGAAACCCGCCTCACGTAACTGGGCTTCCTGGGCTTCATAGGCTGCCACATCCCCTTGCTTACCAAGCACCTCCAACAGTTGCAGTGCCAGATCAGTACGCTGCGGTTCCTTGACACACGCCTCGCGCAACAGGTCCGCTGCTTCGGAAAACCGGCCATAAGCCAAGTAAATACCGACGCCTCCCAGGACATCTCCCGCGGGTGTCTCTCGATGAGGCGCCGGGGCGGGCGCCGCATTGGCGGGTTGTGGCGTGGGTTCTCGATCAAGCACCGGCTCGTGCCGTGACGGCAGCACCGGCAAAGGCTCGGCTAATACCTGAACTCGTTGACGCTGACGCCGAACAAATACCCCCAGCACCAACAATGCCACCAGCGCCAGCAAACCGCTGATCATCAGCCAGTGAGACTCTTGCGGCTCTTGGGCAACCGCCGGCGCCGACACAGGCGCTACTGAAAGCACCGGTGCGGGCGCCGGAGGCCTGACCTCGGCGAGCCGGGCCTGCAAATCGCTCACTTGCTTACGCGCATCGGCAATCTGCTCATCCTGGGCCCGCACTTTGACATTCAATTCATCGACGGTTTTTTGCAGTTGCTGGTTTTGCAATACGCTGGTTGCCAGTTGCTCAGCCATCGCGTCAGCCTCTGGCGCAACCACCTGCTGAGCCACGTTGGCACTTGGGGCCGGTAGCTGCGCCGAGTCCGGTAACAACAGATGCTGGCCCACGCTCAGCCTTTCGCTGCCTGGGTTAAGCGCGAGAATGCCTTGCATCAGCTCGCTGGCAGACGCATTGCTGCCACTGTCGTGCAGGCGTTTGGCGATTACCCAGGGATTGTCACCCTGAACCACGGTGTAGCGTTTGCCCTGAGATGCAGGTGGCGGTGCGCTGGTCGGTTCAACGGTCGGAAACTCGGATGATTGAGGCCTGGCGACCGGTTCATCCGTGGCGGGAACAATACCCGGGGCACCCGGCGGATCGATCAACACCGTGTACTCGCGCAATAACCGCCCATTAGGCTGACTGAGCTGCACCAGGAAATTCAGAAACGGTTCAGTGACCGGTTTGCTGGACGTCACCCGGATCAGTTGCCGGTTGCCCCGCAGGATCGGCGTGAATGTCAGATTATTGAGGAAGAACACCCGCTCGACGCCCGCGCGACTGAACTCGTCCGTCGTGCCGAGGCTCACGGACAGATCACCCTCCCCCAGCCCACCGGCATCCACCAGAGCAATGTCGGCTTTGAGCGGCTGGTTTAACGCCGAATGAAGGGTGATGTCTCCCAATCCCAGGGCCGGTGCCAATGCCGAGTAGATGACAGCACTACTGGCCAGAAGCAGACGGGTGCTAAACCGCAAAACTATGTGCCAACTCTCGAGCATGAGCATCCCTTAAATAAACGGAACCAACCTGTAAGCGTTCGCACATCCAGCACGAACAGATAGTGCGCAGTATTTCTTATAGTCCGCCCTGCGAGGTATCTCAAAAGTCTGGCGCGCGGTTATGCCTCAAGATTTTTCCAGATTAGCCAAAATGTGCCCGTGGACACGCATGCAAACCTTCAAATCCGCCTCATCGACGCCGTCGAACAGCTCATGGCGCAGTTGAGTGGCAATCGTTTCAATTTGTTCGATCAAGGGCCGGGCCGGAGCACACAGGACGATTTTCTTGGCCCGACGATCTTCCAGCACCGACTGACGCTGCACCAGCCCCTGGGCTTCCAGACTGTCGAGCAAACGAGCCAGCGTTGGCCCTTCGACGCCAACGCTTTGTGCCAGCTCACGCTGGGTCGGGGCCTCCTCAAAACGTGCAAGATGCAGCAGCACAAGCCAGCGCGCCTGGGACAATCCCAAGCCGGCCAGGCGACGGTCCAGTTCGGCGCGCCAGCCGCGAGACATCTGGGCCAGTTGCATCCCAAAGCGGTGTTGATCGGTTAACGGCATAAAAAACTCATGGTTAGACTGAAATAGAGAAAAACTAATTATTAGTCAGCTAAGCATGACCCTTCGCTGTAGGCAAGGCTCGCTCTGCACTGAATCGTTACACCTTTGCCAAGGATCACTTAAACCTCGAACTCGGATTGCAGTGCCGCCCGCACACAGTACAACACCCCTTCCGGGACCCGGCCGGCAAACAGCGCGGCAATCTCGGAGACCGGCGGTAACTCGCCCTCGCCGTCGAGGAACGCGTCCTGGACTTCTCCCATCAGTTCTTCCGGCAGGTCGAGGGCTTGCTCGAGGGACAACTGTTGCTTGCCAATGGCCTCCGCCAACAGGGTGTATACGTTCTTTTCCGAGCATTGCAACTGGCCGGCGATCTGCAGCGGCGTCATACCGGCTCTGGCCAGCGTGATCAGCTCGTGGCGCAGGTCTGCCACCACTCTCGGCGCTTCGACCTGGCCACCGAGGACTTCGAGGAAGGCTTCGCCATAACGTTCCAGCTTACGTGCGCCAACGCCACTGACCGTCCCCATTTCCGCAAGGGACGTCGGCTGGCTGCGGAGCATTTCCAGCAGTGTCGAATCGGGAAAAATAACGTATGGCGGCACGCCGTGTTCTTCGGCCAGTTTGCGTCGCAGGGCGCGTAACGCCTCCCATTGCTCGCGCTCTTCGCCACGGACCAGTTGGCTCGCTTGACTCTTGCTGCTTTTCGCTGAAGTTTGCGGCTTGAGGTCGCGGCGCAGCTCAAGGGTCACTTCGCCCTTGAGCAGCGGCCGACAGGTGTCACTGAGGCGCAGGCCGCCGTAGCCTTCCAGATCGATGTCGGCCAAACCACGCGCCACCAACTGTCGAAACAGCGAGCGCCATTCGCCTTCGGCCATCGCCTTGCCAACGCCAAATACCGATAAATGCTGATGGCCAAAGCTGCGGACCTTTTCGTTATCCTTACCCAGCAGCACATCCACCAGATGCCCTACACCGTAACGTTGGCCGGTGCGATAGATCGCCGACAGAGCCTGACGAGCAGGCTCGGTAGCGTCCCAGGTCTGTACGCCGTCGACACAGTTATCGCAATGGCCGCAGGGCTCAGGCATGTCCTCATCAAAGTACGCCAGCAGGGTCTGACGGCGGCAGCGGGTCTCTTCGCAGAGCGAGAGCATGGCGTCAAGCTTGTGCTGTTCCAGCCGCTTGTGGCGCTCGTCGCCTTCGGAGTTCTGCAACATCTGCTTGAGCATCACCACGTCTTGCAGGCCGTAGGCCATCCAGGCGTCCGCCGGCAGACCGTCACGGCCGCCACGACCGGTTTCCTGGTAGTAGGCCTCAAGGGATTTCGGCAAATCGAGGTGGGCGACGAAGCGCACGTTGGGCTTGTCGATGCCCATGCCGAACGCCACCGTGGCGACCATGATCAGCCCTTCTTCGTTAAGAAAGCGCTTCTGGTTATGGGCCCGGGTTTCGTTGGGCAAACCGGCGTGATACGGCAGCGCCGGGAAGCCTTGTTCACTGAGGAACACCGCCACTTCATCGACTTTCTTGCGCGACAGGCAATAGACGATGCCGGCATCGCTGCGGCGCTCGGCGAGGAACACCAGCAATTGCTTGCGCGGCTGCTCCTTGGGCACGATGCGGTAGAAAATGTTCGGCCGGTCGAAGCTCGACAGGAAGCGTTCGGCTTCGTGCAAGTGCAAACGATCGACGATTTCTTCGCGGGTGCGCTTGTCGGCAGTGGCGGTCAGCGCAATGCGCGGGACATTGGGGAAGAGTTCCGCCAACTGGCCCAATTGCAGGTACTCGCGGCGAAAGTCATGACCCCATTGCGAGACGCAGTGCGCTTCGTCGATGGCGAACAGCGCGATCTCCAGGCTTTGCAGAAAGGCCAGCATCCGTGGCTGCACCAGACGCTCGGGGGCGAGATAGAGCATTTTGACTTCGCCACGCTTGATTCGCGCCGCCAGGTCCCGCTGCTGCTCGGCACTCAGTGTTGAATTCAACGCAGCGGCGGCCACGCCCAACTCTTCAAGGGTCGCAACCTGGTCGTCCATCAGCGCGATCAGCGGCGACACTACCACCGCCAGACCGTCGCGCAGCAAAGCCGGCACCTGGAAGCACAGAGATTTGCCACCGCCGGTAGGCATCAGTACCAAGGCGTCGCCGCCATTGGCCACGCGCTCAATGATTGCACCCTGGCGGCCACGGAAACTGTCGTAGCCGAAGATGTCCTTGAGGACGCGTTGAGCCTGTTCGAGCATAGAAACTCCAAAAATCATCGAAACATCCCTGCAAGGCTGGTTCAGAACCACGAAAGCTGCACGGACGAATCGTAAGTGCGCGTTGCATGGCGCCTCACATTTCAGCCGTAACGCCAGCAGGGCATCACAAAACGCGGGAGTATACCCGACCCCTGTCAGGCAAAGGGTGCCGCTGATAAGAGGCGCGCGGGCGCAAATATGCCGCGCGGCTGGCCTGGGCGCTCAAGAAGGCCTAGAATTCGCGCATTGTTAATTCCCAAGGTAGTCCTTTAATGTCCTTCGCTGAGCAACTAACCCGCCTGCAAGTCTTCCTCGACGCCGACGAGCTGCACGACGAGGCGCTGGACTACGTGGCCGCCCACGGCTATCTCACTGCGCTATCGATTTGCTCCGAAATCGTTCCCGACCGCGAGTGGATCGACGCGCTCTTCGCCGAAGAGCCGCACTACGCTGACGACACCGAGCGTGATGCGATCGAATCCACCTTGCTAGCGCTCAAGGCCCATATCGCCCGCCAACTGGCGTCCGATGAAGAGTTCGAGCTGCCGTGTGACCTGGACCTTGGCGAAGAGCCGGATGACTCCGACCTGCGCGGCTGGTGCATCGGCTTCATGGAAGGCGTGTTCCTGCGCGAAGAGGCGTGGTTCGAAACCGCAGAAGACGAAGTCAGCGAAATGCTTCTGCCAATCATGGTCGGCTCGGGTCTGTTCGACGAACAGCCTGAGTTCTCCGACATCGCGGCCGATGCCAACCTGATGGACGACATGATCGTGCAAATCCCGGAAGCCCTGACCGCGCTGTACCTGCTGTGCAATGCGCCAGACGAAAAACCGGCCATCCTCAAGCCACGTCACCACTAAGGTTGTGCCTATGGCGCCCCCGCCCATAGGCAACCGCCCCCTGATTCTGCGTTACGTTCTGCTGGCCATCGGCTGGCTGAGCGTGATGCTGGGGGTGATCGGGATTTTCCTGCCGGTGCTGCCCACCACACCCTTCCTGCTATTAGCGGCTGGCTGTTTCGCCCGCAGTTCACCACGCTTCTACCACTGGCTGGTTGAGCATCCACGGCTTGGACCGTGGATAGGTAACTACCTCGATGGCAACGGTATCCCGCTCAAGGGCAAGGTCTACGCGATCGGGCTGATGTGGGTCAGTATTCTGTTTTCCTGCTACCTGGTGCCGCTGCCGTGGGCACGCGCGTTCATGCTGACCAGTGCGGTACTGGTGACGGTGTATATCCTTCGCCAGAAGACCTTGCACAAACCTTGAGCCTTCCGGGCGAGGAGTTTCTTGCCGTTGATCAAGAGCACCGGCAGGCCCGCTCACCCATTTAGATTTTCAGCACCTGATCAGGCGATTTCGGCAACCACTGCCGCCAATGCCTTGGCTGGATCGGCAGCCTGGCTGATCGGACGGCCGATCACCAGATAGTCGGAACCGGCATCGAGCGCCTGACGCGGGGTCAGGATACGGCGCTGGTCGTCCTGGGCGCTGCCCGCAGGACGAATCCCCGGGGTCACCAACTGCAGCGACGGGTGAGCCAGCTTCAGGGCATGGGCTTCCAGAGCCGAGCACACCAAACCATCCATCCCAGCTTTTTCAGCCAAGGCAGCCAGGCGCAGTACTTGCTCCTGCGGCTCAATGTCGAGGCCGATACCCGCCAGATCCTCGCGTTCCATGCTGGTCAGCACCGTCACACCGATCAACAGCGGCTTGGGGCCACTGCGCTGGTCAAGCACTTCACGGCAGGCAGCCATCATGCGCAGACCACCTGAGCAATGCACGTTGACCATCCACACGCCCATTTCTGCAGCAGCCTTGACGGCCATGGCGGTGGTGTTCGGGATGTCGTGGAACTTGAGGTCGAGGAACACCTCGAAACCCTTATCACGCAAGGTGCCGACGATTTCCGAGGCACAGCTGGTGAACAATTCCTTGCCGACTTTGACCCGGCACAGTGTAGGGTCCAACTGATCGGCCAGCTTCAGTGCGGCGTCACGGGTGGGGAAATCCAGGGCGACGATGATAGGAGTCTGGCAGACGGACATGTGCGGGCTCTCAGGCAGGACGAAATCGGCGCGCATTGTAGCGGAACCAGCGCGGCTGCGGGACCCGATGATCGTTAAATCGTCGACGCGGCTCAATCAATACTAGACGCCGCAGAAATTGTATCGACACCGATACACACAGGACATCCCCCCAACAAGCGCCCTGATTACCTTCGGCAGCCGCAACACCTCCTTACAGCACTTCCCGCCTTCGGGCAGGACGCCTATGCTGAAGCCACAACCTCGCAGCCCATCTTTGTGGTTGGCAGCCTATCTGGCAGATGAACGCACGCATGCACAACACCCAAGCAACCGTGAACGACGATCAAAAAGCGCCCGCCGGTGACAAACGCTGGAGCATTCGCGCGCTGATCGTAGACGATGACGTGCCTATCCGTGAGTTGATGATCGACTACCTGGCCCGGTTCAATATTCACGCCAGCGGCGTCACCGATGGCAGCGACATGCGCCTGGCGCTGCAAGCGGAACATTTTGATGTGGTCGTACTTGACCTCATGTTGCCCGGCGAAGACGGTTTGTCACTGTGCCGCTGGTTACGTGCCGAATCGGATATTCCGATCCTGATGCTCACCGCCCGCTGCGAACCCACCGACCGGATCATTGGCCTGGAACTGGGTGCCGACGACTACATGGCCAAGCCGTTCGAGCCCAGGGAACTGGTGGCACGGATTCAGACGATTCTGCGTCGAGTGCGCGACGATCGAACGGAACAGCGGGCGAACATTCGCTTCGACAACTGGCGACTGAACAGTGTGCTGCGCCAATTGATTGCTGCTGATGGCTTGGTGGTGCCACTTTCCAATGCCGAATTCCGGCTGCTCTGGGTGTTCATCGAACGTCCACGCCGGGTGCTCAGCCGCGAACAATTGCTGGACGCCGCACGCGGCCGGTCGATCGAAGCCTTTGATCGCAGCATCGATCTGCTGGTGTCGCGCCTGCGCCAGAAACTCGGCGATGACCCTAAAGCCCCCCAGTTGATCAAGACCGTTCGCGGTGAAGGTTACCTGTTCGACGCGAGAGAAATCGGCTGATGCGGACGCGCTTCGATACGCTGTTCGGCCGCCTGTTTGGTGTGCTGTTGGTGGCGATCATCCTGGCGCACCTGTTGGCGTTTTTCTGGTTTCACTATTACGGCCCTCCGCCGCCCCCACCGCCGCCGCCTGAATTTTCGCAGAACGTCAACGGTCAGCGCCCTACCGCGCAACCGCGCTTCGAGCGTCGCCCACCAAGGCCATGGTTCGGTGGGCCGTTGGTGCCGTTGACGTCTCAATTGATCTCGCTGGTCATCGCGGCCTGGTACGGCGCCAAACTGCTGAGTCGGCCGATCCAGCGCCTGAGTGATGCTGCCGAGCGTTTGAGCGAGAACCTCGACAGCCCGCCGCTGGATGAGTCAGGCCCAAGGGAAGCACGGCAGGCCGCGCACACTTTCAACAAAATGCAGCAGCGCATTCGTGAGCAAGTGCAACAACGCTCGCGGATGCTCGGTGCAGTGTCCCACGACCTGCGCACGCCGCTGTCGCGACTCAAGCTGCGACTGGAGCAGATTGACGATGACAAACTGCAAGGCCAGATGCGTCAGGACCTGGACGATATGATCGGAATGCTGGACGCCACCCTCACCTACCTGCACGAACAGCGGACCAGTGAAGCTCGGCAATGGATGGACGTGCAGGCTCTGGTTGAATCGCTGAGCGAAAATGCGCAGGACCAGGGCGGTGACGTTGAGGCCAGGGGCCATTGCGCGCCGCTACAAGTGCAGCCAATGGCTTTGCGCTCGTGCATCAACAACCTGATGGACAATGCCCTGCGTTATGCCGGACAGGTGGTGATTGCGCTGGAAGACTGCCGCGAGCAACTGGTGATCAGAGTAATCGATCAGGGCCCGGGGATCGCGATGGATAAACGCGAGGCGGTGTTCGAACCGTTCTTTCGCCTGGAGGGATCGCGTAACCGCAACTCCGGCGGTGTCGGCCTGGGCATGACCATCGCCAGGGAAGCAGCGGAACGCCTGGGCGGCCAGTTGAGCCTAGAAGAAACCCACGGTGGTGGTTTGACAGCCGTCATCCGCCTACCGCGAACCTGAGCCAAGCGCGTGTGTACCACCCGGTACAAATTCAACATACCTACGACAACTTACCCCTTGAGGCTTCATAAGCCGGTGTACTCACCGGTTTTCCAGCCCAAGGAGTGAACCTCATGATCAGCAGCGTCAGCAGTAACACCTCGAGCCATACCAGCACTAGCACCGCCAGCACTTCGGCCAACAGTGCCCGCCGCGAACAGTTCCAGAAAGCACTGTTCGCCAAGCTCGACACGAATGGCGACGGCTCGATCAGCCAGGACGAACTCAAGACCGCCGAGGCGAAAAAGCCTGACAGTCGCTTGCTGGCCGACCTGAGCAAGAATTTCGCCAGCCTGGACAGCGACAACAGCGGTAGCCTGAGCAGTGAAGAAATGGCCGCGATGGCACCGCCTGCACCGCCCGCGCAGGATCAGGCACCTAACACTGAACTGGCCGACGCAATCCTTGGCGCCCTGGACACCAATGGTAACGGCAGCATCAGCAGTGATGAGCTGAGCAGTGGCTTGACCAGCGCCGGTAGCAGCGCCGACAGCAAACAAATTTTTTCGGCGCTGGATAAAAACCAGGACGGCACCATCAGCAAAGATGAGTTAGCAGCCGCCCTGACGCCGCCACCGCCGCCGGCCACCCAGCAGGCTTCCAGCGACACACTGTTCAGCCAGCTCGACACAGACAGCGACGGCAGCATCAGCGCCACTGAACTCAGCAGCGCCTTGCAGGCCAACACCAGCAATTCTTCGACCGCCAGCGACACCAGCGCCGCTTTGCTCAAGATGCTCGACAGCAACAGCAGCGGAGGTATCAGCAGCGACGAACTCAAAGCCGCCCTGCAGGCCGGTCGCGAGAAAAACAGCGACAGCACTACCGATCAGTCGAATGTCCGCGAAGCCCTAAACACCATGATTGCCAACCTGAGCAAGCAGTATTCGCTCAGCAATGTGACGAGCGTGGGCCAAAACCTGAGCGTCGCCACTTGAGTCGAACGCCGCACGAGCAAGCCCGGCCTACATTTGACCGGTGTTGATCACACGGTGAATGCCCCACACAAAGCCTGTGTGGGGGGCGGGACAGTAAATACGCAGGCTCAGAGACGCGGGTCTTCCACCCGAGCCTGACTCTTGCTCCAGTCGGTCAACAGGCTGTAGGCCACGGCCAAAAGGGTCGGGCCGATAAACAAGCCGATGAACCCGAACGCAATCAACCCACCGAACACCCCGAGCAGCACGATCACCAACGGTAAATTCCCACCGCGACTGATCAGATACGGTTTGAGCACGTTATCCACGCCGCTGATGATAAACGTCCCCCAAATGCCCAGGAACACCGCCGTTCCATACTCACCTTTCCAGGCCAGCCACGCGGTGGCCGGAATCCAGATCAGTGGTGGCCCCATCGGGATCAGGCTCAACAGGAAGGTCACGATACCCAGCACCAACGCCCCCGGCACGCCAGCAATCAGGAACCCGATTAACGCCAAAATCGCTTGCGCGGCCGCCGTACCGATGACGCCGTTCACCACCCGTTGCACCGTACCGGCTACCAGCTCGATGTAATACCCGGCACGCTCACCAATCAGCCGTGCCAGCAAGCTGTGAACAAACGCCGCAAGACGCGGCCCGTCACGGTAGAAAAAGAACACAAACACAATGCTCAGCGTCAATTCGAGAATACCGCCACCAATCTGCGCACTGCGCGCCAGCAACCAGTTGCCGACCTGACCCAGATAGGGTTTGACCGCCACCATCATTGCCGCGCCCTGCTCATCGATGCTGTTCCAGAGCCCTACCAAACGCTCGCCAACAAGAGGCACGCTTGCCAGCCAGGTCGGCGCTTCAGGCAAGCCGTCAACCTGGATATCCTTGATGAGCGCAGTGGCATCGCGCACATGGTCTGCCAAGTTGAACCCCAGCCACACCAGCGGCACCGCAACCAGCAACATCCAGCCCAGGGTCAGTAGCGCCGCGGCCAAGGACTCGCGACCGTGCAGCCAGCGGGTCAGCAAGCGCATCAGCGGCCAGCTGGCAAACGCCAGTACCGCGCCCCAGAATAGCGCCGACCAGAACGGCGCCATCACCCAGAAGCTCGCGCCAAACAGCACCAGGAGCAGAATCTGCACCAACAGGCGATCGTTATTGAGCATGTAAGGTCTCGAAAAAGTCAGTCAGCCAAAGAGTAGGCGAACGCGAGGAGCGCGTTCGCCTGATGAAGCTTATCGCAACAGCTCGATGTGCAGGCCAGAGCCTTCGACGCTGCCGGTTTCCATTCGCGCCGCACGCACACCCTGTGCGATCAACGCCTGACGCCAGGCTTCGGCTTTGGCACCGGAAAGACTGACTCGTTGCGTGGTGTCCAGGTTCAACCCACGGGAGATTAAACGCAGCCACGTATCGTCGGGATCAGCACTCATCTTTGGAAAGTCGAGCACGCCGGTGCTTTTGAGCTGCCGCAGCAAAGTCGCGGATGTCGGCAGCAAATCCCCTAACGGGGTCACGGCGTCGAACTGTTCGACATGCAAGTAGGCTTTACGATTACCACGGGTGATGCTGTAAAGCGCTACCAGCGTATTGTCCCTGGGGGCTGCAAGTCTCAGCAGCAAATAGGACTGCTGATCGTCAGCGCCATATAGCTTGGCGTTACCAAAGACTTCATTGGCCCACAAACTGCTTTCGCCGCAATCGCGGGCCTGACACCAAAACAGTAACTCGGCACCCTGCTTCTGCAAGGCTTCACGGGCAGCGGTAAACGCCTCGGTAGCGGGATGCTCGGCAGGCAACTCGTAGGTCACCGACGTGGTCTGACCGCGAGCGCTGACTTGACCGTCGAAACGCAATTGGCCGCTGATCTTGCGAATGGAGCCCAGCGGATAAATCCGTTCAAGCTCCACCGGTGCGCGAAAATCGACAATCTGCGCATCGGCCAGACGCGGCACAAGCGCCAGGTCCTGACTTCCCGGCACATCGGCAGCAAACACCAGAGGACTGAAACAACACAACGCCAGCAGGCTGAGTGATCGCGTAGATAGGCTCATCGGATCAACATGGCCTGGGCACCCTTGACGACGCTGGCGTCATCAATGCGCTGAGGGACCTGCAAACCGCGCTGAACCGCCGGGCGAGCCGCCATCGTCGCCATCCAGCGTTGTAAGGCGGGCAAGCCGTCGACCTCGACACCGGACCACTCGTGACCACGCACCCACGGGTACGTTGCGATGTCGGCAATGCTGTACTCGCCGGCCAGAAACGCCTCGGATTGCAGGCGGGTGTCGAGCACTTCATACAAACGGCGGGTTTCATGCTGATAGCGGTCAATGGCGCCCTGAAGTTTTTCCGGGAAATAGCGGAAAAACACGTTGGCCTGGCCCTGCATCGGACCGATCCCGCCCATCTGGAACATCAGCCACTGCATGACCTGCGAGCGTCCCTTAGGGTCTTTGGGCATGAGCTGCCCGCTCAGTTCAGCGAGATAAATAAGGATGGCACCGGATTCGAACACGGCGAAATCGCCGTTGGCGCGGTCGACAATCGCCGGAATCCGGCCATTGGGGTTGATCTTGAGGAAGTCAGGTGACTTCTGTTCTTTTTTGTCGAAACTCAAGGCATGCACCGTGTAGGGCAGGCCGAGTTCCTCGAGCACGATAGAGACCTTGTGGCCATTCGGGGTCGCAGCGGTGTAGAGATCTATCATGGTTGTCTCCCATTTCAACCCGCCCAGCCTCGACAGTTGCCCGGCGCAAGTCAAGGAACGGCGAAGAACCGATTGAAACAGTCTGCGACAAGGTCGGCGCCGGGTTCATCATTGAGGTGCAAATGATGGCCGCCTGGCAGCTGTTCACGGCTAAAGGGTAGACGTTCCAGCAATTGGGGGTGTTTGGCGAGCATGCCATCGGCCGCGACCACCAATTGCGCAGGGCAACTGACCCGCTGAACGAAGGCCATCGCCTGTTCTTGCGTCAAACGGAGCGGCGATGGCAGCGTCAGGCGATTGTCGGTGCGCCAGGTGTATCCCCCCGGCACAGGCATCAAGCCACGCTGGGCCAGCAACTCGGCGGCTTCACGACTGACCGCCACCAGACCTTTCATGCGAGCTTCGATCGCCCGGTCAAGACTGCTGTAGACCGGTTTGCGCTTTTCCTGCAGATCCAGCTGCGCTTGCAGAGCCATGCCCATCCGTTCGGCAGCGTTTTCGCCTTTGTCTGTTGGAGGAATGATGCCGTCGATCAGCGCCAGATGAGTCACGCGCTCGGGCAGCGAGCCGGCCAGCACCAGGGAAACAATCGCTCCCATGGAATGCCCCAGCAAGCCGAAACGCGGGTAGCCCAATTGTTCGGCGACTTGCAGCACGTCGTAGACATAGTCCCACAACGCATATCCGGCGCCGCTCGGCCGGTGCCCCGAATGACCGTGGCCGGCCATGTCCAGCGCGATGATGCGCAGGCCTTTGAGCTTGGGCGCCAGTCGCGCAAAACTGTTGGCGTTGTCCAGCCAGCCGTGCAAGGCAATGACCGGTAAGCCGTCTTCGGGACCAAACAAGTGCGCCGCCAGCTCGATGTGCGGCAAGCTCAAGCGAACTTCTTCGACCGTGCGGCTCATGCGCACCCCTGCTGACGGCGACCTTCCCAGCGACTAAACAGGTTCTTCAGCAGCGTGGCAGTGTCTTGTGGACGCTCAAGGGGAAACATGTGGCCACCGGGCATGGTCAAGGACTCACCCTGTGGCATGCGACCGACAGAGCGGGCGTGATGGCGCATCACCACGCGGCTATTGCGCCCGCGCACCACCGCCAGCGGCACTGTTAACTGACGCGCACACCCTGGGCTGGTATCGGGCACGCCGCGGTAGATGCTGATTTCCGTGGCGGGGTCGAAGCGCAGGCGCAGTTTATCGCCGACTGGATGTAACCCATGTTGCAGGTAGGCATCGAAACACTCTGGGTCAAAGCTGCGAAACAAGGTTTTGCCGGCGAAATAACGGCGCGCGCTGTCGAGATCGGCAAACTCTTCGCGCCGCCCCAACGTGCGGCCGGCCGGTGTAAGACGGTCGATAAAACCGAAACGCTTGGCGGCGCGAATCACCCACTGGTCAGTGCGGGTCAATACCGGCGAATCGAGCATCACCACCCCGCGGTACAGCTCAGGACGACGCAGCGCCGCGTGCAGGTGCAATACGCCGCCAAAGGAGTGGCCGACACCCCAGACCGGTTCCGTTTGCTGCTCAAGATGATGGATCAGTTCATCCACCAGGTTGTACCAGTTGTCATCCGCCGGAAAACGCGGATCGTGGGCGTGCTGCTCCAAGTGAGTGACCTGGTACTCAGGCGCCAACGCCGCGAACAGCTTGCCGTAGGTGCCCGAAGGGAAACCATTGGCGTGGGCGAAGAAGATTTGCTGCAACATACCGGTCAATCCATGGGCGAGAACATGCGGTTGATTGTCCGTAAGACGGCGACCGACAGCAATGACTGTAACTGACAGGAAAGGTGACAGTCCGGTCATGCCTGTCAGCATTCAACGCATCGGAGGATTTTCACCCAGTGGCACCACCGCCATGGTCAACCGCGATATGCAGCTGGCCTTGCCTTCATCGCTGCTCAAGCGGATGTCCCAGACATGCGTGGTGCGGCCGATGTGTATCGCCCTGGCCACCGCCGTCACCCGACCGCTGCGCAGGCCGCGCAAATGGTTAGCGTTGATTTCCAGACCCACGCAATAAAACTGGCTGGCGTCGATGCACAAATAACTGGCCGTGGAGCCCACCGTTTCGGCCAGTACCACAGAAGCACCGCCGTGCAGCAAACCATAAGGCTGGTGGGTGCGATGGTCGATGACCATGCTGGCGGTCAGTGACGCGTCATCGAAGGCTTCGAAGCGGATATCCAGCACCTCGCCGATGGTGTTTTTCTGGCTGACGTTCAACTGCTCGATGTTGGGAAGGGTGCGCCACAGGCTCATTACAGATTTTCCTTTGTTGGTTTTGTTGGTCGCTCAATCCTGCCACAGCACCGCTTCGCTGCGCTCACTCCATTCCTCGAAGCGGGCACCATACGTGGCTTCGATCACGTTGCGCTTGATCTTCAAGGTCGGCGTCAGAAAGCCGTTTTCCACCGCCCAACTGTCTTTAACCACCACCAGCCGACGCAAGCGCTCATGCTTGTCGAGGGCACCGTTGACCTCCTCCAGCAGTTTTTCCAGGCTTGAGTGCAACCCTGCCCGCCCGGCACTCGCGGCGTCTTGCTGGCCAACAGACGAGAGCACGCACAACCCCAGCGGCGCACTCAAACCATCGCCCACCACACACACCTGTTCGATCCGCGAATGCACGGCCAAGCGATTTTCGATCGGCGCCGGGGCAACATATTTGCCTTTGCTGGTCTTGAAAATTTCCTTCAAGCGTCCGGTCAGGCGCAGGTTGCCTTCGCTGTCCTGCTCGCCTTTGTCACCGGTGCGCAGGAAACCTTCCTCAGTCACGGTTTCAGCCGTTTTCAGCGGTTCCTTGTAGTAACCGAGCATGGTCGCACCGCTGCGTACCAATACTTCGCCGGACGGTTCGATGCGCACTTCGACCTCAGGGCACGGCTTGCCAATCCAGCCGGGTTTATTTTGGCCCGGCAGGCCAATATGCGAGTAACCGCAGCTTTCGGTCATGCCATAGACCTCCAGCACATCCAGCCCAAGCTTGCGATACCACAGCAGCAACGTCTGTGGCACGGGCGCCGCGCCGGACAATGCGATGCGCAAAGCGTCCAGTCCCAGCCCCACCAACACCTTGTGCCCTACCCGCTTGCCAATGATCGGCAGACCGAGCAGGAAATCGAGGCGTTTGGCCGGGATCTTGCCGAAGACGCCCATCTGGAATTTGGTCCAGATGCGCGGCACACCGAACAATGCGGTGGGTCTGGCACGCTGTAAATCAACCAGGAAAGTGTCGAGGCTCTCGGCGAAGAACACCGTTTGCCCGGTATAGATCGATGCCATCTCGACGAACATCCGCTCCGCGACGTGGCACAGCGGCAGGTAAGACAGCAGACGATCGGACTCGTTGAGGCCGAACAACTGAGTGCCGCGCGTGGCGGCAAATCCCAGCGTACCGAAGCTCTGCATGACACCTTTGGGCTGGCCGGTGGTGCCGGAGGTGTAGATGATGGTCGCCAACTGATCGGCGGCGGGCTTGGGATCATCCTGAATCGGCGAGCTGCGTTGCAGGTCGTCCCAACTGAAATCGAAGGTGCCGGGCGGATGCAGCGGCAAGCTGATGGTGCGCAGGTGGGGACTGACACCACGAGCCATGTCGGGCCAGTCGTCAAGTTTGCCGATGAACGCCAGCACCGCTTCGCTGTGTTCGAGCACCTGAGCCACGGACTCGGCAGTGAGGTTGGGATAAAGCGGCACCGAAACATGCCCGGCCATCCAGATCGCCAGGTCGGCGATGATCCAGTGCGCACAGTTTTTCGAGATCAGGGCAATGTGGCTACCTTGCGGCAGCTCACGCGCACGCAACCAATGCGCAGCGCAGCGAGCCTGATGGCCGACATCAGCCCAGGTCAGCGTATCGACCTGGCCATTACCCACCGGCTGCACCAGAAAGCGCTGGCGGGGATGGCGCGTTTCACGCTCGTAGAACACGTCCAGTGGCAAACGAAAGGCAGCAGACATGCGACGTGCTCCTGTGTTTTTGGTCTGGAGCAAGCGTAGTCAACCAAGCAAGTGCTTGGTTGACTATTTCACATAAAAATCAGCAACCGCGCTGTACCTGCGGGCGTAGGGCTTGCCCGCCATACAGGCGACACGGTGTATCCGTCAGGCCGAGTCGATGCCATCGCGGCAAACCACGCGCCCACTCTAGTCCTGCGCTAACCGTGTCAAGGGTGTTTGATACTGTTGAGTTTCATCGCCCCGGCCAGCGGCATGTCGCCCTCAAGCTCGGCCAGGCCGGCAGTTTTTACCGCCTCCGGTTGCTGCACATGACCGTGTTGCAGGTAACCCAGCAAGTTACCCACCAGCGGGTTATGGCTGACCAATAGCGCGTAATCCATGGCCTCCCACTGTTCCAACACCGCTTGCGGACGGTTGTCAGGGGTCAGCCACTCGACGGTGCGAATGTCCGGCTCGAACCCCAAGGCTTCACGCACCAGTTGCGCGGTCTGCTGCGCCCGCAAGTAAGGGCTGGCATAGATCACGCTAATCGGTTGCCCGATCAACTCAGCGGCGCTGCGCAGTGCCTCTTCGCGACCGTGAGCAGTCAGTGCGCGTTCGGCGTCGGGACGTGAACCGTAGGGCTCGGCCTCACCATGACGTAATACCCACAGCTTCATAGCTTGGGCTCCTCATCTCGGGCCGGATGTGGCGCAGGCGCTACGACATGTGGCGCTTCACCTTCGGGCGTGCGTGGCGCCGGCCAATCGGCAAAGGGCCAGGGTTTCTGGTCGCTGTGGAAGCTGCCGAAACGACCAATCTGCGCCAGGAACTGGCTCAGGCTGTCGCCGAAATTCATCAGGCTGGCGCTCGGAGCGCCGTAGATCAAACGATAGATCAACTGCACCAGCACCACCGCGCCGAGGATAAATTGCGCCACTTGCCAGACCAGGATGTAAACGATCATCCACAGCACACGCAGCAGGATGGATTCGTACCTGGCTTCTACTTTCGGCTCGTTCATGTCTTTCTCCTGCTCCTGATGGGTAGCGTGCTCAGTTAAAACCGCTGGTGGAGATAAAGTCGACGTCGGTTTTTGGTTCGCCGCGCATCAACAACTCGATGACCTGATTCAGCGTGCGCCCTTCGAACAGAATCGCATGCAGCCCGGCGACCAGTGGCATGTACACGCCCACCTCTTGCGCCTTGGCCTTGAGCACTTTCAGGGTGTTGACCCCTTCGGCGACTTCACCCAAGCGCGTCACAGCATCCTCCAGGCTCAGACCCTGGCCGAGGGCAAAACCGACCTGATAGTTACGGCTTTTGGAGGATGAGCAGGTGACGATCAAATCGCCCACGCCCGCCAACCCCAGAAAGGTCATCGGATTAGCGCCCTGATTCACCGCAAAGCGAGTCATTTCTGCCAGTGCCCGGGTGATCAGCATGCTCTTGGTGTTTTCGCCCATCCCCAACGCTACCGCCATGCCGGCGATGATCGCGTAGACGTTTTTCAACGCCCCCCCCAGCTCCACGCCGAAGCGGTCGGCGCTGGCATACACGCGGAAGGTGCGACCGTGAAGTGCAGCCTGAACCCGCTGACAGAGTTCTTCATCTTCGCTGGCGACCACCGTGGCGGTCAGTGCATGTTCGGCAATTTCACGGGCCAGGTTCGGGCCGGACAGCACGCCGATACGTGCTTGCGGGGCGATCTCTTCGAGGATCTCGCTCATCAGTTTGAAGGTGTGCGCTTCGATACCTTTAGTCAGGCTCACCAGCAATTTGCCGCTCAACAGCTGCGCGTGAGGTGCCAGCACTGAACGCAGCGCGCTGGACGGCAGCGCAACGAAACACAGGTCGCAAGCCTCAAGCGTGGCTTGCAAGTCGGTGACCGGCGTGACGGCGGGCAGAATTTTGATGCCTTTGAGGTAACGCGGGTTCTCGCGATTGACCCGCATGGCCTCAGCCTGTTCGGGGTCACGCATCCATTGCCGGACCTGATGCCCGTTCTCGGCCAATAGATTAGCCACGGCGGTCCCAAAACTTCCGCCTCCCAGGACCGCAATTGGGCGCTGTTCAGTCATATGCAATCCATTAATCCATAGCAGTGGCAATGCCGGCATTATACGGAGAGCCCCAGTGGCGGCCAGTCCCCGCATCAATTACCCGCACATGTAGGAAGAAGACCAACAAAACCGAGGAAAATGCCCACATCGTGACTGGAAAAGTCGTAGGGCTCGGTTAACATGCGCGCCCGTTAATCGCTATTTAGGCTGTGTCGTGTCTTTTGGCCCTCCCTCACCTCGTTCGCCGCTGGTTCTGGCACTGATCTTCAGCCCGGCATTGCTGGCCGACGACCTGTTTCTGGCCAGCGACCCGTTGCCGCAAGTGCTGACGGCCACGCGCTTGAAGCAGTCGCCGGCCGCCGTGCCGGGAAGCATGACGGTGATCGACAGCGAATTGATCAAGGCCAGCGGCGCTAGGGATATCAGCGAGCTGCTGCGCCTGGTCCCGGGGATGATGGTCGGCAATATCAGCGGCAATCAGGCGGTGGTGAACTATCACGGCACCAGCGCCAGCGAAGCGCGACGCCTGCAGGTTTTGATCGACGGCCGCTCGGTGTATCGCGCCGGGCTGGCCACGGTGGACTGGAGTGACATTCCCGTGGCCATGGAGGACATCGAGCGCATCGAGGTTTTCCGTGGCCCGAACACCGTAAGTTACGGCGCCAATGCACTGATGGCCGTGGTCAACATCATTACCCGACGCCCCGCCGACAGCCATGGCACGCGACTGAAAGTGACCCGGGGCCAGCGCGGCATCAACGATTTTTATGCCAGCCAAGGCACCGCTTGGGACAGCGGCGACCTGCGACTGTCAATGTCCGGTCAGCAAGATGATGGCTTCGACTCCGACCGCACAGGCGCTGACTACCGCGACAGCCGCCGCTTGAACCGCTTCAGCCTGGCGGTCAGTCAGAACCTCAACGAGAACCAAAGCATCGACTGGCAATTGAACGCCAAGGACGGGACCAACCAGCGGCCTTACACCTACCGCCCAGTGTTTTCCGGGATTACCGCCGCCGGGAACAATTCGGACGTCATCGCTAATGACTATGCCGGCTCGTTGCGCTGGAATCTGGACATAAATCCTGATCACAGCCTTTATATACAGGGCTCGGCCCAGCACTGGGATCGACAGCAAACCTGGCGCGCCTGTGATGCAGAAGTCTCGTTCAGCCCCGAGCTGACCGAACTCTGGCAGCTCAACCCGAACTACGCCGAACGCCTGGCGCGCAATATCGAGCGCTACACCGGCCCCGGTGCGCCGGCAGGCACGCCCGCCGAACAGGCACTGGCCAACCAGGTGCTGACCCAATGGAAAGGCGGCGCGCGGCAAACGGTGTGCGGCGACATTGATCAGAGCACTCGCGAGTCGCGCTATGACCTGGAATTGCAAGATACGCTGAGCCTGTCAGATAGTCTGCGGTTGGTCAGCGGCATGAACTATCGTTACGACCGAGCAGACTCCGAGACCTACTTCAATGGCACGATCGACGACACCACGTGGCGCACGTTCGGCCAACTGGAGTGGCGCGCCACCGAACACTGGCTGCTTCAGGGCGGTGCCATGTTCGAAGACACGCAGTTGACCGGTAATTCGCTGACCCCTCGGGTGGCAATCAATTACCTGATCAACCCGCGTCATGGCTTGCGAGCGGTGTACTCCGAAGCCATCCGCTCACCGAACATGTTCGAGAACAACGTCAACTGGAGTTATCAGGTAACGAACCTGCGGCCCAGCGCCTACGGCCAGTCCAGTGCCCGCTATTTCGTCAAGACCCGCGGCCCCGGCAACCTCGACAAAGAACGCATGCGCTCTCGTGAGTTGGGCTACAACGGCTATTTCACCGAGTGGGGCTTGGCGGTAGATGTGAAGCTGTTCTACGACGACATCACCGGCATGATCAGCGAACCGTTACGCAACAATCAGTACATCGCCAGCAACGCCAACCACTCGCATTTTTCAGGCACTGAAACCCAACTTGACTGGAAACTCGGCAACGCTGATCGCCTGCGCCTGACCTATGCCTACATCGATGCCAAGGCCAGCAATCCGCTGGACCAACAGCAAACCGCGCGCAACAGCGGCTCGGCCGGTTGGCTGCGCGAGTGGGGCCAAGGCTGGAGCAGCGCCCTCTTCTATTACGGCGACGACGCCCTCAATGGCTACCGTTTCGAACGGGTTGACACGCGCATCGCCAAACGCATCGGTTTAGGCAAGGCCAACCTGGAACTGGCCGGCGTGATGCAACAACGCCTGGACAACCAACCCAACACGTTCGTCGATAACAACTACGATGAGCGCCGGGTGCTCTACTTCAGCGCCGAGCTGGAATTTTAGAATGCTGGCACGCCCGTCGCGCAAGACGCCCACTGTCGGCCTGCTGCTGGCCGGGTTGTGCCTGCTGACTGCCAGCGTGCTGAGTAGCCTGTCAGCGCAGGCGGCAGACGTTCTGCTGACCGGCGCTGAAGACAGCCCAGGCGTGCAATCCTTTACCCGTGCTCTGGGGGAATTGCGCCCCACCGATAACGTGCGCTTCCAACCCCTGGCCAGCCTGCCGGCACCGGGCAAACTGCCCAACGGCACCCGCTTGATTCTGCTCGACCTGCCCAGCCTCGACTGGCGTCTGCAAGAGGCTCAGGGCCCGGCAACGCTGGTGCTGCGCATCAGCCGCCTGCAAGCCAACATGCGACTGAACAACCTCTTGCCCTCACGCCTGAGCTTGTTGTGGAGTGATCCGCCCCTGGACCGGCAATTACGCCTGACCCGGCTGATCCTGCCGCAAGCACGCAGGGTCGGCGTACTTTACGATCGACACAGCGAGTTTCTCCTCAAGGAACTGCGCCAAGCCGCCGTGCCACTAGGCCTTGAGATCGTCGACGAGCGCTGGGATAACACCGGTGACAGCCGCCCCTTGCAGGACTTGTTAAAGAACAGCGATGTTTTGCTGGGACTCGACGACACGCATCTGTATAACCCAAAAACTGCAAAAAACCTGCTGCTCAGCAGCTACGCGCGACAAGTGCCGCTGATGGGCCCCAATGCCGGCTTCGTCAAGGCCGGCAGCCTGGCCAGCACTTACAGCGATCAGAGCGACTGGCTGGCGATGCTTGACGAACTGCTGGACCGGCCACCGGCGAGTTGGCCCCGCACGCTCTACCCGAAATACTTCAAAGTCTTAAGCAACCCGCAAGTGGCTCGTTCATTAGGCATTGAGCCAATGAATGAAGCACAGGTCGCCGCACAGTTGGCCGAAGGAGAACGCCGCCCATGACCTTCAGTCGTCGCTGGGACATCAACACCCGCACCCAGATGATTAGCCTCGGGCCTGCGCTGCTGCTGACCTTGCTGCTGATCAGTTTCTTCACCTTCGTGCGGATCCAGGACCTGCGCCAGGAGCTCAATCACACCGGTCAGTTGATCGCCAACCAACTGGCGCCCGCTACCGAGTACGGGGTGATTTCGGGTAACAACGACGTACTCGACAGCCTGCTCAAGGCCACGCTGGCGACGCCCAACGTGCGCTTTCTGGAAATCCAGGACAGCACCAATCGGACGTTGGTCTACGTCGAGCAACCGGCGCAACCCTACGAGCGCTCGCAACAGGTCGAACTCTTCCAGGCGCCGGTACGGCTGCAACGGATCGCCCTCAATAACGACTTCTTCCAGACCGCCTCCACGTCCACCAGTGCGTCGAGCGAGGATTATTTGGGTCGGGTCATCGTCGGCTTGTCCAACGACGCCTTCAGCCAGCGCCAACAGGAAATCCTGTTCAAGGCCGGGGTACTGGCGCTGTTCGCCCTGCTGTTTACCTTTCTGGTCGCACGCCGACTGGCGAGCAGTTTGTCGCAGCCGATCCGCGACATCGGCAACGCGGTCAAGGCCATTCAGGGCGGCGACTACAAAACCTCGCTCCCGATCGTCGATGACACGGAACTGGGGGCCTTGTCGCAACACATCAACAACCTCGCCGACGGTCTCGAACAAGCGAGCCGAGAGCAGCATCAAGCCATGACGCAGTTGATCCAGACGCGCGAAGAGGCGGAAAAAGCCAATAACGCCAAATCCGACTTCCTGGCGATGATGAGCCATGAACTGCGCACACCGATGAATGGCGTACTGGGCATGTTGCAACTGCTGGAAACCACTGAGATGACCGAGGAACAGGTCGAGTATGCGGCGCTGGCTTCGGAGTCCACCGAACACCTGCTCAAAGTGATCAACGACATTCTCGACTTCTCGCGGATAGAGCGCTCGGAACTGGAGCTGGAGCACATTGCATTCAATCTCGTGGACTTGATCGCCAGTTGCGCGCAGTCGTTCCAGCACAGCGCCGTGCAGCGCAAGCTCGATCTGCAACTGCTGATCCCCGATGACATGCGCGCGCTGCAGGTTCAGGGCGACCCCACACGGATCCGGCAGATTCTGGTCAACCTCATCGGCAATGCGCTGAAGTTCACCGAACGGGGCCGCGTCAGCATCGAACCCCAGTGGCAATCCCTGGATCACGAATTACTGTGGTTCACCTGCACCGTGCGCGACAGCGGGATCGGCATCTCGACTGAACGCCTGGACTCAATGTTCAACCCGTTCCAGCAGGCCGACAGTTCTATTTCAAGACGCTATGGCGGCACCGGATTGGGCTTGCCAATTGCCCGCACCCTGGCCGAACGGATGGGGGGTACGCTGCGCGCCCAAAGTGAAGAAGGTCGTGGCTCGGTGTTTACTCTCGAGATCCCGCTCGCCCTTTATCAGCAAGCGTTGCCGGTGCTGACGCCGCAGCGCACGCCCACCGGTAACGGCACCGGCGAAGGACGCAACGTGCTGCTGGTGGAAGACAACCCGGTCAACCAAACCGTGATCGCCGCGATGTTGCGCAGCCTGGGCTTCACGGTCAGCGTTGTCACCGATGGCGTGCAAGCCGTGCGCAGTGCCGAGAGCCTGATCTTCGAAGCGATTTTGATGGACTGCCGATTGCCGGTGATCGACGGCTACGAGGCCACCCGGCAGATCCGCCAATTGCCGGGCTGCACAGACTTGCCGATTATTGCGCTGACAGCCAACGCCTTGCAGGGCGACCGCGAAACCTGTTTGGCAGCGGGAATGAACGATTACCTGGCCAAGCCCTTCAAACGCACTGATCTGCAGCAAATTTTGCAGCGCTGGGTGCAGTAGTGCAGGCCTTTCGGCTATATGCGACTGGCGTGAAAGGCGAAAGTGCGGCAGTCTTAGCCACCCGAACAGGCCCGAAAAGGGGCTTGAATAAATATTTCAGTGCACAAGTGTACATTCATGTCCTTGGTGCTGTGACTTTCACCACAACGCAATAGTCTATGAGTAGGCTGTCGACTCGAGGCATGAACGCTTCGATCGGCCGGGAAGATTTGCCCCACCCTGCCGCACGGGACTATTGAGGAGCTCGCATGACCAAACAAAACGCCTTTACTCGGGAAGATCTGCTGCGCTGCAGTCGCGGTGAGCTGTTCGGCCCAGGTAACGCGCAACTGCCCGCCCCTAACATGCTGATGGTTGATCGCATCACCCATATCAGCGAAGAGGGTGGCAAGTACGGCAAAGGTGAATTGGTCGCCGAGCTGGATATCACTCCAGACCTGTGGTTTTTCGCCTGCCACTTCGAAGGTGATCCGGTGATGCCGGGCTGCCTGGGCCTCGATGCCATGTGGCAACTGGTCGGCTTCTACCTCGGCTGGCAGGGTCTGCCGGGCCGTGGCCGTGCGCTGGGTTCGGGCGAAGTGAAGTTCTTTGGTCAGGTCCTGCCGACCGCCAAGAAAGTCACGTATAACATTCAGATCAAGCGCGTCCTCAAAGGCAAGCTGAACCTGGCTATCGCCGATGGTTCGGTTAGCGTAGATGGTCGCGAGATCTACACCGCCGAAGGCCTCCGGGTCGGCGTTTTCACCTCCACTGAAAACTTCTAAGGGTTATCCGCATGCGCCGCGTCGTTATCACTGGTCTGGGCATCGTTTCGTGCTTGGGCAATGACAAAGAGACCGTCTCCGCTAACCTGCGTGCAAGTCGCCCGGGCATCCGGTTCAACCCGGAATATGCCGAAATGGGTCTGCGTAGCCAGGTTTCCGGCTCCATTGACCTGCCTCTCGAAGAGCTGATCGACCGTAAGATCTATCGCTTCGTCGGCCACGCGGCGGCTTACGCCTACCTGGCCATGAAAGATGCCATCGCTGACTCCGGTCTGACCGATGAGCAAGTCTCCAATCCGCGGACCGGCCTGATCGCTGGTTCCGGTGGTGCTTCGACGCTGAACCAGATGGAAGCGTTGGATATCCTGCGCGAGAAAGGCGTCAAGCGCGTCGGCCCATACCGCGTTACGCGGACCATGAGCAGCACCGTTTCCGCTTGCCTGGCCACTCCGTTCAAGATCAAAGGCCTGAATTACTCCATCGCTTCTGCCTGCGCTACCAGTGCTCACTGCATCGGCAACGCCATGGAACAGATCCAGATGGGCAAGCAGGATGTTGTGTTCGCCGGCGGCGGTGAAGAAGAGCATTGGAGCCAATCGTTCCTGTTCGACGCCATGGGCGCACTGTCCAGCCAGTACAACGAAACCCCGGAAAAAGCTTCCCGTGCCTACGACGCCAAGCGTGACGGTTTCGTCATCGCCGGCGGCGGCGGCATGGTCGTGGTCGAAGAGCTGGAACATGCTCTGGCACGCGGTGCGAAGATCTACGCGGAAATCGTGGGTTACGGCGCAACGTCCGATGGTTACGACATGGTCGCTCCAAGCGGCGAAGGCGCCATCCGTTGCATGCAGATGGCCATGTCCACCGTCGATACCCCGATCGACTACCTGAACACCCATGGCACCTCGACTCCGGTCGGCGATGTCGCGGAGATGAAAGGTGTACGTGAAGTGTTCGGCACCAACGCTCCAGCCATCAGCTCCACCAAGAGCTTGTCGGGTCACTCCCTGGGCGCTGCTGGCGTTCACGAAGCGATCTACTGCATGTTGATGATGGAAGGCAACTTCATGGCGGGCTCCGCCAACATCGAAGAACTGGACCCAGAAGTGGCTGACATGCCAATCCTGACCAAGACTCGCGAAAACGCCACCATCAACACCGTGATGAGCAACAGCTTCGGTTTCGGTGGCACCAACGCCACGTTGGTACTGAAGCGCTGGGCGGGTAAGTAACACTCCGCCGTTTCGCTGTACACAAAAACGCTCCGACGGGTTCGGGGCGTTTTTTTTCGTCTTGAAGAAGATAGAAAGCCCTTCTGGACCGAGGACGCTCGTTCCTACCGGCATTGCGGTCAGCTTCCAGCAGTGGTTTTGTTCGCCACGAACATGAAACTTTTGTCAGCCAACTCAGCAGCCTGCGACGTAATGTCGCGGATTTAGGGGGCTGTAGGACTTTTGCCAAATTCGCAAATATTCGTTACCGAACGAAAGCATTTACTTAGGAAGCTAACAAAATATATAACAGAGTCCTGCACACGCCTTGGTGCAGGTAACTGAGATTGGAGCTAGCAGATGACTGTGAAAGTAACTGAACGCGACGATTCACATATGTCCCACGAGGGCGTAGCCGCTGGTATCCGGATCTGGGACGTGCATCAGCAAGACCTGTTAGTCGGCATGTTCCACTCCGAGGCCGACGCACACAACTACAAGTCTGAGCTGGAAACACTGGAGCAAAAACGCGAAGCGCGTTCCGCCTAGGCGCGAAACCTGAGCAATGACAGTATTGAAAATGACAAACCCCGCCGTAAGCGGGGTTTGTCGTTGTCACAGCCTTTAAAGCCTTACCACATCAAATCATCAGGGATCTGATAGGCCGCGTATGGATCGTCTTCGACGCTGACTTCTTCGGTCTTGACGTTCATCTGCACAATCCGTTGTGGATCGCGCTCCTGGATCTTGAGAGCCGCCTCGCGAGGGATGACTTCGTAGCCGCCGGCATGATGCACGATCGCCAGCGACCCGTTGCTCAGTTTGTTACGCATCAGGGTGTTGACGCAGAGGCGCTTGACCTTCTTGTCGTCAACAAAGTTGTAGTAGTCCTCGGTGATCAGCTTCGGCAAGCGTGAGACTTCGATCAATTGTTTGACCTGGGCCGCACGCGCTTTCTGCTCCACTTTCTCCTGCTGCACACGATTCAGTTCCTGATCACGCTTGACCTTCTCGGCCAGCGCTTCCTGGGCCAGACGCTGCTGGGTATCGTCCTGTTCAATCTGGCCTTTATGCACCAGACGCTGCTGCTTTTGCTTGTCTTTGCCGACCTGTTTGGCCTGCTTCTGGTTGACCAGCCCTGCTTTGAGCAACTGGTCGCGAAGGGAAATGCTCATGGTGCTTACTCACTTAGGCAACTGCTCAACCGCAGTTGGGCAAATTCTTTTCCTGACGTTTGGCTTCGCCCCACAAGGCGTCCAACTCTTCGAGGGTGCAATCTTCTATGGGACGGCGGGTGTCGCGCAATGCCTGTTCGATAAATCGGAAGCGACGTTCAAACTTCGAGTTGGCGCCGCGCAAGGCCGTTTCCGGATCAACCTTGAGGTGCCGCGCCAGATTGACCACGGAAAACAGCAGATCACCGACTTCATCGGCAATCGCTAAGGCGTCGTTGTCGGCCATGGCTTCGAGCACTTCATCGAGTTCTTCGCGGACCTTGTCCAGCACCGGCAACGCGTGCGGCCAGTCGAAACCGACCTGCCCTGCGCGCTTCTGCAATTTTGCCGAACGGGACAACGCCGGCAACGCGCTGGGCACATCGTCCAGCAACGATAACTGCTCAGGTGCCGTAGATTTCTCGGCACGCTCCTCGGCCTTTATCTCTTCCCAACGCTGTTTGACCTGTTCTTCACTCAGCCGCGCAACGTCCAGCGGCGCATACAAATCGCCGGTGGGGAACACATGGGGATGACGACGAATCAACTTACGAGTGATGCTGTCGACCACGCCGGCGAACTCGAAGCGCCCTTCTTCGCGCGCCAGTTGGCTGTAATAAACCACCTGAAACAGCAAATCACCCAGCTCGCCCTGCAAGTGGTCAAAGTCGCCACGCTCGATGGCGTCGGCGACCTCGTAGGCTTCTTCCAGGGTGTGCGGAACGATCGTCGCATAGGTTTGCTTGATGTCCCACGGACAACCAAACTGCGGGTCACGCAGGCGGTTCATCAGGTGCAGCAAGTCTTCAAGGCTGTACATCATGTCTGTCTCACAACAAAACCCTGTGGGAGCGAACCTGCTCGCTCCCACAGCGAGGTCATCTTCACGGCGTGCGATTACGGCGGGTTTCGATGATGTTAGGCAGCTGGGATATACGGCCCAGCAACCGACCCAACGCATCCAGCCCCGGAATCTCGATGGTCAGGGACATCAACGCAGTGTTGTCCTCTTTGTTCGAGCGGGTGTTGACCGCCAGCACGTTGATCCGCTCGTTGAGCAGCACCTGAGACACGTCGCGCAGCAAACCGGAACGGTCGTAAGCGCGGATGATGATATCCACCGGGTAGGTGAGCACCGGCACCGGCCCCCAACTGACCTGGATGATCCGTTCCGGCTCACGCCCGCCCAATTGCAGCACCGAGGCGCAGTCCTGGCGGTGAATGCTCACGCCACGGCCTTGGGTGATGTAACCGACGATCGCATCCCCCGGCAGCGGCTGACAGCAACCGGCCATTTGGGTCATCAGGTTACCAACGCCCTGGATCTGGATGTCGCCGCGCTTGCCCGGCTTGTAGCCGGTGGCTTTGCGCGGGATCAGCTCCAACTGTTCGTTGCCGCGTTCCGGCTCGACCAGTTGTTGCGCCAGATTGACCAGTTGCGCCAAGCGCAAATCGCCGGCGCCCAGCGCGGCAAACATATCCTCGGCGATCTTCATGTTGGCCTTTTCGGCCAACTTGTCGAAATCCACTGCCGGCAGACCCAGGCGGGTGAGTTCACGCTCAAGCAAGGTTTTACCGGCCGCGACGTTCTGATCGCGGGCCTGCAATTTGAACCAGTGGACAATCTTCGCCCGCGCTCGCGAGGTGGTGATATATCCCAGGTTCGAGTTCAGCCAATCGCGGCTTGGAGTGCCGTGCTTGCTGGTGATGATCTCGACCTGCTCACCGGTTTGCAGGCTGTAGTTGAGCGGCACGATGCGCCCGTTGATCTTGGCGCCGCGGCAGTTATGACCGATTTCGGTGTGGACGCGGTAAGCAAAGTCCAGCGGTGTGGAACCCTTCGGCAAGTCAATGGCGTGGCCGTCAGGGGTAAAAATGTAGACCCGGTCCGGTTCGATATCGACGCGCAGTTGTTCCGCCAGGCCACCAATGTCGCCGAGCTCTTCGTGCCACTCAAGGACCTGACGCAGCCAGGAGATTTTCTCTTCGTACTGGTTGGAACCAGCCTTGACGTCGGTGCCCTTGTAGCGCCAGTGCGCACAAACCCCCAGCTCGGCTTCTTCGTGCATGGCATGGGTGCGGATCTGCACTTCCAGCACCTTGCCTTCGGGGCCGATCACTGCGGTGTGCAACGAGCGATAGCCGTTCTCTTTCGGGTTGGCAATGTAGTCGTCGAATTCTTTGGGAATGTGCCGCCACAAGGTGTGGACGATACCGAGCGCGGTGTAGCAGTCGCGCATTTCCGGCACCAGTACGCGAACGGCGCGCACGTCGTAAATCTGGCTGAACTCCAGACCCTTGCGCTGCATTTTGCGCCAGATCGAATAGATGTGTTTGGCCCGGCCGCTGATGTCGGCATCGACGCCGGTGGCGGTCAGCTCATTCTTCAGCTGGCTCATCACGTCGGCGATGAAACGCTCGCGATCCAGTCGCCGCTCATGCAGCAACTTGGCGATCTGCTTGTATTGGTCAGGCTCAAGGTAACGGAAGGACAAGTCCTCCAGCTCCCACTTGATATGACCGATACCGAGGCGGTGAGCGAGCGGCGCATAGATGTCGAAGACTTCACGAGCGACACGGTTGCGCTTCTCGTCGTCGGCGGTTTTTACCGCACGGATCGCACAAGTGCGCTCGGCCAGTTTGATCAGGGCAACGCGAACGTCGTCGACCATGGCCACCAGCATCTTGCGCAGGTTTTCCACCTGGCCCTGGGTGCCGAGTACCAAGGATTGGCGCGGGCTCAGGCTGGCGCTGATCGCCGCCATGCGCAACACGCCGTCGATGAGTTTGGAAACCACCAGACCGAAGCGCTGGCTGACCGCCGGCAACTGAATCTGGCCCTCGCGCACGCCGCGATACAGGATCGCGGCGACCAGCGAGTCCTGGTCGAGTTTGAGGTCGGCGAGGATTTCCGCAATCTCAAGCCCCGTGCGAAAACTCGACGTCCCTTCGGACCAGAGATTTTTCGCCGCATTGGCTTGCTGTTCAGACTGTCGAGCGAACTCGCAGGCTTCTTTCAAGGCCTCGCGATCCAGTGCCGGATCGACACTGACCGCGTGATCGAGCCAAGCCTCGAGATTGATACTGCCGTCGGTGTTGATCGGCTGGTGTGCTCTCACCTGTACCATCTTGCTTACCTTCCCTACGACGCAGATTCAATGCGTCAAATCGCTGACCTTTCGTTGCCCGTGGACTCTCGCGGGGCTAAAGCGAGAGCGGCACGGACGGGCCAGTCGGACCAGACGAGCCATCCTAGCTCGCTTCAAATAACGCCATGGCCTCGACATGTGCCGTCTGAGGAAACATATCGAGAATCCCGGCACGTTTTAACCGGTAGCCCTGCTTGATCAATTCGACCGTATCGCGCGCCAGAGTTGCAGGGTTGCACGACACATACACCACTCGTTTGGCGCCCAGCGATGCCAGCTTGCGCACCACCTCAAAAGCACCGTCGCGCGGTGGGTCCAAGAGTACCGCACAAAAGCCTTCGCTGGCCCACTCGGCATCGGTCAAAGGCTGGGATAAATCTGACTGAAAAAACTTCGCATTATGCAGGTTATTGCTGGATGCATTGGCCGCAGCCCGCTCCACCATCGCCTGCACACCCTCGACCGCCACCACTTCACGAACGGCTTTGGCCAGCGGCAGTGCGAAGTTACCCAAACCGCAGAACAGGTCCAAAACCCGCTCATCGGCTTGAGGCTTAAGCCAGTCCAGCGCCTGGGCGATCATCGCCTCGTTGACCCCGGCGTTGACCTGGATGAAATCTCCAGGCCGATACGCCAAATCCAAATCCCATGATGACAGGCGATAACCCAGCACCTGATCGACGTCGACCGGTTGCGGTTCGCCGTCGCCATGCAGCCACAACTGGGCTTCATGGAATGCACAAAAATCTTTGAGGATCGTCAGGTCGGCGTCGGACAACGGCGCCATGTGCCGCAGTAAAACCGCCAATGTAGAGCCGCTGAACAATTCCACGTGCCCCAGCGCCTGGGGTTTGCTCAAGCGCCGCAACATCTCCGGCAGGCGGCTCATGATCGGTTGCAAAGGCTGTACCAGCACCGTGCATTCGCTGATCGCGACGATGTCTTGACTGCCTGCCGCACGGAAACCGACTTCAAGCTTTTTCGCCTTCATGTCCCAACGCACAGCCACTCGGGCACGGCGGCGGTAACCGAACTCAGGACCACTCAACGGCGCGGCCCACTCCAGGGGCTCGACACCCGCGACCTTCAACAATTGCTCGGCGAGCATGCGCTGTTTCAGGGCAAGTTGTTCGTTATGGGGCAAGTGCTGAACGCTGCAACCGCCGCAGCGCCCGGCATGCGGGCAAGGTGCCGGCCGACGCAGTTCACTCTGCTGGAACACACGTTCAGTGCGCGCCTCGACGACTTTACCGTGGGCGCCCAACACCCGAACCTCAACGTCTTCACCGGCCAAAGCGCCGATAACGAACCAGGTGCGACCTTCGAAAAACGCGATACCGCGACCGTCGTTGGCCAGGCGCTCGATGCTCAAGCGCTGCTTTTTACCGGTGGGAATTTGCGGGGCCTTGCTACCACCCGTGGGCTGAAAGCGCAGGCCTCTCTCTTGCTTGGCCATCAGTTGGGCGCGTCGAAAATGCCGGTCGACAAGTAACGGTCGCCACGGTCGCAGATGATCGCGACGATCACCGCGTTTTCAACTTCTTTGGACAGGCGCAACATCGCTGCCACCGCACCGCCCGAGGACACGCCACAAAAAACGCCTTCTTCGCGGGCCAGTCGACGGGTCACGTCTTCGGCTTCGCTTTGCGCCATGTCGACGATTCGGTCGACACGATCCGCCTGATAAATCTTCGGCAGGTATTCCTGAGGCCAACGGCGTATGCCCGGAATCGCCGAACCTTCCATTGGCTGCAAGCCGACGATCTGCACGCTATCGCTCTGCTCTTTCAAGTAGCGCGACACGCCCATGATGGTCCCGGTGGTGCCCATGGAGCTGACGAAATGGGTGATGGTGCCTTGGGTCTGGCGCCAGATTTCGGGGCCGGTGCTGGTGTAGTGCGCTTCGGGATTATCGCCATTGGCGAACTGATCCAGCACCTTGCCACGGCCTTGGGCTTCCATCCGCTGAGCCAGGTCGCGGGCACCTTCCATGCCCTCTTCCTGAGTCACCAGAATCAGCTCGGCGCCATAGGCGGTCATCGCCGCCTTGCGTTCGGCACTGGAGTTGTCCGGCATGATCAGGATCATTTTGTAACCCTTGATCGCCGCCGCCATCGCCAGAGCGATCCCGGTGTTGCCCGAGGTCGCCTCGATCAGCGTGTCGCCGGGGTGGATCTGCCCGCGCAATTCGGCGCGGGTAATCATCGACAGCGCCGGACGGTCTTTGACCGATCCCGCCGGGTTATTCCCTTCCAGCTTGAGCAAAAGGGTATTGCTGGTGACGCCCGGCAGGCGCTGCAAACGGACCAGCGGAGTGTTGCCGACGCAATCGGCGATGGTTGGGTACTGCAAGGTCATGGCGTATTCGCAATCCAGACTGCGGGGGCGCCCATCATACCGGCAAACCTGCGCAGGCCATATCACGCAAAGTATGGTGCTTATCGCTTATGGGAATAAGGAGCAGATCACGTCGTCACTTTCCAGATCCGCTGGCGCCCACTTGCAGATGATTCAGTTACCAATGGGCTCGCCTTGAGCAACGGCTCAGCCGAGAGGGTCGGTGCTACCGACCCACGGTATCAACGACAACGGTATGTAAGTCTCCTACCAGCAACTCGCAGGAGAGAACGCCGGGAATACTCAAAACCACCCCGTCATGAATCTGACCGTAGCGGCCGTTGCACAAAATCCAGAAATGCCCGCAGCGCCGGGGATATGGGCTGCTGGTTTGGGTAATCGAGGTAAAACCCGGGAAAGGCCGGCGTCCAGTCCTGCAGCAGATGAACCAAACGGCCCGCCGTAATGTGCTCGCGCACTTGATGCTCAAACAGGTAGGCAATACCCGCGCCCTCAAGGGCAACACGGGTGAGCATTTCCGGTTCGGTGACCACCAGCGGCCCATTGACAGAGATCGACAGTCGCTCGCCCGCGTGCTCGAACGCCCAACGATATGGGCTGCCCTCAGTCGACCCACGACAGGACAAACACTGATGCTCGCTCAAATCGTGCGGGGTCTGTGGCGTACCGAATTGCTCAAGGTAGGCCGGGGACGCCACGACCATCATTTCAAGGTGACCGCTCAATTCAACGCAGCCCCTGTCCTGATCAAGGTTTTCGCCGAGTCGGATGCCGACGTCAAAGCCATCGGTCAACCTTTGCGACACCTGCTCGTCGGTGACAATGTCGAGGCTGACGCCGGGATAGGCGTTCAGAAACGGGCCAACCAACGGCGCGAGGTAATAAATAGCTGCGACGCGTGGCGCGTTGATGCGCAAACAACCGCTGGGTATGCCCGGCGTGTGCGTGGCACCTGCGAGTGCTACGTCTGACTCGTTGAGCGCCGGTTGCAGACGCAACAACAACCGCGCACCGGCATCACTGGGCGACACGCTGCGGGGCGTGCGGTTGAGCAGCCGCACATCCAGACGTTCCTCCAATTCACGGATCGTCTGACTCAGCGCCGACGCCGACATCCCCAAATGAGCCGCCGCGCGCACAAAACTGCCGTGCTCAACCACCGCGACAAACGCCCGAAGCTGGGCGAATTCACTGCCTCGCATGCTGTATCCGTCCTTAACAAGTGGTCAGCATACTAATGCATTCTTAACGTCATCCACCGTCCTGATACTTCACCCGTAACCACTCTACAATCGATATCTATTGGCCATCATCTCCGTTAAAATGCGCGCCGCCCAAGTAATGGGCCCGGACGTTTTATTATGGAGTTGTGCAGTGAATTACCTCAGTAAAGTAGTTGCAGCGGCAGTATTTGGCCTGGTTCTGGCGGGTTGCACCGGCGCCCCGATGAAGACTCAGCAATATGACAGCAGCCAATACACCGTGTTGGGCCACAGTGAAGCAACCGCCACTGGCCTAATGCTGTTCGGCGTTATCCCGATTCAACAAAACAGCCGTTTTGTTCGCGCACAAGATGCAGCGATCAAGGCTAAAGGCGGCGACGCCATGATCAATACTCAAGTGCAGGAAAACTGGTTCTGGGCTTGGGTCCTGACCGGTTACACCACCAAAATCTCCGGTGATGTCGTCAAGTTGAAAACCGCTCAATAAGCGGTAAGCGCTGACGTGTAAAGCACGGTCAAGCCGCATGCTGTTCAGTTAAGGATTATTGATTAACCCACGAACAGCAGAAGAGTCCGGAGCCGGACAAAGGCTCCGGATTTTTTATGCGCGTGAAACTGGATACCGCGCCCGGAGGATGTAGACAAATTCAAGTCGTCAGTCGGCGCGCGAGTACAAGTACCCCGGCCAACCACACCCACGCCTCACTCACTGCGAACCACCGGTCGTGGCGCATGATCAGTCGCCAAGCCCTGTCGTTACAGGCATAAGCTCGCACCACCAACCAGCGCTTGGGCAGCACCACGAAGCTGGTCGGAGCAGGTGTTACCGTGAACAGATCGCCTTGCGCCGAGCACCATGGCCACGTTCTTCTAGCGTTTGCCCCCCGGATCAACTGAACGTCGACCGCGTGCGTTTTATACAGGCGCTGAGTTCAATTCCCCGCGTATGCTCTATCGACAAAATAGCAGCAGGCTTCGAGCAGCTTCCGTCGAGAATGACGCTGTGGCACATCCCTGAGTTTCAAGTAAATCGGCAACCAGCGCCCCTTCAGCATCAGTCAAGTAACCGGGATATCGTTGCTCAGGCAACTGGCGTCGATGCGTTTCGTTGGAGCCCTAGGACTTCGCAGTTTCGGGTGAGCGTTTGATCTGGTGATTTTGGCGATGGGCTGGTAGCCGCTGATTACCTGATTGCGAAGCAGCACTGTAATTTAGCGTATTTACACTCATACGGAGTTGTCATGCCCATCCGACCGTTTACGTTGGCCGTCACTGATGCTCAGCTAAGTGACCTTCATCAGCGACTACGCAATTCACGCTTCCCTGATGCCCTAAAGCCAGACAGCTGGGAGGATGGTACCAATTCAGTTTTTCTTCAGCGTCTCCTTGAACATTGGTGCAACCACTATAATTGGCGAGATCAAGAGCGACGGATCAATCAGCTGCCGCAGTTCATGACTGAGGTCAATGGCCAAGCCATTCATTTCCTGCACCAGCGCGGAAAAGGGCACAAGCCCATGCCTCTGGTTATCACCCACGGCTGGCCAGGTTCATTCCTGGAAATGGAACAGTTGCTCCCGCTACTCACCGACCCTGCTGCCAACGGTGGTGATGCCGCTGACGCATTTGATGTGGTGGTGCCCTCTCTTCCTGGCTACGGCTGCTCGCCTGCACCGATCCAAGCGGGGACAGGCTCAAAACAGATTGCGGCGCTCTGGAAAGCGCTCATGGAGCAGCTGGGGTACGATCGTTTTGGTGCCCAGGGAGGGGATATCGGCGCAGGCGTTTCAATGTGGCTCGCCCGTGATCATCCACCCCAAATTATCGGCGCTCATCTCAATTACATTCCTGGGAGCTATCGGCCGCCACTAGGTCGCGGCCAAGATAGTTTGAGCGAGAAAGAACAGGAATTCTTGGATAGGAGCAGCCACTTTTCTGCCACTGAGGGCGCCTATGCGGCGTTGCAGAGCACGAAACCCCAGACACTTGCTTTCGCATTGGCGGACTCACCAATAGGGCTGGCGGCGTGGATAGTCGAAAAATTTCAGGCATGGGTTGATCATCCCGACGATCTAGAGCAGGTATTGTCGTTCGACACGATTCTCAACGATATTTCCCTGTACTGGTTTAGCGGGAACCTACAGGCAAGCTTACGTCTATATAAGGAAAATCGGCAAAACCCACTGACGTTCGAGCCTTGGGAACGGGTCGATCCGCCATTAGGCGTAACACTATTCCCTAAGGAGCTGCCTATGCCGCCGCGTAGTTGGGTCGCACGTGTATTCAACGTGCATCACTGGGAACATGCTGCCCATGGCGGTCATTTCGCAGCGTTGGAGCAGCCTCAGATTCTGGCGGAGGAAATCAGGGCATTCTTCAGGCCCTTGCGCGGATAGCGGGCTTTAGCACCTTGCACAGTATAAGTTTGCCCATCTGTGCTGCAGCTCTGCAGTTTCGCTCTCCCGCTGCGTCGGCAGCCGCTACAGCACATCGTTGAGATAGGCATAAGGTGCATGCCCATTCGCGCGCCTACTGGATCAAGTCCATGACTGCCGCTGCACAATGAGCCAGCGAAAAATCAGTTCGAGCGTCCAATCGACCAGGACCATATCTTGTTTTGTGCTGCGTTGTTGTCAACGACAGCCATGAGCATCACCAGCGAAGAACGTGCATTTTTCATTGCCCTGGGCGAACGCATTGCCCGCCTGCGCAAAGAACACGGCATCACCCAAACACAACTGGCTGAACGGCTGGGCGTGTCCCAGCAGACCATCCAAGCCTATGAGTCCGGTAAACGGCGTATCCAGGTAGCGGCGTTGCCTGAACTGGCCCGACTGCTTGCAACCACACTCAAAGAGCTGTTTGGTCAGCAGCAGGAAACCACTGTGCGTAAGCGTGGCCCTGCTCCGAAATGGCAACAGCAACTGGAAGCCATCGACCAGCTACCTAAGAGCCAGCAGAAATTTGTTGCGCAGATGCTCGATGCCTTGATCGCTCAGGCCACGACCAAAGCGAGCAGCGAAGGAAGGGAGGTTTTGCAGTAAGCAGATAAAACAACACCGGCACGAGGCCGGTGTCAGATCAACTCGAAACCTCTACACATTAGGTGCACCGACTAAAAGCCAAGCGTAAGGCCGCACCTACATCGGAAGGACTACTACCGCAGGGGACAATGACATAGTCACTCTCACTTAGCCCCTTACCACTCCAGGCTTCTAGCTTTTCGTGATGACTAGGACGAATAGTTATCTGCCCCCTCTTACTTTCAATACTGCATTTTTTCATACCTTTAAATAATGCACGCTTAGTCTTGTAGCCATAGCGCTCCAAAGTACTGCCAACCCATTGATCATATCGTTGATTGGTCAAGTTGTAGTCGTATAACTCCATATCAAAAGTAGCTTCAGGATGAATCCAAACATCCTTTCGCGGCTCGGGAAGCACAAATCGGCTATGAGCCAAGGCGTCAAGCACAGCAAAGCCTAGCTCTTTATCGGCAGCGTCAGGGCTGAAAAAATGCTCCACACCTTGCGGATCCGCTTGGCTACTTCGATAGCCAGAAAAAGTTTTTACGGAAATAAAATCCTTATTTATTTTCGCATCTGCCCAAGCTGTTTTTACGACATCACTCATCTTAATCCACCTTGGTAATTTTTACCGTAACGCCTTTGCCCTGACCATACTCAATAGCTCTATTAATTTGATCCCACTGAGCACTCGTCGTAGATTTTGGAACTGCCACTTGCAATTCACGACTAGTAATTTGACTAGAGGATACTGTTACGTCCTTCAAACCGTACTCAGTAAACCCTGCGGCGGTATCAATATTTCCTTTGAGCGATGAATAAACCTGACTTGGATTGGCAATTTTAGCCGCAGTGGTCGTATCAAGTGTTTTTGCACTGGTCGCAACACCGGTCGTTCTATCAAAAAAGTCAAACGTCTTGAAGTTCGGCGGTAGTCGAGAGCCAGCTGGCAGTTGCGTCCCAAGGTAATCCTCCCAAGGCATTCCTTGACCTTGAATACCCTTGCCCCACTCAATCCCAGTAGTAGCACGGTCTACCGCCCCGCCAGTTGCTTTTGCACCAACTAACTACTGTATGACTTCTTAAAAGCCCTTGCTATAAGGCCATCAGCAGTGGTACTCAACGCCAATTCATCAAGAATTTTAGCTGAAATGAAATTAGACTCCAGATACTCAGAAAAATCCTTTGGAAGACTAGCTTCCCTAACCGCTATAACGCCAAATTCTTCATGCGCACTCTCAAAAGCTACCCAGTCATGGGTCTCATTAAACAAGACTATCGGATAGCCAACTTCCCCGCCAAGAAAATCAACGTACTCATCATTAACAATCAAAATTTTATTTTCGGTGTCACACCCATCAAAAATAATGCAAGAATTATCCAGCAATTCATCGCCAGAAAACTTAACAAAGACATTCATTCCATAGCTAGAGATACTTTTTGAAATCAGCCCAGAAACCACCTCTATAAATGCAAGCAGTGGTCGCTCAAAAAACCAAAACACCAATCCGCTTTCAAAAAAAACTTTTGAAGGCAAGTCGCTCTTGAAGTCGACGACCTCTGATAGTTTTTCTACTATGCGAGATAAGTCAATAGGGCTGATATTCAATATGGTCAATTCATTCTCCGACAAATCTAATTTTTGCAATGGGCTTTTTGACACCTGAAATTGTCAACGAAGCCGAGGGTTGCCCTGTAGACGTGGAGGATGGATAAAACCGGTATGTTTTATCGCCACTTGTTAGCACTGTCACCGTACCGTCCTGCGAAACAGCTTTCTTGTAACCACTAGCCTCAAGAGTATTTATAGCACTGCTTTGCGTGACATTCGCTTCAATTTGTCCAGCGCTGTTCCTGGTCATTTTCGGCAAAAATTCAATGCTGGTTGCTTTTGTGGCATCCCCAAATCCATCAGCATCCTTGGAGATTCCGTCCCCTTTCTTTGCACTATTGCCGAGCGCATTGCCATTGGCGGCCTTACCCCACCCCTCGGTCAACATCGTGTTGCCGAGGTTGAGCAACATCCCGGCCTTCTCAGAGGCACTCAATACCCGCCCGGCGGCGTTGTCCATCCAAGACGTTTCTTTAGTCCAAGTGTCTAGATGAGCTTGCTCCGCAGTGGTCAACCATCCTTCTTGGATGTACTTGGCAAAGGCGAGTTGATCATCGGTAAAAAAAGTGCCTCCCCACGCATCCATGCCTTGTGAAGGAATGGCAACCTTGCTCGGATCACCCACCATCAAGCCATACATGTCATATGCGATGGAGGTTTTGAACAGGTTCAACAGGTCCTTTGCAACCGGATCGTCCATGGCGATGGTATTGGCCTGGATAGATTCGACGCATGCGCGAGTCGTACAAGCGTCGATCAAGGCAGATCGCGCAGACGAAATTTTCTCGTATTGAGCTATCACCTCGCGAATTTTAGCCTCGCTGCAATTGCCACTCGCTTTGCAGTCTTTGATCTCATTCAAAAGCTTTTCAGCCGTTGGATGATCGAGGCTGTTGAACTTTGTCGCCTGGGCGGCGACCCAACCGGATATCGCCTGATCCTTGTCCGAGCCGCCGGCAGCGGCAGTCACAGACAAACCGATCAGCTGTGAAGTCAGCGCCAGAAGCTGATCGTGTGCGTCGCCTTTGAAAATGGAATCGCCAATTGTGGCAACAAATGCCTCATTAGCCCCGGCGGCCAGAGCACCCATTTTGAAATCACCGCCAGCCAGCTCTGCGATCAGCCCACCCACCAACGCGTGTGCTGCAACTTTTGCGGGCAGACCTGAAAACTCCAGCTGGGTCCCGAGCTTGTTATAAATCGAGGCCGACAAGGCATCGGCAACACTGCCTATGGCTGCTTGAGCCAGTGCGTCTTTGAGACTGCCGCCATTAAGTGCAGCGTTAGTCGAAGCAGCGAAGCCATTTTCGGCCAAGGTGTAACCGGCGTATTTAGTGAAACCATCCAGCTCACCCAATTCGAAACCATGAGTGGCCTTTCCCGCGCCTTCGGCAGTCACACCAAACGCCTTGTCGAGTACTCCGGCAGCAAAACCGGCCACCAGCCCACTGACGACGTAGCCTTTCAGGCTCTCCGGAGAGGTCACATCCTTGAGCGTGGCGCCCAAATTGCCCTTGTTGTTGATCCCGCTGATGGCTGCCTACGATAGAGCTGCCGAGAAACTCGCCGTTGCAGCAGCCGCTGCTGCGGCGCCAATAGTTGCTGCCGTGGCTGCTGACATACCAGCGGCTAGCGCGGCAGTTTGTGCTGCGGCGGAAGCGGAACTAGCAAGAGCTGCGGCAGTGCCCGAGCCCGCGGTCAAGATCGTGACGATGATAATGATCGCCAGCATCGCCCCTTGACCTAACCCGGAATGGCTGTACTCGTAAGAGTCATGCACCTCCTGAATCAGTTGCCAATTCACGTCCCCACGCTGCTCAGCATCTTTCAGCCACGCCATTTGCGGGTCGGCGGCCACCATCGCATCAATGGCTTGGCTCACCGTCTGCTGATTGACTTGCTTGAGGTCAATATGCAGCCCATTTACAGCATTTATTGCGACATTGCCCTGCGCGGCTAGCACGCTTTGGCGCAACGTTTCGTCGGTGCTGCCCTTGCCTGACATCGACATCCACGCGAGGCTGGTATCACTCTTTTCGTGACTTTCCTGATGCGAATCTTTTACTGCCTCAAAGGTGATGCTGCCGCCGCTGTCCAGCGTCAGGTCACCACCGCTGTTAAGCTTGGCGCCCTGGTAGCGCTGGTCACCACCGCTGATCAACGTCAGGTCGCCACCGGTCTTTATTTCGCTGCCGATGTTCTTGACGTCGGTCACTTCATCGCGCTGGGTCTTCTTGCTGCCCCAACTGCCCTTTTTCTTCATGTCGTACAGCGAGTAGTCGCTGTTTTGTGCCGCCAGCACGTTCAGTTGCCCACCGGCCACCAGATAAGCTTCATTGCCCGCCGTAACGTTGCTTGAGCTGAGTGTCAGGTCCTGACTGGCGTTCAACGTGACATTGCCGCCAGCATTGACGGTTGTGCTGACCTGGCTGACGTGGTCTTCCTGAGCCTTGACCTTGTTGTCCTGGTAGTACGAGTGCGTTTCGTCCGCCGCCGAGGCCAGGGTCAGGTTGCCGCCCGCCGCCATGGCGACATCGCGCTTGGCGTCGATCTGGCTGGCAATGGCCAAGAGGTCACGGCCGGCCTGAATGCTCAGGTCCTGACCGGCCGTCACGCTGGAACCGTGCTGAGTGATGCTTTGATCCCGGCGGTCGGCGCCGTAGTCGTGGCTGACGACTTGCTGGACGGCGCTGAGCTTGACATCTCGCCCGGCCGTGATCGTGGTGTTTGCAGCGCTTTTCAGGACGCCGCCGGTGTTATTCAGGTCGCGCCCGGCGCGGATGGTCAGGTTGTTCGCCGCTTCAATGCGCGCCGCGCTGTCGACAACGTCTGTCTGCTGGCTGTACTCATCGACGCTGCTTTTGTGGCTGGTGACGGTGAGTTCGTTGGTCACGTCGCCATTAACGGCGGTCAGGCTGACATCGCGCCCGGCGATAATGCCCCCGGACTGATGAGCTTTTCCCAACGCATCGTCGAGCTACGCAAAAAGCTCGGCATGACACAACAAGCCCTCTCGGCGGCAACAGAAATTCATGTGCAGCAGATAAAGCGCTACGAGGCTGGTAGCTCCTTGCCCACAGCCGATGCACTGAAAAAGCTGGCTATCGCACTGCACGTAACATCGGATTTTTTACTATTCGAAACCGACGAGCGTGGGCCGGATGATCGCCTGCGCTACCAGTTCGAAGCGATTTCACGCATGCCCATGGAAGAGCAAGAACTGGTACGGGGCCTGCTCGATGCGGTGATTGTGAAACACCAGGTAGCCGGGGCCATTGCCCGTGCGGCAGGGCCAGCGACTAAAGGGAAGGAATAAGCAGGCAGCTAAATAAAAGCCAGGGAATCAAAAGCCAGATGAAAAAACACCGGAGCAAGGCCGGTGTTAGAACATCTACATCACGGTACAACCGGAGGGGGAGCTACTCCTCGATCAATCCCAGCGTTTCACCCAGACTTTCCACAAATTCTGCCTGTTCACCGGAGTATTCCACTGCAATATTTTCAAATAGCGAACACAAAGATGATTTGTTTTTTGAGTCCATCATTTGCAATGTCGAAGCTAATTGCTCAAGCATCTGCACGGCAGCATCCGGGTTTATTGCATCCTCCCCCGAAAACTCAAGGAATACAGCAGTCTCAGCAATAGCTCGTACAACCTGTTTATTGACTTCCTGGCTCATGAATCACCTTCACTGAAATGTTTTTAATTCTAAGCTCATCAAGCACTTTCCGAGCTCTATTTGCCGGAGTGGGGCGAAGGCTTCCCTGCATACAGTTAAACAGCGAGGGCGACGACGGCAAATCACAGGCAATAAGAACCCCAGCTCTTTGGCTGGAGTTCTTATTGGATGGTTATTTATTTTTTTTGGCTATCATGAGTGCTCGATCAATCATATCGGAAGTAATGTAAGGCACAAATCCGAGCCTATCTCCCTTCTCAAAATTTTTCTTGTATTCGTCTAAACATCCAGTATCACCAGCTATTGCTAGAGCCGCCAAATGTCGGATAGGCATTGCACCTTTAACATCAGTTGGGAGCTGTCTATAAACCGTCAACCCCTCCTCAATACTCTGAGAACGAGCCCAAGACATAGCCTTCTCCGACAACCTAATAACATCATCACTAGAAAAATCAGACAATTTCTCCGGAGCTTCATTGCTAACTATAATCGGAGCATTACTACCGCCATCACCCAATATAAGAGAAACAGCCTCCGAAAATTCTTTGGAGGAAATGGAGGGCATAAGCGAAACCCGAAAATGGTCCGAGCGTTTACCCACAGATGGGATAACCTGAAGTTGAACCCCTCCGACATCGGTGACGCAAAAATAATCACCAACTTCATCCTTGCTACAAACCCAGCCCTGCTCCTTCAAGATTGAAACAACATCTTTTTCTTTCATTACTTGGCACCAGGGAAATTCATAATCTCAATAGGAATGCCGTTAGGATACCCTTGCTCCTTTAACGGCACACCCGGCTTCAGGCCAAAGCTTTCAGCCACTTTACCCCTAGGAATTGAACTCCCATCTTTTATTTGAGGAAAAATCTCGGACTGACGAATACTTAGGTCCGCACTTCCGGTCTTAACTTCAATAATCCTAAGGGTTCCATCTGGCGCTTCGGCCACAATGTCAGGCCTGCAACGACCAGTGCCACAAGAACTGCCAAATGATATTTCTTTTTCGCTGACTCTGAACCCTTGAGATGAAAGTTGATCCTTGATGTCATCCACCATGTTCAGGTGGTGATCATAGTGATCTTTGATAGTGACATTGGGAGCCCCTGCCCCTTTTGTGGCAGGCGAGGGATCGGGCGAAAAATTTGGGGCCTTATCCGATACCGTTGCGCCCTTGATCCGGGCAACAGCTCGTTTGTAAGCGAGAGCTCCTGCGGCGCCCATCCCTATGGCGCCAGCAACCTTGAAACCTTCTTTCATAGCGCTGACTTCAGCGTCAGTAAGATTCCACTTGGACCTGAGTGAGTCAACCATTTTATCCACTTCGTTCTCAGTGGTGGCTGCAGCCAGCATCCCCTGGAAGTCGTGGTTGGAATTTATGAGGGTCTGTAACGCCACTTGAGCCTGCGGGGACGCGGCGTCGAGGGTGTCACGGATCGAGTTCAGATTGGCCATGGTATTGGCCACTTCTTTAGAGGGGCCCGCACACTGAGTTCGATCCGCCATACAAACAGCAACAGCATCAAGATCCTGCTGGAAGCTGATTTCCTGGTAGATACGGGTCGTATCCGTGATACACGCCTGGTCAGTACAAGTGAGCAGCTTGCGGGCTGCTCTTTCCAATTGGGCATGCCCCAAGTAGTTGTACTGGGTGCTATTGCCCGCAACTGCCGCCCCAATCCCGACATCCCCATTGGTCACAACAGCACCAAGCACACCGATCACCTTCGAGATCGCGAGCAGGTTTGCCATTTGCTGTTGGTATTCAGGGCTAGTGGTGTTGCCGCTCAGTGGAAGCAATTTGTCGGCAAGTGCCTCTACCAATGCTTGATTAGCGCCGGCAGCCAAAGCTCCGGTGCGGAAGTCGCCGCCCATGGCCTCTGCCATTAGGCCACCGAGGGCGGCGTGGAGGGCCACTTTGGCCCACCCACTTTCCGCATAAGGCAGTCCACCAATGGCTCCAGCACCAACGGCGCCACCGACAGTGACGGCCTCGCCCATCGCAGCACTGGCAAGGTTGTCTTTGAAACTTCCGCCATAAACAGCCGTTTTTATAGCGGCGTCAGCGGTTACCTTGATGGCCAAGGTTTGCAAGCTCTTGGCATCAAAGCCAAGCTTGCCCGGGTTGTAATGAAGTCCATCCGCTACCCCGGCCATTGCGGCAGCGACGGTATATCCCTTGATACTTTCCTTTGAGGTAACGTCTTTTACGACCTTACCGAGGTTGCCTCGGTTGTCGATGGTGCTGACTGTGGCCTTGGTCGCAACACTGAGAGACACGGCCTGCAGCATCGAATTCATACCGGCCATCATCGGCCCCATGACTGCAGCCAAAGCAATGGCAATGATCAACTGGGCAGCCGGACCCAAGCCTGAGTTGTTGTATTTGAACGACTCGTGAATCTCCTTGACTTGCCGCCAGTCCACATCGCCGCGCGCTTCGGCTTGTTTTAGCCAGGCAAGTTGCGGGTCAGCCTTGACCATCGCGTCGATGGTCTGGCTGACGCTTTTCTGATCGATGTGTTTGATATCGATCTTCAGCCCATCAACCGCTTTGATGGTGAGATTGCCAGCCGCGATCAGACTGCTCTGACGCAGGGTTTCGTCTGTCTTGCCCTCGCCCTTTGACGAGTTCCAGAAAGCGTCGTTATCACTCTTGGTATGGCTCTCGTCATGCAGATCCTTCACCGCCTCAAAGGTGATCGAACCACCGCTGTCCAACGTCAGGTCTTTGCCACTCTGCAACGTGGCGACCTGATAACGTTGATCCCCGCCGCTCTTCAGCGTCAGGTCACCACCGCTCTTGATTTCACTGCCGATGTTGGTGACCTGGGTCACTTCGTCACGCTGGGTCTTCTCACTGCCCCAACTGCCCTTTTTCTTCATGTCGTACAGCGAGTAGTCGCTGTTTTGTGCCGCCAGCACGTTCAATTGCCCACCGGCCACCAGATAAGCTTCATTGCCCGCCGTAACGTTGCTTGAGCTGAGTGTCAGGTCCTGACTGGCGTTCAACGTGACATTGCCGCCAGCATTGACGGTTGTGCTGACCTGGCTGACGTGGTCTTCCTGAGCCTTGACCTTGTTGTCCTGGTAGTACGAGTGCGTTTCGTCCGCCGCCGAGGCCAGGGTCAGATTGCCGCCCGCCGCCATGGCGACATCGCGCTTGGCGTCGATCTGGCTGGCAATGGCCAAGAGGTCACGGCCGGCCTGAATGCTCAGGTCCTGACCGGCCGTCACGCTGGAACCGTGCTGAGTGATGCTTTGATCCCGGCGGTCGGCGCCGTAGTCGTGGCTGACGACTTGCTGGACGGCGCTGAGCTTGACATCTCGCCCGGCCGTGATCGTGGTGTTTGCAGCGCTTTTCAGGACGCCGCCGGTGTTATTCAGGTCGCGCCCGGCGCGGATGGTCAGGTTGTTCGCCGCTTCAATGCGCGCCGCGCTGTCGACAACGTCTGTCTGCTGGCTGTACTCATCGACGCTGCTTTTGTGGCTGGTGACGGTGAGTTCGTTGGTCACGTCGCCATTAACAGCGGTCAGGCTGACATCGCGCCCGGCGATAATGCCCCCGGACTGATGAGCTTTTCCCAACGCATCGTCGAGCTACGCAAAAAGCTCGGCATGACACAACAAGCCCTCTCGGCGGCAACAGAAATTCATGTGCAGCAGATAAAGCGCTACGAGGCTGGTAGCTCCTTGCCCACAGCCGATGCACTGAAAAAGCTGGCTATCGCACTGCACGTAACATCGGATTTTTTACTATTCGAAACCGACGAGCGTGGGCCGGATGATCGCCTGCGCTACCAGTTCGAAGCGATTTCACGCATGCCCATGGAAGAGCAAGAACTGGTACGGGGCCTGCTCGATGCGGTGATTGTGAAACACCAGGTAGCCGGGGCCATTGCCCGTGCAGCAGGGCCAACGACTAAAGGGAAGGATCAAGCAGGCGGCTAAATAAAAGTCGGGAAATCAAAAGCCAGATAAAAAACACCGGCCTGGCCGGTGTTAGGTGAGTACCGCTTGCTTAGACTTGAGCAATCGTTCCTGATATCACACATAAAGCAGTAATAATTTGATCAGGATGATCTTCCAGAGGAACTCCCCAGCCGGTAACTTCAAGCCCGCCATAGTCCTGATCGGTATAGAACCACTCCTCAGCGCTGTCAAACTCTAAAGATGTAAATGGCAATAGATCCGAAACCAAACTACCCAAGCCGATACCTGCTGGCAAAACACCTTTATAGACAAGCTCTTGCGCAAACTCCCCAGAAAAACTGAAATCGTAAACTTTAATAGCATAAACCTTCCCCTCCCTAATCATTATTGATAGAGCGGGAGTCCCTTTTAGCAGGTCATCAATAACTGCATCATTAAACAAAGAAAAAGAGTAGCCTCCATTTCCAAGCTCGTCCAGACCATGCGTTCTTAATCGAATGTTTGGTGCATTTTCAAATTTGTACAGCTGACTGGTTGCATCAACTAAATACTTAAGCAACACACGACCCAGCACTTCTGCATTGACGCCCAGCGGTATGCCTGCAAGAGATATGGATGGCACAATTGGTGCCGCCCAAGATACTGAGAAATAGTTAGACGGTGTCATTCTGGCACCCACTTGTTAGTGGTGGAATTTAATATCACTTTTTGCCCCTGAGGGTTCAAATACCTTGTATTAGCATCATAAATAGGCCCCTCACTATTAAAAGTCGGCCTGTAACTCCCAGGATCGACAACTTTAACCTTGCTCCCATCACTATAAGTAAGCTTGTAGTACTCTCCTTTGTGAGTTGATAAAATATCATCCCCAACAGTAGATGGGCTATATTGAACTTCCTTAATCCCTGTAGTGCCACCTTCGACTGTATAGACTTGGGCATTACCAGATAAACTAGCTTTCACTTTAGGCGTAAGTGTTGCGCCGTCCATGGTGAGCGGCTGTTTAACATCATCTATTGACTTCCCCCAAACGCCGGAAGGATTTCCAGCAATATTTCGAGGAATACCGGCTTGTGCCGCTAAGTCTTCGCGCAAGCCGTCCCGAGCCAGTGGAGATGTTGCCGGAATATCGTCTGCTACCTTTCCAGCAGAACCTGTTGCTTTTGCACCATCAAATTTTAGGCACTAGCGCAAAAAGCCCCTCCGGCATTAAGTAGCTAAAAATGTAACTCTTTGCCTTATCTGAACTGCGCTTAAAAAAAACAGTATCAGACTCATCGGGGCCTTGGTCGCAGTACCAACTGTCGTACGTCTGCTCAGCTTTCTCGCCAACCAATTGATATACATCTCCTCCAAGAATCGCGACTCCGAAAGCCTCGAGCTCATAAATAGCATGTAAAGCGTCATCACGACTTAGGGCCCAGTTCCGCACCCCCAAATGATCTAGGGATATACCTCTACTTAGAATAGAATCAATTTGCTCCGACCATATAATACTCATAGATCACTCCGCCGAGGTCGGTTTGAATAGTCGATGATTGATTGACCCATCCGACTCCTTTATGAACTCGAAAACGCCTTGTTTCCCACGATACTCACCTGGAATTTTCAGCATATCTCTTACCACACCATCTCCCCCTGTGATCTTCGTCACCTGTCCGGCCCCTTGGAAAGTAGTGACACTTTCCGGGAATCCATGAAGATCGCCTGTCTTGATCTGACCTAACACTTTATCTGTGTATTTCGTACCTGCAAAGAAATCATCCGCTACCGTACTTCCGCCTTTTGCACCAACGGCTGAACCTAACTTTTCAGCAAACCTTCGATCACAACTCTATCAGTATCTCTGAAGACTACTTCTATCTCGTGTCCATCGTCAGCAACCCAATCAAGGACCGAGTCACGCAAAATTTCTAGGTATACTTTTAGGTCGTCTCTTGGTAATCCTGGCAGAGACTCATGCACAAGGACGATTTTGTGACACGGAACCCAGCTGAGATCCCTTAAGCAGTCATACAAGGCATCCCAGTTAAATCCAAAGTACCCCGGCAACCAAAGTAGGTAATACAACGATCTTATCAGTTCCTCCGTGATCCGAATGGTGGGGTCAATCCGCACATAAAAAACTTTGGCCGCGTCATATGAAGGCGGGGTTTCCACAAACGTGAATGGCAACATTTCGACAGACCTCAATTTTTTACTGGGATGAAGGTTTTGTAGTGGTCGGCGGTGTAATACATTTCGCCGCCTTTCCCTACGACTATTCGCTGAGGCCCAGGCCCTGCAATACCCGGCGTAGGATGGACATACTCAGTGTAGTAACCGGCTGGTTTCTGCGGCAGATCCAATGCACGATTCTGGAACACAGAGCCATCATTTCGATGAGGGAAGGATCCTCCTGACTTAATCCTATCTAAGGTTGGACCAAGATCAACTGTGCCTTTGAAAATTTGCCCAGTTTTTTGATCAACTACCTCGATGCCATCAATAAATCGAGTGGTGTATTTTGCATCACCGCTAACAACATCCGCTCCAACCGCTCTCGGTTCATTACCCACGTAACGCTGCCAATCCGGATGGTAAGGATCAGCCTTCATCTCGTCCGTAATCTTGGTAAGGCTAGTCGGCTTGGGAACTTCCGCTGTCGCTTTTGCACCTACTCAGGAATAATTTTCAACTCACTCCATAGTGGTTTCAGTCCAAGGCTTTCCATATAAGTCCCATAGTCGAAAAAGGCCCTAACCCCAATGTCTTCGTATAAAAACCATGAGGCCTCGCACTCTTGACATACGAACAAGCAAGTGTCATGGGCTATAATTTTAGCCCTGACAATATCTCCCTGCTCACACCTTGGACACAACATATAAGACTTCTCTATTTAACAGGATAGGCGGTAATGACCTGACTGGTCCCAGGCCGAACAATAATTTTAATACTCGTTTCTCCCGAAGTACCAATCGCTCGGCCCATCGGGACAACATATGCACCCGAATCATTTACTACAGGACTACCTTTCTTGAGCCATGCCTCATCGATAGTGCCTAAAATCTCTTTTCTGTCCATACTAAAGACGCTATGTGTTGTCTTGGCCGGATTCGGCTCCGCATGCTCTAAAACATGCAAAACTCTGTTTCCTTGAACCGATCCTTGTCCATAGTCTAGACCAGCTGGAGTTGTCCAAGTCCGGGTAGCCTTGTCAAACGTTAGCTCTACTGCACCACCTGTCGCTTTTGCACCATCAAATCGTTAAATCAGTCTGAAATCTGCTTTAGCTCTTCCTCCATAAATCGTAGAACCTCTATTGGGTCTCGCTCAACAATCCCTACATAATGCTCATACTCATTCACCAGCAGCGGGTAGCCCATAACATAGCTAATTTTGAACGCATCAAAAAGAGATTTGTAGCCAGGGCGCAACTGAGTAATACAAAACTCCCAGTTTGCTGGAACCCTAGCGTCAACCAATCGAAATAGACTGCTCGGAGCCCAAAAAGGAGGTTGTTCAGGAGCCCGCACTAAAAAATCCACCCGATCAAAAATAAACAACAGCGCATACACCACGTAACTTTCTCCAATACTCAAAGGAGAATAGTCCGTTTGATCTACCTCGCCTAAATAGCGCTCCTTTGTTGGGATGGCGCTACCGAGATTAGCCTGACAAAAGGCAAGCATATGTTTACTCACTTAAATTTGAAGTCGTCAATTGCTCCAGTAATGGAGTTTCTAACGTAATGGATTTCTATTCCATTGATATTTTGCGCTGATTTCACCCAACCATCAGTTGCCGGCCATCGGGAATCAGTCATGGGAACCGACAGCGGGCGACCAGCAGCAGGATTTGAAATAGCCTGCTCCATTGCAAGCTGTTCATTCAAGTTAGCAGGCGTAGTTCTACCCGTCGAACCCAAGCCTAATGGTTTGTTCACTAGAGGAGGTATTTCAACGCCTTTTGCACCAACAGTATCACCCGACGCGAATTTCGTTGTCTAGGCGCGCAACGCCTGATGTGACGTGGTCTGCGAGACGGTCGACCTAGCTGATGCGCGCTCACCAAGGAAAACCACCCCGACGCGGGTTTTGAGCCCGTCACAGAACACCCTGGACGACCCAAATCAGGCGACGACAAAAAAGCCCCTGGCCGTTCGGTGGCGAAGCCATCGGACGGCCAGGGGCCAACAAGCACAGCGCGTTAGGCTTCGGGGTTCAAAGGGGTTTCCCCTTTGGTACGGTCGATTGGTTACGAATGGCGCAGCTCATTTGTAAACAGTCGGTAACGTGCCTCCCCAAAAAGCATGCTGGTTCCATGCCCGAGGGAAATTGCATTGAATTGCTCTAAGTTGCTCTAAGTTGCTCTGATTGGCGTTAATTTGCTTTAAGTTGCACTCATTTGCACTAATCGAGAAAAACTCGCCTCCCTGAAAGATGCTAATCCAACGGGGTATCGGGGCGCAGCCCTGATCAGGGTTTTGGGGACATCGACTGCGTGCAGGCGGTGGCCACAAAACATTTCCTGTCCGGCATTTGCATCTGCTCCGATAGCCCCCTGACAACCTGTCCAGGTGTTTATCGCTCGACTCGTAGAGGCGGCTTTTCGGGATTCAAAGGGCTCCCCTTTGGCACCGGATGTATACATCCATAGCGTGCCTGTATTTTTTGCCGTTGATTGAGGCCGCTTCGCGGCCTGCGGGGGTGTCAGGTATTGGTTGGAACTTTGCGGGGAGTTTGCAGGCGATTTGTCAGGCCGACGGGTATCTGTAGGGGACTTGCGGGGTGTTTGTCAGGCCTTTGCAGGCAAGTTGTCAGGCCAACTCGCTTTCTTCATCCGCTTCGGCGTCCAAGGCCGTCAACAGGGCTTCGACGGGATCATCTGGCAAGGTTTCAGTCGTGGTTTCACTGGCCGAATGTTGCCGTTGCAAGCGTGCCGGATGGGTCGCGGTGTGAATTTCCTTGAGCGCTCGGATGCTGACCTGGGTGTAAATCTGCGTGGTGTTCAGGCTGACATGCCCGAGCATGGCCTGGATGAAACGAATATCGGCGCCGTTCTCCAGCATCAACGTGGCCATGGTGTGGCGGAACAGGTGGCAACTGCCACGCTTACCGATGTTGGCTTTATCGATGTGCTCGCGCACCAATTGGCTCAGGCGGTTGGGGCTGAACACTTCACCCTGCTGGGTCAGAAACAACGTCCCGTCGTCCTGGGCCATCGCGAACTGAGGCCGGACGTCGTCGCGGTATTTGGTGATCCAGGCCAAGGCACGCTCGCCGATGGGAATCATCCGGTCTTTTTTGCCCTTGCCCTGGCGAATCATCACCGTGCCGCGCTCGTAGTCGATGGCGCTCCAGCTCAGGTCGATCAACTCCATGCGGCGCATGCCGGTGCTGTAGAGGGTTTCCAGCATGGCCCGGTCGCGGATGCCGGTCGGGGTTTGGACATCTGGCACATTGAGGATGCGTTCGGCTTCGTCGCTGCTGAGGATATGTTTCGGCAAACGCTGTTCCATCCTCGGTAGATCGAGGTCAGAAGCCGGGTTGTAAAGGATACGGTTGGTTTTGGTCAGCCACTTGAACCAGACCCGAATCGGCGTGATGCGCACCGTTTGGCTGCGCGCTGACAGCGCTTCGCCGTCAGCTTTTCGATATAAAAAAAGATGCCGCTGGTAACGCTCTAAAATGGGTCGGGTAATTTCTTGTGGCCGGGTCAGACCCCGTTCGTCACACCAGCGGATAAACGCAATCAGCAGGTGTTCGCGGTTGCCCACGGTGCGTTCTGAATAGCTGCGCTCGCGCTGGTATTGCAGGAACTGTTTCATCTGAAAATACAGGCTGCCGGGATCGCCCAGCGGGCCAATGATTTGTTCCGACACACGCAGTTTTTTGCTCTCGCCTTTTTTCGGCATGACCACCTCGACTTAGACGGCGCTGGACAACGCGGAGTGGTTTTTTAATAACGGCTGGAGCAGTGGTTTTTCGTTCAGGCCGACCGCTTCGGCCTCAAGACCAGAAATGGCGTGGCTTTGCGCGTGGTTGAGGGTGTCCGACTGAGTACCGACTATGGCCCGATCTGAGTCCGACCGTTTTTCTGAATCCCCCGACCGAGCGGATGTGTTGTCGAGTTGGTCGGCATCGATCAAGCCCATCAGGTGCGGTTGGTTGCCACTTTTGCCGTCATACGTGAGGGTGTATTCATGGGCTAACCCCTTGCGGTGCAGCAGCAGGTATTCCAGTTCGGTCAGTCGGCCCAAGTGGATTTTCAACTGGGTATCCCCCCAGCCAGTGGCCTCGCGCACGTCCTTGCGACCGAACCGAAACTCTTTTTCTTTGAGTCCCTGCGCCTGACTTCGGGCCTCGACCCAGCCTTGCAACAGCTCCAGCAACCGCCGCGTTTGCGGCGGTAGTTCGTCCAGGGTGCGCCCAAGAATGTCGTGGGCCAGCCGGTTGGCCAACACAATGTCGCCCTTCGTGACCTCGATGTATGCCAAGGATTTTCCGCGATGCTCGACGTGTTTGATCGGGCGTTGATGCTGATGCAGCAAGGCAATGCAGCGAATCAACGTCAGGTATTTCATGTGGTCACGCCGGGTCCGGGTTTTGTCCGAAAGAAAAGTCAGCTGATCCGCGAACGGATTGACCACCGCCACGGTTTTAATCAGCCGCTGGGCGTTCTGATGCAGGCGAGTAATCGCCTGTTTTTCAGCGTCGGCCAGCAGGCCGTCGAGGGTTTGTTTTTTACGTTGGGCCGCATGGATCGCTTCGGTTTGCTCGCGGCTTTCGTTGATGGTCAGCACCAAACACCGGTTGAGCAATTCTTCGTCCACGTCGATGGCCGTGGTGGTGAGCATCAGCATCACCGGGCCTTTGACCGTGTATTGCTTGGTGATCAAGTTGCCGGTGGCTTCATCCTTGCCGGTGCTGGCAATGGTCAATTCGCCATCCGATTGCAGCAGTTTCAGGGCATAGGCCGCTTGGCGTACACCCTCCTCTTCGGCGATGGCCAGGATCTTGTGTTGCAGATCCGTTTCGCCGAGGTAAAACAGACTCTGGCCGGTCATGGCGCTGTACTGGATGCGTTCTTCTTCTGGCATCAGATTTAGAACCGCGTCCATCAGCGAGCTTTTGCCCGCCGCGCTTGATGACTGAATCAACACGGCCAAAGGCTGATCCAGCTTGCGAGAAACCGCCGCAAAGTAACCGGCCAGCAGGTTGTAGGACTCACCGACGACACCGCAACGGGTCAAATCCGCCTCGATGCGCTCGATCAAATTCGGCGCACGCAACAGGTTCAACGCGGCCAGTTCATCCTCCGCGCTCAGCTTCGGAGTAGGATTTTTCGGGGCCAGTGCCGCCTGGATTGAGGCTTCCTGCAAACCTTCCAGCTTGAGCAACAGTTTGCCCAGGTCGCGCTTGATGATTTCTTCCGGCACGCCCAACTCAATACTCGCCTGTTTCAAATAACTGTATCGGGCCTTGGCCGCGTACAGGTCGAAGCTGTCCACGTAATAGGCCGCTTCGCGGCCCTGTACGTGGTCTTCTGCGACCTCGCGGCGCACCTGCACATTGACCCGCATTTGTTCCGGGCCGAGGTTCTTTTTCCAGCCGCGCACCCGCCATCGGCGGTCGGCCACGGCCAACAAAAGATCGCCCTGGGCGTTTTCGCTGAAAGTTTCCGATTCGGAAACTGGCCCCGCTACGGTCAAAGTTTCCGAATCGGAAACACCCGGCATCGGTGGCAACTCGGCGGTTGCCTGCGGCGCAGCGGCTAAAGAAAAAGAGGTTTCTGGCTCGACCAAAACCGGCGTGCCTTTGCCCTGCCACAGCGCCTGTTGCAACAGTTCGCCCAGCGCCTGGGCCGGGTTTTCCACCTGCAAGGCGAAAGCGTTGGCGTCCATGCCTTGCGGAAACAACAAGCGAAACACTTCGATGCCGGCAGAGCGCAGTTCCTCGGCCAATTTTTCTGCTGCTGCGTCTCCCGCTGGATCACGGTCGAAGGCAATCACCACCCGCTGGGTGCCATGGTGTTTCAGGGCCTGCCAATGGTCTTGGGAAAAACCGTTCACGCCATAAGCACTGATGACGTTGCGAAAACCCGCACACCAAAAGGTCATGGCGTCGATCAGCGACTCACAGAGAATAATTTCCAGACTGGCCAACAATGCAGCTTCATTCCAGACTCCGCGCAACGGCGTGGCCAAGTACAAATGCCGGGGCTGATTGTGCAGCTTGTTGTTCGGCTGCATCCGTCGTCCGTAAAGCTGCATCACTCGCCCGGATTGCTCTGGCTGGGCGCCGTCTTCCAGACCCAACACCGGCACGACCACACAACCGTTTAAATGTTCGTGACCGGTGGAGCGCAAAACCCCCAAGGTCTGCAATTGCTCCCGCATTTGGCGCCCGGCCTGGGTATGCCCAGCGGGCAAGCGGTAAGTCAGGGTTTTATTGGCATAACCCAGCTGAAAATGCTCGATCAGTTCGGGATGGTTCAGGCCGCGAGACACCAGATAGGTCAGCGCTTCGGGTGATTGCTTGAAATTGGCGTGATAGAACTCGACCACCGAACGCAGCAGCGCCGCGTCTTCGACCTCGGAAGCAGCAGAAGCCGAAGAGCCAGCGGCTAAAGAAGGGAGGTGTCGAGCATGACTGCGCGACACGCCAACTTTTTCCGTGTTCTCCAACGGTGCGTCGTTGCGCAACAGTTGGACCGCGTGCGGCAACGACACGCCCTGGGTTTTCATCACCCAATCGAGCACCGAACCTGCGGCCCCGCAGCCGAAGCAGTGATAGAGGTTTTTCTCGTCGGAGACTGACAGGCTGGGCGTGCTTTCGTCATGGAACACGCAGCACATCACCCAATCCTTACCGCGCTTTTTCAGCTCATGGCCCTGCGACTGGATCAGCCGAACCAGTGACACCTCGCGCTTGAGGCGTTCCAGTTCAGCTTCGGGGATGCGAGCCATTCAGTATCTCCTCAGAACCTTGTCAAGTATCTCATCAGGTATTATCGTAGGCTCCATATAGATACTTCAGTCAACCCTCATCAGAACCAGAGGTGACAATGCCAGGCATCGACCACCACCAAGGCTTGTTCTGGATGAGCTTCACTGAACGCTTCTTGCGACTACGCAAGCAACACAGCCTGACCCAACAGCAAATGGCTGACACCGTGGGAATCCATATCACCCAGGTAAAACGCTATGAATCCGGTGAAGCCCAACCATCGCTTGAGGTGCTCAAGAAGGTGGCTGTGGCCTTTAATGTCTCCACCGATTGGCTGGTGTTTGAAGAAAACGAGCGCGAACCGCAGGACGAGCTAAAGCTCAAATTCGAAGCTGTGGTGCAAATGGACGAGGACGAACGACGCTCTGTGCTCGCCCTACTCGATGCGATGATTTTGAAACACCAGACAAAACGATTTTTTGTACCCAGTACAGAGTCAAAACAGCAACCATGAACAGTAAGCAGCTCAACGAAATTAGCAAATTTCTCAGCTATGTATTGCGACATGAACCGCAGTCCATTGGACTTCAGCTAGACATGGAGGGCTGGGCAGAAATTGATTTATTAATTGCAGGCGCAGCTAAGGAAGGGCGTGTTCTAGATCGCGAACTGATCCTGGATATTGTCAGCAGCAGCGATAAAAAGCGTTTTGCTATTTCTAACGATGCGCAATACATTCGCGCCGTGCAGGGCCATTCAACTGAAAGTGTAAACCTCCAGTATATTGAGAAAGAGCCACCCCAGATTTTGTACCACGGAACAGCCACTCGCTTTCTAGAGTCAATTCAGCAGCAAGGGCTAATTGCGGGCTCTCGCCATCATGTGCATCTATCTCAAGACGTAGCCACAGCCATAGCCGTCGGACAGCGATATGGAAAACCTGTGGTGCTAAAAATTGAAGCCCTGCGGATGTACCAGCAGGGCCTCAAGTTTTTTCAGTCTGAGAATGGCGTATGGTTAACGGATCACGTTCCTATACTTTTTATACATCAGGAATAATTTTCGTCGTCTTCCCGCTCAGACTTGTAACGAGCTGACTCTTCTTTGGCAGCACTAAGCCATTCAGAGAAACCAGAGTAAGAAAAATTATCCCAAGGACTTGATTTCGGCCTTGAATAATCATAAATCCGGACACTGCCCCCCACCCCTGTGCTTCCATCAAAGCAAGCGAGAACTACCCAGCCATCATTATACAATCCAGATTCGTCTTGAATAATTGCAAATGGAACCAGAGCACACCCTGGAAATTTCAAAAGCATAGAACCATAGTAGGAAAGAGATAGCGCCATGTCTTCCGACAAAAGCCTCCATGGCTCTATATCCAAACCCTCATCCGCCATAACTATACTTAGGTAATCAGCGGGAAATTGAAAGCCGCTCGGCAAAATTGGAAGCTCATACAAAAAAGGCTTCATTATCTACCTCCTCCTCCAGTAACACGTGGTAAATCTGATGAGCCGTAAGGGTTGGAAGTAGAAAACCCACCTGACTGTTTATTTATACGGGCACTAATCGCTTCGCCCCAAGTACTAAAACTCTCCCACCCTCTAGCCTTTTGAATAGCTGGCGTCAATGGATCGTCAAATCCACGAACGCTAGCATTCACCTCAATCCCCGCTTCTCTGGCAGCAGCAATTCGAGTGTTGTCCATACTAGTCAGCTTACCATCCGGCATTTTCACAACATCAACCGGATCACCTTTCCAGCCATTAGTTTTCATGCTCTGGACTAAATCGTCGTAGGTGTAGTTCGTGCCAGAAATTCGATCTGTCTTGCTGAACGAAACAGTATTCTGCGAGAAGCGAATATCATCAGCAACATAAGTTGCTGCATTGCCTACACCTTTTGCACCATTAAGCTTGCGCTAATGAATACAATCTTTCTCTCTCCTCAACGACATCCAATCGATCGAACTCCCTAACAAAGCTCTCTACCTCAGAACTCAAATTACAATTAAACTTCCACAATGCCGTAGCGCCAACATTCTGAACGAACTCCAACCCATCTAAAACCTCTCCTGACTCTTCAAACCTTAACACTTTCATCTCAGTCATCAGTTTTTCAAGTAAATCAAGCATATACCCCTTACACTCTAAAGAGAAAAGCTCTTCGTACATTGCAGGCTCGTTACGTAAAAAATCTTCTGAAAAGGCCAAATCCCCATCAATATAATTTATGCAGAACTCTAAAACAGAAAGCCGCCTTCCCTTCTGATGCACAAATAAAAAATAAATAATCTGCATGGTAATTTCGCACATTTTTAACTACCTTAAAGGTTGAAGATGCCAAACTTCTTTAGTAACAGGATTATAAACCATCTCCATCGAACCATTCGTATAACGATAGAACCCTGCCATCCTATCCGGGGTAACCGTTGTTGCTGTTTTCAGGACCTCATCCGCCTGAACAAAAGGTGCCCCACGCCCAGTCGACCATAAGCGATTGTAGTAATACTCAGAGAATTTGAATGGAGTTCCTTCCGCTTGGTAGAAACCATCAACCATCTTAATTTCTGGGAGACTACCTTTTGCACCCTCGCTTCCCGACTTCGCAGCCTCAACACCAGCTACAGCACCAGTTTCAAAACCTTGGACCGCGTTGCCAATGTTTCGAACCCCTTGTCCCAGCGATAATACTAACAACAAGAGCGTTGCTTTGTGCTCAACGTCCAGTCGCTCGGCTTCTGAAGCCGTTGGACTGTACAACTGCTCGCGCAGCGCCGGTAAAAGGGAGAACATGAAGTCGTCGATGAAGGCTATCGCCTCCGGTTTAACACCAGCGATTCCTTCGCCATGGGCCCCTTCAACCCGCATAGCCGCAAGAATGTCGTCGGCGGTCAGTTTGCTGAAATCCACCCCAGTATTGCAAATCCCTGGATTGCTCCGACAGGCCTCCATAGCTCCTTTGATGAAATGCTCAGCGTCTTTCTCATGTAAGTCGTGGTTATAGGCACGTCCATTCTTGGCAATGTCTGCGCCCATCTGCACGTCGCCATTGACGCTGGCAGCGGCAAGAACGCCCACGATCTGCGCCGCCGCCTGTTGCAAGCGTTTGGCTTGTTCGTCGTTGCCCGAAAGGAGGCCGCTTCCCAGCGCATTGGCCATGGCCTCGCTGGCCCCAGCTGCCATGGCTCCGGTCTTGAAGTCGCCGCCCATGGCTTCAGCTAGCAAGCCACCGGTTAAAGCGTGGGCGGCTATATTGGCTAGGCTTCCACTGCCAAATCCCATATCGCCGACAGAATTAAACGCGCTGGCTTGCAAGATGTTGTACAGCGCGCTCTGCATAGCATCGCCGAACTTGCCTTGGCCCAAGGCTTCATTGGCCACTCCAGTCAAGGCGCTCTGGGTCAGTTGCATGCCAGCGAAGTTGGCCCAGGCACTCGGGTTGGTTATGTCCGGAATGGCTCCAACAGCCGAGCCAGCCGCCGTGGTGGTGGTGCTTGTCGTAGGGTCGGTTTTACCGCCAAACCATTCAGGGCCGTAGGCCGACATAACGCCCGCAACGCCTGCGGAGATCATCGCTTGCTTGAGGCTGTCACTGCTGAAGGTATCTTTCAGCGCAATACCCAGGTTGCCCTTGTTATTGATGGTGCTGATGGCACCAGTGGAGGCTAGCGAAGCAGCGCCCATGGATAGGGCGACGTTGGCCCAACCCGCAGCGGCAGCCGCGGTGCCGGCAACGCCCCCTACAGCAGCTGTTCCAGCAGTGGCCGCCGCCAATGCTCCAGTTCCGGCAGCACCGGCACTTGTACCCACTGCTGCCGCGCCAATAGCCCCACTAGCAGCGCCATATGTGAGCACAGTGACGACAATGGCAACGATGAGCATCGCACCCTGGCCCATACCCGACTGGCTGTACTTAAAGGAGTCATGAACCTCCTTCACCTGCCGCCAATCCACATCCCCCCGCTGCTCAGCCTCTTTGATCCAAGCCAGACCCGGATCAGCCTTGACCATCGCATCAATGGTCTGGCTCACCGATTTTTGGTTGATGTTCTTAAGGTCAATGTTCAAGCCATTAACCGCATTGATCGTCATCTGGCCTTGAGCAATCAACTCACTCTGGCGCAACGTCTCATCGGTGTTGCCTTTGCCTGACGATGAGGTCCACGCCAGGTCGCCGTTGCTCTTGATATGACTTTCGTCATGCAGATCCTTCACCGCCTCAAACGTGATGCCCCCACCACTCTCCAGCGTCAAATCGTTGCCAGCCTCAAGCCTGGCCCCCTGATACAACTGGTCCCCACCACTGACCAACGTCAGGTTGCCCCCAGCCTTGATTTCGCTCGCGATGTTCTTCACGTCGGTGACTTCGTCACGCTGGGTCTTCTCACTGCCCCAACTGCCCTTTTTCTTCATGTCGTACAGCGAGTAGTCGCTGTTTTGTGCCGCCAGCACGTTCAATTGCCCACCGGCCACCAGATAAGCTTCATTGCCCGCCGTAACGTTGCTTGAGCTGAGTGTCAGGTCCTGACTGGCGTTCAACGTGACATTGCCGCCAGCATTGACGGTTGTGCTGACCTGGCTGACGTGGTCTTCCTGAGCCTTGACCTTGTTGTCCTGGTAGTACGAGTGCGTTTCGTCCGCCGCCGAGGCCAGGGTCAGGTTGCCGCCCGCCGCCATGGCGACATCGCGCTTGGCGTCGATCTGGCTGGCAATGGCCAAGAGGTCACGGCCGGCCTGAATGCTCAGGTCCTGACCGGCCGTCACGCTGGAACCGTGCTGAGTGATGCTTTGATCCCGGCGGTCGGCGCCGTAGTCGTGGCTGACGACTTGCTGGACGGCGCTGAGCTTGACATCTCGCCCGGCCGTGATCGTGGTGTTTGCAGCGCTTTTCAGGACGCCGCCGGTGTTATTCAGGTCGCGCCCGGCGCGGATGGTCAGGTTGTTCGCCGCTTCAATGCGCGCCGCGCTGTCGACAACGTCTGTCTGCTGGCTGTACTCATCGACGCTGCTTTTGTGGCTGGTGACGGTGAGTTCGTTGGTCACGTCGCCATTAACGGCGGTCAGGCTGACATCGCGCCCGGCGATAATGCCCCCGGACTGGTTGGCGATGTTGTTACCAGCGAGCAGGTCCAGGCGATTACCGGCTTCCACCAGGCCGCTGTTGACCAGATTGTTGCCGGCGGCGGCGGACAGGTTATTGCTGGCGCGCAGGGTGCCGGCGTTGTCGAGATTTTGGCCGGCGATCAGGCTCACGTCGCCGCCCTGGATCAGGGCGCCGTTGGCGGCCAGGCGGTTGTTGGCGTTGGCAAGGTACAGCACCGGCACCAGCACGGTCTGGCCGTCGACGACTTCACTTTCCATCCAGACGATGTCGTGGGTCAGCGCGGCGACCTGTTCGGCGGTGAGGCTCACGCCGACGGACAACTTCAGCTCGTTCTTGCTGGCGATGGCGTTGTCCATCAGGTACTTGAACTGCGCCTCGTTCGAGGTCTTTCCATTGATGAACGCTTGACCCGTGCCGGCCACGACCGCCTGCTGGATCAGCTTCTGTTCGTAGAAGCCGTCTCCCAAGCGTTTGGCGCTGTCGTCGGGGTTGTAGCCGAGGGCCTTGAGCAGGTAGTCCGAACTCATGAATTGCTTGAGGTCGGTAAGGACCGGGTTGGTTTCGATCAAGTATTTCTGCGGGTTGGACGGGCTAGCGCTGCTCGGCAGGCCTTGAACACGGGCGATACTGAGCGGGCCTGGCGCAGCCGTCACGCCAGGCAGTCCTGCCACCGAGCTGGCGGAGGCTTGGGCGATACCACCCACCTGAATCGCGAGTTGGCTGGCCGGCAGTGACTGCTGACGCTGAGCTGCGCTGATACCGCCGCCCCCCAGCGTCCAGCTTTGCGGGCCAGTGCTGACTGGCGCGCTGGTGCTCGCCGCGCTCAGGCGAAACAGTCCGTTTTGGCCGGTTGGCAGGCTGAAGCCTGGTAACGCCGTGGGATTGACTTGTTGCTGAGCCAGGTTGGGCGGGAGTTGCGCGTTGATCTGAACCCGCGTGGCATACGTACTGCCTGCACGGGTGTCGGTGTTGGTATGGCCGGCAGTGACAAAAGCGTAATAAGCCCGGACAACGCTGTTATTGATGTTCTGGGCGGCGTTGAGGTTGACGCTGCCGCCCGCCTGGATCACCGCGCCGTAGGATTGACCGCTTGTATTAGTGACATTGCTGGTTTGAGTGAGCAGACCGCCGCCCATCCAGTTGATAAAGGCACTTAGATCCGCTTCAACGGTGGCCGAAGGTGTGGGGCTGTTCTTGGCGTTGAAATCGGCAGCCGCCGCGATGGCCTGGTTAATCTGCGTCACGAAATTCCAATAGGTCCGGACGGTAGTAATGTCCTGGGGCTGCAACCCATTGTTGTTGATGGTCGTGGCATTCGCGGTCAGGTTCCCGCTGGCGGCGATGGTACTGCTGATGTTATTCAGCGTCTGCGCATTGATCAGCAGATTCGCGCCACTGGTGAGGCCCGACGCGGCAGAGCTGCTGGTCACCCTCAAGCTGTCTGTTTCGTCGATTTCCCAACGGCCATTGATGCCACCCCAGTCGCGTTCATCGCAACCGGCGATCGGTATCTGCGCGCACGTTAACTGGGTAATGGTCGCTGAGCTTTTTGTATGGTCCGTGTATTGCAAAACGTCCATGACGTTGTTGACGGTCATGGCGTTAATGGTCAGGTTTTGTGCGCTGTCGATGTTGCCTGAGCGGTTGTCCAACAGGTTTGCCATCCCCCCCTGCGAATCCCGTCCGATCAGTACGTTGCCAAAGCCGTAAACCTGCGCATAGCTATTGGTGAAGCTGCTGGCCAGCAGCTGCATATTCCCGCCGCTGGAAATCAAACCGTTGTTGTTGAGCAATGCACCAGTGTTGACCGTCAGGTTGCCCCCGGCCCCCAGCGTGCCGTAGTTTCTCAGCCCACCTGCCGTCACCGTCATTGCGGCCATGGAGGTCAGTCGACCGGCGTTGTCCAGCTGGCCGCTGACATTGATCGTGGCGTCTCCCCCGCTCGCGATGGTCGAAGTCACACTGTTGAGGCTCACTTGCGCGGCGCTCAGGCCAAGGTTTCCTTGACTGCTGAGCCGACCTGCACCCCAGTAAGCACCACCGATGCCCAGGCTGAGGTTGCCATCACTGGCGATCAACCCGTCGTTGTACCAGCTGCCACCACTACCGCTGAAACTGTCGGAGGCCAACAGTTGACCACTGGCGGTTTGACTTAAGCTGTTGACGTTGACGGTCAGGCGCCCTGCCTGGATCACGCTGCTGTTGGTCCAGCTGTTGGCGTTGAGCGTCAGACCTCCGCGGGTGACGAGCGTGCCGCCAGCCCCCATGACGTTGGCGGTGGAGATGTCGAAGGTGCCGGTGCCGGCATGCAGCAAGCTGCCGCCGGTGTTGTGGAAGCTGCCGGCGCCGAGGGTGAGGTCGGTGTTGGCGGTTTCGATAGTACCGTTGCTGTTGTCGAACAGGCCGCCGATCTGGAAGTTGGTTTTACCGCTGGTACCCAAGGCACGCAGTTGGCCGGTCTGGTTGTCGATACTCGCGGCGGTGATCGCCAGAGTGCTGTCGCTTTCGATGATGCCCAGGCGGTTGTTGAGTACACCGCTGAGGGTCAAGTCAATCTGGCTGCCGGCGATCTGGCCGTCGTTGCTGCCGCTGTTGTCGAAGTTATTGCCGGTGACGTTGACCCGACCGGTGGCATAGAGGCCGCCGTTACGGTTGTCGAAGTCGGCGGTATGAATGAGTGCGTCACCGGTTTGCGCGGAGATGCGCCCGCCATAGTTGTTGATGCCGGCCAAGGCGGTGATGTCCAGATTATGTGCCTGGATGACGCCACCCTGGTTGTTGTTGGTCAGGTCGTAGCCGTTTTTCAGTACGCCCGCGAGGTGCGCGGTGAACGCGCCTTGCAGGCTGGCCAGGACACCGCCGCGGCTGTCGAGATTGCCGGCATTGACGGTGAGGTCTGCGCCTTGAGCGATGATGCGGCCGCTCTGGTTGTCGATGTCACCGGAGACAGTGAGCGCCAACGCACCTTGGCTTTGCATCGTGCCTTTGCTGTTGGCCAGGCTGGCGGCTTGCAGTTGAAGGCCGGCGTTCTGGCTGTAGATCAAACCATCAGCGTTGTTCTGCACGGCGCCAGTGGCGCTGAGCAGGAGTTGACCGCTGGCGGCAACGGTCCCGCGATTGCTGTTGTCGAGACCGCCGGTGAACAGGGTCATCAGACTTTGGCTGGCCAGTTGGCCGCCCTGGTTGTCGATCTGGCTGGCGCGCTGGATCAGCAGCGGGCCGGCGCTGGCGAGTTTGCCATTGGTGTTGGTCAGAGCGCCGAGCAGGTCGAGTGTGACCGTCTCATTGCCGACCAAACTGCCGGACGTGTTGTCCAGCGCGGTACCGGTGAAGCTCAAGTTTTTTTGTGCGGTGATCGCGCCCGCAGCGTTACCGAGGGTCATGGCTTGTACGATGAGCGCCGCGCCGCTATCGATCAGGCCTTTCTGGCCGTTGTTCAGCAGACCGCCGACAGTGAGGGTCTGGCCTGCGCCGCTGGACAGAATACCGCCACTGTTGTCCAGGCTTGCCGCGTTGACAGTCAGCGCATTCTGGCTGACCAGTGCGCCTGCACCACTGTTGAGCAGTGCGCCACTGACGTTGGCGCTCAGGTCACCGTTACGGCTGGAGAGCGTGCCGTTGTTGCGGTTATCGAGGCTGGCGGCGCTGACGTCGAGGCCCTGCCAACCGGAGACTAAACCATTCTGGTTCAGCAGGCTGGCGCTGGCGTTGAGGCTCAGCAGGTTGCTGCTGATCAGTTTGCCGCCGCTGTTATCGAGAGTACGTCCGACCAGGCTGAAGCTCTGGTTGCTGGAGATCTCGCCGCCCTGGTTGTTGAGGTCACGCAGATGGTTGACGGTCAGTTGGCCAGCAGTCGTGATCAGCCCCGCCCCGTTGTTCAAGTCACCGCTCGTACCGGTAAAGTCCAGGCTAATAGCGCTGCCGAGCAAGGAGCCATTCTGGTTGTTCAGGCCAGCACTGCTGATGTTCAGCAGTGTGGCGGCATTGATCAGCCCAAGGTTCTGATTACCGAGCTGGCCATCGACGTGCAGATTGAGGTCGGCGCGGCTAGTCAGGGTGCCGCCGCTGTTGTCCAGGCTGCCGACGTGAGTATCAATACTCGCCGCCGCGATCAGACCTTTGATGTTGCTCAGGGCCTGATTGATCTGCAGCGTTAGCGCCTGGCTGCTGAGCAGCTTTGCGTTGCTGTTGTCGAGGTTGTTAGCCGTCAACGTGAACGCCTGAGGGCTGGAGATTTCACCGTTCTGGTTAGCCACACCGTTGAGGTTTTTCAGCACCAGAATCGGTGCATTGATCAGCCCGTTCTGGTTGTTCAGTTGACCGTTGTTCAGGTCCAGGTTCAGACCCGTGTTGCTGAACAGTTGACCGCCCTGCTGATCCAGACCGGTGACGCTGGCGGTCAAGGTGTCAACGCTGGCGATGCGGCCGTTATCCTGGTTGGTGACTTGACCAGCGTTGAGATTCAGCGTGCTGCTGCTGTTCAGGTTGCCGGCATGGCTGTTGTCGAGTATGCCGGTGGTGATGCTCACGGCACCCTTGCCGCTAACACTGCCCGCCTGACTATTGTCGAGGCTGGCGCTATGCACATCGATACCGCCGTCGGTGACCAACTTGCCACCCTGGTTGTCGATCAACCCGGCACTGGTGAGGCTCAGTTGCCCGGCACTGGACAAGCTGCCAAGGCGGTTGGCCAGGCTGGCGGCATTGATCGTAAGCAACCCTTCGCTGCTGAGCAGGCCGGCGCTGTTGGTCAAGCTTCCCGTGAGGCCAACATTGAGGTTGTGCTGACTGACCAGGCTACCGCCACTGACATCAAGGCTGCTGCCGGTCAGACTCAAATCTCCCGTGGCCGAGAGCAGGCCTTTGCTCTGGTTGATCACGTGGTCGACGGTCAGTTTCAGGGTGTCACCGGCAATGACCTGGCCACTGTCGCTGTTGTCCAGTTGGCTACCGAGCAGCGCCACGCCGACCGTACTCGACAGTTCGCCACCGCGGTTATCGATAGCGTCGACCTTGACGTTCAGCGCTTGGGTTGCGCCGACCAGGCCTTTGCCACGGTTATCCAGGGTGCTACCGCTAAGGGTGAGCGCCCCGAGGGCAATCAGTTTGCCGTTCTGGTTGGTAAGGCTAGTGATCTGCGCCTTAAGATCGCGCTTGCCGGAAACCTGGCCGTTGAGGTTGTTCAGTGTGCCGGCGTTCAACTGCATATCGCCGTCAGCGATCACCGTTCCGCCCTGGTTCACGAAGCTGCCATCTGCACCCGCGCTCAGGACGCCATGGCTACTGATCAGGCCGTTGCTGTTGTCCACGCTGGCGCTGTGAGCATCGAGAGTGGCCGCTGATATCAGGCCATTGACGTTGCTCAGCGCCTGATTGATGCGCAGAGTCAGTGCCTGGTTGCTGAGCAATTTGCCGTTACTGTTATCGAAGCTATCGGCGGCCAGGGTGAACGCTTGCGCGCTGGAGATCTCACCGTTCTGGTTGACGACGCCCTGAAGGTTTTTCAGCATCAGCAACGGTGCGTTGATCAGGCCGTTCTGGTTGTTCAACTGACCGTGATTCAAATCCAGGGTCAAAGCGCTGCTACTGGTGAGCTGACCACCGTTGTGTTGATCGAGACCACTGACACTGGCGGTCAGTGTCTGGTTGCTGGCGATGCGCCCTTGATTACTGTTATCGACCTGCCCGGCGCTGAGGTTCAGCGTATCCAGCCCGGTGAGTTTGCCGCCCTGGTTATTCACCTTCCCGCTCGCCGTGAGACTCAGGGCCATGCCGGCCGACACCAAGCCGGCCACGTTGTCCAGCGAGGCGATATTCAGCGTCGCGGTATTGAGACTGGACACCTCGCCGCCGTTGTTATTCACATAACCGGCTTGGGTCGTCAGGCTACCGGCACTATGGAACAACCCACCTTGGGCGTTGAGCAACTGGGTGGCGCTGACGCCCAGACTACCGCTGCTCAGCACTCGGCCCTTGTTCTGGTTATCCAGGGTTGCGGCCGTGATGTTCGCGCTTTGCTGTGCGCTCAAGGTGCCGCCCTGGTTAAACAGGGTCTGCGCCACAGTCGCTTGTACCGCGCGACTGGCGATGATGCTGCCAGTGTTGCTCAGGTTTTGCGCGCTCAGGCTGACATCGCCCGTGGCGTTGCGGCTGTTGTCGCTATTGACGCCGGCTTCGATGACCGCCTGATTGCTCAGTTGTCCACCACTGGAGAGGCTGATGCGATCGCGGGCGGCGAGGCTCTGCTGGACGTTGAGATCACCGCGGGTGTTGATCGCCAGGCTGCTGCCGGCGTACACCCGGCCGCTGACATCGAGACTCGCGGCATTGACGTTGACAGCGCCACTGGCGGCGGTCTGGGCCAGACTCAAATGACCGTTAACGTCGAGTTGGATATCACCGCCACTGGCCGCCACGTTACCCGCCAATCGGACACCGACCCCGGCCTCGGTGCCGACCAGTTTTATCGTCCCGGCGTACATGCCGCCCAAGGCTGAGGAGTCGATAGCCAGTTCCGGCTTCGCACTGCCGTCATTCGCCCGAGCCGTGGCGTTGAGGGTGTCAGCGTTGACGTCGTTGCGACCGGCGATAATCGTCAGGTTGTTCGCCTGGATCTGGGCGTTGATTTTCGCGCTGCGGGTGATGATTTCGAAGTGATCGACGTTGCTGGCGTTGAGGCCATCGCCGTCGATGGAAACGCTGCCCTGATCGACCTGAAAACGATCCAGGCGACCGTTGTCGAGCACGGGTTTACCGGTGGTCAACGTGACGCGCGGGGTATTGATAAAGCCGCAGCCATTACAGCTGATGCCGTAAGGGTTAGCCACGATCACTCGGGCCGATTGCCCCGCCACTTCGGTGTAGCCGCGCAACTGGCTCGGGCTGCCGCCGACCACTTCGTTGAGAATGGTTTGCGCCGCAACCCGATTGGTCAGGTTGGGGTTGCCGACGATGATTGCGCCCAACTGCGTGGCGCCGGTTTGCGCCGCAACGTTGTTGAGGATTACGCCTTGGGTGCCGACGTTGTAGTCATGGAACTGGTTATGCGACAGACCGGAGCCGTTGGGTGTGGCGATGTTGACGATCGGCACGCCATTTCCGGCCTGGCCAAGGCTGGTGCCGGGGTTCGCCACCACAATGCCGTCGGCCTGGGCCCACATCGGCTGCCAAAACATAACGTTCGCCAACAGGAACGCCAACCCGCGTTTGGGCATACCCCAGAAGTGCTCGCGGGTTTTCAGCTCAGCAGAAGGCTGGCGCGCAAGAAAGGCGTGTTGGCGAACGTCCATGTTGGAGGTCTCAAAAAAACTGAATTAGAGGAAAAAATCCATACGGAAATAAATCGGTGCTTCGCGCTCGGTCAGCGCATACGGCCGTTCCAGCGAGTGGGCGAAGGTCACGCTGGCGGCCACATGCTGCCCACGGGCGAACAGCTCCACAGAATCGCTGGACATGCGCCCGTGCTGAGCGCCGTTGTAGCGGTTGGCGCTGATCACCCCTTGGTCATAACCGAGGCTTGTGCCGTACTCGGCGAACACCGGGCGTAGCCATTCGAAGCTGATCGGGCGGCTCCAGCGCAGGTCATTGCGCCAGTACCCACCGCTGTCGCCGGACAACGATTGATCCTTGTAACCACGAATCGACGACTGCCCGCCGAGGCTGGTGCGCTGCGGGCTGAACAACACGTCTTCACTGTGTTGGCCGGTCATCAGGCTGCTGAAACTGAACGACTCGCCCCACACTTTGAACGGCTGCAAGTAACTCAAGGTTCCGGTGTATTTGCGATAACGCGCGTCCGGCTCGCCGGGATCGGGATGACCATTGTCCTGAGCGCCAAACGCGCCGATGCCGTTCTGCATGCCCAGGTCAAGGTTGACGAAGGCACTGCCGATCCGCCGCCCATGGTTGATCCCGAACTGCGCTTCGCTAAGGCGGTTGCTGCTCAGGGCCAGCTTGCTGTCTTCGATGAAGTTGTTGGTGCGCAGGTACGACAGACCGGCGCTGAGCGACGTCTTGCTCACCGCATCACGATGGATCACCCGCTCGGCGCGAAGCTGATGGTTTTCGCTGTCGCCCGTCTGTTTGAAATTGAAGCCGTTGGCTTGTGCCTGCGAGCGGTAATCGCTCTGGCTGTAGGTGTAATTGAAATTCCACCAGCCCCACGGCAGGTTGTAAGTCAGCATTGCGTTGCTGGACGTCTGCTGGTGATCGCTCACCGCGTCGTGACCGCCACGCAGATTCAACTGATCGGCCAGGCCCAACGGGCTGTCCCAATCAAACGTGGTGCCCCATTGCTGCTCGCCGGTGCTGCGCTGGCCTTCGTTGCTGCGTGACAGACCAGCACGCCAGGGTTTTTGCGGCGTGTTCTTGACCAGCACGTCACTGCCACCTACGGCCTTGCCCGGCGACAACTCCATCTGCGCCTGATTCGACGGCAAGCGGTTCAACTGGTCGACCATCTGCTCGATCTCGCGCAGATTGACCAGATCACCGGTCTTGCCGGGAAACGCCATGGCCAGTTCACGGTCGGACAATTTGCTGTCCTGCGCGCCCTTCACTCCTTCGAGCTTGCCTTCGACCACCAGCACTTTCAGATGCCCGGCGGACAAGTCCTGCTGCGGTAAATAGGCACGACTGGTGACCAGGCCCTTCTCGATGTAATGATCGGTAATGACCTTGAGCAGCTCATTGAGCTGTGTGACGCCCAGGCACTGGCCGATATAGGACTTGAGTAAATGCTGCTGCTCAGCGACAGAGAGGCTGTCGGCTCCTTTGAGTTCGATGTCTTGGATAGGGAAACAACGAGCATCAGCCGGGGCCGTCGGCTGGACAGGCATGGCTTGTTTGCCGGGCAATGCCTTGAGCTCTTCGAGGCGCCGGTGTTGCTCATCAAGCAAGCGATCCTGGCGGTCGCGGATCAGATCAGTGTCACCCGGACTGGTCGCAGCGTAGGCCAGACTCAACGGGTAAAAACACAGCAGCAAAAACGGCAAAGCCGCACACAGCCTCTTCGTGAGGGTGAGTGGGTACATGTTCGATCCCTCGAAATAACGACTGGTAGCAAAATAGTGGCGCGATATTAGATGGCCACTATTTTGACGTCAATATACGTCGTGTGAATTTATTGCTAAATGTGTCTCGAATGACACGCAGTTTCAGCGCGCAGAGGGGAAGGTGCGCATGCCGCATGCGGGGCAGGTCTTGCAGCGTGTTTTTTAGAACAACGGTGTTAGGCGCTCTCTGAGGACGGTCTATTTTCGCACCTGGAATTGCACCAGTGCATTTATTTGTTTGCATCAATGCATATTTAGACCTAAGGTTACCTCGAGCCAGAGATCGGAGCGGCCATCAAACATGGCAAGACACAGACGCCGATCGCTCAGCAACACCGCTACAAACTCACAAGCTAGACGCTTGATTTCACTCATGGAGGATTGAAAATGTTAACCACTGAAGCAACGCATTTCACCGGCAGATCCCTGCCGAAGTGCTTGGCCAGTCATCTGGTCAACCCGAAACTGGCAGACGTTGTACCTGGCGCAGAACACGCACCGCTCGCGGCGGCCAGTCTGAACTTCAACATGCAGCCACAAACCCAGAGCAACTGGTGCTGGGCGGCGGTTTCCGCCTCGGTCGGTAACTATTACGGCACCGGGTCGTGGACCCAGTGCGGGGTCGCCACCGCAGCGCTGGACCGCAACTGCTGCAATCAACCTGGGCCCTGCAACGTGTACGGCTATCTGGATTCAGCCCTGACGATCACTCGCAGTTACAACGGCATGAATCAGGGCTCGCTGCAGCTGTCAGCCATCGAGAATCAGATCTGCATGGGCCGACCGATCGGTTTGCGCTGTGCCTGGTACGGCGGAGGTGCGCACTTTCTGACGATCTATGGCACCAACGGTAACTACCTATTGATCGCGGATTCGATCTACGGCTACTCGACCCGAGCGGTCAACGCGTTCCCCGGTTCGTACAACGGTGGCGGTAACTGGACCAACACCTACTTCACCCGTAAAAACTAGGAGGGCACACCATGCAACTTACTTATCCAAAGGCGCCTTCCAATGGCGTACAAACCCTTCGCCCGGCGCTGCAAGCTGCACTGCAAACCCAAGGCTTTGGCATCAACCGGCAGTTTGCTCAAGCCTCGGCCAGCGGCATCAGTTTGTCTGCGCCTTACCGCAGTTACTCACTGAGCCTGGAAGACCTGGCACAAGGCAAACGTCTGAAAGACGCCGCTCTGGGTGATTGGCATTACCTGGTGTTTGCCGATGGCGTGACCATTGCCGAGGCACAGCTGGCTGAAAAGCAAGGCCATGTCGAGTTCTCCTCTCTCAACCACGGTGCCATGGCGTCGGCCACGGTCAGTGCGCTGGAGCTGGCGGAAAACGCGGCGCAATTGCAGGGCAAGACCGTGGAGCTGCGGGTGTTGTTTATCTCGGCACTGCACGTTGTAGCGATCTGGCTGCACGCAGACGGTGACGATGTGCTGATCCCGATCGCACCGACGCCCCCGGAACTCGCGGCAACGCAACTCTACAGCGAGGTCAGCCTGATGGCACTGCTCACACCCGCCGCATCGCGGGCCAAGCAAGCGTTTGACGCAGACACCCGCGGCCTGTTGGGGAACTGACAAACGCTGGATATAAAAAAACCCGGACACTGTCCGGGTTTTTTATTGGGTCGCTACGGCGCGTTATTCAGCCGCCGGCGCTTCCGGCTTGCGGCGCTTGAGCGGAGCCATGCCGTCCTTGCTGACCAGCGACAGAGCGTCGGTCTTCGGGCGGTTAGCGATCTTGCGTTTGGTCGGAGCCTTGGCGCCGGTTTTTTTCTTGTCGCCTTTGGCGTCGACTTTTTTCTTCTTCACGCCAACGGCTTTGCCCGAAGCCTTGACCTTTTTCGGTCCGCCGTAGGTGCCTTTGACTTCCTTGATGGTGCGGCGCTCGAAGCTCTGCTTGAGGTAGCGCTCGACGCTCGACATCAGGTTCCAGTCGCCGTGGCAGATCAGCGAGATAGCCAGGCCATCGTTGCCGGCACGGCCGGTACGACCGATGCGGTGAACATATTCGTCGCCGCTGCGCGGCATGTCGAAGTTGATCACCAGGTCCAGGCCTTCTACGTCCAGACCGCGAGCCGCGACGTCGGTAGCAACAAGGATTTTCACGCCGCCCTGCTTCAGACGATCGATGGCCAGCTTGCGGTCTTTCTGGTCTTTCTCACCGTGCAGCACGAACGCCTTGTATTCCTGCGCCACCAGACGGCCGTAGATGCGGTCGGCCATGGCTCGGGTGTTGGTGAACACGATGGCTTTCTGATAAGTCTCGTTGGCCAACAGCCAGTTCACAATTTGCTCTTTGTGCTGGTTGTGGTCGGCCGTGATGATTTGCTGACGGGTCGTGGCGTTCAGATCGCTGACGTTGTTGAGCTGCAAGTGCTCTGGATTGTTCAGCACCTTGGCGACCATGTCGCGCAGGCCCGAACCGCCAGTGGTGGCGGAGAACAGCATGGTCTGCTGACGGTTGGTGCATTCTTGCACCAGACGCTGGACGTCATCGGCAAAGCCCATGTCGAGCATGCGGTCAGCTTCGTCGAGTACCAGCACTTCGACTTCTTTCAAGTCCAGGTTGCCAGCGTTCAGTTGCTCGATCATCCGGCCCGGCGTACCGATCAGGATGTCCGGCACCTTGCGCAGCATGGCAGCCTGGACCTTGAAGTCTTCACCGCCAGTAATCAGACCGGACTTGATGAACGTGTACTGGGCGAAGCGCTCGACTTCCTTGATCGTCTGCTGAGCCAACTCACGGGTTGGCAGCAGGATCAGGGTCTTGATGCTGACGCGGACTTTGGCCGGGCCGATCAAACGGTTGAGGATCGGCAAAACGAACGCAGCGGTTTTGCCGCTGCCGGTTTGCGCTGTCACCCGCAGGTCACGCCCTAGGAGCGCCAGCGGAATAGCCGCTGCTTGCACGGGCGTTGGCTCGACAAATTTAAGCTCGGCCACGGCTTTGAGCAGGCGTTCGTGCAGGGCGAATTGGGAAAACACGGGTGTTACCTCGAAGAAATACAAAAAAACAGCTGCATAGGGTAACGGTTTCGAGCGCCGAGGCCGAGTTTCTTTATGCAATAGACCGTAAACAGTGGCTTTTTTATTGCCTGTTTTGTCTCCAACGGTAAGACGAAGCGTCTTAAAAGCTCTAATCCCCCCCGTCATAACCCACAGAAAAACCGTTTTAGCTAACGGACATCACAAAGCGCTGGCTCAATGCCCAAGACCTCTGGGCGCACTTGATCAGCACCCACTGCTGCATTCCAGCCTAGCGCTGATGGTGTTGTTGGTGGTGGCGCTGGTCCTCGGACGAGTGGCGCGTTGCCTGTGCTTCACGCGACCAAAATGCTCGGGCGCCAACCGGCGCTGCATTGGGTCAACAGCTTGCGGCACAACAAAGTCTTTCACCGGTTGGCGCAGATGATGCCGTTACTGGCGGTCCAGTTCGGCCCTTATCAGGTGCCGGAGCTGGGCAAAACCAGCCTGATCTTCCTGGGCAACGTCGCTCTGGCCTTCACCATTCTGTTTCTGGTGCTGGCACTCAGCGCATTGCTTAACGCCCTGCTGGACATCTACGTGCATACCGAACACGCCCGCACCCGTTCCATCAAAGGCTATGTGCAACTGACGAAAATGGTGTTGTTCGTCTTTGGCGCGACCACCATCGTCGCCACCCTGATCGACCGTTCACCCCTGTCACTGCTATCGGGTCTGAGCGCCATGTCGGCGGTGATACTGTTGGTCGACAAGGACACCCTGCTGTCGTTCGTCGCCAGTGTGCAGTTGACCAGCAACGACAGGCGGCGGGGCGGCGACTGGATTGAGTGCCGCAAGTTGGCGCCGATGGTGACGTGGTGGGCATCACCTTACACACGGTCAAGGTGCAGAACTGAGTAGCTCCACGCGAGGGCTCCTTGTCCAAATTGCTCCGCTAAATATCTTAGCCGAGGCGAACGTCCCCCCTAATCTGTAGCGGCTATATTTCTATGCAAATACTCTCGCTCGTCGGGTAAGAGCAACATGAAAGGATATATCCATTCTCCCGCTCTCTAGGGGTCAGTGCAAAATCGCCATCACTTCGTACAGACCCACTTCTCAGTCTCACCCTGCAACTGCCACAAATACCAGATTTACACTGGCTTTTGATCTTCAGATGACATCGATCAAACTCGCCAAGTAGAGTGACCCCCTTAGAAAATTGATGCTGCTGATCAGTTCCGTAGACAGTGACATTACATGACGCCTCATCCCCGTCTGCGGAATGCCTCACGTGGTCAGAAACCTGGGTGAAATTCTCTATCAGTAGTTTTGTTTCCGGAAACAAGTGATTCAGGACATCACGATTTTCCGACACAAAACCTTTGCTTCCGCAAATCACGGCAATATCCGGAACACTCATTTCCTTGTAATCAGCTCGCTGCGGCCTACCTGAGGTAAAAAGCTTGGAGTCACTGACAAACTTTTCCTGCGTCAAAAAAATTCTTACGTCGAGCCATGCGCTCGAAAGTGCCATCGCCAAAAGCTCATCCAGGTAAGGAAGTTCTACAAGTGAAGGCACTGATACAAACAGTTGAACGCTCGGAGTCCATATTTTTTTCTTGGCCCGCATGTCCAGTTGGCGTATGAGCGCCAGGGGTAAAGTTATACCAATGCCCCCTGCAAACATGGCGACCTTTTGCACATCTGCCAAGCTGTCTACAGTGATAGCGCCGCCCACTCCCGCAGAGAGCAGCAATGAATCTACGACCACCTTTGAATGAAGCTGACTCGATATGCCTGACCTGCCAGTGTCTTTGACCGATATCTCAACCAAATCTGCCTCGGGCCTACCGACTATCGAATAATTACGCTGCTGAATAACGCCGTCTTGATCAGGTAGTTCTAAAATCAAATATTTACCCATATCACATTGCTCGGCCATTTCTTTTGCGAGCACGCGCAAAGCGAATGTCCTGACCGAAGCAGTATCTTGAGTGACGTTCTCACAGCGCAGGAAACTTCTATTATGCATAAGTCATCAACTATAAATGGATTTAATTGCCATGCCAATGCAGGCAACAACAACTAATGGCTTTACGAGTTTGGCACCGTTTTTCTGGACCAGATGTGAGCCCAAGTAAACACCTGCAACTTCACCTATTGACATGGCGAAACCAGCGACCCAAACCATTTTCCCGAGCAAAATAAAAATCAGTAGCGATATAGCGTTACTGAATAAATTCAAAACTCTAGAATAGGCGACCGCGTGAGTCATCGCCATCCCACCCAGCGAAACCAAAGCCATCAAGTAAAATGTGCCGGCTCCTGGGCCAAAGAAGCCGTCATATAGTCCAATACAAGGGATGACTGACGCTCCCAGCATAGATATAGGCATAACTGCTTTTCCGCCTACATCACTGACTTTGGAGGAAAACGCAAAATAGAACGCCATGGCTACCAACATTATTGGGAGCGCGGTCTCCATAAAACCGTTACCAACAAAATAAACCATTAACGTGCCCAGTGCCCCGCCTAGAAGGGAACCAATGGTCATTTTTTTCAGCACTGCCCATTCAATAATTTTCTTATTTAAATAATAGTGGGTTGAGGCAAGCCCACCCAATGTACCTTGAAGTTTATTGGCGGCTATGGCTTCAGCAGGTGTAAACCCGGCGAGCAGTAGCACGGGAACGGATATCAGACCGCCTCCACCGCAAATCGAATCGATAAAACCGGCAACAGTAGCGCCGGCTATAAGAAAAAGAACAACATAGAGAGAAACCCCAAACATCTCTTGGAAATGTAAAGCATCCATTATCAGTTCAACCCTATACGATCAATCAACGATTCAACAGAGCCCGTATAGATGTGTACTCCATCCAAAGACTGGGTATCACGTAGTAATTCTTTGTGATTTTGCAGACCAACCATCGAGAATGCTTTCTCCCATGCGCCAAGCTCATTATCAGCAAACATGCTTACCGTTTTAGTAATAATCGCTCGCAGGTAGTCTCGTTCATTGCGACCCAAGCCCTGGACGATGTCGGTCGCGACCAAGCTGAACACGCTTGAGTGACTCCATTCATCCATAGCGTGAGCGCTTGTGACCTCATGACAGATGGGCTGGATAGAGGTGTCTTCCGACATGGTTTTCAGATAGTCCGTTATTAATGTTTCGCTGGCGCAGGCAATTCCGAATCGAGTTAGCCGTCGTTCCCATGCTGCCGTGCAGGATGACAAAATATCCCGCTGCCATTTTACCAAGTTGAAATCTGTGAAATCAAAGTAGTCGATACCGCGCATTTTATAGATATAGTTACAGGCGGACAGTGACATCTTCGTATGCAGGGCTTCATCCAACAATGCTTCGGCCATGGCCTCCTGAATAACCTCTCTGTTGCTTGAGTCGGAGGGAGGTGACTTGATCAGGTCTTCGCATACGGGTGTAACGATATCGCATTCAATATAGATGGTTTTCATGTTGTAAATGATCCAAGCATATGACAGGCATTTGGATCGAATATGAGCGGGGGCTTCGAGCCACACTTCATGGTCTTTGAAGGGCAGCAGCGATTCACTGTAGTCATCTTTGTTAGGGTCGAACGCCAGTGCAGAATACATCAAGGGTGCTTTATTGATAGCCGCCCTGTTAGCCCACAGACCTGATAGTTTTTTGAGCATCGCGCCCACATGATTGTTTTCGCCAAAGCTCTGATTAAGCGACGTCACTATTACTTCCTATCTTCGGTCAGTATAAAAATATTATACCCACGCAAAACAATGGCGCTCCATAAGTATGCAGCCCATTGATCTTTTGGGTAGGGGCGAAAGCCCATATTGCTCGCAGGCGCTGCAAGCACGGGCCAACGGTTTAAATTGAATTTAAGCAGTCATTCATGTCAGGTTGATAAAGCTTATCCCGCCTAATATTGTTGCTAAAACTATGGAGCAATGTTGGGGCGATGACTCACCCAGCGTATAAGTTTGTCTTATAGCAATTTAGCCAGTAAACCGCGTAGTTCAAAACAGGCAACCTCACTTAATGCAGACACAGGCAGCCGTGGATCTCCGGCCTCTAGCCCGGTCATGCGGAGACCCGCCTTGATGGTCGCGGGCAATCCGCCTTTGAGTATGAAGTCCAGCAATGGCAGCTGCTGGTAGAATAGCTCGCGGGCACTACCTAACTCATTATCGAGAATTGCTCTATAAAGTGCCCCATTCAAGTCAGCTATTAGGTTGGGTGCCGCAGTACACCAGCCTACAGCGCCAGCTGCGAACGCTTCCAAGGCCAGCGGATTGCAACCATTATAGAATGGCACCCGACGTTCTCCGAGAAGGTGCAGTTTGTGCATTCTCTGAATATCGCCAGTGCTCTCTTTGACCATTGTTACGTTTTCCACGGTATCGAAAATCCGTAAAATAAGTTCCACCGACATGTCGGTGCCACTAACAGCCGGGTTGTTATAAAGCATGATTGGTAAACTTATGGCGTCGCCAATAGTTTGATAATGCTGCAGGATTTCCTGCTCGCTCAGCTTCCAATATGATGACGGGAGCACCATGACGGCATCGGCGCCATGAGCTTCGGCAAAGCGCGCCCGTCGTACAGCGTTAGCAGTGGTCAAGTCCGACACGCTGACTATAGTGGGCACGCGCTTGGCAACATGAGAAATACTGAACTCAGCGACTTGATCCCATTCCGTATCACTCAGGTAAGCACCCTCACCGGTGCTGCCCAATGGCGCAATTGCGTGGACGCCGCCGCTGATCAGGCGATCAATTGAGCGGCCAAGCGCATCGAGCTCAATGCCCTCTCCATTAGAAGTAAAGGGGGTAATGGTGTAACCGATGATTCCATGTATGTGGACTGGCCCCTATCAAACCGGACACCTGCACCCCGTTAAATTGATGCCGCTGCCAAACGCCTAAACTCCCGTGGTGAACGGTATTTCAGCGCGCTGTGCGGATGCTCCTCGTTGTAATGCTCAAAGGCAATCGTCAGGTTACGCAAGGCTGTTTCCCGGTCAGGTTTGGGCATGTGCGCGACGTAGTCGCGTTTCATCGTTTTGACGAAGCTCTCGGCCATGCCGTTGCTCTGCGGGCTACGCACCGGTGTGGTCACCGGTTGCAAACCGATCTGTCGGGCAAACTGGCGTGTCTGTTCAGCGATGTAGGCCGAGCCATTGTCGCTCAGCCATTGCACCGGGGTGGCAGGCGCCTCTTCACCGAAGCGTTTTTCCACCGCCTCCAGCATCAGATCACGGATATCGTCGCCGCTGTACCCGGTCGGGCTGGCCACCCAACCGATGGCTTCGCGGTCGCAGCAGTCCAGGGCAAAGGTCACGCTCAGCTTGGCGTTATCATCACAGCGAAACTCAAACCCGTCCGAGCACCACCGGGTATCGCTGGTGGCCACGGCAATTCGGCCTTCGTGACGGCGTGCCACACCCGGTTGTTTAATCCGTCGCTCCAGCAGCAACTGATGATCGCGCATGACGCGATAAACCCGCTTGACGTTGATCGGCGCCTGACTCTGCTTTTCACGCCGACGACGCAGCAACCCCCACACACGGCGGTACCCGTAGCTGGGCAGTTCACTCACTTCAGCCTGAATTTCTTCGACCAGTGCGGCATCGTCCAGCGCAGGGCGACGCCGCTCGACCTGAGCATTTGGGTTGAGTCGAACCGTCAATTGCGAGCGCGCTACACCGAGACTTTCACTGATCAGCTTCACTGGTCGTCCCCCGGCAACAAGGGTGAGTGCGCAATCCATTTTCGCGACCGAGCAATCTCCACAGCTTCCTGAAGGATCTCGACCTGCATGGTTTTCTTGCCAAGCATGCGCTGTAGCTCGCGGATCTGCTTGAGCGCATCGGCCAGCTCGGAAGCGGGCACCACGCTCTCCCCAGCACTGACAGCCGAGAGACTGCCGCTCTGATAGAGCTTGCGCCACTGAAACAACTGGTTGGCATTCACGCCATTCTGTCGAGCCACCACCGAGACGCTTTGCCCCGGTTGCAGGCTCTCGCGAACCATGGCCAGTTTTTGCTCCGGGCTCCAGCGGCGACGCCGCTCCTGACCCAAAAGCTCCCCACCCTTATCGTTTCTATTAGTCATATACACAGTCGTTTGCCTATCCCTTATGTTAAGGGGGAAACGGTGTCCTGTCTTTCAGGGGGCTCGTCCAGTATGGAAGGGGTAGACATCATGTCTCTCCAGTAAAGCAAATGGATTGGTTCAGCTCAGGCAGCCGGCATGCCGACGCAGAACTTGCCGCGCATAGTAGTTAAATGCTGCGCCGTGGCGCTTGGGCTTGGAAATCCAATCGTGAGCTTCCTGTCCTAATTCCGGTTGGATGGGCTTGATTTCGCCTGCCGCGCTGGCCAGCAATTGCAGCTTGGCGGCGCGCTCGATCAGCAGTGCGGTAACACAAGCTTCCTCGATTGTTCTCCCTGTAGACAGCTGGCCGTGATGGGCAAGCAAAACCGCCCGCTTCTCGCCGAGTGCGCGGGTGATGAGCTCTCCCTCCTCATTCCCAACCGGTATACCGGGCCAGTGTTCTAAAAAGGCGCAATCGTCGTAAAGCGGACACATATCCATGTGCGAAACGACCAAAGGCAGTTCGAGCATTGAGAGCGCCGCAATATGGGTCGGATGGGTATGGATCATGCACATCACATCTGCGCGGGCGCGATATACCCAACTGTGAAAACGGTTAGCGGGGTTAGGCATACCGCAGCCTTCAAGGACCTCAAGATCTTCATTAACCAGAAGCAAATTACTTGCGGTTATTTCGTCGAAGCCCAGACCTAACTGTTGGGTGTAGTACGTACCAGGCTCGGGGCCACGGGTCGTAATCTGCCCCGAGAGGCCAGAATCGTGGCCGTTTTCATAGAGAATTCGGCACGTCAACGCCAGCTTCTCCCGCTCAGTCCATGTATTGTCAGCCAGGTTGCTTTGCATCTCTGCAAGGGCCTGCTTGACAAGCTGATCCTTTGGTAATGCTAATGTCTTGGCCATTTCCATCCTTAGAAGACACCCTTAAGTACGCCGTCAACGGTGCTACCAGCAGTGTCGCTGGTGATCGGGTAGAGTACGCATGACACAAACGAAGATATATGACAAATTGTGTCATTGTCAACTGTGAAACTTTTCTTTTACGGAAATAGTAGATGTCTATCCGACTGAAAATACTAAGAAAACGGCTGGGGATGACCCTTGAGACACTTTCCGAAAAGACGGGTATGACCAAGAGTTACCTGTCCAAGTTGGAAAGAGGGTTGAACACGCCGTCGATTGCAGCAGCCTTAAAGCTCGCGACGGCGTTTAACGTGAGTGTCGAAGAGCTTTTTGCTGAAGGATCCACCTCACAAGCCAGCTATAGCCTGGTCAGAAGCAACGAGCGCCAATCGCTATCGTCTAACGGCCACAGTGCTGACTATGCTGTATTGGCCCACAGAGTCGCAGACCTTACCCTGCTGCCATTCATCATTCGCCCCCCTGCGACCTTCGGCGATTCGACATTCAAAGAACACCTTGGTGAAGAATTCTTATTTGTCCACGAGGGCGAAGTCGAGGTGGACTTCATGAATGAACGGGTGATTCTCAATTGCGGGGATGCACTGCATTTCAACGCACAAAAACCGCATCGGATACGTTCAGTTGGGGAGAAGCAGGCGCAATTGCTGGTCGTGATCCATAACAATGAGGAGTGATGCTAACGGATACCGGTATCCGTTTCGGGTCAGGCTACAGAATCTCCGCATGAGTACCTCGATCGCTCTCAACACTCCAGAATTTCTTCTTGGATCATGCAGCATCCTGGGACAGGTTGGCGCAGGCGCCAAGCGCGGCTGATAGCGAAAGCACGTGAGGCTAACCCTGAAAAGCCAGGCACGCCAACTTAATACTGCACCGACCTGAGCAAACCATTTCCTGCGCCATCGCTCGTCGCCGCGATGGCTTCCTGAATAACTTCGGCCTCAAGACGTTCAAGAGCCGACCCGAAATTCAGCCGAACATGACCTGCATGGTCCGCCAGATGCAGACCACCGCTCAGGGCATTCCGCTGGAAATCTACCGTTTCACCCGCACCACGGCGTGAGCTGATTACGAGCGGACTCAGGGCGATATTTTCGATTACTTGCTGGCGGTGTTGCAGGAGTTTGGCTTGAACCTTTACCAACAGCCGAGTGGCGGGGATTTGCGGGCCGGACTGCTGCCGGCGGTGCTCGGCGCGAACCACATCCCCGCGCCGGAAAAACAATTTATGTAACACCACAATCCCTGTGGGACGAGCCCGCTCGCTCCCGCACGGGGTCAGGGTGCGACTGCCAATCGGCGTATGCCCAACCGACTGACCCACACCGCCGCCAAAATCACCGCCCCGCCGAGGAACAGCCGTCCCAGCTCTTCATGCTGATTCCAAATCAACAAATTGATCAGCAACCCCACCGGCACATGCAGATTGTTCATCACCGCCAGCGTGCCGCCATTCACCAGGCACGCGCCTTTGTTCCACCAGTAAAGCCCCAGTGCCGTAGAAACTAGCCCAAGGAACACCAGAACGCCCCATTGCAGTGGTGCCTCGGGCAGGAAGTTCTGTTTGCCGAATAGCAGAAACGCCGGCAATGCCACCGCTAACGCCCCCAGGTAGAAATAGCCGAAACGTCGGTAATGCGGTAAATCGCTCGGGTATCGCGCCACCAGATGTTTATAAAGCACTTGCCCGGCGGCGTAAGTGAAGTTGGCCAGTTGCAGCAGCAGGAACCCCATGAAGAAGTCCGGGTTGATCCGGTCGTAGCGAATCACTGCCGCACCGAGTACAGCCACCAGCGCCGCCACCAACGCCCACGGGTTGAAGCGCCGGTTGAGCGCGTCTTCGATCAAGGTCACGTGCAACGGCGTGAGGATGGTGAAGAGCAACACTTCAGGCACCGTCAGCACCCGAAAACTCAGGTACAGGCAAACGTAGGTCACGCCGAACTGCAACGCACCGATCAGCAACATGCCGCGCATGAACGCCGGCTCAACCGAGCGCCAGCGGGTCAACGGAACAAACACCAGCCCCGCCAATAACACGCGCACCAGCACCGCGAAATAACTGTCGACATGCCCGGCCAGGTATTCGCCGATCAGACTGAAGGAAAACGCCTGAATCAGCGTGACAAAAAGTAGATAGCCCATGCTTCGCCTCATTTCGAATGGCAGCGACCATAGCCGGTTTTGCGCTTCACTGCGAAGCTTCAAGCAACATCCACCTGGAGGGTGTAGACCTCAACAAAATCGCAGGCAAAAAAAAGCCCGATCTCGCTAAAGCGTTCAATCGGGCTACACACTCAGTAGCAACAAGTGCAAAGGGAGGTTCGATGCGCGGAAAGCCTTGAAGGAGTTGCGCCAGATCACTTGAACATCAAGCGATTATCTGGCGATTAAAACCTTAGGCGACCTCAGAAAGCTTGGCGTTAGCCTGGTTCAGGCCCTTCTCTTGGAAGTCGCCGCCCAGGTTCATGCCCTCGGCGTGAATAAACGTCACGTCGTGGATACCGATAAAGCCCATGACCTGACGCAGGTACGGTTCCTGGTGATCCGCGGCGCTGCCCGCGTAAATCCCGCCGCGAGCGGTCAGCACATAAGCCCGTTTGCCCGTGAGCAAGCCTTGCGGACCGGTTGCGGTGTACTTGAAAGTCACGCCGGCACGCAGCACGTGGTCGAGCCAGGCTTTAAGGGTGCTTGGGATGGCGAAGTTGTACATGGGCGCAGCCATCACCAGCACGTCGGCAGCGAGTAACTCGTCGGTCAACTGATTGGAGCGCTCCAGCGAAGCCTGTTCGATCTCGTTGCGCTGCTCGGCAGGTTTCATCCAGCCGCCCAACAGGTTGCTGTCCAGATGTGGCACCGGGTTGAGCGCCACATCACGCACGCTGATCTGATCGGACGGATGCGCGGCTTTCCACTGTTTGATGAAGGTCTGGGTCAACTGACGGGAGACCGAGTCTTGCTGACGGGCGCTGCTTTCGATGATCAGAACGCGTGACATGGGATGTAGGCTCCATCTGAGAATGCTGTAAGTCGATGGAGTGGAGAGTAAACAGAGCCATATTGATGAAAAAGCGCAAATAACTGCTGCAAACCATCAATAAATTCGTTTATAAGCGGAGCATGCCCAGCAGGCTTGCTCCACGTGACGCTACTTCGGCGTGCAGGTCAGGACGATACGTAGACGAGTGATGGTGCGATTGAACTTGGCGGAGGCATTTTTGAATTTGCCGGCGGCCACGTCGACTCTGCGAGTGCGCGGTGCTTCAGGGCCGTTATTGAACACCACCGTGCACGATACGTCGGTGGCGCCGAAGTTGTTCACCTGAATGGAGCTCATGTCCGAGTCTGTGGCATAGGACGTGTAATCCACACTCAGGCCGTTGAGGTGTTTTTCAACGTCGATTGGATAAGCAGAGGCCGTCAACGGCAGCAGCGCCAACATCACACAACAGAATTTTTTCATTCGGCAGTCTCCAATAAGGACCGCCAGCTTAGGACAAGAGGAGCTCATCATGAAAGCGCCCCGCGTGACCCTTGATCAATGGCGAACATTACAGGCTGTAGTCGACCATGGCGGTTTCGCCCAGGCCGCCGAAGCGTTGCACCGCTCGCAATCGTCGGTCAGCTACACCGTGGCCCGCATGCAGGACCAGCTCGGGGTGCCGCTGTTACGTATCGATGGGCGCAAAGCCGTGCTGACCGACGCCGGCAGTGTGTTGCTGCGCCGCTCCCGGCAACTGGTGAAACAGGCCAGCCAGCTCGAAGACCTGGCCCACCACATGGAGCAAGGATGGGAAGCGGAAGTGCGCCTAGTGGTCGATGCGGCTTATCCGAGCGCGCGTCTGGTGCGTGCCTTGACCGCCTTCATGCCACAAAGCCGAGGCTGTCGAGTACGTCTGCGCGAGGAAGTATTGTCCGGTGTCGAAGAAGTCTTGCTTGAGGGGGTGGCCGATCTTGCCATCACCGGCCTGAGCATTCCCGGATACCTTGGCGCAGAATTGAGCGCCGTAGAATTTGTGGCCGTCGCCCACCCCGAACATCCGCTGCATCGCCTGAACCGCGAAATCAACTTTCAGGACCTGGAAACCCAAATGCAAGTGGTGATCCGCGACTCCGGCCGCCAGCAACCACGCGACGTCGGCTGGCTCGGCGCCGAACAACGCTGGACCGTGGGCAGCCTGGCCACTGCGGCGACATTTGTCAGCAGCGGTCTGGGGTTTGCCTGGTTGCCGCGGCACCTGATCGAGCGGGAATTGAAGGAAGGCACGCTCAAGCTGCTACCGTTGGACCAGGGTGGCAGCCGCAACCCGAGTTTCTATCTGTACTCGAACAAGGACAAACCCATGGGCCCGGCGACGCAAATCCTCATCGAACTGCTGCGAACGTTCGATACCGCGCCGCTGACTGCACCATTCGCGGCCCCTGAACAAGCCTGACACGGAGTGTACCCATGGCTTATTTCGAACATGACGGTTGCGCCCTGCACTATGAAGAATATGGCCATGGCACCCCACTACTGCTGGTCCACGGACTCGGCTCGAGCACCCTGGACTGGGAAAAACAGATCCCGGTGTTGTCCGCTCACTACCGGGTGATCGTGCCCGATGTGCGCGGCCACGGGCGCTCGGACAAACCGCGCGAGCGCTACAGCATCGAGGGTTTCAGTGCCGACCTGATTGCCCTGATGGAACACCTGAACCTGGGCCCGACGCATTACGTGGGCTTGTCCATGGGCGGCATGATCGGTTTTCAATTGGCGACAGATCAGCCGCAATTGCTCAAAAGCCTGTGCATCGTCAACAGCGCGCCCGAGGTCAAACTGCGCAGTACCGACGATTACTGGCAGTGGTTCAAGCGCTGGAGCCTGATGCGGCTGCTCAGCCTGCGCACCATTGGCAAGGCCCTGGGCCGCAACCTGTTCCCCCTGCCGGCACAGGCCGATCTGCGACAAAAAATCGCCGAGCGCTGGGCAAAAAACGACAAACATGCTTATCTCGCCAGCTTCGATGCCATTGTTGGCTGGGGTGTTCAGGAACGACTTTCCAGGGTGTCTTGTCCAACCCTCATCATCAGCGCCGACCATGACTACACCCCGGTCGCCTTGAAAGAAACCTATGTAAAACTGCTGCCCGATGCGCGGCTGGCGGTGATTGCCGATTCGCGCCACGCCACCCCGCTGGATCAACCCGAAAACTTCAACCAAACGCTGCTCGAATTTCTTAGCGCAGTCGACACTACCCCTCAGGATCACTGACCCATGTTGAAAAAAATCGCCCTCGTCGCCGGCTCCGTATTGTTCGCCGCCAACCTGATGGCCGCCACGCCAGCCAAGGCGCCGCACGTGCTGCTTGACACCACCAATGGCCAGATCGAAATCGAACTGGACCCGGTGAAGGCGCCGAAAAGTACCGCAAACTTCCTCAAGTACGTGGACAGCGGCTTCTACAACAACACAATTTTCCACCGTGTGATCCCGGGTTTCATGATCCAGGGCGGTGGCTTCACTCAACAAATGCAGCAAAAACCTACCGAATCGCCGATCAAGAACGAGTCCAAAAACGGCCTGCATAACGTCCGTGGCACCTTGTCCATGGCCCGCACCTCCGATCCGGATTCGGCCACCAGCCAGTTCTTCGTCAACGTCAAAGACAACGATTTCCTCGACAGCGGTGACGGCTATGCCGTGTTCGGTAAGGTCGTGAAGGGCATGGACGTGGTAGACATCATCGTCAACTCGCCAACCACCACCAAAAGCGGCATGAAAGACGTGCCGGCCGACCCTGTCTTCATCAAGTCGGCCAAGCGCATCGACTAAGTCGCACAGGACGTCTTGAGCGGTGACCGTTGCCCGGCGCCGCTCGAACTGTTTAAAGGAGAGCCCCGCCCCGGGGCGGAGAACAGATGCTCTATCGCCGTTTTGAACAACTGATCGACATTTTTCGCGATGCCCCGACAGCGGCTCCTCCCGATCGCGTTCTACCCTTCTATACCTATTACTTGAAGCAAGTCTGGCCCAGTTTTGCCGCTCTGCTGGTCGTGGGCTTGTTCGCTTCTTTGATCGAAGTCGCGCTGTTCAACTACCTGAGCCGCATCATCGACCTCACCCAAGGCACACCGAACGTCAATTTCTTCCAGGACCATGCGCTCGAGCTGACGTGGATGGTGGTGGTAACACTGATTCTGCGGCCAATTTTCTTCGGCCTGCACGACCTGCTGGTGCATCAGACCCTGACGCCCGGCATGACCAGCCTGATTCTCTGGCAGAACCACCGCTACGTCCTCAAACAGAGCCTGAATTTTTTCCAGAACGACTTCGCCGGGCGCATCGCCCAGCGCATCATGCAAACCGGCAACGCCTTGCGCGACTCTGCCGTACAAGCCGTCGATGCCCTGTGGCACGTACTGATCTACGCCATCAGCGCACTGGTGCTGTTTGCCGAAGCTGACTGGCGCCTGATGATCCCGCTGATCACCTGGATTACAGGTTTCATTGGCGCTCTTTATTACTTCGTGCCACGGGTCAAGGACCGATCGGTGCAGTCGTCTGACGCGCGCTCCAAACTCATGGGTCGGATCGTCGACGGCTACACCAACATCACCACGCTGAAGCTGTTCGCTCACACCAATTTTGAACAGCAGTACGCCAAGGAAGCCATCAAGGAGCAAACCGAAAAAGCCCAACTGGCCGGCCGCGTGGTCACCAGCATGGACGTAGCCATCACCAGCATGAACGGCCTGCTGATCGTCTCCACTACTGGGCTGGCCTTGTGGCTGTGGAGTCAGTCGCTGATCTCGGTGGGCGCCATTGCTCTGGCTACAGGCCTGGTGATCCGCATCGTCAACATGTCCGGCTGGATCATGTGGGTCGTGACCGGCATCTTCGAAAACATCGGCATGGTCCAGGACGGTTTACAGACCATCGCCCAACCGGTCAGCATCACCGACCGTGACCAGGCCAAACCACTGGCAGTGGTCCGTGGCGAAGTACGTTTCGAGCACGTCGATTTCCACTATGGCAAGAAGAGCGGGATCATCGGCGACCTCAACCTGACCATCAAACCGGGTGAAAAGATCGGTTTGATTGGCCCGTCCGGTGCCGGTAAGTCGACCTTGGTCAACCTGCTGCTACGCCTCTATGACGTGCAGGGCGGGAGCATCCTCATCGACGGCCAGAACATCGCCGACGTCGGCCAGGAAAGCCTTCGAGCACGCATCGGCATGATCACCCAGGACACCTCGCTGCTACACCGTTCGATCCGCGACAATTTGCTGTACGGCAAACCCGATGCGACCGACGCCGAACTCTGGGAAGCGGTACACAAGGCCAGGGCTGACGAATTCATACCCTTGCTCTCAGATGCCGAAGGCCGCACGGGTTTCGATGCACACGTCGGTGAGCGTGGCGTGAAGCTCTCGGGCGGCCAGCGTCAGCGGATCGCGATCGCCCGAGTGCTGCTCAAGGACGCGCCGATCCTGATCATGGACGAGGCCACCTCGGCGCTGGATTCGGAAGTGGAAGCGGCGATTCAGGAAAGCCTGGAAACCCTGATGCAAGGTAAAACCGTGATCGCCATCGCCCACCGCCTCTCGACGATTGCCCGCATGGATCGGCTGGTGGTACTGGAAAACGGCAGGATCGCTGAAACCGGCAGTCACGCTGAACTGCTGGCGCACGGCGGGCTGTATGCACGGCTGTGGCAGCATCAGACCGGCGGGTTTGTCGGGATCGATTAAGTCTCGAAATAACGGTTGAGCCTGTGGTGAAGATCAGCCTTGCCGGTAGGGCAAGGCTGCCTTCGCTTCCTCGGCATACGCCAGCACTGCGACTCGTTCCTGCTGCAAAAAATCGTTGACCGCCGCTTTCAATCCGGGATGACGCAAGTAGTGCCAGGAATGGGTGATAACGGGTTCGAACCCGCGAATCAACTTATGCTCGCCCTGCGCCCCGGCATCGAAACGCTGAAAGCCATTGGCGATCGCGTAGTCCATGCCTTGATAGAAGCACGTCTCGAAGTGCAGACGGTCGAACTCCGCCAGGCACCCCCAGTAACGACCATAAAAACTGTCACCGCCGACCAGACTGAACGCCATGGCCACCGGTCTGGCCCCCTGCTTGGCCATCACCACGCGAATAGCCTCCGGCATGCGCTCTGCCAGCAGGCTGAAAAACTCTCGTGTCAGATAGGGTAATTGCCGACGCACCGCGTAGGTATTGGCATAGCAGGCATAGACAAAATCCCACTGTGCCTGGGTCAGTTGCCCACCGTCGAGCCATTCAAACTCAATGCCCTGCCCCGCCACTTGCTCTCGCTCCTTGCGCATCTGCTTGCGCTTGCGCGAACTGAGGGCATCGAGGAAATCCTGGAAATCGCGATAACCTCGGTTTTGCCAGTGGTACTGACAGCCAATTCGCTGCAACCAGCCGGGCTGCTCAGCCAACGCGGCATCGGTAAAGGGATCAGTGAAATTGATGTGCGCGCTGGAGAGTTGTTCGACTTCAAGGTAACCGGGCAGGCTGTTGAGCAGTTCAAAACCGTCCTCAAGACTGGCGGCCAGCAAGCGCGGACCACTGACCGGACTGAACGGCACTGCCGTCAACAGCTTGGGGTAGTACTCAATACCGGCACGCTCGCAAGCATCGGCCCAGGCGTGATCGAAGACGTACTCGCCGTAGGAGTGCCATTTGCGGTAACCGGGCAACGCGGCGATCAGCCGATCACCTTCGACGTGCAGTAAATGCTCAGGCTGCCAACCACTATGGTGGCCGAGGCTAGCGCTGTCCTCCAGCGCACTCAGAAAAGCGTGGCGCAGAAACGGCTGATTTTCAGGCACCAGCGCGTCCCATGTTTGCGACGCAATTTCGCTCAGACTTTCCAGACGTTGCAACGGCATCGGCTTACTCCCCACTTCTTTGCGTAAAAGCCCGGCGAGTATCGCTTATTGGCACCCGTTCCACCTCTCAACGCGCTTTTTATAGATGTTTCGCACGTTCGGCGGCCAGGCGCGCAGCCAGCTCATCCACCCCTGGCAGAGGCGGCTCGGGCATCGCCTTGAGGGTCGCTTGCATCAAACGCATTTGCCGAATGAACCGCCGGCAATTGGCGCAAAACATCAGGTGATGGCGCATCATCAGCTTCTCGCGAAAACTCAACTGCCCGTCGAGGTAATCGCTAGAACGCGCCACTTGTTCCTTGCAGCTCAACATTCGCCAGTCTCCTCAAAATGCTCCACGGCCGCAAAGACTTTCAACCGTGCGCGGTGCAGCAGCACACGGGCATTGGAGAGCGAAATCTCCAGAAGATTACAAATATCTTCCAGCTCCAGGCCCTGACGCTCACGCAGCAGCAAGACGCTGCTTTGCAGTTCCGACAGACTGAGCAACGTGTGTTCCAGGCATTCACGCAGTTCATTTTCGATCAGCAGGGCTTCCGGCGTGTCCTGGTGCCAGGCGAACGGTGCCACCAGCCAGTGCTCATCGCCCGGCGAAAAACGATCATCATCAATCGTGCCGTGAGGCGATGGCAGGTCATCGAGCAAAACCTCACGACGGTTTTGTTTGTATCGCCCCTTGGCCGCATTGGCGGTGATGGTCAGCAGCCAGGTCTTGAGACTCGAACGCCCTTCAAACCCACTGAGGTTGCGCACTACCGACAGCCAGGCGTCTTGAACAATCTCGTCGGCATGCCGGTTGCCAACGATCGCATACGCCACCGCGCGCATGGCGTTCTGGTAGGTGCTGATCAATTCTTTGAAAGCCTTTTGTTCACCTGCCAGCAATCGCTCGAGCAATTGCGCGTCGTCAACCGCCATCAAAGCATCCCCTTATTCTGAGTTCGAAAACAACAGCGACTGGACTTAGCTGAGGCGTCGTCCAGTCGTCATCTTCGAAATTACAGCGTCTTGGCGATTTCGACTGTAGGAAAAATCATCGCTTTTCGAAGGAAAAGAACTACAGGTATTTGACTCAACGCTTACGCAGAATCACGCTGCCAATCGAATAACCGGCGCCAAACGAGCTGAGCACAGCCAGCGATCCCGTGGCCAAATCGTCCTGATTCTTGTGAAACGCAATCACCGAACCGGCGGAACTGGTGTTGGCGTAGGTGTCGAGAATCACCGGTGCTTCAGTCTCAGTGGCTTCACGACCCAGCAGCTTTTTGACGATCAGGTGGTTCATGCTGAGGTTGGCTTGGTGCAGCCAAAAACGCTTCACGTCGCCGATATTGAGTTGATTCTCTTCCAGGTGCGCGGCGATCAGCTCGGCAACCATCGGACACACATCGCGGAATACCTTGCGGCCTTCCTGCACGAACAACTTGTCGCGAGCACCCACGCCTTCTTCAGCCGCGCGGTTGAGGAAGCCGAAGTTGTTGCGGATGTTGTTGGAGAACTTGGTCAGCAGTTTGGTGCTGACGATGTCGAACTGGTAGGGCGAAGTCGCCAGGTCGGCGCGTTCAATGATCACCGCAGTGGCGGCGTCACCAAAAATGAAGTGGCTGTCGCGGTCGCGAAAGTTCAGGTGACCGGTGCAGACTTCCGGGTTGACCATCAGAATCGCCCGGGCCTGACCCAGTTGCACGCTGTTGGTCGCCGCCTGAATGCCGAAGGTTGCCGAAGAGCAGGCAACGTTCATGTCGAAACCGAAACCTTGAATGCCCAAGGCTTCCTGGACTTCGATGGCAATGGCCGGATAAGCCCGTTGCAGGTTGGAGCAGGCGACGATCACCCCATCGATGTCAGCGGCGGTTTTTCCGGCGCGCTGCAACGCTTGCTCAGCGGCGCCAATGGCCATTTGGCAAAGCACCGACCATTCGTCGTTGGAACGCTCGGGCAGACGCGGCGCCATGCGCTGAGGGTCAAGAATGCCTTCCTTGTCCATCACAAAGCGGCTTTTGATTCCGGACGCTTTTTCGATAAACGCGGCACTGGACTCGGTCAATGCCTGGACTTCACCACGAGTGATGGCGTCAGCGTTGTCCGCGTTGAACTGCGCGACGTAAGCATTGAAAGACTGCACCAGCTCTTCATTGGAGATGCTGTTGGCCGGGGTATACAGGCCGGTGCCGCTGATGACGACGTTATGCATGGTCGTTTCTCTAATCTGTTCAGGCAGAAAGCGCTGGCACCGACGTACCAACACATAAAGGGTCTACTCCCCTCAAGGGAAACAAACCTGGCATCGCTTTATTGCGCTCCGCTTGAGCCCGGGAAGGCTCAAAACTGCGGCGCCGGCGTTTATAGGCGCGAAGTTTGCCATAAACGCTGGGGTTTGGCGCCTTTTGCGCGAGCCACTGCGAACCGAGCCCGCCGGGTTATGGCTCGACTTGCGTCCACTGCTTGCTCAGGCGTTTGTCCGAGATCGGCACCTTGGTTCCCAATTGTTGGGCGAACAACGACACCCGGTACTCCTCCAGCCACCAGCGGTAGAGTTCCAACTGCGGGTCGCGCTTGCCTTCTTGGGCGTGCTTGTTGGCGCGGGTCTGATATTGCGCCCACAGACCCGACAATTCGCCGCTCCAGACCCGATCCCTTTGCACTTGAGCGCCGATTTTCTCGAAACGCTGCTCGACCGCTTTCAAATAACGCGGCAACTCCTTAAGCCATTGCATCGGTGTTTCCCGCACGAACCCCGGATACACCAGATGGCTTAGCTGCTGCTTGATGTCGTTCAAGGCCACGGCTTGCGCCAAATCGATCTTGCCCTTGAAGCGCTTTTGCAGGCCGTGCCAGAGTTTGAGGGTTTCCAGGGTCAGTTTCGCCAACCGCTCGGCGTGCTCCGTCCAGCCGCCACGCTTACGCTCGGCTAGCGAAGCCAACCCGGCGCCGTCGCGCGGCAACGGGTCTTCACCCTCCAAAATGCAACTGTCGAGACTGGCCAACAGAATGTCTTCGACCAGACCATCAACGCGCCCCAGTTCGCGGTACATCAAGCCCAGCTCGGTCAGCCCCGGCAACTTGCCGCGCAGGAACTTCGCCGGCTCCGCCAGCTGTTGCATTAGCAGACGCTGCAAGGCCCGACGATGCTGAAACTCGGCTTCGGCAGGCGTCGAGAAACGCCCTTCCTTGACCGTACCGCCCTCTTCCACCAGCGCCGGATACACCGTCATCGACAGTCCGGCGATCTTTTGCTGGGTTTTCTCGGCGACGGCAGCAAAGACTTTCGGCTCCACTGGCAGCTGGTTTTTCGCGGTTTGCGGCACCGCCAACGCCGCTTGACTGGCTTCAGCAAAGCGAGCGGTCAACTCGGCAAGGTCACGCCCTTCGCCAAGGAACTTGCCCTGGCCGTCGACGATTTCCAGGTTCATTCGCAAATGGCTGTCGACCTGCTGCGCCGCCTCCGCCCAGGCCTCATCGCTGACCCGCGCACCGGTCATGCGCAGCAGTTCGCGGCCCAGCGCCTGGGGCAACGAGCCCTCGGCGAAGGTCATTCGCTGTAACGCGGCTTTGACGAAGTCCGGCACCGGTACAAAATTTTTGCGCAAGGCCTTGGGCAGATTACGTACCAAGGCAATGCACTTGGCCTCAATCACACCGGGCACCAGCCAATCCAGGCGTTCCGGCGGTAGCATCGGCAACAGCGGCGCCGGCACGCGCAATGTCACGCCATCGCGCGGATGATTAGGCTCGAAGTGATAACTGAGGGCCAGTTCCAGATCACCGATGTGCAAAGTGTCCGGGTAATGCAGCGCGGTGACTTCACTGGCTTCACGGGCCAGCACGTCTTCTTCGCGCATGATCAGCAACTGCGGGTCTTTCTGGCTATGGACTCGATACCAGCTATCGAAAGTGGCGGTCTGGTGAATCTCCGCCGGCAGCCTTGCATCGTAGAAGGCGAACAGGGTTTCCTCGTCAGCCAGAATGTCTCGACGCCGGGCCTTGGCCTCCAGTTCGTCGAGCTGTTCCAGCAACTGCGCATTCGCCGTCAGGCACTTGGCCTTGGACTGAATCTCGCCGCGCACCAAACCTTCGCGAATGAAAAACTCACGCGACACCACCGGATCAATCGGCCCGTAATGCACCGGCCGACGCCCGACCACAATCAGCCCGAACAAAGTGATTTGCTCAAAGGCCACCACCTGCCCGCGCTTTTTCTCCCAATGCGGCTCGAAGTGATTTTTCTTGATCAGATGGCCGGCCAGTGGCTCGATCCAATCGGCGTCGATCTTGGCCACCATCCGCGCATACAGCTTGGTGGTTTCCACCAGTTCGGCAGCCATCAGCCATTGCGGTCGCTTCTTGCCCAACCCGGACGAGGGATGAATCCAGAAACGCCGCTGACGGGCACCCAGGTAGTCGCCGTCTTCGGTTTTCTGACCGATCTGGCTAAGCAACCCGGATAACACGGCTTTGTGCAGTTTCGGGTAATCCGCCGGCTCTTTATTGAGGCTCAACTGCATGTCGCGGCAGATCAGGCTCAACTGACGGTGAGAGTCACGCCACTCGCGCAGACGCAAGTAGTTCAGGAAGTTCTTGCGGCACCAGTTGCGCAGCGGGCTGGCAGTCAGCGCTTGACGCTGTTCTTCAAAGCCGCGCCACAGATTGACCAATCCGGCGAAATCCGAGTCCACGTCTTTCCACTGCGCGTGGGCTTGATCAGCGGCCTGTTGCCGCTCCGGTGGACGTTCGCGCGGGTCTTGGATCGACATCGCGCTGGCGACGATCAGCACTTCCTGCAAGCTGCCGAGCGTGGCTGCTTCGAGCAGCATGCGGCCCATGCGCGGGTCCACCGGCAGCCGCGCCAGTTGGCGACCGAGCGGCGTCAGTTGACTGTTGCGGTCCACCGCCGACAGTTCTTGCAGCAAGTTGAAACCGTCGCTGATGGCCTTGCCGTCCGGCGGCTCGATAAACGGGAAATCGGTGATCTCGCCGAGGCGCAGGTGCAGCATCTGCAAAATAACCGCAGCGAGGTTGGTCCGTAGGATTTCCGGGTCCGTGAATTCCGGCCGCCCCATGAAGTCTTCTTCGCCGTAGAGCCGGATGCAAATGCCCGGCTCGACGCGTCCGCAGCGACCTTTACGCTGGTTGGCGCTGGCCTGGGAAATCGCTTCGATGGGCAGGCGTTGAACCTTGGCGCGGTAGCTGTAACGGCTGATGCGCGCAGTGCCGCTGTCAATCACATAACGGATGCCCGGCACCGTCAGCGACGTTTCCGCGACGTTGGTCGCCAGGACCACGCGACGCCCTGGGTGCGACTGGAAAATCCGCTGTTGTTCGGCCGGCGACAAGCGCGCGTAAAGCGGCAGGATTTCGGTGTGCTTGAGCTGCGCTTTACGCAGCATGTCGGCGGCGTCGCGAATCTCGCGTTCGCCAGGCAGAAATACCAGCACATCCCCCGGGCTTTTGCGCTCGCTGCGTTCAAAATCAGCGATTTCGTCGAGGGTGGCGAGGATCGCCTGATCCACGGTCAAATCGTCCTCGACGCGGTTGCCCTCTTCGTCCTGCTCCAGCGTCAGCGGGCGATACCAGGTGTCCACCGGGAAAGTGCGGCCAGAAACTTCGACAATCGGCGCGTCATCGAAGTGCTTGGAAAAACGCTCCAGGTCGATGGTTGCCGAGGTGATGATGACTTTCAGGTCCGGGCGACGTGGCAGCAGGGTTTTCAGATAGCCCAGCAGGAAGTCGATGTTCAGGCTGCGTTCGTGAGCTTCGTCGACGATGATCGTGTCGTAACGTTCGAGGTAGCGGTCATTCTGGGTTTCGGCCAGCAGAATGCCGTCGGTCATCAGTTTGATCAGGGTATTGGAATCGCTCTGATCTTCGAACCGCACCTGATAGCCCACCAGCGCGCCGAGTGGCGTCGCCAGCTCTTCGGCAACGCGGCTCGCCACGCTGCGGGCGGCGATTCGACGGGGCTGGGTATGGCCGATCAGGCCATGTTGACCGCGACCGATTTCCAGACAGATTTTCGGCAACTGAGTGGTTTTACCCGACCCGGTCTCACCGGCAATGATCAGCACCTGATGCTTGAGCAGCGCGGCCTTGATTTCATCGCGCTTGGCGGCGATAGGCAGGCTGTCGTCGTAACGAATCACCGGTAGGCTGGCGCGCCGCGCCAAGACCTGATCACAGGACGCCTGCATGCGCGTCACCCACTGGGCCAGCTTGGCCTCGTCAGGTTTCTTGCGCAGCTCAAGCAACTGCCGCCGCAGCCGGGTACGGTCGGCGAGCATGGCGTGATCAAGGTTTTTCAGCAGTTTGTCGATGGAAGGCGATTCGTCAGTCATCAGGTACAAATAAGTCGTCTAGTGGCGCAGGGGGGCGATTGTCGCAGATTTGCGCCGCCATGTGATCGTTCCCACACGCCGCGCGGGAATGCAACCGGCATGCTCCGCCTGCCAAAAGCGTCCATTGAGGCATTCCCACGCAGAACGTGGGAACGATCTGCGTGGGCTATTCGTTATCGAAGCCTTTACGGCGGTAAGGAAACACGTCAATCACCTTCCCTGCCCGAATCGCTGCTTGCAGGCTTTTCCAGTAATCGGCGTTGTATAGCTCACCGTGCAGTTGATCGAACAACCGTCGCTGCCCGGAATCGGCAAACAGGAACGGTGGAAACTCTTCAGGGAACACATCCAGCGGTCCGATCGAGTACCACGGCTCAGAAGCCATTTCGTCTTCGGGTGTGCGCGGTTGCGGGATGTGGCGAAAATTGGCTTCGGTCAGGTAGCAAATCTCGTCGTAGTCATAGAACACCACGCGTCCGTGTCGGGTGACACCGAAGTTCTTCAGCAACATGTCGCCGGGGAAGATGTTCGCGGCAGCCAGTTGTTTGATCGCCAGACCGTAGTCTTCCAGCGCCTCACGCACTTGGGCATCGTTGGCGTTTTCCAGGTAGAGGTTCAGCGGAGTCATGCGCCGCTCGGTCCAGCAGTGGCGGATCAGTACCGTATCGCCCTCGACCGAGACCGTGGACGGCGCCACGTCGAGCAATTCCTCAAGGCAGGCCGGCTCGAACTTGCTCAGCGGGAAACGGAAGTCCGAGAATTCCTGGGTATCAGCCATGCGCCCAACCCGGTCGACGCTTTTGACCAGGCGATATTTTTCAATCACCGTGGCGCGGTCAACGTTTTTCGAGGGCGAGAAGCGATCCTTGATGATCTTGAACACGGTGTTGAAGCCCGGCAGCGTGAACACGCTCATGACCATGCCACGCACGCCCGGCGCCATGATGAACTGGTCGTCGGTGTTGGCCAGGTGATTGATCAGCGCCCGGTAAAACTCGGACTTGCCGTGTTTATAGAAGCCAATCGAGGTGTACAACTCGGCGATGTGCTTGCCCGGCAAAATGCGTTTGAGGAAGCCAATGAACTCCGCCGGCACCGGCACATCGACCATGAAATACGAGCGGGTGAACGAGAAGATGATAGAGACGTCTGCCTCATCAGTGATCAGCGCATCGATCTGGATGCCGCGACCTTCACGGTGCAGCAGCGGAATCACCAGCGGCCATTGTTCGTCCTGGGTGTAAATGCGCCCCACCAGGTACGCGCCCTTGTTGCGGTAGAGCACCGAGGAAAACAGTTCAACGCTTAGTTGCGGGTCTTTGCAGACCCAGTCCGGCAGGTTCTCGCGCAGTTGCGCTTCGAGGCGCCGCAGGTCGCCGGCCAGGTCCGCGTAATCTTCGCTGAAGCGGTAGTCGCCAAAGATGCTCGCCAACATCTCGCTCAAATGCCCTTGGGGCTTGTAGGTACGGGTTTGCGCAGCCCTGGCCCGGCGCAAACTGGGTCGGGTGGTGTGGATGAACATGCAGCCGTCGCTGATCAGGTCATGGCGAAACAAGGCGCAGAAAATCGAGTTGTACCAGGTCTCGGACAGTTCATCGTCGAAGCGCAGATCAATCAGGCTGATGTAGGCGCTTTTAACCAGCGGCCAGCAACTGACGTCCATTAACGCATCGAGGTCAAAGCACATTTGCAGCCGCCCCACCGTTTCGCCGACCTTCTCTTCATAGAGATTGATCCGCGCCGCCGACGCTACTTGCGCCTCCTGCCACTTGGCCTGTTCGAAACGGGCCCGCGCGCCATCGGTGATCTGGCGGAAATGCTCGCGGTAATCATCGAAGCCCTCAAGGATCGTGCGGGCGATGTCGGCGGCTGGCCATTGCTGCGGCATGGTGAGACCTCGGTGGGAATTCGCAAGTCCTGAGCTTAGCCAGTGGAGCGGGTGCAGGAGAAGGGGAATTTCGGCCAGCAGACGAATCAGTGGCTCCAGGGTTAACCCTTTAGTTGAAGTTTTTTAATCGACCAATTGGTCAGTAAAAGACCGTTAAGTATCAACACCGATACTTAACCGATTCAGCTGTACCCCTTGAATCCTCTGGCCGTCAGTTCCAGTCCACCGAACGGGTCCGGGCTCACCGCCTCATTGCGCGGTGCTGGCCCCCGCAAGGCCCATCTGGGAAAGCTCGATTGATGGGCCTTACCAAAATGATGGCACTTTGATATACAGCTCGCCCTCACCCCCTCTAAAACAAGATCCTCGGCTCACGAGGACTACCCCCTCAAAAGCCCAAGGAGCACATTAATGTCAATCAGAAACCTACGCATTGGATTGCGCGCCAGCCTGAGTTTCGCCGTATTGGCCAGCCTGTTGGTCATTGTCGGCCTGTTCGGCCTGGGTCAAATGGCAACCCTGCGAGAGAGCGCAAGGGTCATTGAAGAGTCATGGATGCCGAGCATTGAAAACATTCACGACTGCGCCGCTAACATCGCCACCCTTCGCCTGGAATCGCTGCGATTGATCGCAGTCAACCAAGCCAGCAGTCGCGAGAAAAGCACCGGGATCATCGGCGCTCAACGACAGGAATTACTCAAGCGCCTTGACGACCACAAAGCACTGCTTGCCAACGATCAGGAACGAATGATGCTCGACACCCTGAACGCCGCCGTGGGCAAGTACCTGATGATCCTCGATCAGGTCATGGCCCAGATCAACGCAGGCCAGGGTGACCAGGCCTACGCTCGCCTCACCACCGAGCTGGCCCCGCAGGGTGCCGTGCTGGACAAGACGCTCGACGGCATGATCCGTTTCAATCAACAGGGCGTCGATGCCGCCGCCGAAGAGGCCGCGTCGATGTATCAACGGGCGCAATGGATTGTCGGCGCGATTATTCTGGTCGCGTTAATCGCCACGTTGCTGCTGGCCTGGCAGCTGACTCGCAGTATTACCACACCGATCAATCAGGCACTTAACGTGGCGCGCCGCATTGCCGCCGGTGACCTCAGCGCTCGAATCGAGAGCAGCGGCAAGGACGAGGCCACGCACTTGCTCGACGCCTTGGGCGAGATGCAAGGCAACCTGCGCACGACCCTTAGCGCAATCAGCGACTCGGCACAGCAACTGGCATCCGCCGCCGAGGAAATGAGTTCGGTGATGGAGCAAAGTACCCGGGGCCTGCAACAACAAAACGATCAGATCGAAATGGCCGCCACTGCGGTCACCGAAATGAGCACGGCGGTGGACGAAGTGGCCGCCAACGCGGTGTCCAGCGCCGAAGCGTCCCAGGCCTCAAATGATGACAGCAAGCACGGGCATGTTCAGGTCAGCGAGACCATCAGCTCGATTAAAGGACTGGTCAACGAAGTCCTCGGCGCTTCGCAGCAGGCTGAAGGCCTGGCGGTTCAAGCCCAGGACATCAGCAAAGTGCTGGAAGTAATTCGCGGCATCGCCGGCCAGACCAACCTGCTGGCGCTCAACGCCGCCATCGAAGCCGCACGGGCCGGTGAAGCCGGACGCGGCTTTGCGGTGGTGGCCGACGAAGTGCGTTCATTGGCCCAGCGCACCCAGAACTCCACCGAGGAAATCGAGCTGATGATCAGCAATATCCAGGCGGGCACCGGAACCACAGTCAGCGCCTTGCAAAGCAGTGCCGAGCTGGCGAACCAGACCCTGCGCCGGGCCAACAGCGCCGGGCTCGCGCTGGAGAAAATCACCTCGTCGATCGCGCAGATCAATCAACGTAACCTGGTCATCGCCAGTGCCGCCGAGCAGCAGGCATTGGTGGCCCGTGAAGTCGATCAAAACCTGGTCAATATCCGCGACCTCTCGACCCAGACCGCCGCTGGCGCCACCCAGACCTCAGTGGCCAGTCAGGAACTGTCGCGCCTGGCCGCAGACCTCAACGGACTGGTAACGCGCTTCGTGATTTAAATGCCCGATTAGCGGTTGCCATGTTCAGGGCTCTCGGCAACACTCTCGCCCCTTATAAGGAAGGAGTGCGCCTTGAGCCCCGTCGATATTTTTCGTTTACTGTCGCTGGCGGCTATTTGGGGCGCGAGCTTCCTGTTCATGCGCATCATTGCCCCCGTGATCGGTAGCATTCCCACGGCATTCTTTCGCGTGTCGATTGCCGCAACCGGGTTGCTGGTGATCCTCGGGCTAATGCGTATCAGCTGGGATTTCAAAGGCAAGCTCAAAACGGTGATGCTGCTGGGGGTCATCAACTCCGGAATTCCGGCGACCCTTTATTCCGTGGCCGCGCAAGTGCTGCCGGCCGGGTACTCGGCGATCTTTAACGCCTCCACGCCATTGATGGGCGTGCTTATCGGCGGGCTGTTCTTCAGTGAGCGACTCACCGGCGCCAAGCTCGGCGGCGTGTTCCTCGGTCTGTTTGGCGTGGGCATCCTGACCCGCGCCGGTCCGGTGGCATTCGATGGGCAATTGCTGATGGGGGCCTTTGCTTGCCTGCTTGCCACCACGTGTTACGGCTTCGCCGGATTTCTCGCGCGGCGTTGGCTCGATCAGGCCGGCGGACTCGACAGCCGTCTTTCGGCACTGGGCAGCATGCTGGGCGCAACGCTGTTCCTGCTCCCGCTGTTCGGTTACAGCGTGATCACCCAGCCTCCCGCCAGTTGGGGCGGCTGGAATGTCTGGTTGTCGCTGCTGGGGTTGGGGCTGGTCTGCACCGCGTTTGCGTACATTGTCTACTTCCGACTTCTCAGCTCGATCGGGCCGGTGAAGTCGATGACAACGACCTTCATGATTCCGCCATTCGGCGTACTGTGGGGCGCGCTGCTACTGGATGAGCCGTTGTCGATGGCGCACATCTATGGCGGTGTATTGATTGCGGCCGCGTTGTGGTTAGTGCTGAAGCCGGCAAAGCTGAAGACACCGGAATTGGCGTAGCGGTCAGCAAAAGCGCTTGGGTCGTGAGCCCGGCAAATACCGCGGTGGATTGCTGAGGCGATGCGGCCCAGGTCGCCGACATCGATACCGATCAGTGCTAAAGCGCTGATGGAGATGGTCTGTGAAATAAAACACCCTGCGAAGGCTTAGCCCTCGCAGGGTGTGGGGTGACGACCTCGTTAATCACGCACAAGGAGCGTTTTTTCATTCTGTAACGAACTTCAACCCAACAGCCAATACCCCAGCAACGTCAACACTGCCACCGCCAAGACGGGCCGCAGTACACGATAGGCCTTGGGATGACGGCGCTTCCACTGTTTGATCACGCCGCTGAATTTATCGCTGGAATTTTTGCTCCAGGCGTAAGCCTGGTTAATCCCGCCGACGCGTTCATCGTCAAGGTTTTGCGGTGCAGTGGCACGCCCTAACCAGCCGCTGACCCAACGGTTGATGCGAGTCATGAGACGGCTGCTCAGCGGCCGCTCGATGTCGCAGAAGAGAATAACCCGGGTTTTTTCAGTTTCGTTCTTGACCCAGTGGACGTAGGTCTCATCGAACATCACGTCTTCACCATCACGCCAGGCGTAGACCTGACCGTCAACGAAGATACGACAGTCGTCGGAATTCGGTGTCGAAAGCCCCAAGTGATAACGCAGGGAACCGGCGAATGGGTCGCGGTGCGGATTGAGGTGGCTGCCTCCAGGCAACAACGCAAACATGGCGCCCTTGACGTTGGGAATGCTGCTGACCAGCGCCACGGTTTTTGGGCACAAAGCTTCAGCTGAAGGCAACGGCTTGTCGTACCACTTGAGGTAAAAACGTTTCCAGCCCTTCTTGAAGAACGAACCGAAACCGGCGTCATTATTCTTCTCGGCGGCGCGGATATACCCCTCGTCGAATAAGTGCATGGCCTCGTCGCGGATCACTTCCCAGTTGTCCTTGAGCACGTCCAGTTCCGGAAACTTGCTGCGGTCCAGATAGGGCTTGGACGGCACGCCGGAGAACAGGTACATCAAGGCGTTATAAGGCGCGAACAGGGCTGAATGATTGACGAACTGGCGCAGTACCGGCAAACGCGCCTTGCCGCGCAAATGCACATAGAGGGTGCTGCCAATAAACAGCAACAGCACCGACGCCTTCGCGGCAAAGGAAAAGGTCATCAAAGACTCCTTGAGAATAGGTAACTCTGCACAACGTCATTCACCCGACGTGGCAGCCGGCCATGATAACCACTACCGGCTTACGGAAAAACCCGCTTGTCTGAACATTCAGTATTAAGCGGTGTGCAACACCACGATTATTAACATAAGGCGCCTGAATACCGGCTGATCTGAATCAATCTGTGGCGAGCCCTCTCGCCACAGGACTCAGCACTTACTGTTGGGTTTCCTGATCGGTGAACAGGTCACTGAACAACATGCTCGACAAGTAGCGTTCCCCAGAGTCAGGCAGGATCACGACGATGGTCTTGCCCTGCATTTCAGGCGTTTCAGCCAAACGCACAGCGACCGCCATAGCGGCACCACACGAGATGCCGCACAAAATGCCTTCCTCTTGCATCAGGCGGCGGGCCATGGACTTGGCCTCTTCGTCGGTGACCAGTTCGACCCGGTCAACCATCGACAGATCAAGGTTCTTGGGCACAAACCCGGCACCAATGCCCTGGATCTTGTGGGGGCCGATGGGTTTGATTTCTTCCCCGGCGAGCGCCTGCGTGATGACGGGCGACGACACGGGCTCCACGGCGATCGAAAGAATCGGTTTGCCCTGGGTATTCTTGATATACCGCGAAACACCGGTGATGGTTCCGCCGGTTCCAACGCCGGCCACCAATACGTCAACCGCGCCGTCGGTGTCGTTCCAGATTTCCGGGCCGGTGGTTTTTTCATGGATGGCGGGGTTCGCCGGGTTTTCGAACTGCGCCGGCATGAAATATTTAGAAGGGTCGCTGGCAAGAATTTCACCGGCCTTCTCGATTGCACCTTTCATGCCCTTGGTCGGCTCGGTCAGTACCAACTCAGCCCCCAAGGCCTTAAGGACTTTGCGGCGCTCGATGCTCATTGAGGCGGGCATCGTCAACATCAGCTTGTAGCCACGGGCGGCAGCCACAAACGCCAGGCCGATGCCGGTATTGCCCGAGGTGGGTTCGATGATGGTCATGCCTGGCTTGAGCTTGCCGCTGCTTTCGGCGTCCCAGATCATGTTCGCGCCGATCCGGCACTTGACCGAATATCCGGGGTTGCGCCCTTCGATCTTGGCCAAAATGGTCACGCCGCGCGGGGCGATACGGTTGATCTGCACCAGCGGTGTGTTGCCGATGGAGTGGGCGTTGTCAGCGAAAATACGGCTCATGGCTGGGTCCTTATGCAGCGTTGAATAGGCTGTCCAAGGTATGCCTGTTGCCTGTGGTCGTCCAGTTCGAGCGAACGTCCAGTTGTTACAGCAGTCAATGGTTTAACACTGCCAGAGAATTGCCATCATGAAGCGTCGATACCGTTGGCCCCTGTGGACCCTCGCCGGCCTCGCTGTGCTGTTAGTGGTGCTGGATATCGCACTGCCTTACCTGGTGCGTAACTACCTCAACGACAAACTGTCGGACATGGGCGACTACCGTGGACAGGTCACCGATGTTGACCTGGCACTGTGGCGTGGCGCCTACAGAATCAATGGGCTGAAAATTATCAAAGTCGACGGCAAGGTTCCCGTGCCCTTCGTCAATGCGCCTGTAATCGAACTCTCGGTCAGTTGGCATTCGCTCTGGTACGAACACGCGGTGGTGGCCGAAGTGCAGTTCAACAACCCGCAACTGAACTTCGTCGATGGCGGCGCCAATCAGAAGAACTCACAAACAGGTCGCGGCACCGACTGGCGCGCTCAGATGAGCAAACTGTTGCCGATCACCCTCAACGAAGTGCGGATCAACGACGGCAAGATCAGTTTCCGCAACTTCAGCTCAACGCCACCGGTTAACCTCAACGCCACCCAGGTCAACGCCAGCCTCTACAACTTGACCAACGTGGTCGACACCGCTGGCAAGCGCGATGCCCGCTTCGAAGGCAAGGCGCTACTCCAGGGACACGCCCCTCTTGAAACCAGCGCGACCTTCGACCCGCTGAGCAACTTTGAAGACTTCCAGTTTCGCCTGCGGGCCAAGGACATCGAACTCAAGAGCATGAACGACTTCGCGTCGGCCTACGGCAAGTTCGATTTCAATGCCGGCCATGGCGATGTGGTGATCGAGGCCGAGGCCAACAAAGGCCAGCTCAAGGGCTACATCAAGCCACTGCTGCGTGACGTGGAAGTGTTCAATTGGCAACAGGATGTCGAGAACAAGAACAAAGGGATCTTGCGGTCCGTTTGGGAAGCCATCGTCGGCGGTACGGAAACGGTGCTGAAAAACCAGAAAAAAAACCAGTTCGCCACCCGAGTAGAACTCAGTGGCAATGTGCATCAGCAAGATATCAGCGCGTTCCAGGCGTTTTTACAGATTTTGCGCAATGGCTTCATTCAGGCGTTCACCGCCCGGTATGAACAGCCCAAGCCGGAGGCGGGTTAGGGCTTAGGCGCGACGGTGTAGCGACCGGTTTCCTCTGCTGCCGCCAATGACGAGCGTTGCTGCAAGGCATCCCAGCCCAGACAGGCCAGGGCTAACGACTTTGGTACTGCTTCGCGTCCGCTGCTGTAACGGCTGATCCTGCGTGTACTGACGCCCAAGGCTTCGGCGGCCTGATTCAAGGGCAACCCGGTGCGGGCGCGCCAGTTGATGAAGATTCGAGTGTTTTCGTCCGTAGCGTTTTGCGCGAGGGCGTCCAGATACAAAGAGTCTGCGCCAATCTGAATATCCGGCTCGGACCACTCCACCGTCCAGCCATCATCGCCGAGGGCAGCGCGCTCAAAGACGTGATCCGCAAGCAATGGCCGCAACATCCCCCCGCCACCGGTCAGGTGAACGTGGGGCAGCGGATGATCTTTCTCGCGCAACTGAATGCGGTACTTATCTCGAAATCGGTATTGAGTAGACAGGCTGCGAAGGCTATCGCCAAATCGGCGATACCTGAATGCTGGCCTTGCGTCCAGACCGAGTCAAGATGTGACGCCCCATTCAGAGACTGAATAACCCGTCTGCGTTCACAGTCGACCGGGCAGCGCGTTATAGTCCGGCATCACACCTATTGCGCCCCGCCCTGCCCCGCTCAGGTCGGCGTCACCGTTCGAGGATTAGCAGATGAAGTTCGAAGGCACCCAGGCCTACGTCGCCACCGATGACCTGAAGCTGGCGGTCAACGCCGCTATCACCCTGGAGCGTCCGCTGCTGGTCAAGGGCGAGCCGGGTACCGGCAAGACCATGCTCGCCGAGCAACTGGCCGAATCCCTTGGCGCCAAGTTGATTACGTGGCACATCAAATCCACGACCAAGGCGCATCAGGGACTGTACGAGTACGACGCGGTCAGCCGCCTGCGCGACTCGCAACTGGGTACGGAAAAGGTCCACGACGTTCGCAACTACCTGAAAAAGGGCAAGTTGTGGGAGGCCTTCGAATCCGAGGAGCGGGTGATCCTGCTGATCGATGAAATCGACAAAGCCGACATCGAGTTCCCCAACGACCTGCTGCAAGAACTCGACAAGATGGAGTTCTACGTTTACGAGATCGACGAGACGATCAAGGCCAAGATCCGCCCGATCATTATCATTACCTCCAACAACGAGAAAGAGCTGCCGGACGCGTTCCTGCGCCGCTGCTTCTTCCACTACATCGCCTTCCCGGATCGCACCACGATGCAGCGGATCGTCGATGTGCATTACCCGAGCATCAAGAAAGACCTGGTCAGCGAAGCGCTGGACGTGTTCTTCGACGTGCGCAAAGTGCCGGGTCTGAAAAAGAAGCCTTCAACCTCCGAACTGGTGGACTGGCTCAAATTGCTGATGGCCGACAACATCGGCGAAGCGGTGCTGCGCGAACGCGATCCGACCAAGGCCATTCCGCCGCTGGCCGGCGCGTTGGTGAAGAACGAACAGGACGTGCAACTGCTTGAGCGTCTGGCATTCATGAGCCGTCGCGGCTCTCGCTAAACATCGCTTTTTTTAACAAAAGCGGAGGCGATTGCCATGCTGCTCAACCTGTTCAATGAAATGCGCGCCGCCAAGGTGCCGGTCTCGGTGCGCGAGCTGCTGGACCTGATCAACGCGCTGAAACAGCGCGTGGTCTTCGCCGACATGGACGAGTTTTATTACTTGTCCCGGACGATTCTGGTGAAGGACGAAAAGCACTTCGACAAATTCGACAGGGCTTTCGGCGCCTACTTCAATGGCCTGGAAAAACTCGACGACCACCTTCAGGCGTTGATACCGGAGGACTGGCTGCGCAAAGAGTTCGAACGCTCCCTGAGCGATGAAGAACGGGCGCAGATCCAGTCCCTCGGCGGTCTCGACAAGCTGATCGAAGAGTTCAAGAAACGCCTTGAAGAACAGAAAGAACGTCATGCCGGCGGCAACAAGTGGATCGGCACCGGCGGCACCAGTCCGTTCGGCTCCGGCGGCTTCAACCCGGAAGGTATTCGGGTCGGCGATGCCGGAAAACGCCAAGGCAAAGCGGTAAAAGTCTGGGATCAGCGCGAGTACAAGAACCTCGACGACTCGGTGGAACTGGGCACACGCAATATCAAGGTGGCCTTGCGCCGACTGCGCAAGTTTGCACGCCAGGGTGCCGCAGAAGAACTGGACATCGATGGCACCATCGACCACACAGCACGCGATGCGGGGCTGCTGAATATCCAGATGCGCCCGGAGCGGCGCAACACCGTCAAGCTGTTGCTACTGTTCGACATCGGCGGCTCGATGGACGCCCATGTAAAGATTTGCGAAGAGTTGTTCTCGGCCTGCAAGACCGAGTTCAAACACTTGGAGTATTTCTACTTCCACAACTTCCTCTATGAATCGGTGTGGAAGAACAACATGCGCCGCACCTCAGAGCGCTTCTCGACTCAGGACTTGCTGCACAAGTATGGCGCCGACTACAAAGTGATCTTCATCGGCGACGCCGCCATGGCGCCCTATGAAATCACTCAGGCCGGTGGCAGCGTCGAGCACTGGAACGAGGAGCCGGGTTATGTGTGGATGCAGCGCTTCATGGCGAAATACAAGAAGCTCATCTGGATCAACCCGTACCCGAAAGACACCTGGGGCTATACCTCCTCGACCCACATCGTGCGGGATTTGATCGAGGACCAGATGTACCCGCTGACCTTGCGTGGGTTGGAGGAAGGCATGCGGTTTTTGTCCAAGTAGAGCGCCGATCCTTCCCACGCTCCCGCGTGGGAATGCATCAAGTGACGCTCCGCGTCACAGGGACACGGAGCGTCCCGGGCGGCATTCCCACGCAGAGCGTGGGAACGATCATCGGCCTGAAAACCGTCGCAAATATTCGACCTGCTCCCGATGCGCAACATCCTGCACCACCGGCCTCAACCTGACCTTGGCCCCCGGCAAACACTGCGCCAGCCGTGCCAGTGCCAATGGCGTCAATGCCCCTAATCGCGGATAACCGCCAATGGTCTGTCGATCATTGAGCAAGACAATCGGCTGCCCGTCCGGCGGCACCTGCACGGCGCCGAGCGGGATGCCTTCGGAGATCATCGGTTTGCCCTGGTACTCCAAAGGCGTGCCCAGCAGGCGAATGCCCATGCGGTCGGCTCGACTGTCGAGACTCCAGGCGCTGTTGAACGCATCGAACAGGCTTTGCCCGCTGAACGCGCCGATTTGCGCGCCCAATACCACCTCCAGCGGCGCATCGAGTTTGAAATCCGGTACCCGTTCGCGCGGCAACGCCCGGAGCAAGATCAAGTCACTGCCCGAATAGCTCAACTGCGCCTCTTTGGCCAACGGCCGGCCCATGCCATCCAGCCCGCCGAGTTCTTCGCGGACCACCGTCGAGCTGCTGCCCAGAACTTTCGGCGCATCAAATCCGCCCGGTGCCGCCAGATAAGCCCGAGCCCCGAGCAGCGGCTGGGTGAACTGTAAACGCTGGCCTTTGTGCAACCGGAAACTGCGCCACGGCGCCAACGCTTCGCCATTCACCTGCGCGCCCAGATCTGCGCCGGCCAGCGCCAGTACGCAATCCTCTTCGGCCACCACCGTGAACCCGCCGAGGGTGATTTCCACCACGGGCGCATCCAACCCATTGCCCAGCAGCCAATTGGCCCACGCCATCGAGCGCCAATCCAGTCCGCCGCCCTGGGTTACGCCCAAGTGCCGCACGCCGAAACGCCCGGCATCCTGCAACAGGCACAGCGGCGTGCTCGCTTCTATCAATAATCGGCTCATGCCTGGGCCTCCAGCGGCGTGTCGTCACCGCCCAGGCGGATGAACTCGGCCTGGCTGACGGCTTCGAACCGCACCGTGTCGCCGGGCTGCATCAGGCTGTAGCCGTCACGTTCGCGGTCAAACAGTTTGGCCGGGGTGCGGCCGATCAGGTTCCAGCCACCGGGGGACACCACCGGATAAGCGGCGGTTTGCCGCTCGGCGATGCCGACACTGCCAGCGGCGACTTTCTTGCGTGGCGTGTTCAAGCGTGGCGCAGCCAGGATTTCCTCTACAAGTCCCATGAAGGCGAATCCCGGCGCGAATCCCAGTGCGAACACTTGGTACTCGCGCTCGCTGTGACGACGGATCACGTCCCTCACCGACAAGCCACTGCGCCGGGACAACAGATTCAATTCGGGCCCGACGCTCAGGTCATACCAGACCGGCAACACATGGCATTTGCCGGTGGTGCTGGCATTCGGCGACAGGTCGATCAACGCTTCAGCGATCAACTCCCGCGCCTTGGCCGGGCTCAACGCGGTCAGATCGTAATGCACCATCAATGTCGTATAAGACGGCACCAGGTCGATCAAATGCCCGGCAAACGCGGTGCGCAAACCTTCACTGGCGGCGAGCATCCACGGCATGTTCGCTTCAGCGATTTCATCGAACAGACGCACCATCAGGCAGTCCAGTGCCACCACTTCCACCCGTGGTTTCATGAGGCGCTCTGCTGATTCAAGGCCTCGCGGATGCGCTGCACGGCAGCCACCGAACTGGCGTTATCGCCATGGACGCACAAGGTGTTGGCCTGTAAATGCAAGGCGCTGCCATCGCTGGCCGTGAGATTTTCACCACGGGCAATGATCAGCGCTTGCTCGATGATTTTTTCCGCTTGGTGATGCACAGCCCCCGGCAGTTGCCGCGAGACCAACCTGCCGGCCTTGTCGTAGGCGCGGTCGGCGAAGGCTTCGAACCACAGCGTCAGGCCGTATTCATCGCCCAGTTGCTGTGCGGCGCTGTTGTCGCGAGTCGCCATGAGCATCAGCGGTAACGTGTGGTCATAAGCGACCACCGCTTGCATCACTGCACGCAACTGCGCCGGGTTGGCCATCATGTCGTTGTACATCGCACCGTGGGGTTTGACGTAACTCACCCGCGCGCCCTGCGCCCGGCAAATACCGTCGAGGGCGCCGATCTGGTAATGCACGATGTCTTGAAGTTCCTGAGCGGTGTAAGCCATGGAGCGCCGACCGAACCCCACCAAGTCCTGATAGGACGGGTGGGCGCCAATCTGTACGCCATGGCTCAGGGCCAGGCTGACAGTCTTGCGCATGATGCTCGGGTCGCCCGCGTGGAAGCCGCAAGCGATGTTGGCACAGTCGATGAAGGGCATGACCTCGGCGTCCAGACCCAGGGTCCAGTTGCCGAAACTCTCGCCGATGTCGCAGTTCAATAGCAGGCGGCTCACGGTGAACACTCCTGTAGTTTTGTTCTTCTTTATCTGTAGGGCATTTGCCCGGCAGATTATCAGTTGCTGAGCATTTAGCTATTGGGCTTCAAGTTGCTTGCCACGGGTTTCCGGCAGACTCAAGGCCGCCAGAATCACGACACCGTAGGACACCGCCGCAAACGCCCCGATACCTACACTCAGCGGTACCTTCTGGCTGAGCAACCCGATCAGCAAGGGAAACAACGCCGCCAGCGCTCTACCGATGTTGTAGCAAAAGCCTTGGCCGGAACCACGAATTCGTGTGGGAAACAGCTCGGTCAGAAACGCTCCCATGCCGCTGAAAATCCCCGAGGCAAAGAACCCTAGCGGAAAACCCAGCCATAGCATCACGCCATTACTGACCGGCAACTGGGTGTACAGCAGCACGATGGTGAACGAGCCGACGGCGAACAAAATGAAATTCTTCTTGCGGCCAAGGATGTCCGTCAAATAGGCGCTGACCACATAACCGGCGTAGGAGCCGACGATCACCATCGCCAGATAACCGCAGGTGCCCAGTACGCTTAAACCACGCTCGTTTTTCAGAAAGGTCGGCAGCCAAGACGTAATTGCGTAGTAACCGCCCAACGCACCGGTGGTCAGTAACGAGGCGCGCAACGTGGTGCTGAGCATGCCTGGGGCGAAGATCTCGTAGAACTTCGACGGATTACTCGGCGTTTGCTGGGCTTTGGCCTCGCGATAGATTTCCGGGTCCTTGACCAGCCGGCGAACGAAAATAACGAACACCGCCGGCACGATGCCAAGGATGAACAGCGCCCGCCAAGCGTCTTCGGGCGGCAATACCGAGAACAGCAGCGCATACAAAATCGCCGTCAGCCCCCACCCCAAAGCCCAGCCGGATTGCACCATACCCACCGCCTTGCCACGGTCCTTGGCGCGAATCACTTCGCCCATCAACACCGCTCCGGCGGTCCATTCACCGCCGAAACCGAAGCCCATAAGGGTGCGGCTGATCAGCAATTGATCATAGTTCTGAGCGAAACCGCAGAGAAAAGTAAAGAGCGCGAACCACAGCACCGTCAGTTGCAGCGTGCGCACCCGGCCAATGCGGTCCGAGAGAATCCCCGCCACCCAGCCGCCGATGGCCGACGCGATCAGCGTACTGGTGTGAATCAAACCGGCCTGACCGGTGGTGATGCCCCACATGGCAATCAGCGTCGGCACCACGAAGCTGAGCATCTGAGTGTCCATGCCATCCAGGCCATAACCAATCTTGCAACTCCAGAAGGTGCGGCGCTCCTGTTGATTGATGTTGCGATACCAGTCAAAAGGTCCCGGACGCGTCGTGACCTTGGGGATGACCGGGGTGTCGGGCGCACTCATGGCGAATCTCCGTGCAAGTTTTATTGGTATTGTTCGAAGCCCCGACGACGCCTATCGTAGGAACCGGATGCGCTGATTTTTGGGCGGCCGGCCCTGCTCCGTCCAACTAATAAAACCCCGCCCTAGACATAAGAAAACTTTGTCCCACGAGCTGATCCTATGAATCTGAAGTTTCTCGAGACATTTGTCTGGGTCGCGCGACTCAAGAGTTTTCGCCTCACAGCGGACAAGCTGTTCACCACTCAGGCGTCGATTTCCAGCCGTATTGCCGTGCTGGAGAGTGAGCTGGGGGTGAAGCTGTTTTTGCGCGATTCACGGGGCGTGAGCCTGACGCCCGAAGGCTTGAAAGTGCTCGATTACGCCGAGCAAATGATGGACACCATGCAAGCGCTCAAGCAGTCGATCGAAACCCGTTCGAGCAAGGTCGGACGAGTGCGCATCGGCGTCATGGACACTGTGATTCATACCTGGCTCAGCCCGTTAGTGGCGCAGATGACGGACCACTATCCGCGCGTTGAAATCGAACTGGTGGCCGATACGTCGCTTAACCTCTGCGATCAGCTACAAAAAGGCTTTCTCGACCTAATCCTGCAAACCGACCTGCTGCGTCAGGAAAGCGTGCGCAGCCTGGAACTGGCCAGCCATCCCATGGGCTGGATCGTTGCCAGCAATTCGCTCTATAACCGCGAGTATGGAGGCGTGGTAGACCTGGCCCGCGAGCGGATTATTACGTACTCGAAAAACTCCCATCCGCATCAGAACATTCTGAGTTTGATGCAGGCCAACGGCGTCCTTGCGCCAAGACTGAATTGCGTGAACTCGGTATCGGCGATTACCCGATTACTGCGTGATGGTTTCGGCATCGGCGCGCTGCCTCCGGTGCTAGTGGCCGAGGAACTGGCGCGCGGGGAGTTGACCTTACTGAGCATCGATCAACAGCCACCGAATCTGCAGGTGGTGGTGTCGTGGCGGGTCGGGGTGGAATGGGTCGAGGAGATTGTGGCGTTGTGTCAGCCAGTGCTGGAGGGTTATGCGCGCAAAGTGGGTAAGGACTACATCGTTTTGGCGCGCTGAGCGTCCTGGGCTGTATTCCCACGCAGAGCGTGGGAGCTATCAGCTATAGGCCGCGCACATCCCGATCTTCAATCGGGCGGCTCTGGCGCAGGCGTTTGCCGCCCAGCACCACCCAGTCGATCAGACGGAACAGGCATTCAATGCCGAAAGACAGCAGCAAGGCGATGCTCATGCCCCAGATCATCGCTTCTGGTGTCAGCAAAATCTGGTAGCTGTAACCGTTCCAGGTTTCCTTGCGAATATCCGAATCAGCGGCCAGCGCCACTTGCAGGAAGCGGATGTACCACGGGCCTTGCATGGCCTGGAACTGTTTATCGAGGGCCAACTGACGGGTGAGCAGAGTGCTCAGGCTGTCGGCATCGCTGCGAAAGATCGGGTCTTCGCTTTCGCGGTAATGAGCAACCAAAGCCTGCATGTCGCCTTTGAAAAACTGATTGGCGGTGCCCTGAAAACCACTCAAGCCAGTCTGCGCCTCGATCAGGTGCGCTTCGACCCGTTTGGCGTAATCGCTGATGAACCCTGGCACCTGAACACCGATCAGCAGGCCCGCCGCAAACAACACCAGCCGAAGATAACTGAGCAACATGAGGTGAGTCCTTATTCGGTCGTGCCCTGGCTGACGCATTCACCGCGCCGCCAGAGGCTCCATTGGCCCGGTTCGTAGCGGGTCCAGGTTTCGTTTTCGGTCAACGGTTCGGTAGCGATCACCGTAACCACATCGTTGGGCGTGGTTTCGGCCTGGAAATCGACGATCACATCAACATCCTTCAGGCGCGCCGGGCCGAACGGTGCGCGACGGGTGATCTGCACCAGTTTGGTCGAGCAATAGCAGAACAGCCAATCACCGTCGCTGAGTAAGCAGTTGAATACGCCTTTGCTGCGATATTCGGCACAGGCAGCCACCAGGTCGGGCAGCAGCTCTTCGATTTCAACCGGTTCGGGGAATGCGGCGCGTACCCGGTTGAGCAAATCGCAGAACGCTGCCTCGCTGTCGGTATCGCCAACTGGACGGTAGAAACTTTTGATCGGTTCAAAGTCTGCGAGCTGGCCGTTATGGGCGAAACACCAGTTACGTCCCCACAACTCACGCACAAACGGGTGGGTATTGGACAAGCAGACCTTGCCGACATTGGCCTGGCGAATGTGCCCGATCACCACTTCGCTCTTGATCGGATAGCGCTGCACCAGATTTGCGACTTCCGACTCACTGCTCGCCGCCGGGTCCTGAAACAACCGCAAGCCACGGCCTTCATAAAAGGCAATGCCCCAGCCGTCACGGTGCGGGCCGGTCTTGCCACCGCGCTGCATCAGCCCGGTGAAGCTGAACACGATATCGGTCGGCACATTGGCGCTCATGCCCAATAACTCACACATGTTCGGACTCTCGTTTCAAAGCTGGGCCTGCGCTTACAAACGCGGTTCGATACGCGAACGCTGGGGGGTACTCGGGACAGGCGGACGACCATAGCGATCATCACCGGCCAAGCCGAAGGGTTGATCGTCGTTACGCTGCTCGACTTTGGCCGCCGCCTTGGCTGCGGCCGCCTGTTCCTTGCGAGCGTTGGACGCGCGCTCGATCGGCCAGCGGATCAGCACAAATATCAGGTACAGGCCGAAAGCGATCATGGCGTACATGAAAAGATCGGAAATCGCCCGCCACGCGTTGTTACCGACCTTGAACGCCAGGTCCAGGGCCGTAATGGCAAGGGCCGGAGCAACCTTTGACTTCACCGGGTCGATGATGGTCGGGCTAAACAACAACACCGCCATCAGCAGGCGCAGCGGTTCACGCAGGTAGCGCCACATCCAGCGGGTCATGCGCATCCACACCAACAGGCAGCCTAAAGCGGCAAAGGCGTAGAGGCCCCAAGCGATCAGATAGTCGTTCTCGGTCATGGTGTCCATGGCAAGGCAGGCAAAGAGGCGCTTATAGTAACGACTTTTCGCCCGTCAGGCTGCCCCGCCGTCTGCCCGGCCATCATTTGTCATCGTCCGAGAGCCATTCATGCCCTTATCCGCGAACGTCACCAACGCCCCGATTGCCCACAAGGCCCCGGGTTCTGACCCGTATGCCTGGCTGCAGGAGCGCGACACCGACGCGGTGCTCGACTACCTCAAGGCCGAAAACAGCTACCAAGAGGCACAAACCGCCGATCAGGCCGAGCTGCGTGAAACCCTGTTCGAAGAGATTAAGGGCCGGATCCTGGAAACCGACCTGTCGCTGCCCTCGCCCTGGGGCCCTTACCTGTATTACACCCGCACCACGGCCGGTGACGAATACGCGCGGCACTATCGCTGCCCACGCCCGGCCGACGACAGTCTGTTTATCGACGAAAGCCAGGAACACCTGTTGCTGGACCCGAACGTGCTGGCCAATGGCGGTTTTTTCTCTCTCGGCGCCTTCAGCATCAGCCCGGATCATCAGCGTCTGGCCTACAGCCTCGATACCACGGGCGATGAGATTTACACGCTGTTCGTCAAAGAGTTGTCCAACGGTAAGGTCAGCGAGCTGGAGTTCGAGGACTGCGACGGCAGCATGACCTGGGCCAACGACAGCTTGACGCTGTTTTTCGGCGAACTGGACGACACCCATCGCCCGCACAAGCTGTTGCGCTATCGACTGGACGGCACGGCGGCCGAAGAGGTGTTCCACGAACCGGACGGCCGCTTCTTCCTGCATTGCTACCGCTCCAGCTCCGAACAGCAGTTGCTGTTATCACTGGCCAGCAAGACCACCAGCGAAGTCTGGGCGCTCGACGCGTTCCAGCCACATCACGCCTTTACCTGCCTGGCAAGCAGGGTCGAAGACCATGAGTACGATGTCGATCACGGCACCCTCGACGGTCAATGGACCTGGTTCATTCGCACCAACCGTGATGGCATCAACTTTGCGCTGTATCAGGCTACTGATACTGGCGTGGTGCCGACTGAGGTCGACTGGCAGAACCTGATCCCCCACAGCGAAACGGTGATGCTCGAAGGCCTGAGCCTGAACATCGAAGCCGTGACTTTAAGCCTGCGTGAAGGTGGTTTGCCGATCATCGAAGTTCGCCCACAGGGCCTGCCGCCTTATCGCGTGCAGCTGCCGGACGCGGCCTACAGCCTGCACGTGCAAAACAGCCTGGAGTTTGTCAGCGACCGGATCCGTCTACGCTACGAGGCGTTGAACCGTCCGGCACAGGTCCGACAGTTGGTATTGGCCACTGGCGCGCAAACCGTTCTCAAACAAACCCCGGTGCTCGGCACATTCGATGCCGACGCCTACGTCAGCCAGCGCTTGTGGGCAACTGCGCCGGACGGTACGCAAGTACCAATCAGCCTGGTGGTCAAACGCGAAGCACTGGGTCAGCCGACGCCGCTTTATCTCTATGGCTACGGCGCATATGGCGAAAGCCTCGACCCGTGGTTCTCTCATGCGCGCTTGAGTCTTTTGGATCGCGGCGTGGCCTTCGCCATCGCTCACGTGCGCGGTGGCGGTGAGTTGGGCGAAGCCTGGTACCGCGCAGGCAAGCAGGAACACAAGCACAACACCTTCAGCGACTTTATTGCCTGTGCCGAACACCTGATCGCCAACGGTTTCACCAGCGCCTCGCAACTGGCGATCAGTGGCGGCAGCGCCGGAGGTCTGCTGATCGGTGCCGTGCTCAATCAGCGGCCGGAATTGTTCGGTATGGCGATTGCCGAAGTGCCGTTCGTCGATGTTCTCAACACGATGCTCGACCCTGACCTGCCACTGACGGTCACTGAATACGACGAATGGGGCAACCCTGAAGAGCCCGAGGTTTATGAGCGGATCAAGGCCTACGCTCCTTACGAAAACGTCAGCGCGCAAGCGTATCCCCCGACGCTGGTGATTGCGGGCTACAACGACAGTCGCGTGCAGTACTGGGAAGCGGCCAAGTGGGTGGCAAAATTGCGCGCCACCAAAACCGACGGCAATCCCCTGTTGCTCAAAACCGAAATGGGCGCCGGCCATGGCGGCATGAGTGGTCGATATCAGGGATTACGTGACGTAGCGCTCGAATACGCATTTGTTTTCAAGGTGTGGGGCATCGCCTGAGGAACTTGGCCCGGCGTTCCGGTCTTAAGACCAGATACCGGGCCGATACAAGAGACTTACTACCAGAAGGGATGGGCGGTGAGCCCTGGCCCCTGAACAGCAACAGACCACAAAAAAAGACCGTGACGACATGTCAGAACCGACCTTACTGAACAACGAAATCCGCGACTGGCTGATGGACTGTGGCTTGTTCAATCAGCTGCTGCCGGCAGACTTCTCTGCTGCCTCGGGTTACTTCAGCATCAGCACCGTGGCGCAAGGTGAAGAGATTTTCCACGAGGGCGATGCAGGCAGCTTCATGTGCATCATCCACACCGGCCAGGTGGCGGTGCAGAAGAGCAGCAGCGACGGGCAACGGGTGACCATGGCCACCCTGCGTAGCGGTCGGGCGTTCGGCGAAATGGCCGTGCTTGACGGCGAACGGCGCTCGGCCAGTTGCGTGGCCGCCAGTCACTGCCAGCTACTCAACCTGGGCAAGGACTCGCTGGAAAAGATGCTTAACGATGCGCCAAAAATCGCCGCCAAAATCATCCGCGCCCTCGCTGTCTCTCTCTCTAAACGTCTGCGCATGGCCGATGGGCAGCTGTTGTCGCAACAGGTTTAACCGCCCGGCGACTTGATTTTCGTGCTGTTCTGCTCAAGGCCCGGCAAGGTTTGGTCCTTGGGCGGATTGGGCATTTCGATGCGTGGTAACAGCGGCGCTCCTCCATTGCCGGCGCCAGTCTTCGGTACGCTGGTAGGGGTAATTTGCGGATACGGCGTTGGGGTCGCGGTGCCTGGCGAACCGGACATCGGCAAGGGACTGGTAGGGATGGTTTGCTGCTCCTGGGCCTGCACTGCAGTTATCGAGAGCGCGGCCAAGGTAATGACCGTTAGAATGGTGCGCTTCATCAATGGCTCCGTTGGCCTTGTTGTCTACTTCGCAGGCTACTCTTAACCGCGCCCGTTTGCCCTGCTGTCTGCCAATTTCTCCTGATTGAGAGTCCCATGAAACGTTTCGTTCTGCTCGACACCGCTCCCATCCCTGACAACGGCGGAGCCCTGTGCCTGTTCGAATACGGTGAAGATTTCGTCATCAAGATTCAGGGTGGCGATGGCGGGCAATTGATGAACACCCGGATGCACGGCTCCGAAGATGCCCTGGCTGAAATCCCGTGCCGCAAAGTCGCCGGCCGCCCGAATTCGCGCGTATTGATCGGCGGCCTGGGCATGGGCTTCACCCTCGCCTCGGCCCTCAAGCACTTGGGCAAAACGGCTGAAGTGGTGGTGGCCGAACTGGTGCCGGGGGTCGTCGAATGGAACCGTGGACCGCTGGGCGAAAAGGCCGGTAACCCACTACTCGACCCACGAACAGTGATTCGCATGGAAGACGTAGCCAAGGTCCTGCAAGCCGAGCCGCACGGTTTCGATGCGATCATGCTCGACGTCGACAATGGCCCGGAAGGCCTGACGCAGAAGGCCAATAGCTGGCTCTACTCTACCGGTGGCCTGAGCGCTTGCGCCAAGGCCCTGCGGCCTAAAGGCGTGCTGGCCGTGTGGTCGGCCAGTGCCGACCGGCAGTTTTCCGACAAATTGAAGAAGGCCGGTTTCAAGGCCGAGGAAGTCCAGGTCTTTGCCCACGGCAACAAGGGCACGCGCCACACCATCTGGATTGCCGAGAAACTCAAGGGCTGAGCTAAACTCCTTTTTATTGCTCATAACCGTCATTAGTCTTTTTACAAAGGTGAACCCATGAGTTCGTCAACGCCTACCAACACCGCGAAGCTGGATCGTATTTTGGCCGACGCCAAACGCGACAAGGACATGGGCTATCGCGATAAAGCCTTGAAAATGTACCCACACGTGTGCGGCCGCTGTACACGGGAGTTCGCCGGCAAGCGCCTGAGCGAGCTTACCGTGCATCACCGCGATCATAACCACGACAACAACCCACAGGACGGTTCGAACTGGGAACTTCTCTGTCTCTTCTGCCATGACAACGAACACTCGCGCTACACCGACCAGCAGTATTTCGGCGAAGGCTCCCTCAGCTCGCCGACAATCGCCAAAGCCACGCACAACCCGTTTGCGGCGTTGGCAGGGTTGATGAAAAAAGACGAGTAAGCGCAAAAAATCTCTGACCGCGCTACTCCCTGAAAAAAACGCCGCGGCTCCTCCATGAGCATGCGGCGTTTTTGAATGAGCAAGAGGTTACGTCATTTTCAGCCTGTGACGGTTCAGGTCTATTGCCACAAAGCAGAACACCGGTTGCAAAACTGCACGTTCAACGGTCTTGATTAACCGCTCTCTTCGGTAAAGGTTTACTTGGGCGAAAAGAGACTTGGCCGGTGTCAGGCAACGCACCTGTCAGGCAACAACCATTTTTCAGATTCTTCTCTCTGTGGTTTCAACATCCAACCCCTCAGCCGATCAGACATCGAAAGATCCCTGATGCGAGCTCGACATCATTTTAACCACCTCGCTCGACCACACCCTTTGATATTCGGAAAGCTCGCACGAGACTCGGCGACTAGTCCTACATTCATCCGCGTCAACGCTTGTTAACGTGCTGGCCAGTTTTCGCGCGCACAGACCAAGGACGGTTTGGACATTGCGCTTTATCTCTTCTCGGCTTAAGGATAAGCGTATGTCCCATGCGGCCAATACGACACACTTCCCGCTGCAAACTCCCGCTGCTTCTAACAATCTCAATGCCCTCCCCTCTGACGACAAGCACCTGAGCGCGCGGCGAATCTCCACCACGGAGTCCTGCCCATGAGCGCAAAGAAACTGGCGATGGTCGACAACGCCGCTCGGGCCGAGCGCGCCGCCAAGGCCGCACCTCACGTCGATATCAACTGCACTGTTTGGCCCTGCCCCGCCAGCCAGCCTGAGCTTTTCGTGGTGCCCGTGCGCTATGCCTTGGCCGAAGAAAAGGCCGACGACCCGTGCTGCGTTCCCGGCGTAACACCCAAAAGCCGACCTATGGCGGCGCGACGCTTGCGCGCGGGGTTTGTGTATATGTGGCAGGACCAGGGCCTGCTCAAACGCTATGCGGTGTCGCCGAACGGGTTGTTCAAGGAGCAAGCGCTGGAGGCCGATGCCACTCCGGTGCTCGACGCCACGCTGGCCGGTCTGGCCCTGCAAAAAATCCACAACGCGTGGATGCTTTACAGCGAGTTCCCGCTGAACGCCGAGCACTGCCAGGCACTGACCGACAGCAGCGCCAAACGCCAACAGCACATGCGCCATGTGGCGTTGCGCACCGTGGCCAATGAGCTTCAAGCCGAGCATTGCCCGCCGCTGGAAAAAGCCGCTCAGGTCATGGCCGAGCTGCGGCCCAATACCTTCGCCCGCTCGATGAAAGTCGACCAGCTCAGGGCCGTCGAAAACACCGATGCGCTCGGCGCCACCCTGATGAAAGAGCCGACCCCGGTCAACATCAAGGCCTACACCGATGCCATGCACCGCGCCCGTGAGCGGGAAAAAGTCCTTGCCCAATACCCCGAGGCCAGCGATCAACCGCCCGGCGAGTGGAGCGCCGAAGCGTGGGACGGCCAAGGCACTCAGAACTGGCTGGACAACGCCAAGGAGCAAGCTGAATACCTGTTCGCCGTGTTTGCCTGCCTCGACGATGATCTGGGCGTGTTGCGCGACATCAACCATGAGCAAGAATGGATTGAAGCGAGCCACGAAACCTGGCTGGGGGATAACCACCTGCGCTTGAGCATCGGCGGCTTTGTTCGCAGCCTGATCAGCGAAGATGGCGCCGAACTGGCCGGTTCGCTCAATTATCGCTACAAGGATCGCGAGATCGAGCTGACCCCGGACCAGGGCAAGGTGATGCTGGCGACCCAGCAGCGACTCGATGAAGAACTCAGGGCTGAAACCCAGGCCCGGCAGTACGGCGGCCAGCCCACGCAGGCCCAAACCCGCGCCAGGGACGGGCGTATCGCGGCCATCGTCGCCCCGGTGCGGGCCTTTATCCCGGCGGATTTGTACAACGAAGCAGAGTTTGTCGTGCGCGAGTACCGCGCCGAAAAACAGGCGAATCTCAACAATCATCACTGGAGTGCCAAGGTCGACGAATACATCGACCTCAAGGCCATGGACCACTGGTTTTCGCACACCGCCGCCGACCATTACCGGCAGATCGACGCTCGTCATACCGCCTTGTTCGCCGACCGTGGCGTGTACCTCACGCGCTCGCACAACGGCACCTGGTTTGTCGATTACCACGACCTGCCCACCCGCCACTGGCTGACCGAACTGGCCACCGGCTGCCTGACCGCGCAATGCCTGCGCGCCGAGGGCGCTGAGCAATATGCCGATTACGTGCGAACCACCGATGACGGCGCGCTGAAACACCTGTTCAACGGCTGGGCGCCCTCGATCGATGCGGCGGTTAACAACGTCTCGCGCCTGAACGAACTGATGGCGGCGCTGGCCGCCGACAACGTCAGTGCCACCTATCAAGCCTTGGCGCCGCTGAGCACCTTGGTCCTGGACGACATCGCGGCCATGGCCCGTGAGGTCAGCAGCTCATGGAGCGTGCTGGTCAACCGACTGGCAGCGGCGCTGCTGTTGCTCAAGGGCGACGACGCGTTCAGCCGCGCCTGGATGGGCCTGCTCATCGCCAACCGGTTGGGCAACAACGCGCCGTTGGGGATGCTGGTCGAGAACGGCCGGCGAGTGTGGAAAATGCTGGGTGAGCAGGCGGAAGCGCTGGACGCTTGGGTCAAAGCGACCGGGCGGGCCATTGGCACGGGACGGATTGAGCGGATTTTGAATTCGCCGGCGGTGGTGAACAGCGGCGGGGTGTTGCCGTTGGCGGCGCTGTTGCTGAACGTGGTGAATGCGCAGAGGTATTGGCGTGAGGCGGAGGTGTTGGAGGGGATGGAAAGTCGGCGGGTGAATGACACGCTGTCGGCGACGTTGTATGCGGGGGCGGCGCTTACGGCGGTGATTGATAATCAGGTGCGGAAGGGGTTGGGGAAGGATCGGTTTTTTATTCGTTCGTCTGCTGCTCCGACGCTTACGTTGTTTGGTGGGGTGATTGGTGGATTGTCATTTATTGCAGCAGGCGCTGAGTTCAAGTCCCTGCAACTACAACTGGAAAACGCACAAACCCGAATCGATCCCTGGCTGGAGATGCGTCAAATCGCGGTCGGTGGACAAGTCGCAGCCTTCGGCGCCCAGGCGATGTTAGGTTTTGGCTACACCACTCGCGCGTTGGCAGGCTCAATCACCGTCGAAGCCGCCATCTTACGCTACACCCTGTACATGGGCCCGTTGAACTGGATCCTGTTCGGGTTGGGCGTGTCGTACCTGATTGCCACGATCATGCAGCAAACCCCGCTGCAAAACTTCCTGAATTTCTGCTGCTGGGCAAAAGGCCGGGCGCACGACTTGGCACCTATCCCGCCCAAAGCCCAAATGAACGAACTCGACCGGCTATACCGCATCCTTTATGCACCGAGGATCACGATGCAAAGCAGTTCGCAGTCGGCAATGGGTAATGGCCCGTCCGGCCTCACGTTCGTCAGCTCCATCGACACCCTGACCATCGATTTACCGGGGGCCGAGCCGGGCAGTGTTTATCTGGAAATGAGCATGATCGGCGATCCGATTGATACCCAGGACTCCCGCGACCAGATCAAAAACCGCCCGATCTACCAGTACAAAACCCCGAGGCCATGGCGCGACATGGCGCCTCATTGGTTATCCAGCAGCACCTGCCAGTGGATACCGTACAAGGAGGGTCAGGGCCTGCGCTTGAGCGGTCCGTTCAACACACTGAAAAACATACTGAGTTCAACCCCCACCACGGTCTCACTTCGTTTGCGCTATCGCACGCCGCTGATTGTCATGCTCGGCGCCCAGAACTTCATCGGTGGCAAACAAGGGCTGGCGTTTACCCTGAACGACACCACTGGCGTGATAGAGCTGCGGGGCGACCCGACGCCACACTTGGACCGTACACCGAATTACCCGCTCGGCGCGGAGCATCCCGGCGGTGTTTACCTGCAACCCAAGGGCAAAGCATGAGTACACCACCGGCAGGCACCACGAAAAAACGGATGCTTTCGCGCAATGACTATCTGGCGCCGTTACCGATCCCGACAGGTAGAAAACCTTCGGATGTGCTCAACATCATCTGGCGCAAGAACGAAGTGTTCTTGGATATAGGTAACTACAGCATCGGTTCGGCGGTGATGGTGCTATGGCCAGGAGTGATGTTGTTTTTAGCTCTGGCTTATGGACTTAGAAACATTGCACCTGATCTCAGCGCTTTTACTCTTATCGGGGGAGGGGTAATCACTGGCATTCCTGCGCTCATGTTGATTAGTGCCCTCTTCCGCAAAGTCCCCCTCCCAGTGCGCTTCAACCGCCAACGCCGCGAAGTCTGCGTCCCCCGCGAAGACGGCGAGTACTGGATCGTGCCCTGGGAAAGCGTCACCGCCGCCGCCACGCAGCAGTCATCGGTCAGTCAGGCCGGTAAAGCCACGATGGGTTTGCTGATCATCGGTTTCGAAAACCCTGACCCGCTGGCCGAGGAAGACAACCAGCATTTTTCCCTGGGCTTCAACTGCGGCGGCGGCACCACGGCCATGGCGTTGTGGGAGTGCATGCGCAGTTATATGGAAGTTGGGCCGCAAGCTGTTGAGGATCAAACAGCGCGTTTCGACAGGTCGAAAGGAATATGGGCGACTTACCTGGACGATCTGATCAAAGCCTCAAAACTCAGAGGCTGGTTCGTAACGGTCCTCTGGGAAGGGTTCTGCGGGATCTTCATCTTCAACACGCTGCTGATCGATGTGCTCGAACGCTGGAAACTCAATCCGCCACCCGACCTACCCCACCCCGACATCATCGAATGGTCAAAACCGCTCCCCCCAGAACAATGGGCACAACGCTCCCCGGAACTGGAAGCCGCCATCACCCAACGCGAGGCTGAACTGGCCGCGCAGGCGGAGCGAGCGTCGGCTTGACGACGAATACCCACGCCTCTCGTAACGAGATGAAAAATCGCCCGATCCACCCGTACAAAACCCCGAGGCCATGGCGCGACATGGCGCCTCATTGGTTATCCAGCAGCACCTGCCAGTGGATACCGTACAAGGAAGGTCAGGGCCTGCGCTTGAGCGGTCCGTTCAACACACTGAAAAACATACTGAGTTCGACCCCCACCACGGTCTCACTTCGTTTGCGCTATCGCACGCCGCTGATTGTCATGCTCGGCGCCCAGAACTTCATCGGTGGCAAACAAGGGCTGGCGTTTACCCTGAATGACACCACTGGCGTGATAGAGCTGCGGGGTGACCCGACGCCCCACCTCGACCGTGCCCCGAATTACCCGCTCGGCGCGGAGCATCCCGGCGGTGTTTACCTGCAACCCAAGGACAAAGCATGAGTACACCACCGGCAGGCACCACGAAAAAACGGATGCTTTCGCGCAATGACTACCTGGCGCCGTTACCGATCCCGACAGGTAGAAAACCCTCGGACGTGCTCAACATCATCTGGCGCAAGAACGAAGTGTTCTTGGATATAGGTAACTACAGCATCGGTTCGGCGGTGATGGTGATGTGGCCCACACTGATGGTGTTTGTATTGATGGGTTACATCACTCCGGAGCCTGGAATGATCTGGATTGCGGCGCTAATCATCATTGGTATCCCTTCATTGATTTTGATCCAAGGCCTCTTCCGTGAAGTGCCCCTCCCAGTGCGCTTCAACCGCCAACGCCGCGAAGTCTGCGTCCCCCGCGAAGACGGCGAGTACTGGATCGTGCCCTGGGAAAGCGTCACCGCCGCCGCCACGCAGCAGTCATCGGTCAGTCAGGCCGGTAAAGCCACGATGGGTTTGCTGATCATCGGTTTCGAAAACCCTGACCCACTGGCCGAGGAAGACAACCAGCATTTTTCCCTGGGCTTCAACTGCGGCGGCGGCACCACGGCCATGGCGTTGTGGGAGTGCATGCGCAGTTATATGGAAGTTGGGCCGCAAGCTGTTGAGGATCAAACAGCGCGTTTCGACAGGTCGAAAGGAATATGGGCGACTTACCTGGACGATCTGATCAAAGCCTCAAAACTCAGAGGCTGGTTCGTAACGGTCCTCTGGGAAGGGTTCTGCGGGATCTTCATCTTCAACACGCTGCTGATCGATGTGCTCGAGCGCTGGAAACTCAATCCGCCACCCGACCTACCCCACCCCGACATCATCGAATGGTCAAAACCGCTCCCCCCAGAACAATGGGCACAACGCTCCCCGGAACTGGAAGCCGCCATCACCCAACGCGAGGCTGAACTGGCCGCGCAGGCGGAGCGAGCGTCGGCTTGACGACGAATACCCACGCCTCTCGTAACCAGATCAAAAACCGCCCGATCCACCCGTACAAAACCCCGAGGCCATGGCGCGACATGACACCTCATTGGTTATCCAGCAGCACCTGCCACTGGATACCGTACAAGGAAGGTCAGGGCCTGCGCTTGAGCGGTCCGTTCAACACACTGAAAAACATACTGAGTTCGACCCCCACCACGGTCTCACTTCGTTTGCGCTATCGCACGCCGCTGATTGTCATGCTCGGCGCCCAGAACTTCATCGGTGGCGAACAAGGGCTGGCGTTTACCCTGAACGACACCACTGGCGTGATAGAGCTGCGGGGCGACCCGACGCCACACTTGGACCGTGCCCCGAATTACCCGCTCGGCGCGGAGCACCCCGGCGGTGTTTACCTGCAACCCAAGGACAAAGCATGAGTACACCACCGGCAGGCACCACGAAAAAACGGATGCTTTCGCGCAATGACTATCTGGCGCCGTTGCCAATCCCTACGGGAGAAAAGCCGCTGGACGTGCTCAACATCATCTGGCGCAAGAACGAAGTGTTCTTGGATATAGGTAACTACAGCATCGGTTCGGCCGTGATGACGATGTGGCCGATGGTGATGTTGTTTTTGGGGTTGGCTTATGGACTTAGAAACATTGCACCTGATCTCAGCGCTTTTACTCTTATCGGGGGAGGGATAATCACTGGCATTCCTGCGCTCATGTTGATTAGTGCCCTCTTCCGCAAAGTGCCCCTCCCAGTGCGCTTCAACCGCCAACGCCGCGAAGTCTGCGTCCCCCGCGAAGACGGCGAATATTGGATCGTGCCCTGGGAAAGCGTCACCGCCGCCGCCACGCAGCAGTCATCGGTCAGTCAGGCCGGTAAAGCCACGATGGGTTTGCTGATCATCGGTTTCGAAAACCCTGACCCGCTGGCCGAGGAAGACAACCAGCATTTTTCCCTGGGCTTCAACTGCGGCGGTGGCACCACGGCCATGGCGTTGTGGGAGTGCATGCGCAGTTACATGGAGATCGGGCCGCAGGTTCTACCAATCACAAATGACTTTGAGGGCGGACGAGAAAAGCTACGGGGTAGAGGCGTCTTTTGGGGCATTTGTTGTGCCTATCTGGATGGCATCAGGCAGCACTTGGTCGCGCAGGAAGTTGGCAAAGCGGCGTGGCTGGTAATTGGGGCGGTATTTCTGGGTGGGCCACTGGCAATGATGTTGCAAGAATGGAAGTTATCGCCGCCACCCGACCTACCCCACCCCGACATCATCGAATGGTCAAAACCGCTCCCCCCAGAACAATGGGCAAAACGCTCCCCGGAACTGGAAGCCGCCATCACCCAACGCGAGGCTGAACTGGCGACACAAGCGCTGGCTTGATCGTTGAGTTCGATGCAATGGCGCACGTCTGGGCAATGGCACCGCGTGCCAAAAAAATCGAGGGGGGCGTCAAGGTTGTGGCTGACCCGTTCATCTGTATCGCACATGAAACTTTCATCAGAAAGTCGAGCAACGTTTATTGGCAAAATCAGACATCCGGAACTCATCATCAGGTAACCGACATGTCTCGTATTTTGACCATAGAAGACGATGCGATCACGGCCAGGGAAATCGTCACTGAGTTGCAAAGTCACGGCTTTGAAGTCGATTGGGTGGACAACGGCCGCGAAGGGCTGGTGCGTGCGGTCAGTGGCGACTACGACCTGATCACACTCGACCGCATGCTGCCCGAACTGGATGGCCTGGCCATTGTCACCACCCTGCGGGCGATTGGCGTGGCGACACCGATCTTGATGATCAGCGCCCTGTCCGACGTCGATGAACGCGTGCGCGGCCTTCGGGCTGGCGGCGATGACTACTTGTCCAAGCCGTTTGCCACCGATGAGATGGCTGCCCGCGTCGAAGTGCTGCTGCGCCGTAAAAGCCCGGTCGGCGCCCTTGAAACCACCCTGCGTGTCGCCGACCTGGAACTCAACCTGATCAGTCACGAAGCCAACCGGGCGGATCAACCGCTGAGCCTGCTGCCCACCGAGTACAAATTACTGGCCTTCATGATGCGTAATCCTGGGCAGATTCTTTCGCGGATGATGATTTTCGAAGAAGTCTGGGGCTATCACTTCGACCCGGGCACCAACCTGATCGACGTGCATATCGGCCGTCTGCGCAAAAAAATCGATCCGCCCGGCCTGACGCCATTGATCCGCACGATGCGAGGCTCGGGCTATGTCATTGCTGAACCCCTCTAGAGGCTGGAGTTCATCGACCAGTCGACTGCTGGCGCTGTACAGCGGCTTGTTTGTGCTCTGGAGCGGCGTGCTCATGGGCGGGCTGTATTACGAAGTGTCCAGTTACATGAACAACCTGGCCCGGCATTCGCTGATGCAGCGCCAGCACCTGTTCGCACGGCTGCAAGACGACCAGTTGATCGAAGCCCTTACCAGTAACACTACATTCGATATACCGAGTGTGGACGCCTTCGGCCTGTTCGACCGCCAGAAAAAACCTTTGAACGGCCCAATCCACAGCATTCCCGAAAATTTGCCGCTGGACGGCCAGATTCATGAGCTGAGCAACTGTGTGGGTTCCGACGATCCCTCCTTGCCCCAATCCAGTTGCGATGCCGTGGCCACGCCGATTAAAAACGGTCGCTGGCTGGTGTTGGTGCGGGACAACGGTTCATTGTTTGCGGTGACCCAAATCATCTTGCATGCGCTGCTCTGGGGGATTTCCTTGACCGTCATTCCCGGTATCGCCGGCTGGCAGCTGTTGCGCCGCCGCCCGTTGCGGCGAATCAGGGCAATTCAGGCCAGCGCCGAATCCATCGTCGCGGGCAACCTGACCCAGCGCCTGCCGTTGTCGGATCGACGCGATGAGCTGGACATGCTCGCCGCCATCGTCAACGCCATGCTCGAACGTATCGAGCGGTTGATGCACGAGGTCAAAGGCGTGTGCGACAGCATCGCCCATGACTTGCGCACGCCCCTGACCCGCTTGCGTACGCAACTCTATCGCCTGCAACAGCAGGCCGGTGAGGGTTCGTCCCAAGCCGTACAGATGAACAAAGTCATCGGCGAGGCGGACGCCCTGATGGCACGTTTTCGCAGCCTGTTACGCATCTCCGAGCTGGAAGATCATCAACGTCGCGGCGACTTCGTCCAGCTTGACCCGATACCGTTGCTGCTGGAAGTGCATGACTTTTACCTGCCGCTCGCCGATGAAGCCCGCCTCACGTTGCGCTTGCAGTGTCCCGACTCGCTGCCATCGCTTTACGGAGACCGGGCGTTGTTATTCGAGGCATTGGCCAACCTGCTGAGCAACTCAATCAAGTTCACACCGTGTGGCGGCGAAGTCATCCTCAAGGCTAGCAACAACGGCGGCAGCACACGGATCGAAATCCTGGATTCAGGCCCCGGCATTCCTGAAACCGAACGCGAAGCAATCTTCCAACGCTTCTATCGCTGCGACGACGCCAGGCAACAGAGTGGCTTCGGGCTCGGGCTGTCGATTGTGGCCGCGATCATCACCTTGCACGGGTTCAAGCTCGACGTCGGCAACAGTGTGCAGGGCGGAACCCGGATGACCCTCAATTGCCGACCGCCGTCGATCACCCTCCAATAACACACCCCGGCGGGAACTGGCTGGCTGCCGCCGGGTGCGTGTTTTTCTTCAACCCGGCATGCACTGGAAGTCAGCCGCCTGCGCGACTTGCTGGCCGTGTGAATCCTCCAACCGCGCACTGACTTCCTGCCCCAGGCTCGACTCCACCAGTTGGTAATGCTCACCCGCCTTGAACTGCTTGTAGCTGACTTTGCCTTGGCAATCCTGCTGATTCGAATCGCCATTCGGCATTTCGAACAGCGTCACGGCCAGGTCGTGGGCGCCGGGGGTGACCTCAAAAAAGCGTCCGTCATCGATACTTTTGCCATCCACCCGCTCGGCCAACATGTCATTGGGCGCCTCTTCTTGCAGTCCGATCCAGGCCATGCCCGGATCGGGCTGGGGCATCGGTCCGGCACACGCGGCCAACAGGCAGACCACACTCAGGCCCGGAATCAACAGCAGATGTTTAAGTGTCATTGCATGACCTTCCTTTCGATGAAAAACCATAACCTTGAAATCCTGATGCCCGTCAGTCAGAACGCATCACCCGTGGGATGGCATTTGGCTGACCGGCAACTTGCGCAAACATTCAGCCTACGAACACTTGAAGCTGTTGCTCTGCGCCACCTGATTGCCGTGGGAATCCACCAGGCTGACGCCCGCTTTCAAGCCCTCGCTCGACGCATTGACTTGATAGCGCTCACCCGCCTGAAAGTGGCTGTAATCGAGACGCCCCATGCAATTGAGATCGATGGAGTTGCCATCCGCCCCACTGACCAGGGTCATGTCCAGTCGATGAGCCCCCGGCTTGACCTCGAAATAACGCCCGTCAGTAACGCGTTGACCATCGATGCGTTCGGCCAGCAAATCGGCGCTCGCCGGTTGTTGCAGGCCGATCCAGGCTTCACTCGGGTCAGCCTTGGGCATCGGTCCCGCACACGCCGACAACAGACACACCAGGCTCAGGCCCGGGACCAGTAACAGGGGTTTAAGCGTCATTGAAAAACACCTCGCAAGTAGACGCCGATGCCGCCTTCAGGAGTGAGGACGGGCCGTCGGCTTGAGGTGCAGAGTGTCGAGCTAGAGCGGGCCAGACAAATGAATCCGCGTGAAAGGAAATTCAGATAGTCATTAAAAAACTCTTCATTCCAGTGAAGGCAAATCGTTAAGTAGCACTCGCAACACTGCCGAGAATTGCAATTAAAGACCTCGGAGGTTACGGCATGCTCGGGCTGGTAAAGACTGCACTGCTCAAGCCCTACACGTTTATCGTGCTGGCAATATTCATCTGCATCATCGGGCCGATGGCGGCCCTGCGAACGCCCACTGACGTGTTTCCCGACATTGGCATTCCCGTGATTGCGGTGGTCTGGCAGTACAACGGCCTGGCGGCGCAAGACATGGCCGGACGGGTGATTTACACCTATGAGCGCTCGCTGAGTACCACGGTCAACGACATCGAACACATTGAGTCGCAATCGCTGGCGGGCATGGGCATCGTCAAGATTTTCTTCCAGCCCGGCGTCGATATCCGCACCGCCAACGCCCAAGTCACGGCGGTGTCGCAGACCGTGCTCAAACAAATGCCACCGGGTATTACGCCACCGCTAATCCTCAATTACAGCGCTTCAACGGTGCCGATTTTGCAGATGGCGTTCTCCAGCCCCACGCTCTCGGAAGCCAAGATTCGCGACCTGGTACAGAACAACATCCGTCTGCCATTGACCTCGGTGCCGGGCCTGGCGATTCCCACGCCAATGGGTGGCAAGCAACGCCAGATCACCCTCGACCTTGACCCGCAAGCGCTGGCCGCCAAAGGGCTCTCGGCCCAGGACGTGAGCAATGCCCTGGCGGCGCAAAACCAGATCATTCCGGTGGGCACCGCCAAACTCGGGACCAACGAATACACAGTGCTGCTCAACAACAGTCCCAAAGCCATTGATGAGCTCAACGACCTGCCAATCAAAACCGTCGACGGCGCGCTGATCACCATCGGCCAGGTGGCCCACGTGCGCGACGGCTCGCCGCCGCAGACCAACATCGTGCGAGTCGACGGGCGCCGTGCCGTGCTGATGCCGGCCCTGAAGAACGGCAACATCTCGACGCTGTCGATCATCGATGGCATTCGCCAGATGCTGCCGCGCATCAACGAAACCCTGCCGCCGTCGCTGAAGACCTCACTGCTGGGCGACGCTTCGGTCTTCGTTAAACAGTCGGTCGGCAGCGTGGCCAAGGAAGGCATCATCGCCGCGTTGCTGACCAGCGCGATGATCCTGCTGTTTCTCGGCAGTTGGCGTTCGACACTCATTATTGCGGCGTCGATTCCGCTGGCGGTGTTGTCGGCCATTGCTCTGTTAGCCGCCAGCGGCCAGACCCTGAACGTCATGACCCTCGGTGGGCTGGCGTTGGCGGTGGGGATTCTGGTGGACGATGCCACGGTGACCATCGAGAACATCAACTGGCACCTGGAACAAGGCAAAGCGGTGAAGACCGCGATCCTCGACGGCGCGAAGCAGATCGTCGGCCCGGCCTTCGTGTCGTTGCTGTGCATCTGCATCGTGTTTGTGCCGATGTTCCTGTTGCAAGGCATCGCCGGCTACCTGTTCCGGCCGATGGCCCTAGCGGTGATCTTCGCAATGGCCAGTTCGTTCATCCTGTCGCGCACCCTGGTGCCGACGCTGGCGATGTACCTGCTCAAGCCCCATGTACCCGAGCAAGGTCCGGGACACCACCCCGAAGATGAATTCATCAACCATCACGAAGGCGAACAACACCGCCAACCCCGGCACGCACTGCTGCAAGGGGTGCTGAATTTCCAGCAGGGTTTCGAGCATCGGTTTTCCAACCTGCGTGACACCTACTTCGCCCTGCTGGAACTGGCGCTGGCGTACCGCAAGCGCTTCCTGCTGGGGTTTATGGCGTGCGTGCTGGCTTCGTTCGCGTTGCTGCCGAGCCTCGGCCAGGACTTTTTTCCGGCCACCGACGCCGGCGCGCTATCACTGCATGTGCGGTTGCCGCTGGGCACACGGATCGAAGAAAGCGCTGCGGCGTTCGACCGGATCGAAGCACGGATTCGCGAGATTATTCCGGCCGAGCAACTGGACACTATCGTCGACAACATCGGCATCCCGCTAAGCGGCATCGACATGGCTTATAGCAACAGCGGCACCATCGGCCCGCAGGACGGTGACATTCAGGTCAGCCTCAAGGCCGATCACTCCCCCACCGCCGACTACGTGAAACGTCTGCGCGAAGCCTTGCCCGAGAGTTTTCCCGGCAGCCACTTTGCGTTTCTGCCCGCCGACATCAGCAGCCAGATCCTCAATTTCGGCGCACCGGCGCCGCTGGACGTCAAAGTTTCCGGCCCCAACGGCGCCGAAAACCGCGCCTATGCGGTGGAACTCGAGCGGCGCCTGCAACATGTTGCCGGGATTGCCGACTTGCGGATCCAGCAGTCCACCGGCTACCCGTCGCTACAGGTCAAGGTGGATCGGCTGCGGGCCAATGGTCTCGGTATCACCGAACGTGACGTGACCAACAGCATGGTCGCGTCGCTGGCCGGCAGCTCTCAGGTGGCGCCGACCTTCTGGCTCAACCCGGCCAATGGCGTGTCTTACGGGGTGGTCGCGGCCACGCCGCAGTACCGCTTGGACAGCCTGCCATCACTGGAAGCCCTGCCGGTCACTGGCAGTGATGGGCAATCGCAGATCCTCGGTGGCCTGGCGAGTATTTCCAGGGTTCAAAGCGATGCAGTCGTCAGCCACTACAACATCATGCCGACCCTCGACTTGTACGCCAACGTGCAAGGTCGCGACCTCGGCGGCGTGGCCAAAGACATCCAGAAAGTGCTGGATGACACGGCCTCGCTACGCCCCAAAGGTTCGGTGATCAGCCTGCACGGGCAGATCGATGCGCTGCACGAAGCCTTCAGCGGCCTGAGCTTCGGCTTGCTCGGTGCGGTGGTGCTGATCTACTTGCTGATCGTGGTCAACTTCCAGTCGTGGGTCGATCCGTTCGTGATCATCAGCGCCCTGCCCGCCGCGCTTGCCGGGATTGTGTGGATGCTCTTCCTCAGTGGCACTTCGCTGTCGGTGCCGGCCCTGACCGGGGCCATCCTCTGCATGGGGGTGGCGACGGCCAACTCGATTCTGGTGGTGAGTTTCTGTCGCGAACGCCTGGCAGAACATGGCGACGCCCTCAAGGCGGCATTGGAAGGCGGCTATACACGCTTTCGCCCAGTGTGCATGACCGCCCTGGCAATGATCATTGGCATGTTGCCGCTGGCACTGTCCGAAGAACAGAACGCACCCTTGGGCCGAGCGGTAATCGGCGGCCTGATTCTCGCCACCACCGCCACGCTGCTGTTCGTCCCTGTGGTTTTCAGCCTCGTCCACGGGCGTCAATCTCGCGCTATTGCTGAAGCAAATCTTGCTGGAGAAAGCTCTCATGTCGTCTGATCAAAAACCTTCGCGCAAACGCCTGATGCTGGTGGGGGTCGGCGGCCTGACCCTGGCCGCATTGCTGGTGGCCAACGGGCTAGCCGCCCGCACGCGCCACGAAAAAGCCGTGGCGAGCTGGACCGAAAGCGCCGCCATGCCGTTGGTCAGCGTGTTCCAGCCACAACAGAATGTACACGGCGATAGCCTGCGCCTTCCGGCGCACCTTGAAGCCTGGAGCAAAGCACCGATCCATGCGCGAGTCAGCGGCTACCTCAAAGACTGGAAAACCGACATCGGTACTCACGTCAAGGCCGGGCAGATTTTAGGGGAAATCGACAGCCCGGACCTCGACCAACAGGTAGCACAGACCCACGCGCGGCTGATCCAGGAACAGGCTAACGCGCGCCTTGCCGAAACCACCGCCACCCGCTGGCAAAACCTGCTGGCGACGCACTCGGTGTCGCGCCAGGAGGCCGATGAAAAAAGCTCCAACGCTGCTGCCGCCAAGGCCAACGCCCAGGCGGCGGCCGCCGATTACGCGCGGCTGTCAGCGCTGGAGGACTACAAAACCCTACGTGCGCCCTTCGCCGGGACCATCACCGCGCGCAACACCGACATCGGTCAGTTGATCAAGGCTGACAGCGACAGCGATCCAGAGCTGTTCGAGATCGCCGATACCCATCAACTGCGCCTGTATGTGCCGGTGCCGCAGAACTACGCCAGCGTCATCCGCCCCGGTATGCAAGCGGAACTGATCGTACCGGAACACCCAGGTCAGCACTTCAGCGCCCGCTTGATCGGTGACTCCACCGCCGTCGACCGCCGCTCCGGCACCTTGCTCGCGCAGTTTGTCGCCGAGAACCCGGACGGCGCCTTGTTACCCGGCGATTATGCCGAGGCCACGTTACAGATTCCGGCCGACACGCACGGTGTGAGCATTCCCGCCAGCTCGTTGATCTTTCGCGCCCAAGGCACGCAAGTGGCGGTGCTCGACCCGGACAATCATGTTCACTTGCGCGACATTCATATCGGTCTGGACCTGGGTGAACGACTGGTCATCGATCAAGGCCTGAAACCGGCCGACCGAGTCGTCGACAACCCGCCGGATGCACTGCGTGAAGGCGATACCGTGCAACTGGCCGACGCCGGAGGTGCCCATGCGCCCAAGGCTTGAACTGCTGGTCCTGGCGCTGGCACTGCAAGGTTGTTCAATGGCGCCAGCGTACAAAGCGCCGACCCTCGACTTGCCCAACCACTACCGCGAACAGACCAGCGACGGGCCCTGGCACTTGGCCGAGCCGGCCTCGACCCTTTGGTCGAACTGGTGGCATTTGTATAAAGATCCACGCCTGGACGACCTGCAACAGCAATTGCTCAAGGCCAACCCCGACCTGGCAGCCGCCCTCGCCCATTTTGATGCGGCGCAGGCCTACGCCGGTCAATTACATGCCGGGCTGTTCCCGCAAATCACCGCCAGCGCCCAGCCGCTGCGCCAACGTCAGTCGGACAACAAACCGTTGCGCGGCAGCAACCAGCCTTCGGTGTACAACAGCAACACCATGGGCTTGGTGCTGAATTTCGATCTCGACTTGTGGGGACGGATTCGCAATCAGGTGGCCGCCGGCGACGCACAGGTCCAGGCCTCAGCGGACGACTTGGCGGCCGCGCGGCTGAGCCTGCAACAGCAACTGGCAACCCTGTATATCCAGCTCAATGGTCTGGATGCACAAAGCACCATACTCGCCCGCTCGCTGGATGATTACCGCCAAGCGCTGCAACTGACGCGCGACCGCTATGAAGGCGCAATCGCGTCGGAACTTGACCTTACTCGCGCGCAAAGCCAACTGGCCGAAGCGCAGGTACAACTGGACGATGTGCGAGCACAGCGTGACCTCGCCGAGCATGCAATGGGGGAACTTGTCGGGCAACCCGCGAGTGTTTTCCAACTGAGTGCGAGTCACCAGACGCTGGATTTGCCAGCGGTCCCCGGCGCACTGCCCAGCACCCTGTTGCAGCGCCGGCCAGACATTTCAGCCGCCGAACGCCGGGTTTTCGCTGCCAACGCCAACATCGGCGTTGCCCGAGCCGCGTGGTACCCGGACTTCAGCCTGACCGGCCTGCTGGGCGGTCAAACCGCGGGCAGCGGCAATCTGTTGGCGGCCGGCAATCGCTATTGGGCGCTGGGGCCTTTGGTTAATCTGCCGATCTTGGACGGTGGCCGCCTGGACGCCAACGAACGCCAGGCCAAGGCCGAGTTCGAAGAGGCGTCGGCCCATTACCGCAGCCAGGTACTGCGCGCGGTGCGTGAAGTCGAGGATAACCTCGCGCAACTGCGTGACCTGCACTGTGAGGCCGAGGATGAACAGGCCGCTGTCACCGCCGCACAACACACCCAGGCCCTGGCCATGAACAGCTATGAAGCCGGTGCGGTGAATTATCTGGACGTGGTGACGGCACAAACCTCGGCGCTGCAAGCGCAGCGGCAGTTGCAGACCCTGCAAACGCGGCAGTTGCAGGCGAGTGTCGGGCTACTCGTGGCACTGGGTGGCGGCTGGAGCGGCGGCAGCTGAAATCAGCCAATACTTGTGGGGGCACACGTGCTCGCGATGGCGATTGCCCTGCCCCCCAGATCCCGAAAGTGAATACCCGACACCAATCACCGTATAATCGCCCTCTTTTTCCCGAAGGCACCCCGCTCGTGGCAGACAAACGGTACAGCTGCATTGGTTTGTATAACCCCAAATCACCGGAGAACGTCGGTTCGGTGATGCGCGCCGCGGGCTGCTATGGCGTGGCGTCGGTGTTCTACACCGGCAAACGCTATGACCGCGCCGCCGATTTCGTCACCGACACCAAGCGTGTCCACTACGACATCCCGCTGATCGGCATCGATGACTTGAAAAAAATCCTGCCGCTGGGCTGTGTGCCAGTCGCCGTGGAACTGGTCGAAGGCGCCCGTTCTCTGCCGGAATACACTCACCCTGACCGCGCGCTGTATATCTTCGGGCCGGAAGACGGTTCGCTGGATAAAGACATTCGCGACTGGTGCGAAGACGTGGTCTACATCCCGACCACCGGTTGCATGAACCTGGCGGCAACCGTCAACGTTGTGCTCTACGACCGAATGGCCAAGGGCCTTAACACTCGCTCAGGCCCGAAATTCCGCTGAATCGCGCAATCCAATGGAACAAGCGGCCCGCCCTGGCAGTCAGCTTAACTATCGATTCTTGAAGCAGCCATTCTTGCCAGGAGACAGATCATGAACGAACTCAAACGCGTAGAACGTATTCAATCGACCCCGGTCCAGGCTTACCCTGACCAGAACGTCGAGGGCTGGGAGCGCATCGGTTCGCTGGCCGGTGGCGTGTTAATGATGGGCAAGGGTCTGCGTCGCGGCGGCCTGTTCGGTTTGATTCAAGTCGCGATTGGCGGCGTGGTATTGGCCCGAGGCATCACCGGGCACAGCTCGGCCAAGAGTCTGTTGGAAAAAAGCCGTCAGGACATGAACACCGTGCGCTCGAAAATTCAGCGTGCGGGAGACGAGTTGAGCCGCTTGAAGGCCAATGCGCAGGCCGCGACACACACGGCCACCGTGACCGGCAATGATTCGTTGAACTCGCCCAAGGCCTAAAGCTAATCCAGCAGTTGACTGATCGCTACCACACAGGGCAGCGATCAGTTCAGCGCTTAGAGGGTGAAGTCACCTTCAGCCGCCAACTCGCTCAACGGGCGACGCGGGCTAGGCTCTTCACGGGCTTGCAGGTACTCGGCCAGTGTTGCCTTGTCGCCCAGTTTGCCAACCGCTACCGCAGCATGCAGCGCGTAGCCCTCGGGAATATTGAGTTCCTTGCGAGTCAGCTCCTGGTCGAAGCCCGCCATGCCATGGGTGTACCAGCCGCTGATGCTGGCTTGCAACGCCAGATGCCCCCACGCGGAACCGGTGTCGAAGGTGTGGCACGAAGCTGGACTTTCTTCAGTGGCACCCGGTGCGATGAAGGTGGTTTTCGAGATCACGATGATCAGCGCGCAAGCGTGTTGCGCCCAACCACGATTGAATTCGTTCAGCAAACCCAGGAACCGCTCCCAGTTCGGCGTATCACGACGTGCGTAGAGAAACCGCCACGGCTGCGAGTTGTAGGCCGACGGGGCCCAGCGCGCGGCTTCGAAGAAGCTTAGCAAGGTGTCTTCCGGGATGGCCTCACCGGTAAAGGCGCGGGGCGACCAGCGCTCGGTGAATTGCGGGTGAATGGCGTAATCGGCAACACGTGAATTAACGCTCATCAAGGGATTCCTTGCTACGGCTGGAACTGAGGGGCAAGGCAAAACCCTACGTGGCGGCGCAATAACTGACAAGTGCGTTCTACCGACAGTCGCCAGCACTTGGCCCCAGCGGCCCGGCACACTAGACTGGCGGCCTTTTCACCTGCTGATGTAGATGCTTGAGCCATGGCCGCCAAAGTCGAACCGTTCTGGATACGCAAAACCCTCGATCAACTGGATCAAGAGGAATGGGAATCGCTGTGCGACGGATGTGGCCTGTGCTGCTTGCAGAAGCTCGAAGATGAAGACGACAACAGCGTCTACTACACGCGCATTGCCTGCAAACTGCTGGACCTGAAAACGTGCCAGTGCAGTGATTATCCTAACCGTCGCGACTTCGTGCCCGATTGCATCCAGCTCACGCCGGGCAAGGCCGATGAGTTCAAGTGGCTACCGCCGACCTGCGGTTATCGGCTGGTCAGCGAGGGCAAGGACTTGCCGCTTTGGCATTATCTGGTGTGCGGCGACCGCGATGCGGTACACCAGGAACGCATTTCCCAATCTGGGCGCATGTTGGCCGAAGGTAGCGTGGCGGAAGAGGACTGGGAAGACCATCTGATTTTCCGGGCGGGTTAAGCCCCTGCCGTTTTAACGTTTCACGAAGGAGTGTGTATGGCTGTGGGAATCCGGCTGGCGTTGGCCGTTGGGCTGCTGGCCCTGAGTTCGTCCGTGTGGGCGGCGAAGAAGGTCGATCTGGATTACCACGTGCGGTTGTTGCCGCAAAGTGATCAGGCCGAGGTGCGCCTGACCCTCGCCCAAGGGACGGCGGTGCGTAGCCTGGACTTCGACTTGGGCGACGGCAGTCAATACAGTGACTTCAAGGCGGACGGTCAATGGCAGCTCACAGCGGGCAAGCCAGCACGTGGCGTATGGCGCCCAGCCTCCGACAAAGCCAGCCTGACCTACCGCGTGCGCGTCAGCCATGAGCGCAAGAACGGCAGCTTCGACACTCGGATGACCCCGACCTGGGCGCTGATGCGTGGAGAGGATCTGGTGCCGGCCGCCAAACTCGATCAGCAGGACGGCATCGAGCTGGTCTCGCGCCTTGAGTTTGAATTGCCCAGCGGTTGGAAAAGCGTCGAAACCGCTTGGCCCCGCGTTGGCAAAAACAAATTTCGCATTGATAACGTCTCTCGACTGTTCGACCGGCCCACCGGCTGGGTACTCGCCGGGCAGTTGGGTAGTCGGCGCACACGACTGGGAGAAACCGAAGTCACCGTTGCCTCCCCCCGTGGCCAGGGCATGCACCGCATGGACGTGCTGACGCTGCTGACTTTTGTCTGGCCGCAGGTGCAGGCGCTTTATCCGCGTCACCCGACCAAGCTGCTGATTGTCGGCGCCAGTGACCCCATGTGGCGCGGCAGTATGGCGGGGCATGAATCGATCTATATCAACAGCAAACTGCCCATGGTCAGCGAAAGCGGCAACAGTGCATTGATGCGTGAACTGGCCAAGATGTTCGGGCGAATCAACGACAGGCAGCGTAGCAACTGGATCAGCGAAGGGTTTGCCGAATATTACGCCCTTGAACTGGTGCGCCGTGCCGGCGGCATAAGTGATGAGCGGTATGAGGCATTGCAGGGCAAATTGACCAAAGACAGCCAGAAGGTGAGCACATTACGCGGGGTGCAGATCAGCCCGGCTCAGGTCTCGAAAGCCGTGGTGGTGCTGGGAGAACTTGACCGTGAGATACGCCTGAAAACCCGCAACAAGCGCTCGCTTGACGACGTCTTGCAAGGGGCGATGCATATGGGGCGTATTGACACCAAGGAGTTCATTCAGCTGGCTGAAAGCGTGATTGGGGAACCGTCCAAAGTCCTCGATAGCTCGCTCTTGAATTGAGCGTTCCCACGGTGTGGGAACGCTCATTGAGGCGGTTTCAATACCCGCGACTGAAGTCCACTTCGCCGCGCAACACTTCGCCAGCCTGATACGCCCGCAGGTTTTCGACAAACAGGTTCACCATCATTGATGGCGAAGTCGGTGCCGAACTGTGGCCGGTCAGCAACAAGCCCCAGGCGGTCCAGAACGGGTGCCGTTGCGGTAAAGGCTCCTGGCGGCAGACGTCGATCACCGCACCCGCCAGATGGCCCTCTTTCAAGGCCTCCACCAGGTCAGCATCGACCACGGCCACACCGCGCCCAACGTTGATGAACACACCCGTGGACTTGAACTGCTTAAACAGCGCCGCGTCGTACAGGTCGTGCGTATTCGGTGTGTTGGGCAGCAGATTGATCACGTAATCCACTTCACCGACCAAACGCGGCAAGTCTTCCAACGCACCGACTTCGACAAACGGTGCCTGCTCACGGGTGCTGCTGGCGATGCCATACAACTCGACGCCAAACGGCAGCAGAAACTGCGCCACGGTACGACCGATGTCGCCGGTGCCAACGATCAACGCCTTACGTCCCGCCAGGCTCTGGCCCAGGCGATTGTCCCATTTGCGCTCGACCTGACTGACCAGACGCGCCAGCACTTCGCGCTCGTGGCCAAGCATATACGTCAGTACGTATTCCGCCATGACCTGGCCAAAAATGCCCACCGCCCTGGTCAGGCGATAGTGACGCGGCAAGCCATCGGCCAGCAGCGGCGTGATGCCAGCCCAGGTCGATTGCAGCCATTGCGGTTGGTGACCTTGACGCAACAGCGTCGCCAGCAGGTCCGGCTGGCCGAGCCAGATCGGACAATCGGCGGCTTGGCGAGCCAGTTCGGCAGAGTCGCCGCTGCTCAGCACTTCCAGATCAGGTGCCGCCTGACGCAGCAGTTGGGCGTACACAGGGTGATCGTGTTCAGCAATCAGAACGCGCATGGTTCAAACCTTTCAAAAACAGTGCAGACGGCCAACGGCGGAGTATCGCTCCATCGTCGCGGCCATCGCCAATAGTCAGTTCACGTGTTTCATAAGGCTCAGGAAAGAGCCTCGGCAACTCAAGATCACATCGGATCGTTGCGTCTCAATAACTCTTCCGGCAAGTGTTCGATGTACTCGTCTTCGGCCGGCGGCATTTGTAGGTGGTAGCCCTGCTTCTCTAGGTTTTCCAGGACGACGGTGATGTCCTCGCGCGACAGCTTGCGCTCGGGAGTCAGCACCAGATCGAACGCATGGTGAGGTTTGCCGAACGCGGCCATCAGCGATTCCGGGACGCGCTCCAGTGCATCACTTTTGAGCACGTAGAGGTACATCTCGTTTTTCTTCAGGCTGCGGTAAATGGAGCAAATACGTTTCAAGGCTGTTCTCCGGCAGTGGCCAGGCTTTCAAGCAGCGCCTGGCCCATCAATTCGCGGCGCCAGCCACGCAGCGAATCAGGCAATTGGTAAGGTCCCTTGGGGAAGCCGCTCTTGAGCAGCGCTTCCAGGGTTTTCTTGCGCAGCATCAATTCCGGCGCGATGTTCAGGCGCTCGGCCTCAGCCTGACCGATAGCTCGCAGTTGCTTGATCAGCACCGCGGCGTCCACCGGCAAGGGCTCTGGCACAGCGGGCGGCCATTGGTCTGGCGACACACTGCCAGAGCGCTTGATCAGATCAAGCAGAAATTCACCGTCCTGACGCACGGTACGTGGGTGCATGTCTTCGATTTTCGCCAATGCGCCAAGGTTGTCCGGCTGGGTGCGAGCCAGTGGCCACAGGGCATGTTCGCGAACGATGCGATTGCGCGGCAAGTCGCGGGCGCGGGCTTCATGTTCGCGCCAGGCACAGAGTTCACGCAACACAGCAAGTTGGGCGCGAGACAGCTTCCAAGCCAGTTTGGCCTCGCGATAGACCTCGTAGGGATCGACCTCACGACGCAGGTTGGCCACCAGCTCGGCGCCATCGTCCAGCACCCAGTTGTACTTGTCGTCAGACAGCTTCGGACGCAGGCGTATGAAAACTTCCGCCAGGTGCAAGGCATCTTCAGCGGCATAGCTGATTTGGGTGTCGGAAAGCGGTCGTTGCAACCAGTCGGAACGGGTCTCACCTTTAGGCAGGTCAATGCCAAGCACGGCCTGTACCAGCCGCGAGTAGCCCATGGAAAAACCCAGGTTCAGGTAAGCGGCGGCCAGCTGCGTATCGAACAGCGGCGCCGGCAGGCTGCCAGTCAGGCGCAGCAGGACTTCGAGGTCTTCGCTGCAGGCATGCACGACTTTGACCACCGCCGGGTTTTCCAGCAGTGCCGCCAAAGGCTGCCAGTTGTCGATGGTCAGTGGGTCTATCAGGTAAGCGCGCACGCCATCGCCGATCTGCAACAGGCCGGCAATCGGATAAAAAGTGTCGACCCGCATGAATTCGGTGTCGAGGGCAACGAATGGCAGCTGCTGCCACTCGGCGCAAAACTGACCGAGGCTATCGTTGTCGCGAATCCAGTGAATATCGATGGCCACACGGCTCTCCCTTGAAGAATGGCGCGCAGTATATATCGCGCCCGGCGATTTCCGCGCATTCGCTGAACCGCTGCGCTAGCGAAACTAACGACCGGATAGCGGTAATTGTCTGACACAGGAAGGTTAGCTGGCCTTACGCAGCACGTAGATACGCAGCCCCGCGCAACCAGGCAGGAAGTCCTGATGACCGAGCAGAGTAAAACCGGCGTTGCGAAACCCGGCTTCCAATTCGGCTTTGCCCGCGAGCGGTGGGGCTTGAACGTCGTTTCGATGCTTAAAGTGGCCCTTGATCCGAGCCGCGACAATAACCGTATCGCGGCTGACCCGATGGAACTCACGCAGCATTGCCAAACGGTGTTCGGCGCTGTCGATACGTTGAAACAGTTGCATGCAAAAAATGCAGTCAACTGCGTTGGCCGGCAAACTAATGGTGAAGGCTGAACTTTGAAAAGTTCTTATCCGTTCAAGCAGTTTTTGGGGATGGTGAGTACGGGCGTGATCCAGCATCTCCTGCGAAGGGTCGGACGCCAGAATCACCCGGTTGCCATGCTCAGCCAGCACCGGCCAGAAACGTCCGGCGCCGCAGGCCAGATCGAGGATCAGTCCTGGCTCGCCGGCCACCTTGAGCGCCTTGCGCACCAACTGCTCCTCACGCCAGAACGCCAGTCGGCAAGCCAGACTTTGAGACCGCGGTTGTTGGCAAACGCGCGCGTGCTCCTGGTCGTAGCGCCTGGCGAACTCAAGCTCGATAGCGGATAAGGGCAGGCCGGGCATGTGCGATGGCTCTTGTGGGGTTTCCATGAACGTCAGGTTAGCGACCCAAGCGTAAAAAATATGTCGAAACATTTATTTTTGGCGCGCACACCGTCGACGCATCGTTCCCGACGAACACACGCCAGAATGGCCGCCGCTACCCGGCAAGGGTCTGCGTGGACACCGTATGCCGCCCGCCAGTAGTGGTTCATGACGCAGGACTTGGCGCTGGGCAAAGGGGGGATGTGAGACAAGACTCAACCCCCTCAAGCGAGGCACAAGCAGGCCCGTTCAATAGGCGTGTCCAGGGAGGGACACCCTTATTTAATTTATAAATACCGCACCAGAGTTTCTGATTTGCCGCTTTCCTGCCCTTCCCGCCTAATCGAGCACCTGCTCTTGAAGGCTCGACAATGGAAAACGTTCGCGCAACCTCACGTCCCGCTGTCTGGCTGATGCTCAGCATCATGCTGGTAGCGCTGAATCTGCGTCCGTCCATGGCGGCTGTCGGGCCGTTGCTGTCGGCAATTCGCGGCGATATCCCACTGAGTTTCAGCCTCGCTTCGCTGCTGACCATGCTGCCGGTCATGGCGATGGGGCTGGCGATGTTTCTCGGCATCAGCATCAGCCAGCGCCTAGGCGAACAGCGCACGGTCATGCTGTCATTGCTGATCATCGGCTTGGCGACCCTGTCGCGATTGTTCCTCGACTCGGCAGCGCAACTGATCGTCAGCGCCATAGCCGCTGGCATCGGTATCGCCCTGATTCAGGCGCTGATGCCGGCACTGATCAAAGCCTGCTTCAGCGATAACGTCGCGCTGTGCATGGGTCTCTATGTCACCTCCATCATGGGCGGCGCAGCAATCGCGGCGGCGTTTGCACCGTTGGTGATGGCGCACACCGGCAGCTGGCGCGTGGGCTTGGCGGTCTGGTCGGTGCTGGCACTGACGGCGCTGCTGTTTTGGAGCCTACAGCGTCCGAGCCAAGCAACACCGCAACAGTCGGCACCGCACAACACGTCTTTCTTCAGCAATCCCCGCGCCTGGTTACTGGCGATTTTCTTCGGCCTGGGCACCGCCTCCTACACCTGCGTACTGGCCTGGCTGGCGCCGTATTACGTCGAAAAAGGCTGGAGCCAACAAAACGCCGGTCTGCTGTTGGGTTTCTTGACGGCCATGGAAGTGCTCTCCGGACTGCTGACACCGGCCATCGCCAATCGCAGTCGTGACCGCCGTTTAGTGCTGGGAGCGCTGCTGATACTGATCATGGCCGGTTTCTGCGGGCTCATCCTCAGCCCACAACACCTGGGCCTGCTCTGGCCGTGCCTATTGGGTCTGGGCATTGGTGGCCTGTTCCCGATGAGCCTCATCGTGTCCCTGGATCATCTGGACAACCCTCAACGCGCCGGCGGCCTGACCGCTTTCGTGCAAGGCATCGGCTACCTGATCGCCGGGCTGTCGCCACTGATCGCTGGGCTGATTCGTGATCAATTGGGCAGTTTCGAATGGGCCTGGTGGTGCCTGACCGGCGTCACCGTGCTGATGCTACTCATGGTTATGCGCTTCGATCCACGGCACTACGCGCAGTACATTCGCTGAGAAGATTATTCGCAGGTCGTGTTCATAACATTTTCTGTCCCACTACTGAACATGAAAGGTCCCACAAGGCATTCTCCTAGCACCATCGTTCCGTTAGGATCGTTCGCACACGTTTGCGCACAGTCAGCGCAAGGAGCAGAGCGAGGCAGAATGGATGCTGAACAGTAACTTGCTTAGAAAGCTCGACATGCAAGATCTCATGGTATTTGTGGCGGTGTACGAGCAAAGCAGCGTCACCGGTGTGTCGGAGGCACTCTTCGTCAGTCAGTCCACCGTGAGTTATTGCCTGAAAAAACTGCGCACCAGCTTCGAAGATGAGTTGTTCATCAACACGCGCACCGGCATGCGCCCCACTTACAAAGCCTGCAGCATGTACAACCACGTGCTGAAAATCCTGGAGAGCATCAATCTCTGTCATGCCGGCGCCCAGGCGTTCGACCCGACCTCGCAGCCCGTCACCTTCAACATCTGCGCACCGGAATACTTCGAGCAGTTGATCCTGCCGCGCCTGTTGAAGCGCTTCGATTTCGCCGATCTGCCGGTGATGGTCAATATGCACAAATTTGAAACGGACATCCCCGCCGAAGAGCTGCGTGACGGCAGCCTCGACCTGGTGATCAGTTTTGGCCCGAACTTTCATAGAAACCATACCGACCTTAAATCCCAGAGGCTGCTGGAGGACGATCTGGTCTGTGTCTTTGACAAACGCGCCACCCCACTGGAGCCGCGTTTAAGCCTGAAAGCTTTCACCGAACGTCGGCATGTATTCCCCACCCCCTGGACCTCCACCACCAACATGGTCGACGGCTGGCTGGCCCGGCAAGCACAGAAGCGCCAAATCGCAGCGCGGTCCAACAGCTACGGCGCAGCGCTGAAAACAATCACTGGCACCGACTTCATTCTCACCCTGCCAAGGCGTATCCAACGTTTACTGGCCAACGAGGCCGTGTTCAATCACTGCGAAGCGCCCAACGGTTTGCCCGGCTTCAGCCTTGACATGCAATGGAGCCAACGCGTTGACCAGGACAGCGCCAACACCTGGCTGCGCGAGCAAGTGATCAAAGTCTGTGCCGAACAAGCGGTGGCCTGAGACTCAGCGAGCGATAGCCGTCTTAATAGGACTTGCGATCGATGTCGAGAATTTCCGCGCAGCGCTCAGCGCCGCAAGGCACAAAGGGCGTAGGCATAAAACTGCGCCACCCTCAGTGTTCAGAGACGGGCAACGAGGCTCGCAGGACCAGGGTTTCCCACGCGGCCACCACCATCACCACTGCCGTGGTCAGCGTCCCCAGCACCCAGGCTGAAAACAGCTGATTCAACCCGAGCGGCAATAGCACGATTAACAGCCCGAGACCCACCAGATGCGATAACGGCGGCCACAAACGATCCGCCATGACCCACTTGAACAGCGCGTTGCCCAGTAAAAACAACCAAGGCCCGACGACGATCGCGATGATCCCGGCGTCGCTGGCGTGATCGGGATGCACCAACACCAGCTCATCGGCCACCGCGCTGACGATCACCCCGGCGACAATCAACACATGCAGGTAAGTGTAGGCAATCCGGGCCTGGCGGCCGGGGTCAGAAGAATGGGCGATACGATGGTGCGCACGCTCGGCGCCGCTGTCGAAATACACCCACCACATGGCGATGCTGCCCAGCACCGCGACCAGAAATGCCAGTACGCCTTGCAGATTCAACTCCAGTTCGGCAAAGGTCGCGCCAGTCACCAGCAACGACTCACCCAAGGCGATGATCACAAATAGCCCACAGCGTTCAGCCATGTGATTGCCTTCGACGTTCCAGTCCGTCAGCGTCGAACGGCCCAAGCCCGGCACGTAAAAATAGACGGACGGCGAGATCAACTCGATCAGCAGTGCCAGCGCCCAACAGGCCAGACGCTGATCACCTTGCACAAAGGCGCCCGCGATCCAGAACACGCCAGACAGCACGAGCCAAGCCAGAATGCGCTGAAAGTTGCGGGTCATGCTCAAGGGTTCGCCACGCACCGCCCAGATCGCAAACAGCGTGCGCCCGACCTGCATGAACACAAACGCGCCGGCGAACATCAAGCCATGATCGCTAAAGGCCTTGGGAATCGATGACGACAGCAACAAACCCGCAATCATCAAACCGAACAGGCCGAGGCGGATCGGCAGTTTTTCCGGATCGAGCCAATTGGTGATCCACGACGTGAAGATCCACACCCACCACACCGCCACCATCATCAGTGCCACCTGCACCGCGCCGCCAATCGACAAATGGGCCAGCAGCGTATGGGAAAGCTGAGTGATGGCGAACACGAACACCAGGTCGAAAAACAACTCGACCATGCCGACCTTGCCACTGTCATGGCCGCCACGCCCACGCAACAACGAACGGGAAATGCTCATGCCGGGGCTCCGGGGTCAGAGGTCAGAGGTAATCGTCACGGTGCGCGTCGGCCAGGCCCTGCTCACTCATGAACGCCTCCAGCCGCGCGCGCAGCCAGCGTTCGGCCGGATCACTGTCGACATGACTGAGCCAGACCATCGACAAGTCCAACGTCGGCGTCTTGAAAGGAAACGGCTCATTGAACAGTTGCCCGGACGCGGCCATAGCCGTGGCCGTGTAGTCCGGCAGGCTGGCAATCAAGTCAGTCCCGGCCAGCAGCGCCAGCAACGCACTGTATTGCGGCACCGACAACACGACATGCCGCGTGCGGCCGATTTCCGCCAGCCACTCATCAGCAAAACCCGTCACGTTGGCGGTGTGGGAAACCAGCACATGGGGCCGTGCGCAATATTCATCGAGGGTCAGCGGTGTGTCGGACGCATCCGCACGCAATACGCTGGGCTGGATATGCCGCAGCAATTTGCGCTTGGCGTTAGCCGGTAGGCCACGGGTCTGGCTGATACCGACGGTGATTTCGCCGGAGGCCAGCAAATCGGGGATCCGCCAATAGTCCACATGCTGAACCACGAACACCACCGTTGGGGCTTCTTGACGCAAGGCCCGCAGCATCGGCGGCAACAGACCAAATTCGACATCGTCCGACAGGCCGATGCGAAAGGTCATGGTGCTACTGGCCGGGTCAAAATGGTGGGTCAGGCTCAAGGCTACCGACAATGAATCAAGCGCCGGCGATAAATGCTGGATGATTTCTTCGGCGCGCGCCGTGGGCTCCATACGATGACCGACACGAATGAACAGCGGATCGTTAAACATCGTGCGTAAGCGATTGAGCGCAGCGCTGATGGTCGGCTGGCCAAGAAACAACTTCTCCGCCACCCGCGTGACATTGCGTTCAAGCATCAGGGTTTCGAACACCACCATCAGGTTGATGTCGGCCTTGCGTAGTTCGTTGCGATTCATCCATTGCACCCCGCAGCCCAAGACTCTGGCCAGTGTAGAAAGGCGCAGCAGATGCGTCTACGTGCGCAAGCGATCAATTGACCGTCAAGGCTTTCAAGCCCAACGCAATTTTGCGCGCGTCACTACCCATACCCGAGTCCAATGGACTGACCGCGTCAGCAAACTGCAATTGCAAACGCAGCATCCCTTGGCTCGAGATGCGTGCTTGCATTGCCGCGCTGAGGTTCACGTCGATCACATTACCATCGGTCTTATCCAGTTCCGTCGTCAGTGCGGGTAGGTCATTGACGCTGACAACGACAGTCTGTCGCGCATGGTCTGGGGGAAGAAACGCCGTGGCCTCAAGTCGAAGCAAGCGTGCGGATGTGGGAACTCAAAACACCACTTCGGCGCGGGACGCTTGAGACCAAGTGCCCCAAAGTTCAGGATCGGACCACCCCGAGGCCAGTAAAATCTTGCCTTTGCCGCCCACAGTGAACAGATTTTTTTGCCCAGACTCGATGGCTGGAAGCAAATCTGTTGGCGGAACCTGCGCAATCAGTTGCGGGCAATCAGCGCACTGCTTCCAGCAGGGTGCCAGCACTGTAAAGCCATCGATTCTGGCGAAAAGATCGGTCTGGGTATTGACCGTTGGGACCGCCCGCAGCAGTGCGCGATCATCCAGCAAGTACAGCGAGTCAGCGTCATATTTCCCCGTAGCGAACGCCTTGTTCGCCTTTTGATCGACCTGCCGCCATTGGTTAAAATCCATGCGTCCCAGATACACGGCGTCGGTAGACAAACCGTATTTACCCGCAAAAGCGGCGACGGTCATCCACTGAGGGGAGAGATTTTGCGGCACGATCCAGCGCACTTTTCGGTAGTGAGAAGCCGCACTTTTCCAGAACGGATCGACAAAGGGCGTGGCCCACTCAGAGGCCGGTTCCACCATCAGCATCTTGCGCACCAGCGACCAGCCGCTATGGGTATCAGCCACCTGTAGCACCAGCGCGATCGTGAGCAGGCACGTTGCAGTTCTTGGCCGGCTAGCCCGAATCACCAGGAAAACGATCGCCAGGATTACGGCGTAATACACCGGCCAGAACATCCGCCCCGACGCACGAAAAATGTTCGCTATGGAGATGACCGCAGGAGGCAAAGGGTAGGTAAATTCAAGCGTTCCGATGGCGATGTGGTTTGAGAAAGAAAAAATCGCCAGGCCCGCTAAAGCGAGCAGCAGAAATGGTCGTTTACGCACTGCGGCCCCCAACCCGGTGTGGCCTTGAAGCCAACCGACCAACGCAACGATGGCCAGGAACAACAGGCCCAGCCCCAGGAAAGCGTAGCCTTCGCGGTCACCTGAAACTCCCGGAATATCCTTCAATACGTAGGACGAAGTGTCGGGGCTGATCAACGACAACACGTTGGCGCGATACAAACCGAAGCCATCTGAAATCGCACCATCGCCGCCCACGGTGAAATACGCCGCTTGCCAGCAGCAGAAACTAACCAGTGAAAACAGCAGCGCCAACTCGATGACGACCGCACGCAGGCTCAACGTTTGCTTGAAGTACCTGGCGGCGAGATCGGCAATCCAGATCAGTGCGATCATGGCCAGGAAATACGCATGGACCAATGCCGCCGCTGCCAGCAATGCACCCCACGCCAGACGTCGTTTGCGCAGCAGCGGATTCAGGCTCAGGTACAACGAGGCAAGAATCAGAAAATGCCCGCCCAGCGACAAATGCACCGGCATGCGCATGAGCATCGGGGGGACAAACAGAAACAGCACCGTACTGGCGGCACGTAGGCTGACGCTAGGTGTGATAAGCCCCACCAGTTTCCAGGCGAACCACGCTTGGAGGACAAAACAGGCGAGGAACCATATTCCGAAATACTGGAAAGGCTCCGGTAATAACGAGGCAAACGGTTTGAACAAAAAAGCCAACAGCGGATTGGAGTCAGAAAAAATAATGCCATTACCCAACTCCAGCCCGTAGGCCGGATTCAGGCCAATCGGGAAGGTCCACGGCGACTGCCTGAAAAACACCCAGCCCAGATAATGCGTCGCTGGGTCACCACTGCTCAACCAACTAATATTCTGTGGATTCAGAGCCCGCGGCCCAATGACCAGAAAAAATGCCAACACCCCGATCAGCAACGGTAATAGCGTGACCGCTAGGCGCTTGCCTGAATCCTTCATCGATACGTCCAGAAGTTATGCAATACAAAGGTGAACGCCGGAATGGTCAACGCGACTGCGCAAATTCCTAGCAAATAATTGAGCCCGGCCATTTGCGCGACCCACGCCACGAACATCGCCAGCAAAAAGCCTGCGCTCGAGACCATCATGAAGCGCAGCAACGTGCGACCGTGCAGCCGGGCGGAAAAGCTCCAGGTGGTATTGATGAGGTAGGGCACCACGGTCGCCACGGCAAATGCCACGCCGTTAGCAAGGGGCGGGATCGGCATCACGAAATTGATGAACAGCACAGCGATGAGCGCGTGAAGAGCGGTGACAAACAACCCGGTCACCGCGAACCTCAACGCTCTTTTGATCAGCGCCGATTTTTCGGCTGACATCATGGTTTCTGCGCCAGCACAAACACCGTCAGACCGGCCAAGCGATTCGCGCCCATAAAGGGCAGCTCGATGCTGCACATCGACTTCAGAATCGTGTTCACCAGCGGATGATGCTGTTTGAGTTGCGAGTGCGGCGCAGAAAGCGGCGCGCCTTTTGGCAGCAGTCGCAGCGCCGCAGCAATCGGGAACACCAGGCCGAAATAGTAAACCCCTCGCTTCACCGTCAAACCAGCCTTCCTGGCCACAGCTTCCAGTTGCGGCAAGGTGTAGCGACGCCGATGCTCAAGAAAATCATCGTGCTCGCTCCAGAGAAACTGAAACGCAGGCACCGTCATCAGAAAACGGCTGCCGGATGGGACTTTATCGACATAAGCTTTGAGCAGCCCAACATCGTCATCGACATGCTCTAGCACGTCCATCGACAGCACCAGATCGGCGTCCACCGCACTCATCTCGCGCCGGAAATGCACCGGTTTACCCGCGGTGGAGGCATCTGAGTCCGCGTCATAACTGATGTCCACGCACCAGGCTTCGGTGGCGGCTGTTTGAGTCAGCAAATTGTGGGTAAAGAACCCCGAACCTGCGCCCACATCAAGAATTTTCTTGATCGGGATATCGCCCAGCAAACGCATGGTTGCTGCCGCCTTTGACACGTAATATCAAGGCTGGTCAATGCTTGAACCGAGGATGTCGGTTTCCTTGAGGTCCATGGTTCAGTCCTTGGCGTTATAGACGCGACGCACCAGATAAACCGGCCGGCGTTTTGATTCGATGTAAGTGCGCCCCAAGTATTCGCCGAGCACCCCGATGCCAATCAATTGCAGTCCACCGAGAAAAGTCACCGCGACCATCAGTGATGCATAGCCCGGAACATCAATTCCGGTAAACAACGTGCGCAGAACAATAAAAAGCGCAAATGCGAACGACACCACTGACACGCACAACCCCAGGTAAGTCCAGATATTAAGTGGGTCGGTACTGAAACTGGTAATCCCTTCCAGCGCAAAATTCCACAGTCGCCAACCGTTGAATTTGCTCTCGCCGGCCACTCGCTCCGCACGCTCATAATCAATGTGAGTGGTGCGAATCCTACCCAGGCGAACAAACCTTTCATAAATCGCCGCGATTCTGGCAGCGTCTGGAGGGCATCCACCACACAGCGGTCCATCAGCCGAAAGTCACCGACGTTTGCTGGAAGCGGCTGATCGGACATTTTATTGTGCAGGTGATAGAACCAATTGGCCGAGGTTTTCTTGGCCCAGGAGTCGGTCTTGCGACTCACCCGATGACCCAACGCCACTTCGAAACCTTGGCGCCAAAGGGCAATCATTTGCAGGATCACTTCCGGAGGATCCTGTAAGTCGACATCAATCGGCACCACCACTTGGCCGGTTGCCGTCTGCAAGCCAGCGGTCAGCGCCGCTTCCTTACCGAAATTGCGACTCAAGTCGACGATGCAAACACGCGAATCAACTTGCTGGTGCGTCAAAAGCAGATCCAGCGTGGCATCGGTGCTGCCGTCATTGACGAATACCATCTCCAGCCCGAACAGGGCCTCATCCTTAAAGACGTCGGTAATCCGCGCGACGAATAAATCAATCGTCGCCTCTTCATTAAATACGGGGATGACAAGCGAAAGCGCTACATGGCCGGCCAACTGCGTTCCGTGCTGATGAGTCAATTTATTGCTCTTTTTTATAGTAGTTTTTTACAGCTTTCGGCCACTGAGCTGTTTTTCAGCGCCTTGGGTCGGATCGTATTAAGCAGCAGCAGCACGTGAGGTGATGCAAGGGCGAAACTGCGGCGGTTTTGGCCATCGACCCAGACCCAACGTGAATGTAGGAAAAGCCCTCAAATCATTGGACACAAATGCCCGTTGGCCAAATAAACCAGCTCCGCTAGGCTTGCATGCAGGCGACACACAGGTTGTCGCAGTCGACGAATCGCAGGGAGCGAGCTGAATGTATTTCGAGATTTACAGGCAATCCAAAGGCACACCAAGCACCGGTAAAGGACAGTGGCGCTGGCGGTTACGAGCGGGGAATCATGAGACGGTTGCCAGCGGCGAGTCTTATGTGAACAAGACGGATTGTTTGCATGTGATCGGTTTGATCAAGGGTGTTCAGGAGGGGACGCCGGTTAAGGAGATTTAGAAGCCGGACGGAACATACAAAACAAGAAAGCCCCGTAGATTTTCATCTATGGGGCCGAAACCTTACTGTCTACTTAGAGAAAGCCCTTCAAGTAAGGCATTCTCATAAGTCTTCGTCTGACTCGTCGTCCTCCGCCAACGACGGATCCTCGTGTCGTTCAATACGCCGCTCATGGTCACCCAACGTGATAGTCAATTCATTACCCTGTAACTTCGCTGCCAAGTCGAGCAGGATGAGACTTCGCTTGGTTGAATCACCACCAATTAACGTCTCAAACGCCGTCACCGCATCTACGGGCGTTCGAACGTAACGTTCAATGAACGCTGCCATTGTTGGCCCTGCTTCGTACTCAAGGTGCTCCCACGCGGCCTCTCCAACATAGGCCTCGCCGCCAACTTCTCGGTAGGCCGCCTGCAACCCCGTCAGCTTGCCATTCGCAGTAGGATCAAGCACAACCAACACTGGCTTCACACCTGAAGCGCGACAGTCTTGCGCAAACGAAAGCTCCTCTGCAAAACGACCTTGCCCACTGGCTGCAATTGTAACTCGCAGCTTCAACTCGTAAGCGAGGGCCGTGCCGTCGGGCATTATTTTCCAACAATCAACCTGGCGCCCCTTGGATTGATCACCGCTGCGACGGACGACTCGTTCACGTGCAGACTTAGGCTCGCCGCCGATGGCAGAAGCGAGGATCGGCTCAAACAAATAGCCGGTTTCCTGTGCCGAACGGTTGTCCAAATCGTAGAAAAACTTACGCCAGGTTAGCCATGACGCCAACGCTTCAGGTTCAAACTCAGGACCGTATTCCATTAACGCTCTAGGCGAAACCTGGACCATGGTGGGTAAGGGCTGACGCTGCAATATGAGCCCGTACTTACGCCTGCGTTTGTGCAACTCAGTGAGGCACTTCAGATAGGTCAGAAAGTCCTCATCCAACTCTTCACCACAGTTTAGTAAATCCACTACGTCAAACGTGGTGATCGCGACATCAGGCTCAGTAAACCATCCCACATTCAACGAATAGTATTCTGCCTGTGGAGCAATACTTCCCCATAGCTGAGGAAAAGCTTCTGACATAGGTCCCGCCACACCAATGTCGGTAGCGACCAAAGCGATGATCTTTGCAAGTTCGCTTGGATCCATGACAGCCTTCATATTGGCTGTCTTGGTGATTGTGATAAGGCGCGTTAGCTGCTTTGACTTTTCTGCGCTAAGCCGATGTTTTTTAGGTTGCATCGAATTCAAAACTTCCTTGATGAAGGCACGTCAACAGGGCTTGTGTTGTTTTAAGTGCAGGGCTCATTCCAGCGGCTTCTGTGAGTACGAAGCCCAATAACCCAGGCCTGCCAAACTGTGCTGCATGCCCCAAGCCCGAGCCAAAACGTCCATCCACTTCTTGAATATGGCGGGCAAGTATACGGGCTGCGAGTGGTGGCACGGCATTGCCAATCTGTTGAATGACGCTTGAGCTATTGCCCTCCCATTGATAACAGTCAGGGAAGGTCTGAATACGAGCACACTCACGAATAGTAAGTGGACGATGTTCATGGGGATGTATGAACTCTCGACTTGCTGCACCCGTGATCGTCAGCGCCTGTAGATTGCCGTGAAGCCGCTTGATACCAGAAGGCGCCCCGCCCCGCTTTTCGGTGGGTGTCCCGTCGGAGACACGGCGGTTGGCTCGGCGCTTGAAACTTTCATGCCACAGCTCAGGCGGAAGATCCTTCATTGTCTGACCGGGCAGCAGTAACTCAACCTGCCCCTTCCCAGTACTGTCCGCACCCTGAAAATGCTGGGTAACTCCCGGCATGTTGTTTCCATGCCGCATTTCAGCATCAAAAAAACTGGAAGGCTCTGAGGAGCGATAGCGCGCAATGTCTTTTTTATTGAAGACCGGCGCCCCTAGCCCCTCAACCGCAGTATCAAGAGTTGGCGCCATCGGCAGTCCGGCGGACACCTTCTTTGCCTTGCCGCTGTCGTATGAATACAGTTCAGGCGGGAACTCAAAGTCGATACCGAGACGATTGCCAATTATGAGCACCCGCTTTCGGGTTTGAGGAACCCCATAGCTTGCCAAGTTAACTTTTTGAAGTCTGATCGAGTACCCCAGCCGTACAAACTCTTTAACGAGACGAACCAAATCCTGGCCACTTCCGGAAGTAAGAAGGCCCTCAACGTTTTCAAAAATAAACCAACGAGGCGCCAACTCTTCGACGATGGCCAGATAATTGAAAATCAGACGGTTCCGAGGGTCCTCCGCATTACGTGGTCCCGCTGTACTAAAGCCCTGGCAGGGTGGCCCGCCAATAATGACAAATGGCTTTTTTCCACCAGCCATGCTTTTCAGAATCCTAGGATCCACAGTTCCCAAATCAATCTGATGGCAAGGACTTTGGACATTCAGCTCGTAGCTAAGGCATGCATCCTTGTTAATCTCAGCCCCGAAAAGTGGCTTTAATCCTGCTTGAGAAAAACCATAGGAAAAGCCACCAGCACCTGAAAAAAGTGATATTGCAAGATGCTCGGGGCTCATCTTATGAAATCCTACTAATGCTTTACACAGTGAGCGCCATCATAAGGGATTAGCGACGGGTTACCTACATGACGTCAAAATGCCTTAGGGAAACCCTGAAAAAGACTTCCAAATCTGGTGAAGTACGCCAGTCCCAAGCACTGAACGGTTGAGCCCCGATGAAGAAAATCTCCTTCGCTGATGCCGAGTACGCAGGCAAACGTAAACAGGCCCTCCGTGAACGTTTCCTGATTGAAATGGATCAGGTTGTGCCCCGGAAGGGCTTGATTGCCTTGATCGAACCGCATTATCCAAAGGGTGAAGGCGGTCGTCCGGCGTATCCGTTGATGGCCATGTTGCGGGTTCATCTAATGCAAAACTGGTTCGGTTATAGCGACCCGGCCATGGAAGAATCGCTCTACGAAACCACGATTCTGCGCCAGTTTGCCGGGCTGCATCTGGATCGGATTCCGGACGAAACCACGATCCTCAATTTCCGCCGACTGCTGGAAAAACATGAGCTGGCCGGTGGGATTTTGCAGGTCATCAATGGCTATTTGGGCGACCGCGGTTTGTTGCTGCGCCAAGGCACCGTGGTCGATGCGACGATCATTCATGCGCCGAGTTCGACCAAGAACAAGGACGGAAAACGTGACCCTGAGATGCACCAGACGAAGAAAGGAAATCAATATTTCTTCGGGATGAAAGCGCACATCGGTGTCGATACTGAATCCGGTTTGGTACAAGCGTGGTGGGCACTGCGGCGAATGTGGCGGACGTAACCCAGGTCGATCAGCTAATGCATGAAGAAGAAACTTACGTCTCTGGCGATGCCGGTTACACCGGTGTCGAAAAGCGCCCCTAGCATCAAGATCGTCAAATAATCTGGTCGATTGCCGCTCGGCCCAGCAGTTATAGCAGCATGCAAAGAAGAGCCTGATTGGGCGCATGCGTCGCAAAATCGAATACGCGAAAGCCCAACTGCGCGCCAAGGTTGAGCACCCGTTTCGAGTGATCAAGCGCCAATTTGGTTATACGAAAGTACGCTTGCGAGGCCTGATCAAAAACACTGCGCAGCAGACAACACTATTTGCTCTGCCCAACCTGTGGATGATGCGAAAACGACTGCTGAATACAGGAGAGGTACGCCTGTATTGCGGACAATGGGCGCTAAAAAGCGCTTGCTCGACGGGAAAAGAAGAGTTGAGCGAGGGAAAGGTCTGGTTTTCGATTGAATCAACGTTTTTGAGTCCTGAAAAACGAATGGATTTAAAACGTCTGCCTACTTCAGACCTACCTTAGCGGTGTATTATCAGCGAGCGCTATAGCGGATTGCAGGCAAACAATAGAAGAGAAACACACTGTAGGAAAATCTTTCAAGGTGCTGCCTTAGAGTTATTAGAGCAAAAGTAAAGCGCGCGCTACTATTACTACAATTATGTTGCACGATAATCTTTAATAATCCTGACTTGTGTCCGAATGTAAAAAACTAAGAAGCCATAGCGTATATCAACCCAGTAAAAACCTAACTAAATATTTAATAAAAAAACCCCGTCAACACCGGGGTTCAGTGAAGACGGGGAAAAGTGGAAGATGCCTTGGCGCATCTTCCGGAGCGTTTCTTTATGCCTGATTACTTCAGGATGGACGGTGCAGCAATCAAATCAGAAGCGTGCTTTTACTGCGGATGAATCATTGGACACGATCACTTCAACCCGGCGATTCAACTGACGGCCATTTGCACTGCTGTTGTCAGTCACTGGATACTTTTCACCGTAACCTTTGGTGATGATCCGGTCAGCACTAACACCCAGTCGCTGCAGCCTCCAGGCCACGGCGTCGGCGCGGCGCTGCGAAAGCGCCAGGTTGGAACTGTCGCTACCTACGCTGTCGGTAAAACCTTCAACACGCACCTGGCGCTCAGGGTTTTTCGAGAGAAACTCAGCCAACTGCTGGAAGTTGCGCTGGCCATTGCTCTTCAAATCCGACTTACCGGTGTCAAACAGTACATCACCGAAGGTAATAACCTCCCCACGCTCCGTAGGCTTGGCTTTCATGGTCTGCAGCGCTTTTAACTGCTGTGTACGCACATCAAGACGAACCTGGGTGCGCTCCACATCAATGTTTTTCAAACCAGCTTCTGCTTCGCGACCCAGGATCGTCTGCTCGGCGTAGGCCACTTTCTGGCTAGCGATATAAGCTTGCTGATCAATCTTCGGATCTTTGCGATTTAACACCGAAGTCTGCTCAACTTTGTTCACTGCGGTAACAGCATCCTTGGTTTCAATGGCCGCCATTGTGCTGGACTGAGGCTTGCTTTGCAGCGTCGAGAGCTGAGCACGGGCTTCAAGCAAATTTGGGTTTTCTGGCGTAGCAGCACAGCCCGCGAGCGTCAAACCTAACACTGAGACCATTGGTAGTATCAAAGAAGTACGCATGCTGTGTTCCTTAAAAGGTTTCAGTGATCGAAGAGTTTGAATCGGTTGCCGGCGCTTGCAGCATCTCTTGCTTCAACACCTTGATACCGTCTTGAGCCGCTTTCAATTGCTGAATGGAACGCGCCGTACGCGCAGTGCGCTCAGCCAAGTTGGCGTCGACTTCAATTTGCTGTGCCAATACGCGAACTTTCGCGTAGTCCTTTTCGCCAACGGCCCGATCCAGCTGCGACATCTTGTCTTGCGCCGACTTCATCTGCAGCGGAGCGTATTGGGTAGCATCAGCGGAGATAGCACGATTAAGTGCGTCTTTGGACATCGTTATCTGTTCGTCTGGTACCGGTGCACTGGCACAGGCACTTAAGGTCGCAACACCGACGGTAAACAACAGAACAGCGGCAATCCGGACAACAGCGTGCCCACGATGAATATTCATCAAATGCTCCATATATCAAGTTAGTTGGCCTCCGGTGTAACCGGAAACTCTGAGTACAACGTTACTATGCCCTGCTAAACAGCTAAGGCTCTACCGTGCTGAAGAGTGCCTCGGCTCACCTCCAACCCTTGCCTGGTTAAAAACTGTTCATCTTCATAAATCAAAATATTCGGAATATTCGGGGTCCTTTTATCGCCGAAGAACGTGCATTGCTCGCCAGCTACGTACAGCGCTCGGCTGACAATGAGCAGATCGAACGCTTTGCCCGGCAGTTGGCTTAGCAGCACCACCTCCCTGAAAGAAGTGACCGGCGCGACACGATAGTACCCAAGCGTGTTTAGATGCTTTTCAATGGACAAACGTTGAGATTGGTCTTCGTGTGCAACCATTATCCGAAGGGTTTTATTGATTAAATACACTACCAGTTCTCTCCATAACTATGGCGTTGGGCAAGGCGGAGATCATCCAGCCAGCTCAGCAATTTCAAGCCGTTCATGGGCCTTGCCAACAAGTAACCTTGGCCTTCGATGCAACCTAATTCCAGCAACTGCTGGCGTTGCTCTTCGGTTTCTATGCCTTCAATCACTACCGACAACCCCAGCGCATCGCCCAGTGCGAGCGTCGTTCTGATTACCGCCTCACAACGAGGTTCGTAGGCGAGCATACGAACGAATTCTGCGTCGATTTTCAGCTCGTTGAACGGTAACTGACACAGCCGCTGCAACGATGAAAACCCAGCGCCAAAGTCGTCAATAGACAAACTACAGCCCATCATGCGCAAACGAACCAGGCAATCCAGATTCGCCGCTGAAATCTCCAGCAACCCACTTTCGGTCAGTTCAAAGGTCAGCTCAGAACCAGGCACATTGTGCTCAGCGAGCAGCGTTTTAATCGTGGGGACTAGATCAGTGTTAGATAACTGTGAGGCGTGCAGATTGAAGGCAAGGTTAAGGCAATGCTGCGCATTCTTAAGTCGGCGCTGAAACAACATGCTTTTCTTTAACAGCCCAAACAGCAGGTCGTCCATCAAACCGCAACGCTCTATGGTTGGCAGAAAAAGCGAAGGCGGCAATATGCCTAGGGTTGGGTGCTGCCAGCGAGCAAGTACTTCAACCGCTTTGACATCCCCGGTCCTCAAGTTAAATTTCGGCTGGAAGTACGGGATGAACTCTTGGGCCGCCATAGCGCGACGCACGTCAGCCTCGCTGGGCAGATCAATTGTATTGGCTGGACGTATTTCGACCGGAGGCCGGTATACATACTTTTTCAGCAAGCTCTCCAGCGGATCAAGCCTCAGTGGCTTACCGACATCCCCGAGTAATTCCAAGCCGGACAACGAGACGATCTGGCCTACGGCCCGACGTAAATCAGGCGACACGCTGCTGCAGATAATGATCGACTTCACTAACCCCAAATCGCCCACTTCCCGCATAAACTCCAGGCCATCCATGCCTTCCATGCGCAGGTCGCAAAGCGCGATATCCACCGGACCAACCTCACGCAAAATGGCCAAAGCTTCGACGCCATCCGCAGCACCAAATACCTCTGCACAGCCCGATTGGCGAAGCATATTGACTGCAATCGAACGTTGAAATGCATGATCTTCAAGGACAATCAATCGTAGCGCTTGGGTTGACATCGGTAAGGCTCTCGTTAAGTCGCGGTGATTAATAATGCGCGACTCGCGCTTGGAAAAAACGACGAATTGGCCTTAAGGCTTGTAGGAAATTTCCTACTCACGACTCAAAAAAGAATTGAAAAAAAACCAGCCGAAGCTGGGCAAAAGGGAAGTTACTGAGTTACCACATATAGCGATAGCCGACTGTTACGCCCCAAGGCTGTTCGATGTTATTACCCTTGGCGTACTCCGCATCCACTGAGATCTTGCTTTTTTCGCTGACCTGTACGATGCCGCCAAACCCCAGTTCCACACGGTTGCCTAGTAGTTCAGAGTTAAGCTTTATATCGTTGACCGTTACATGGCTAGAACCCGCATGTTCGGTGATGTACGACGCCTTTACATAAGGCTGCGCCTTGATACCGTTATCGAACTCTAGGTTACGACCGAATAAAGAGCCAACCCGGTTTTGCAGCGAATCCATATCGTCAGCGTTAACCCGCAGACCATTGCTGGCTGTGTAATTGCCGCCTTCGGTGCGGGTGGCGGTAATTTCTACCTGAGGTTCAACAAACCAACCGTCTTTGAGCGGTATGTGCTTGCCCACCTCAACGTCCATTCCGTAACCGTTAGCGTCATAGGAGCCGCGTACGCCGCTGCCCAGGTTCGTCAGCATTTTCACGTCGCTGTTGAAGCGGCTGTACTTCAAGACGGTGTCGACATAGATGCCGTTGTCATTCAAGTAGGTCGCATAAACGCCAGCCATTTTGCTGTCGATCTCTCCGGACGCGCCTTCACCGAAATTCAAGTTCGACTGGGCAGTACCGACCATTGCGCCCAGGTAAACTTTGCCACTTTTGAGTGCAATAGCCTTATCGGCGCCGATTTCTACACCGCTGTTATTCTGGCTAAAGGCACGACTTGAACCCTCAAAAATGTTGTAGCTATTGCCAATGGCGCGGGTCCACACCCCACCGCCATCCTTGCCCATGCGCAATTCGCCCAAACGCTTCACGAGCGTGTTCATCTGCGCGCTCCATAACGTAGCGGCAGCGGTCTGTGAGGCAATGGCCGCATTGGCTCCGGCGGACAGGTGTTCCGGACTTGGGTCGATCGGACGCACCGGGTCTACTGGGTCTACTGGGTCGGTTGGATCAACCGGCTTGACTGGATCAACCGGCACTGCGGCAGTGTTCACTAAGAACCAGTCGTCACCCTTCTGCTGCAAGGTGTAGCGAAACGCACCGGCATCGACATGCTCACCATAAAGACCGAAGCGCCCTGCGCCGCCGTTGCCGTCCACCAAAAGCAATTGGCCATTGGCGGCAGCGGGTTCGTTGCCTGAGTCTTCCACGATTAAGGTATGGCTGCCTTCAATGACACCGCCAACTTTAAGCAAGTTACCTTGCAAACTGGCCAAGTCGGTATTCATCAGAAAACTACCGCTGCCCGTGAGGTCGCCGGCGACGGTCAAGGTGCTGAAAGGTGTCCCACCAAACTTGACCACACCGTCATTCAATGCCAACTGGCCGACAGTGGAGTCGCCATTCATCTGCCACTGGCTGTTGTTGAGGCCTAATTTGTCCAGGCCGTGGATGGTGCCCGTCAGGGTGGAGTTGTCCGTTAGTTGCAGACTGGAGTTCAACGCATCGATGTTAACAGCGCCTTGCAGATGTGAACCGCTGGCCGTGACCTGTACATCTTGTGTATCGACAAACGAACCATCCGCAATCTGACGCTTTTTAGCGACTAGCAAGTTATTAGCGCTGACTTGAGAGTTGCTCAAATCAATGACGGCGCTGCCGCCCTGCACGCTCATACCGCGGCCATTGTCAGCCGAGATGGAGCTGTTGTTCAGATTGAAGCTGTTGCTGACGCCAGCGGTGGCCAACGATTGCAAACCCATGCCGTTTACACCATTGGCGCTGACAGCGACGTTGTCCAGGTTCAACGTACCACCGTTGTTGGCCTGCACACCGCGTGCTGCATCGCCATCGAAGCGCACAGTGGAGTTACTGATGTCAATTGTCGAGCCGGAATAAGCCGCCAAACCTATGGCGGCTTCGCTGCTGAACAGATCGGTCTTGTCCAATGTGATAGTGGAGCTATCACTGGCAAATGCACCGACGCTGCTCGCGCCGACTTGCACAGAAAGATTCTGGCCGTTGATCGCTGACTGATTACCAGCGTACAAGGCATAGGCATTGATACCCGCGGTTTTAATCGTGCCACCGTCGAGGCTCGCGGTACCGCCAAACTGAGTAAAAATACCAATCGCGCCAGCACCCTGGGTATCAACGTCGACGTTTTTGCCAATCAGCACGCTGTCTTCGTCGGGTACCCAAATGCCATAGGCGTTCGAACTGGCAGTAGCGATCTGCACATCAGTGGCAGTTACCGTAGCGTTGCGGTTAACGTTAATACCGTAAGCATTATTGCCCGTTGTATTGACAGCAACGTTATCCAATGTCGCGGTTGCCCGCCGTTGGTCGTTAAGGCCTAACAGGTAAATACCGTGGGCGCTGGAACCCGCTGTATCGATACTACTGTTACGCAAGTCCAGGGTGCTGTCGTCTAACAAATTGATCGCAGACGAAAAGCGCCCCGCAGTCGTCAACGTCAACCCGTCCATCTGTAGGCTACCGCCCTGTCCCATATTCAAGGCGAAGGCATTATCGCCACTGGTAATAATCTGGGTATTATTAATCACGCCCGCACCACGGGCCCCGGCAAAATTCAAACCGTGGCTCGACTCACCTAATGTTGCAATTGTTGAACCGTCGACCTCTACACGGTCGTTGGCCCCAAGGATCAAGACGCCGTCGCTATAGCTCCCGCCGGTAGCCACGGAACTTTCATTAATCAACACGTTGAGGCCGCTACCCGAAATTTTTATACCGGGCGCATTATCATCTGTGGTGTTAACAGTATCACCATCAAACACTATGTCAGGCGGCGTGCTTGCATTGGCCATGCTAATAGTTTGTAGGTCAATAGCGCCAATGACGGCACTGGCAGCAAGCGACAGTGCGAATTTGGGCAGGCGAGACATACAGTTTCCTTTCTTGTGATCAATGGGCGGCAGCCCACGTCGCAGAATATGCGCTGTGAACCGTTTACAAACGGAATCGCGACAATTGCATCGCAACCCTGAGCGCAAGACTAGTTGTCGGAAGGAACTAAATTTTTACGCGTGATAACACCTGAAGACCCGTAAAGAATGCTGTATCGCATCGCCAAGTAAATACAGGCTGGTTAAATGAGATTTTTAACATTCAATACCAACTTACGACAGGAACACTATAGGAAGATAATCAGGGTTCGTCAGCGAGAAACGGCTTACGTGTTTGTAGGAAATTTCCCAGCGTTTTCCATAGTCAGGCAGAGCCTTAGACATTTTTCTGCCGCGGCTTAGGATCACCAGAAAGTTGGCGACCATGACACCGTGACTGGTTTAAAAACTCAGTACGTCTTAACCTCAAACGATAGGTTTGATTCCATCGTCGTTGCATCGCGGGTTCTCAGTTCCGCGACAGGTACTGTCGGCCGAACTTCAATTTGGACCGACAATACCGATCCCTCCGCTGGCAACCCGCCGCTCACTGGAATGACTTGATCGCCGGGCGACGCCACTATCGAAGGGGCGGCTGCACTCGGACCGGCACCAAGCGTTTTAACCTGGGCCAGTTCAACACGGCGACCATCAAGCTGGGCATTACTGAGGCTCACTCTAATGTTTCCCTGCTTGGCAAATTTAAACTGTTCGCCCTGCTGGGCACCACGCAAACTCAATACCACTTTGGAACCGCTCGGGCATATGGCGTTGAGGCTGATCACCCGATCCCCCAAGGCGTGCATATTTCCAGCATTCAGCGCATCGTTGGTGCTGGGTTGAATAACGCGTCCGAAGTCCACTGTCGAGTTACTCAAGCTTACCTGGCAATCTTGGGCAACGGCCTGGGCAGTACCCAGCAACCCGGTAAGCATTAACAGAGTGACTGAAGTTAATTTCCATTGTTGCTTTAACGTTTTCATGGTGGTTTTTCCTGAATTTAATGTTAAAGAATAGATCAGTTGGGGGTGCAGATAGCTGACGCAGTTTCAAAGTAGACTTTCAAATCAGCCACGTCCGGGAGCTGGTAATGAATCGCACAGCTTTTGCCACCGCCCAAACTGATACTCAACGATTCGTTTAATTGCCCATTACTCAGAAATACATTTCCATCTTCAACGACCGCGGTAACAAAATCACCCTTGCTGTCCAGTACTGAATTGCCTTTGGCCGCTAACTGACCATTAGCGTCAGTGATTTGTAAGAGTGCCCGGCGAGAAACTTCGACGGGAAAGTCTAACTTACTGACTGCACCACGGCCGGCGGACACCGATTTGAAACCGTTCTTGATATCGACATTTCGCGGTAAGCTCTTGGTTTCAACTTCAACACGAGTGTTCTGATAGGCATTGAGTTGTGGGATCACCGCATTACCCTGTTTATCCGTCCATACTGGACCGCTCGGCGTATTTAGCTTTACACCAGAGACCTTGCCTACCTTAGCGACACCAAACGTATCTGCCAGTTGATAAGGTGAAAATGTAACACCCTGATCGTGAACGGCTACGCCGCCACGTACTTGGCCCGTATAGCTGGTACTGTCAGAGCCGTTCTGTGCGTAACCCACATTAACTTGGGTATAACGCGGCAACATATTTACGTTACCCGAAAAGTCCTGCTCTTTGTTCAGCGTATCACGCTCTGAATTGATGGTATAAGTTGCCAGATCATTGCTGCTGTCATCCATCGTGACACCGAAACGCGTATTCCCGTTACGTTTATTGGCGTAGCTGCGAACGCTACGGTTGTTACCCAACGGTACGCTCACGCTGAGGTACATAGCGGTACCGTTGTTAATATTGGAACTGGTACTGCTTCCGCCAAGATTCAAGTAGTCGTTGTCGTAACTTGTTTCACCTAGGCTGCGCTCAAGGTTAAGGCTGACGGTAGCGCGTTTAAAGTTTTTGCTCCAGGCAGCGTTTACACCCTGAGTCTGCTGGCCGCCGAACGATGTAGACGTGGAGTAGCCTGCTGAAAAACTGCCCAACGTCTCATTGCTCCAACCGAGGGAAGCTCCGTACTGTTGTTTAGCAAGCCCATCGGTATAGCCATCTGTCTGTACCCGTGTGGTATCGAGCAAATCGCGAAAGCCTTGAGTTTGACGAGTCAGGTTGACGCCTGCAGTGACATTTTTCGACAAGCTGGTACTGAGACTAACGCTTGCTTGGGTGCCAGTTATTTTTTCGTCGCCCGATCGAGAGACGGTATTACGAAAACTAACCGAGCTGGTTGGCGTCAAGCTTGAGTCCAGTGTCCACGCCATTGCTTGGTAGTCATTGGAACTGGCCATCAGGCCACTCGACAGCTTATTACTCGGGCTTAAAAGCCAGCCACCGCTGCCGGTGACTACCATTGGCGAGTCCATTTCATCATCCTGAAATGTACGGACCTTACCGACCGCCATTGAGTAACCCGGAGCACTCATTGAGACATTACCCAGCGAGGCCGCAGGAATCGTAAAGCTGCGTTGCTGGCCGTTGGCTTCAATAACCCTCACGTCCAGATCGGTAAAGCCGTTCAACACTTGTACATTGGCTAGCTTGAAAGGACCGGCGGGCACCAGGGAGGTATGAATCAGTGCCCCCGCCTGCCGAACTTCTACACGTGCCTGACTCTGAGCAATGCCTTCGACTGTTGCGCCACCAAGGTCCTTGCCCTGCAGCCCCGCGTCAGGCACGACTTGCAAACCCGTTATCGCCGAACCTGGAAATACCGAATTACGGATGTTGATTTGACCAGCTTGCAACGTCGACTTGATAGGAACAAACGTCTTCTGTGCATAGGTATACAGCGATTGAAAGTTGCGAGTGTCGTTCTGCATGGTCAAGGACTGACGACTGCGCAAAATCCAGTCACCGGCATTGAAACCTATCTCGGTGTTGGTCGCGTAATACCGGCTTTCACCACCAGAAAACTGAGTGTTTTGGCCCAATACTTCGTAGTTAAACAATCCACCTGTGCCGCCGGTTTGATAGACGCCATAATCATCGCTTAACGGACGCAGTGCGTCAGTGCTCACTACCAGTGAAACCTCTTCCCGGCCGGGGCGCAGTTCGATTTCGGTCTGCGGAAAAGCGGCCACAAAATCGTAGCAGTCAGTGGCTGAAACGGCTTTATCAACCACTAGTTTGAAGCGGCTCGCTGGGACCATCAAGTTGGCCTGATCCAGCAGGGCGGTGTTGAAACACAGCTGCCCTTGCGCATCAAAGGTGGCTTCGACACTGCCCCGTTCGCTACCATTTACCAGCAGATAGACTCGGCGTTTTCCTGGAGTAAAGCGTGGAGCTTTACGGAAAAAATCGGCAACTTTAACGTCCATGCCGCGGCTTTTCAGCATGTCCAGGTCAAACGAGGCGTCAGGCGCCACTTTGCTGGAAGATGCAGTAACTGCAGTCGGAACCGCGTTAGCCGATGCCGCGTTCGCATTTTGTGCGTTGTAGGCTAGTAACCCAGCTATCACTGCTATCAACGGTTTTAACTGCATGCCCGGTACGGACGTGCTGGCGGTGCGCATGGTTGTTTGCGCAGTACACGCCATCGTAGGTATCAGAGTCATGAGAATCACCGCCTGAGAAGTTAGAGTAGAATTACTTGCTGAGTGCAGCGTCGAAAGGCTTATTACCGTAACCATAAGCACTGGCCGGGTAGATACGAATAGTCGAGTTATCCGCAACTGACTTCCCGGCTGGCAATTGCAACGTGTGAGCTTCGCCCGGCAATATATAAGTACGCGGAAGTGCCAACTTGATATCTGAAGGCAACACGTTTACTTGCTGATTAAGGCGTACGACGTAGCGACTGTCATTTTTTACTGTCAGCATTTGACCACTTACACTCCACTTTAAGACCGTCCACGTGTCTGCCTTCTCAGGTAAATCAGCCGGTGAAAGCAGGACAGGCAGGTTTTGACGAACCGTTATCCCTACTGTTGGCTTATCGTCTGCACCCTTCTGTGGAATACCTTCAAAGCTCACACGCTTCAGTCGCTGGGTAGTAATCGGGGTTTTCGACTGAACAATAAAACGTACCAGTTGTTTCTCGCCGGCTTCTACCCGAGCAACCGGTGGCGTAACCACTAAGAGGCTTTCGGTATCTTCTGGCAGATTTTCAAGCGAGGTGTACAGCAACGCGGCCTTACTGTCGGTGTTAGTCACATTAATCGTACCCTCACCGTCTGCTACGCTGACCATGACTACGGACGTTTCAGGCACCATGCCGGCAGCGCTAGATAAGTTACTGGCGGCCATCAATGCCAAGAAAGAAAACGCTACGCTCGTCAACTTTGCAGAAGTATTCAAGTTAAACTCCAGAAGAGGTAAAGGCTCATTGGATTCTCAACCGCGAAAACATGAGCGTGTATTGATACGCGCAGAGGTACGCGTTCGTTAATTGTATTAAATGACAAAGTGTTTATTGAATCTCAGACTTGGGGTGAGTGATCGCGCTTTGTATGCCCTGATCTCTACCGCCGCCTGATGCACACAATATAAAGGGATAGCCGTTGCCCGTCGGTACGAATCAGCGCAAGGGCTTGTAGGAAATTTCCCAGCGATTTTACTGAGAACGGGAGCATAGCGATGCATGCTTAAGCGGGAGGGGCGTATGCGCAATACTTGAGAAGCCGACGCCCACAGCTAAGTGGGCGCGCGGAAGGAAAAATTTACAGGTAACGGACTTCCATGGTCGATAAGCCGTCCAACGTAACTGGAGCGGTCATATCCAGCGTGCCAGTAGGAGCAATGGTTGCCGTAATCGTCAATCCCCCGGAGTAATTCATATGCGCGGCCGGAATCAAGGTGCCAGGCGCTGCGAAAGAATAAAGACGATTCCTGGAGCCTTGAGTAATTACGTTGCCAACTGCTGCGCTGGACGTCCATAAGCCGCTGCCGCCGTCGGAGCTAATGCTATCGACTAAGACACCATCAGCCCAGGTTTGAGAGGGAACGTTCCTAACTGTGTAGTAGCCAATTTTATTCGAACTCTGGCTCCCTAGACCAAATATTTGCTCGTTCACCGATAACGCTGATGCTAAGCGGTCGTCCGTCCAAGAGGTACCGATCACGACCGGCGCTTCACAAGCAATGGTATAAGCAAGTGAACGGGGCTGCAGTGTAGTGTTGGTCGTAGCGGATAAATCGGAAGCGGCGATACTACCGTAATCTACAACGCCGCCCCCAACAAAAACTGGAGTGCATGCCCCAGGAACAACCGTACCCACAATATGCAAGTCGGCGGTACTTGCAGCCAATACCGTATGCGCGCTGACAACCATCACAGCAGCAAGCGTTATTTTTATATGTAAACGCATAATTTAATTTACTTAAATGTGAACATAGTGGTGTGGCGAGTAAAAAATATAAAGTCGTGCTGAATCGTGGTTGAGATGCAGGCGATATGCAGACCAGCAGCTAGGCAAACCAATAATACCGGCAATGTTATTTGACGGTAGGCATTGGTAGTTGGCGTTAGAGGTAGTGAACAACCATGGTGGACAATCCATTAAGGATAAGTGGCGCGGTCATATCGAGCGTTGTGGTCGGTGCGATACTGGCTGTCACCGACACCGCACCGGAGTAAGTCGTATAGGCCGTGGGTGTTAAATTACCTTGTTTAGCAAATGAGTAAATCGGATTGCGGGCACCCTGACCAAAGTAGTCGCCATTGGCCGAGCCCAGTACCCATACGCCGCTGTACCCGAAAGAGGTGATGCTATCGACTGACTTACCGTCGCCTAACATTTGGCGGGGCGCATTCCTTAACGTATACAACCCAATACGATTTGCTCCCTGATTATCCAGTCCAAAAGCGGTTTCACCGGGTATGGAAGCCGAGCCAAGGCGGTCGTCTACCCAAGAGATTCCTATGGGAATGGGCGCATCGCAAATAATAGAATAAGAAACATTACGCGTTTGCAACGCTGTATGCAGGGTGGCAGATAAACTACCAGCAGGAATATGCCCATAATCGACCACGCCGCCGCCAGCAAACAACGGCGTACAAGCGCTTGGAATAACGCTACCAATGACACGCAAATCAGCAGTGCTTGCGGCCGAAACCGACCCTGCGCTTGTTAGCATCAAGGATGCCAGAAACAAATTTGTATGGACGTGCATAGAACCTTACCTTACGCGGGTTTGATAAATACCAACCGAAAAGAGCCATTGGGTTTTGGTTCTTTTAAACCATTGGTTATCTGTGCTAACCAAGAGTGAGAAGCGAGCAATGCGATCACATCGTCTGACGTTTAACATTGCTCGGATCACTGATTACAGGTAACGGACTTCCATGGTGGACAAGCCGTCTAGCGTGATAGCACTTCCCATATTCAGCGTGCTGGTGGGTGCGATAGTTGCTACGATCGACAGCGCGCCCGAGTAGGTGCTGAATGCAGCGGGGATTAACGTACCAGGCGTTGCAAAAGAGTACACGCGATTACGAGCGCCTTGGGTGATCACGTTACCGTAACTTGCGCTGGTATGCCAGGTGACACCATCATCAGATACGATGCTATCTGCGACAGCGCCGTTGGCCAGAGTTTGTGCCGGTACGGTCCTGACTGTATACGAACCTATCTTCGCAGTTCCTTGAGTGCCTAAACCGAACTTGGACTCTGAAACCGGTGTTGTGGAACTAAGGCGGTTATCTACCCACGAGGTACCGATCACAATCGGCGCATCGCAGGTAATGGTGTAAGAAATTTGACGCGCCTGCAAGGGTGAAGCAACTGTAGCCGACAAATCACTGGCTGAAATTTTTCCGTAGTCAACTACGCCACCACCAGCAAACACTGGAGTGCACGCGCCAGGAATAACCGTACCGATTACTTTAAGATCAGCGGTGCTGGCAGCAAATGCAGAGCTTGCGCTAGCAAGCATCAAGGCAGCAAAAACAGCCTTAGTTTGGAAACGCATATAAAAACCTCACGAACATTAAGTTTAAACTTGCCGTTTAGTTACAGAAAGCAGTAACTACTTGACCTAGTAGCCGAGGAAGAATTTTGAATTAAACGCCGGAATGCCTAGCGAGCCATCGGCTTAGCCGATGGCACCGCGCCGCTCAAATTACAGGTAGCGTACTTCCATGGTAGACAAGCCATCCAGCGTGATCGGAGTAGCCAAATCAAGCGTGTTGGTCGGTGCGATGCTAGCGGCAACAGACACAGCACCTGAATAAGTGGTGTGGGCAGCCGGGATCAAGGTACCTGGCGCTGCGAAAGAGTAAATGCGATTCCTGGCGCCTTGGGTGATCACGTTAGCGTCTGTTGCGCTTGGAATCCAAACGCCACTCAGACCGTCTGAAACAATGCTGTCCGCAACGACACCATCAGCCAGCGTTTGGCCAGGTACGGTTCTGAGAGTGTAAAACCCAATCTTATTGACACCCTGAGTACCTAGACCAAATACCTGTTCATTCACCAACGAAGCTGAACTCAAACGGTTATCGACCCAAGAAGTACCGACTACGATAGGTGCATCACAAGTAATGGTATAAGCAATTTGACGCGACTGCAGATTTGAAGTGGCGGTCGCAGACAAATCACTTGCTGAGATTTTGCCGTAGTCAACCACACCACCGCCCGCGAACACTGGAGTACACGCACCCGGAATAACAGTACCGATCACTTTTAGATCAGCAGTGCTGGCAGCAAATGCAGAGCTTGCGCTGGCAAGCATCAAGGTGGCGAAAAGAGCTTTAGTTTGGAAACGCATATAAAAAGCCTCATTGAATCAAGTTTGATCTCGACAGCCAATAATCCGACCGTATAAAAGCGACGGACTTAACTGTCGAGAGAAAGTAGTAGATAATTAAATAGCAGAGAATAACAATGGACCATCAATTAACCAATGGTACCGCTAGGCCAGCTATTACAGGTAACGTACTTCCATGGTAGACAAGCCATCCAGCGTGATCGGAGTAGCCAAATCAAGCGTGTTGGTCGGTGCGATGCTAGCGGTAACAGACACAGCACCTGAATAAGTGGTGTGTGCAGCCGGGATCAAAGTGCCTGGTGCAGCGAAAGAGTAAACGCGATTCCTAGCGCCTTGGGTAATCACGTTACCGTCTGTTGCGCTTGGAATCCAAACGCCATTGAGACCGTCTGAAACAATGCTGTCCGCAACGACACCATCAGCCAGCGTTTGGCCAGGTACGTTTCTGAGAGTGTAATAACCAATCTTATTGACACCCTGAGTACCTAGACCAAATACCTGCTCACTCACCAACGAAGATGAACTCAAACGGTTATCGACCCAAGAAGTACCGACTACGATAGGTGCATCACAAGTAATGGTGTAAGCAATTTGACGCGACTGCAGCTTTGAAGTGGCGGTGGCAGATAAATCACTTGATGAGATTTTGCCATAGTCAACCACACCACCGCCCGCGAACACTGGAGTACACGCACCCGGAATAACAGTACCGATCACCTTTAGATCAGCAGTGCTGGCAGCAAATGCAGAGCTTGCGCTGGCAAGCATCAAGGCGGCGAAAAGAGCTTTAGTTTGGAAACGCATGGTAGATACCTGTTGGATAAGAGTTCAAGGAAGATTTAGTCGAGCTAAGACAAGCACCGAACGCTGTCTTGTTGCTCTTTAACCTTGAGCACAGATTAAACAAGCTGGGGGATACGGACTACACGAAAACGCCCACGGTTTTGTAGGAAATTTCCTAGCGAGAGACCGTCAGTTCTTAGATGTTTGGTAGTAATCAGCAAGGAAATCGACAAAAGCCCGGACTTTGGGCGCTTGATATTTAGACTGGGGGTATACCGCGTAGTAATGTCGCTCGCCCAAGCTGTAGTTGGGGAGGATAGAGACAAGCAGCCCGGTCGCAAGGTCGTTGCGCACGGTGGCCTGGGTGAAACAGGCGATGCCTGCGCCAGATACTGTAGCGGCGTGCAGTGCGATGATGGTGTTGGTCTTGAATTGGCCTGTTGGGGCTACCGTCACCGTGGCGCCTCGGGTTGAGCTTAATTCCCAGTCCGAGGTTGCACCCACAAAGGTCAGCAATCGATGCTGTTTGAGTTCTTCAGCCGATCGTGGCAGCCCGTGTGTGCGGACATAACCGGGGGCTGCGACCAGCATCAGTTTTGAGACAGTTAACGTGCGCGCAATTAGCGTGGTATCGCTCAAAGCACTGGCAATACGGATCGCCACATCAAAACCTTCAGCCACCACATCCACAAACTGGTCATCGCAACACAGTTCAAGTTCTATATCGGGATAACGCTTTTGGAAGGCTGGTAGCCAATGGGGCAAATCAATAGTCCCCACGACTAAGGGCACGCCGACCCGCAGCAATCCTTCTGGCCGTTGATGCCCTTGAGCAATGGCTTGAGACGCTGCCTGCACCCGCTCAAGGATATCGACACACGCTGCGTAGTATTGCTCGCCGGGAGTCGTCAGGCTAAAACGCCGGGTATTGCGATTGATCAATTGAACGCCCAGTTCAATCTCCAACTGCTGCAACTGCCGTGAAATTGTCGAGTGAGTGGTATCCAGGCGCTCTGCTGCGGCAGAGAAGCCCTTCGCCTCAACGATGCACCGAAAGGCGCGCATGGCAGCTAGCTGGTTCATGAAACAGGCGATCCATAGTCAGGCGTAAGCGTTAAATAGATTAATCAATCGGCAAGGCGATGATCTGCGAGGTCGTCAGCACTGAGCCAAAGGTGTCTTCGATTTCAGCGAGTGTAGAATTTTGCAGCTCATCCTTGGACACGGTGTGGCCATCGGCGCGCTTAATTGCACGGGTGGCGGTCGCATCGGATGCTACCACGACGTTATAACCCAACGGCACCGCATCACGTGCAGCGCCCGCGATACAGGCATGGGTCATCAGGCCGCTAATAATAAGCGTGTCAATGTTAGCTTTCTTCAACTGCGCGTTCAGGTCGGTGCTGGCAAACACGCTGACGGTAGTCTTTTGCACCAACTTTTCCTGCAGGCGTGGCTTCATCAGCGGGTGGAATCCTACGGTCTTGCCGTCAAGGGCAAATACCGCAGCGCCGTCTGGAGCAATGTGCTGAACATGAACCACCTGGATGTGGTTCTTGTCGGCGAAATCAATAAGGCGTTGGGCGTTTTTCAGTGCAGCCATACCGTCGGGAATAGGCATACGACCGGTAAAATATTCGTTCTGAAAATCAATAACCAGTAACGCGGTAGTTTTCGGGTTGATTTTGTCCATTGGCTCCGCACCAGACATGGCGCGGATCGTTGGATGCTGGTTGACGGTTGTTTCGGCAGCTGACGCCAATTGATTTCCAGCGACCACCAAGCCTAAGCCGATCACGGTGGATTTAAACAACGACGACAGCGTGAATCGAGGTGCGGCGGATAGTGAAACAGTAGACATACTCATCGGTGGAAGTCCTGTGTGGATTAGTAGATAACAGGGGCTAATTCTAGAATTCGCACCCCGTTACTACAACGCACCTATCAGCACAGAACCTGTTCGGAAAACACACAGACAGAGGGTGTGTTCAGGTTGACCCCGTTTGTTATTAGTGATGATTACGCCTCAAAACAGTGTTGTTTCAGGGTAGCTGCCAGTTCCTGCATCTGGTGATCCAGTTCCTCTATGGCAAGCGTCAACGCTTGATAATCGGTATCGGATTCACGGCAAATAACTTCCAGTTGCTCACATGCTTCAATCAACGCCCACGCTTTAATGATGCGCGCGCCTCCCTTGACCCTGTGCGCAAGATCATCCAGCCCTTGGCAGTCTTGAGCCTCTGATACTTCTGCCAGCCTGATCAAGTCCTGATCATTACTGTCCGCCAGGTCGCGTAGCAATGCATTCATAGCGCTAGCGTCGCCCCGGGTGAGTTGCTCGATACTGGTCAGGTCGATGACACCGGCCACCGAGGGAAACGCATCGCCTATCATCGTAAGCTGCTTATTGGGTCGCACTGAGCTGAGGCGCAGGCTCAAGCTTTCAAGACTGATTGGTTTAAACAGACAGTCATCCATGCCAGCATCCAGGCAACGGCCCTTTTCATCAGGCTGCGCGTTCGCAGTGAATCCGAAGATCACACAGGGCGGCCCTCCCCTCGCCAACTCTTCTGCGCGAATAGCCCGGGTCAAATCATAGCCATTCATGATCGGCATGTTGCAGTCGGTAATAACGACATCAAAATGATTATTGCGCCAGGCTCGAAGACCATGGGCGCCGTCTTGGGCGTCGTGGACTTTATGGCCGAGATAGCCCAATTGCTGGGAGAGCAACAGACGGTTAGCTGGGTAGTCATCAACCACCAATACAGTGAGAATCTGTGTTTGGGGCGCCAACTCCAAGATGGCCGCTTGGGATTGCACCAGCGGTTCCAGAGTCTTCAGGTTGAACAACACTTCGATTCGCGTCCCTTTACCCAGCGCACTTGTCAGGCGTAATTCACCGCCCATCATTTCACACAGGGTGCGGCTGATGACCAGCCCCAGACCGGAGCCGCCACGAGCAGACTGGTTGTTGTTGCTGCCTTGAACGAATGGACTGAACAGGCGCTGCTGATCTTCAACAGAAATCCCCATGCCGGTGTCTTCAACAATCAGACGAATGTTTCTGTTGTTTGGCTCGCTGCCCGACAGTACTTGCAGGGTAAGCCGCACTTCGCCTTCAGTGGTGAACTTGATGGAGTTACTTAACAGGTTAGAAAGAATCTGTTTAAAGCGCAGCGGGTCAATCAGTACATCGCGATTGGCTTCAAAATCCAGGTTTAGCAACAGGTGTAAACGCTTCTGCCGTGCCAAGCCTTCAAATATGCGCGCTACCGATTCCACCTGTTCGCGCAAGTTTGCGCGTTCAGGGTTTAACGACAGATGGCCGGATTCAATCCGGGCAATGTCCAGAATGTCCCCGATCAGGTCCAGCAAGCCGCGAGCCGCATTGGAGGCGACTTCAATCGCAAAACGATCCAGCACACCTTGAGCGGCTTTTTTCATTGCCAACTCCAGCATGCCGATGACCGCGTTCATTGGCGTGCGAATTTCATGACTCATGGTTGCCAGAAATGTGGTTTTGGCTTTATTGGCGTCTTCCGCGAGACCTTTGGCGTCCTGCAGTTGCTCTAACAGGCGGTGACGATCACTGATGTCGATCCAGCCAGCGATTAAACCGATGACCGAGCCGTCGGTACCGCGATAGGGCAGCATCCAGTGATAGTTCAGCAATACTCGGCCATCTGCCAGCGTCAGCGAGCGATCCATTAAGCGCGATTCACCGGCCGCCATCAGCTCAAGGTATTCGTTGTGGTAGCTGAGACTGTCAGCTGACGACAACAACCTGCCCTCAAGTATCGTTTTGCCGATCAAGTCCTCGCGGCGGGTTCTAAATATGTCGAGGTAAGCAGAGTTGCAACTAATCAGGCGCCCCGCGCGGTCACGCACGTAAATAGGGTGCGGCGTGCCGTCTAGCAAAACGCGCATGAATTCGTTCTGGTCGCTGAGCGCCAACTCGGCTAACTGACGCTGGCGGATCAATCGTCGCAGGTTGGCAATCCACAGCAGTGCCACTATTAATAACGCAGCCGCGATGAAGAAACCTGGGATTATCGCCGATCGATTTCTAAGCCAAAAGCTGTCATTAACCACCGCTTCATTGCGCCAGCGGTTAGTCACTTCCGTCATCTCTTCCGGCGGAATGCTGAGCAAAGCTTTTTCCAGGATGGAGTTTAGCTCCACCGCACCACGATTGGTCGAAAAGCTCATTCGCGCAGGATAAATACCAACGGTCGAGGTGACTTGCAGTTGATTGCGGTATAAATGAGAAATCATGTAGCGCGCGCTGATTAGCGGTAGTACAGCAGCGTCGACCTTACCTTGAGCTACTTGTTCCATGGTCTCGGTTGCGTTACCGGCTTCCACAATGCGAACGGTCGGGTAGTTCGTCCTGATATAGTCTATGGCAAAATTACCGCGAACGATGGCAATGCTTTTGCCTGCCAGCTCTACCAGCGTGGGTACATCGACGGTATCTGTTCGGCTGACCAGCACCAGCGGGGTGCTCACGTAAGCACGCGTAAAGTGCACTTCGGCCTCGCGCTCAACACTTGAGGTAAACGCAGCAATAATGTCGGCTTTTCCGGTTTTTACCTGATTGATAAGGTCACTTACCGACGTCCCCATCTGCACATCAAATTTCAGCCCGGTGCGCAAGCTGACTTTCGCCAAAACATCAGCACTAATACCTTGAAACGTACCATTGTTGTCTAGAAACGTAAGCGGTAAAAAGTCATCGTTGATTACGACTTTGAGGCGCGGGTGTGCGTCCAGCCAGCTTTGTTCCAAAGCGGTGAACTGCGGCCGCTCGCTTGCGTGTAACCCGCTCGCCCCGGCCCCCCAACGACGCATGATAGTTATGCGTTCATTGGCTGGGATAGCAGCCAGGGCAGCGTTAAGCACGCGCAATAATCTTGAGTTGGTGCGGGCAACGGCAAAAGAAAAGTTATTGCTTTCCAACAATGAAAATCCAACCAATTGAACGTTGTTCAAGAAGTCGTTGTTGATCAGATAATTAGCACTGATCGAGTCGCCAAGGAAAACGTCGGCTTGATCGAACGCCACAGCGCCAACAGCACTGATAATGGATGGGTACACTTTAATTTCAGCTTTCGGATAGTAAGCCTGAACCGTTTCAACCGGTAGGTAGTGGTACAGCATGGAGACGCGCTTACCCGCCAAGTCTGGGGCAAGTTTCTGGGTTTCAGAGCTGCGGGTTACTAACGTGGGTTGGTCCTCGGCGTAGGGTACAGACAGTTCCAATCCGGGGTCCGATGCTTCATAGCCGTTTGCAGTGCCTAAAAGATCGACCTCATTGGACTTCAGTGCCTGTATCACTTCCGCCCTGGAGTCATAGCGCCGCACTTCGATTTTAACGCGCAGCAGGTCAGACATCAGTACAGCAAAATCGGCGCTGATGCCCTCTAGAGAGGAAGTAACATTAGAAACGATGTCAAACGGTGGATAATCCGGCCGCGAGTAGCCGAGGCGCAACGTGCCTTTTTGACGCAGCCAACGCCAGTCTGATTCGTCCAGTTTAGGCCCGGACTCTTCGATTTTGGATCGACCAATCAGCCGGAGAGAATCCGCCGCTGCAGCAACGGGCGTTACCATAACTGCGTAACACGCTAACAATACCAGCGCCAAATTGACCCTAAAAAATGCACTCATTTAGATCAATTCGTTACGTTTAGCGAACCCTGATAAATGCACCAACGACTTCATGTTCAGCTTTTCTATCAAGCGCGCTTTATAGGTACTGACGGTCTTGTTGCTGAGGAGCATCGCGTCGCCAATTTCTTTATTGCTCCAGCCCAAGGCAAGCTGCTGCAGTATCGCTAACTCACGGTCAGACAAACTCTCGATCAACTTAAGCTCTGTGGCCTGCACATCGTCGCGGCGCACGGAATTGACCGTCAGGTTCGGAAAAAACGTATAGCCAGACATAATTGAACTGATGGCCTTCACGACGTCGGTGATTTCGTCTGTTTTAGAGACATACCCAGCGGCGCCCGCCTTCATGCAACGCATTGCGTAAAAGACCGGCGACTGAGAGGTCATTACCAGCACTTTTATCGAAAGTTTGAGCGCAGTGATTCTGCTTAACGCTTCCAGACCATCCAGCTTAGGCATGGAGATGTCGAGGATGATCAAGTCCGGAACATGCTGACGAGCAAGCTGCACAGCGTCCGCACCGTTATCGGCCTCAGCAACCACCTCAAAATTTTCAACTTTGAGGATCATTTTCATTGTGGAACGAATGACCGGATGATCATCCACAATCATGGCTTTGTACATTTTGACCTCAAAAAAGCAGCAAAAAAGCGGGGACCGAAGGCATTGCGTCAAGCAAATTCCTGATGACCCGTCTCGTCGAAGCGGCGCTCATCAAGAACAATATAGGCAGAAATAACCCGCCAACGAGTGGGTTGCAAGAGTTGAAATAGTCGTGACTCGTTTAATAGCTAATAAGACTAATTCATCTATGCAGTTTTTGCCGATTCATACACGTCCGTTTAGCACTTTCAACCATGACATCAACGCATGTGCGCTCATGGGGCGACGGTAGTAAAAACCCTGCCCGAATAAACAGCCCATTTCCAGTAGCTGCAAGTGTTCGAGCTGTTGACTGATACCTTGTATCACTAGCTCCATGTTCAATGACTTAGCCAATGCCTGGGTGCTGGCAATGACCGCCTTACTTTCCGTCTTCTGCAGACTTTGAACGAACTCTGCGTCGAGCTTAATTTGGGTAAAGGGTAGCAAACACAAGAGCTTCATCGACGAAAACCCGGCGCCGAAGTCATCAATGGCTAACCCACACCCCATCATGCGCAGCCGCATTAGCCCGGTCTGTGTGGCTTGCTGCATTTCCAAAAGGCCGTTTTCGGCCACTTCGAACATCAAGTCCGAGCCCGATAACTCGTGGTAAGCCAGCCGTTGATGAATGTGCTTGGTCAATCCATCGCGCATCAACTGCGACGCATGAAGATTAAAGGCAAGTTCAAGACGCTGCCCCTGACGGCGCAACACCGACTGTAAGCTCAAGCCTTGTTCAAGTAGCTGTTTAAATACTTCGTCAATCAAGTCGTAAGCCAGTACTGCCGCCAAAAAATCTTTAGGTAGCAGCAGCCCCTTTGTCGGGTGCTGCCAACGAGCTAGTACCTCGGCACCGACCATTGCGCCGCTGGCCAATACGCACTTTGGTTGAAAGTAGGCGTTAAATTCGCCTAGCGCGAGGCCTCGATGGATGTCGTCTTCAGTCGGCAGCTCGATGACCGATTTTGTCGCAGGCTGTGGAACCAGACATCTGTTGCTGTAGCGTCGCAGGGTTTTCTGCAACGGTCGTAATTGTATCGGCTTGCTCAACGCGCCGAGTAACTCCAGACCTGACAACGAAGCCATTTGCTCCACCGCGCGATAGGATTCGGGGCCGAGGTCGCCGTAAAGCACCATGGCCCGCACCATCCCAAACTGGCTCGCGCGGCGCAAAAAAGCCAGGTAATCCATGCAGGTGTGGGACACGTCGCAGATCGCGATATCTACGCTCCCCTGCATGCGCATGAGGGCCATGGCATCTTTATCGGTGCTTGCCTGCAGAACCCCGGTTAGACCAAGTCGCTCTAGGGCTATAACCACCGAGCTACGCTGAAAAGATTGGTTTTCTAGGACAAGAATGCGTACTGGATGCATGTGGCGGCTACCTATAGCCAGATAACGAGAGCGCCGATAGTGTCACTTGGCAGGAGCAAAACAGTTAGGCCGTTTCCCAGAAGCATGTAGGACTTTTCCTACAGGCATACATTGCCTTCGCAACGCCATTTTCGGGCAACGTCCACTTCTGACATTTAAAGACGCGGCCTACACCCAGAACAAAAAGTTCTATCGATCCCAAAGCGCCACTGTCGATTAATTCCCTCCGTTAATGGCCCTGCACGGACAGATCATTTATCAGCCTAATCGATCACAACTCACCTGTAATCCATTGGCTGAGCTGCTTGTTTTGCACTATTGGTTTAACACGGAATGACCGATGCAAAAAACACCCTGCGAATCCTGTTGGTCGAAAACCATACTTTCCAACTCATCGCCACCCAAATTTTGTTGAATAATCAGGGTTAATACCTGCTGACTCCGGCCTTAAGTGCGGCCCAGGTAATTGTAGTGGTCAACTAATCCCGGACACGACGTTAAGTTTTTCTTCGCTGACCCTCATAGCCCATGGCAGCGCGGCACGAACGAGAATACGAACGGTCTTCTGCGTCAATACTTCCCGAAAGGTACCGATCTGTCTCGCTGGAGTGCTCAAGAGATGCAAGCCGTAGCCCATGCACTAAACACAAGGCCTAGAAAAACACTCGGCTGGAAAACACCCGCCGAAGCTCTAAATGAGTATCTAAAATCTATTCAACAATCCGGTGTTGCTACGACCGGTTGAATCCGCCCTGCGACCCTTGATCCGAGTGAAACAGCAGGCCCTGAGGCCTTCCTCGTTGCTCATAAGCCATATCCAGCGCCTTGATAACCAGATCGGCGTCCGGCTTTTCTGACAATGCCCAGCCCACCACCCGTCGCGTGCAAAGATCCAGCACGACAGCCAGGTAATGCCATTTCCCCTGGGCCCAGATGTAGGTGATGTCGCCGCACCACACCTGGTTGGGGGCCGGAACATCGAACTCGCGGTTCAAGGTATTTGGGATATCGAGTCGTTCTACCGTCGCTCTTTTGTAGGCATGTGATCCGGGTTGTTTACTGACTAAATCAAGCTCGCGCATCAGGCTGCGCACGTTGAATCGACCGAGCTGCTCACCGTCGTCACGCATCAGCGACAGGATGCTGCGGCTGCCCGCAGCACTACGACTTTGCGTGAACAACTCGCTCACCCGACTGCGCAACCGAAGCCGTTCGACATCTGGCGTGCGGTGCCGAAGGCGCTGGGCGTAGTAGCACGAACGGGTGACTTCAAACACCTTGCACAGCCAATCAACCGGCTCATGGACGCTCAGCTGATTGATCAGCGCGTACGCTCGTGATCTTCCGACATCAAGAGCGCGGTAGCCTTTTTTAATATCGATTTTTCCCGTTCAAGGCGGGCAATCCGGGCTTCTAACTCCTGAATTTTCTGCTGTTCCGGGGTCAATGCTTTGCTCTGCGGAGTGGCGCCTTGGCGTTCCTGCTGAACCTGATCAACCCAGCGGCGCAGGGCTGACTCGCCGACGCCGAGTGAACGGCTGGCTTCGATGTAGCTGTAGTTTTGCTTGAGTACGAGGTCGGCAGCCTCGCGCTTGAATTCAGCAGAAAAGGAACGGCGTTGTTTGGTCATCTGACACCTCGATCTGGCGAGCATTCTCGCCTAAATGGGTGTCCGGTTTCATTAGACCACTACAAACAGGCCAGTGATGAGAAGGTCATTGCCAATACAGCAGCAACAAAACTAGGCTTGAGCATGTGCTTCCCTTTCTTATGCGCCGAGCAAGAGCGCTCGCACCACTAGCGTAGTCGAGTGATGGCACTTTGTGACCATTTAGGGAAGGACACAGCACAAGCCCGAACCAAAATTCTTCGGATTTGAGTAGTAGAAACGAGTAGTAGAACCAGAAACGAAGAAGCCCCGTAACTCATTGAATTACGGGGCTTTTCTGAATATGGCGGAGAGATAGGGATTCGAACCCTAGGTACCGGTGAAGGTACAACGGATTTCGAATCCGTCCCATTCGGCCACTCTGGCATCTCTCCAACGGCGCGCATCATAACAACACTTTCGCCGGAAGCGAAGCCCCCTACGCGAAATTTTTCCGTGCTATCAGATGCTTGCGTAGGTTAAAGCGGTACGCCCAGACGATTAGCGACTTCTTCGTAGGCTTCGATGACGTCACCGAGACCTTGGCGGAAGCGGTCTTTGTCCATTTTCTTGCCGGTAGCCTTGTCCCACAGACGGCAACCGTCCGGGCTGAATTCATCGCCCAGAACAATGGAGCCATCGGAGAACACGCCGAATTCAAGTTTGAAGTCGACCAGCAGCAGGCCAGCATCATCGAACAGTTTGCTCAGGACTTCGTTGACCTTGAGCGACAGTTCTTTCATGCGAACCAGTTGCTCAGCAGTGCCCCAACCGAACGCTACGACATGGGATTCGTTGATGAACGGGTCGCCCTTGGCGTCGTCCTTCAGGAACAATTCAAAGGTGTACGGGTTGAGCTTCAGGCCTTCTTCAACGCCAAGACGCTTGACCAGGCTGCCAGCTGCGTAGTTACGCACGACGCACTCGACCGGGATCATGTCGAGTTTTTTCACCAGGCATTCGTTGTCACCCAGCAGTTTGTCGAACTGAGTCGGCACGCCGGCTGCTTCGAGTTTTTGCATGATGAAGGCATTGAACTTGTTGTTCACCATGCCTTTGCGGTCGAGCTGTTCAATACGCTTGCCGTCGAACGCCGAGGTGTCGTTACGAAACAGCAGGATCAAACGGTCAGCGTCGTCGGTCTTGAATACCGATTTGGCTTTGCCGCGGTAGAGTTCTTCACGTTTTTCCATGATGGGCTCCGCTTGCTAAGTAGGTGGGCTAGGCGATGTGTCGCCAGTCGAGCCCTGAATCTTGATCGGCCAGTTGCAGCCAGTCCGGGTCGCACCCAAGGGTGTCGACAAAACATTGACGGGCCAGCTGCGGCAGGTTGTTCTTGCTGCTCAAATGGGCCAGGACCAGATGTTGCAGGCCTTGCCAGCCCAACTCGGCCACCAGGAATGCCGCCTGGTGGTTGTTCAAATGTCCCAGCTCACCACCCACCCGCTGCTTCAGGAAATAGGGATAGTGACCGCGAGCCAGCATGTCACGGCAGTGGTTGGACTCGATCATCAACGCATCGAGGTCCCGATAGCCATCCAGTACCTTGCTGCAATACGAGCCCAAGTCGGTTAACAGGCCGAAGCGCCGCTCACCGTCATTGAAAACGTACTGCGTCGGTTCCTGCGCATCGTGAGCCACGGCAATGACTTCGATGTGCAGGGCGCCGACTTGCAGTTGCTCGCCGCCGGCCAGAAAGCCTGCGGGCTCTATTGGTTTGCGCATCCCGCGCAGGGTGCCACGACTAAGGTAGACAGGCAGATTGTAGCGCCGAGACAGCAAACCCACGCCATGCACGTGGTCGGCATGTTCGTGGGTTACGAGTATCGCGCTCAACTGCTCCGGGTTTACACCCAGGCGCAGCAGGCGTTTTTCGGTCTCTCGCAGGGAGAAACCACAATCCACCAGCACGTAAGTGTCATCGCTGGCTATCAGCGTGCCGTTCCCTTGGCTACCGCTGCCGAGAACGGCAAAACGCATGTTATCAGCCCAGATTGTCCTGAATCACACTCAACACTTTGCGAGCGACTTCTGCCGGCGCCACGGTGTTGATGTTTTTCTCAACAGTAACCTGGACGTTCTCGCCGACCTTGCTCAGGCGAACCTGATAACGCTCGGCGCGGGCTTCAACAGCTTCTTTGGTCGGCGCGCTGCCGAAGAGGCCACTGAAGAAGCCAGGCTTCTCGTCTTTTTTCTCGGCTTTTTCAGACAGGTTGATGTAGTACAGACCCAGACTGCGGTTGATGTCTTCAACACGCCATTCGCCCTGATCCAGAGCACGACCGACACTCGACCAGGCGCGATCCAGGTCAGGGCCGAGGCTCAATACCGGGTTGCCGCTACCGTCTTCGCTCAAGCTGACACGGCTAGGCGTATCGAAATCACGGGAAGCCAGCATGGAGACCGAACCTCCCTTCTCCGAAATGCGGCTCATGCTCGCGAGCATGTCATCCACCAGCGCCGCGTCCAGGCCAGTGTTCACCGAACGGTTGGTGAAGTCGACGTTGGCGGTGCTGCCCGAGGGACGCTGGGCGCTGACCACATAGATTTCGCTGGTGTTGCGCTGCACGCCCGGTTCAATGCGGACCCGCACACGTGTTTCGCTCTCAGAAGCGATACCGGCTGCCAGCATGCGCTTGGACATCGCGGCAGACAGCTCAGTGGAATGCTGCCAGGTCGTCGTGAACTCACCCGTTTGCGGACGTTGTTCGTCTAGACGAAAACCGTTGTCCTGGAAGAACTGCACAGCCACTGGCCAGACTTCGGCCGGAGGATGCTGGCCCATGACCCACCGCGAATCACCGCTCTTTTGAAGGGTGTAGTCGCTGGCGTCGGCAATCGCCGACAGCGGCTGTGGACGCGGAACAATGTACTCACCCTTGGTGGTGTCATCGGCCACGTTGCGCGGGATCGGCAACAGCGGATCGAGGCGCTTGGAGGTGTGGACATCCGGTGGCAGTTGCATCGGTGCAGTCTGTTGCGCGCCCAGGTAATCGCTACCCCGGTCGCGGAAGTAACCTTCCGGGCCCCAGACCCATCCGCAGCCACTGGTGCTGGAGATAATCAAGGCAAGTGCGGAAAGTCCGGCCATTCGCTTCATGCGTTGTACTTCCTCAATTAAACCAGGACGCCGGACTGGCGCATGGCCTGCCGCAGCGGTTCGTGACAGGCAGTGCTGAGCCAGGTGAGCGGCAGACGGATACCGTCCGGCATCAAGCCCATTTCATGCAGTGCAAATTTCACGGGGATAGGGTTGGATTCGATAAACAGGGTTTTATTGAGCGGCATCAGTTTTTCATGAATCGCCCGGGCCGTGACGGCATCACCCTTGAGCGCAGCGTTGCACAGGTCTGCCATCTCGCGCGGGGCGACGTTGGCGGTCACCGAGATGTTGCCTTTGCCGCCGAGCAGAATCAGCTCGACTGCGGTGGCGTCATCGCCAGAGATCACCAGGAAGTCTTTGCTGACACCGTCGATGATGGCCTTGGCCCGGCTCAAGTCGCCGGTGGCTTCCTTGATACCGATGATGTTTTTCACGGTCGACAGACGAATTACTGTGTCGGCCTGCATGTCGCATGCAGTACGGCCAGGCACGTTGTAAAGGATCTGCGGAATATCGACAGCTTCGGCGATAGCCTTGAAATGCTGGTACAAGCCTTCCTGGGTCGGCTTGTTATAGTAGGGCGTCACCAGCAGGCAGGCATCAGCGCCGGCGTTCTTCGCATTGGTGGTCAACTCGATGGCTTCGCGCGTCGAGTTGGCGCCAGTACCGGCGATCACAGGGATGCGCCCTGCTACCTGGGTCACCACGCGACGAATCACTTCAATGTGCTCGTTCACGTCAAGAGTGGCCGATTCACCTGTGGTGCCGACTGCCACGATAGCGTGGGTGCCGTTTTGCAGGTGAAAGTCCACCAGTTTGCTCAGGCTGTCCCAATCGAGACGACCCTGTGCATCCATGGGTGTGACCAGTGCCACCATACTGCCCGCAATCATGCAACCGCTCCTGCCGGAAAAAGAGAGCCGTAATGGTACTGGCGCCAAGATGCTTGTACAAGCAAAGTACTGCGCTGCTGCCATTCCCCTTGGCGCTGGTTTTCGCTACCCTTCAGACTTTGATCGGTACTGATAAGCTCGCAAGCCGGGTTCCAGCCTCCATTTTCGGCATCATAAGCCCCGATCCAGCGTTGCCACCCCTCGCTCTTGCCACACTGGAGCATGTTGCAACCTTCGGCCGGGTTTTCTGAATTCGCATCCGCAGGCTCGCTCCCGGTAAAAAAGCCCGTAGAAGTATCGACCGCTCATCGCTTTAGGAATGCTGCATGTCCACCCCCACAGTTCGCGAACAATTCCTTGTCATCAGTGCCCTCGGCGCCAACCCCATGGAGCTGACTAACGTCCTGTGCCGCGCCAGCCATGAAAACCGCTGCGCCGTGGTCACCTCTCGCCTGACCCGCCATGGCGAGTGCAGCGCGCTGATCCTTGAGATCTCCGGTAGCTGGGACGCCCTGGCGCGCCTTGAAGGCAGCCTGCCGAGCCTCGCCAAGAAGCACGCCTTCACGGTCAACGTGGTGCGCAGCGCGGCGCTGGAGAACCGTCCACAGGCCCTGCCTTATGTGGCTTATGTCAGCTCGGCTTATCGCTCGGACATCATCAACGAGTTGTGCCAGTTCTTCATGGACCACAACGTCGAGCTGGAAAACCTGACCTGCGACACTTATCAAGCCCCGCAAACCGGCGGCACCATGCTCAACGCCACGTTTACCGTGACCTTGCCTGCTGGCGTGCAAATCAGTTGGCTGCGTGATCAGTTCCTGGATTTCGCCGACGCGCTCAACCTGGATGCGCTGATCGAACCGTGGCGCCCACAAAACCCAATGTAAGGAAACTTTCATGGCCGTTGCTATCGACCAACCGGTTGCCGACTTTGAAGCGCCCGCCACCAACGGGCAGACGATCAGCCTCGCGAACCTCAAAGGCAAACAAGTGGTGATTTACTTCTACCCGAAGGACAGCACCCCGGGTTGCACCACTGAAGGCCAGGGTTTTCGCGACCAGTACGCGGCGTTCAAGGCGGCTAACACCGAAGTGTTTGGCGTGTCCCGCGACAGCCTGAAGTCTCACGAAAACTTCAAGGGCAAGCAGGAGTTTCCCTTCGAGCTGATCAGCGACAAGGACGAAGCCGTCTGTCAGTTGTTCGACGTGATCAAGCTGAAAAAACTCTACGGCAAAGAATACCTGGGCGTGGATCGCAGCACGTTCCTAATCGACAAGAACGGCGTGCTGCGTCAGGAATGGCGCGGCGTGAAGGTGCCGGGGCATGTCGATGCGGTTTTGGCGGCAGCTCAAGCCCTGAATAAAGACTGATTTTGATGGCGCCTATTAAGGCGCCTTCGTGGGCAAACCCGCTCTCACAGGATTTACACAAACCTTGTGATACAGCGTGTACTCACTCGCCAGTCAAAGCTGACAATCAAAGCAGCGGAGCCACCACCGGCTCTTTGCGCGGCCACGCATCAAGGACCGCCTTGAACAACGTAGCCAGCGGAATCGCAAAGAACACGCCCCAGAACCCCCACAGCCCGCCAAACAGCAGCACAGCGCAAATGATCGCCACCGGGTGCAGGTTAACCGCTTCTGAAAACAACAGCGGCACCAGCACGTTGCCATCCAGGGTCTGAATAATTCCATAGACCGCCATCAGGTAGATGAACTGATCGCTCCAGCCCCACTGAAACAACGCAATCAGCAGCACAGGAACCGTCACCACCACCGCGCCGACGTAAGGCACCACCACCGAAATCCCCACCAGTAACGCCAGCAGCGCCGCGTAGTTGAGCCCCAGCGCCACAAACGCAATGTAGGTCACCCCGCCACAAATGATGATCTCGATAACCTTGCCGCGAATGTAATTGGCGATCTGTCGGTTCATTTCCTGGGCCACACGGGTGATCAGCGCGCGTTCGCGAGGCAGGTAACCGCGCACCCATTGGCCAATCATTTCCCGGTCCTTGAGAAAGAAAAACACCAGAATCGGCACCAACACCAAATAGATCATGATGTTAACCAGCAGCGGCAGGCTCGATAGCGAGAACGTCAACGCCCACTGACCAAACTTGCCAATCTCGCCCCGCGCCACCTCTATGGCCTGCAACACTTGCTCGTCGGACACCAGATGCGGGTAGCGCTCGGGTAGCAGCAGCAACAGCGACTGCCACTTGACGAGCATGCCGGGCAATTCGTTGAACAAGGTGATCAACTGATGCCAGAGCAGCGGTACGACCACCACGATAAACACCATCAGCAAGCCCATGAACAAGGCGAACACCAACCCCACCGCCACGCCGCCCGGCATGCGCAAACGCTCCAGAGTGACGACCAGCCCTTGCATCAGATAGGCGAGCACCATCCCCGCCAACACGGGCGCCAGCATGCCTCCCAACGTCAGCACCGCGGTAAACGCCAGAAACAGCAGCACCGCCAGCACCACAGCCTCTTCGTCAGAGAAATAGCGCTGAACCCAGTCGCGTAACACTTTGAACATCAATAATCCTTAGCGGCAGAACGCAGCAGGTTTCAGGCTTTTTTCAACCAGTAGCGGTAGACCCCCGCCTCGTCTTCTTCAAGCAGCAGCGTGTGACCGGCCAACTTGGCAAAGGTGCGGAAGTCGCGCTGGGAGCCGGCATCCGTGGCGATCACCTTAAGCACCGCGCCGCTGATCATGCGATTAAGCTCCAGCTTGGCCTTTAACAATGGCAATGGACAATTCAGACCGCTGGCGTCCAGCTCGGCGTCATGGGCTACAGCATCGGTCATTGCGTCACTCCGGGGCAGGTGGTTGAGCGGCTTAGAATATCTGGTCCCAAGCCCAGTGTCCGGCTACAGTAAGCTCTTTGTCGACTAAGGCTTTGTGCATGACTTTTTTGCGCCCTACCCTGCTGACGCTTGCTTGCCTGCTTGCCTCGCCAGGCTTCGCCGACGACCTGCCGTCACTGGGTGACGCCAGCTCTGCCATTGTCTCGCCACAACAGGAATACCAATTGGGCCGTGCGTGGCTGGCGATGTTGCGCAGCCAAGTCGCGCAACTCAACGATCCGCAGCTCAAGGACTATGTCGAAACCAGTGTTTACAAGCTGGTCGAGACCAGCCAGGTCAATGATCGGCGCCTGGAATTCATCCTGATCAACAGCCCGCAGCTCAACGCATTTGCCGCGCCCGGCGGGATCATCGGGGTCAACGGCGGATTGTTCCTGAACGCCCAGACCGAAGGCGAATACGCCTCCGTTCTGGCCCATGAACTGGCTCACTTGTCTCAACGTCACTTCGCCCGAGGCGTAGAAGCTTCGCAGCGGATGCAAGTACCGATGATGGCCGCCCTGCTGGCCGGGATCGTCATCGCGGCGGCCGGAGCCGGAGATGCCGGCATCGCAACCATTGCCGGCACTCAGGCGGCGGCCATCCAGGAACAAAGGCGCTTCTCGCGTCAAAACGAACAGGAAGCCGACCGGATCGGCATCCTCAATCTGGAAAAAGCCGGTTACGATCCGCGCTCGATGCCAAATATGTTTGAGCGACTGATGCGCCAATACCGCTTCGACGCCAAACCACCAGAGTTCCTGCTGACTCACCCGGTCACCGAATCGCGGATCGCGGACACGCGTAACCGCGCAGAACAATCAAAACCGGGCGGCATCGAAGACAGCATGCGTTACCAGTTGATTCGTGCGCGCGTACAGCTGATTTATGAAGAGACCCCAGGTTTGGGCGCCAAACGCTTCCGCGCCCAGCTCGATGAGAATCCAAGTAGCGACGTGGCTCGTTACGGATTGGCGATTGCCCAGATCAAGGGCACTCAGTTGAATGAAGCGCGCGAGAATCTCAAACCGCTACTGGCTAAATCGCCAAACGAGATCATTTACAACCTGGCCCAGGTCGATCTGGATATCGCCAGCAATCGTCTGCCTGAAGCGCAATCAAGGGTCGACCGAATGCTCACTCAGTATCCGGGCAACTACCCGCTGAATCAGATACGTGTCGACTTGCTGCTCAAACAGAATCGCACCGCAGACGCGGAAAAGGCGTTGGAAAACTTGCTTAAAAGCCGCCCGGACGATCCCGACGTCTGGTACATGGTCGCGGAAACTCGTGGCTTGTCGGGCAACATCATCGGCCTGCATCAGGCCCGCGCAGAATACTTCGCCCTGATCGGCGACTACCGTCAGGCGATCCAACAACTGGACTTCGCCAAACGCAAGGCCGGCAGTAACTTCCCACTGTCGTCGCGGATCGACGCACGGCAACGCGAGCTGATGGAGCAGGAGCGTATGGTCAAGGACATGATGGGCTGAGTTGATTCAGAAAAAAAACCGCCTCTTTCGAGGCGGTTTTTTTTCAGCCAACGACCGGTTTATTCAGCCAGTTTGAACGTAATGAAGCTCGCACGTCCCTGGCGCAAAACACGCATAGACACCGAACGATTCTTCGGCAGTGCTTTAGCGATGTCAGCAAACTCTTTCGTGGACTCAATTGCCTGATTGTTCAGGTGAGTGATCACGTCACCCGGCTGCAAACCAATCAACGACGCAGGGCCGTCCTGAACTTCCTTGATAACCACTCCGCCCTTAAGGTCGTTGGCTTTCTTTTGCTCAGCCGTCAACTCTGCAACGGAAACGCCCAAACGGTTGCTGCTGGCTTCAATACCGGTTTTTGGCAAGGCCGCCAGCTCTTTGCCTTCTTCAGGAATTGCGCCGACCGTCAGCTCGACATTCTTACGTTTGCCGTCACGGATCACTTCAAGATTGGCCTTAGCGCCCGCCTTAAGCGCACCCACCAAGTGCGGCAGATCGGCAGACATAACAATCGGCTGACCGTTCATGCTCAAGATCACGTCGCCCACTTGCAGACCGCCCTTGGCAGCCGGACCACCTTCCTGGATTTGAGCGACAAGCGCACCGGCCGGCTTATCAAGACCGAACGACTCGGCCAGGTCCTTGTTCACTTCCTGGATCACAACACCCAGCCAGCCGCGACTGACCTTTCCGCCGTTTTTCAGCTGATTGGATACATCCATCGCGACATCGATCGGGATCGCGAAAGACACGCCCATGAAGCCGCCAGAACGGGTGTAGATCTGCGAGTTGATGCCGACCACTTCTCCGTTCAGGTTGAACAATGGCCCACCGGAGTTGCCCGGATTGATGGGCACGTCGGTCTGGATGAACGGCACATAGTTTTCGTTCGGCAGGCTGCGACCAATGGCACTGACAATGCCTTGGGTTACCGTGTGATCAAAACCAAACGGCGAACCGATAGCCACTACCCACTGACCAGCTTTGAGGTCTTGGGATTTGCCAAGTTTCAGCACCGGAAGATCCTTGCCTTCGATTTTCAGCAGGGCCACGTCAGAACGCGGGTCCGTGCCGATCAGCTTGGCTTTAAGCTCGCTGCGGTCAGCCAGGCGAACCAGAATTTCGTCCGCATCAGCGATCACGTGGTTGTTGGTCAGAATGTAGCCGTCAGGCGAGATGATGAACCCCGAACCCAAGGACTGAGCTTCACGCTGACGATCACCACGAGGCGCGCGCTGCTGGGGCATACCGCGCTCGAAGAACTCGCGCAGCATCGGCGGCAAGCCTTCGAGGTCGGGCATTTGCTGGTCCGATACCTTACGGTCGGGGAGCTTCTGCGTAGTACTGATGTTCACCACCGCAGGCGAAGCCTGCTCGACCAACTGCGTGAAGTCAGGCAATTCGGCCGCTTGGGCAGAGACCGCCTGACCGAGCACCAGCACGGTGGCAAAAATGGAGAGATAAGACTTCAAGCGTGGTATCGACATACGGCTCCCGTTACGACGAGCATGGTTAAGCGATATGGAGCAAGGAACACCGGGAACAATACGCCGGTATTTTTGTTCCGGGAACAACAAACAAGGCCAGAACCGAGAGGCTCTGACCTATAGAAAACTTTGGGGGTATTTGCAAATTGAAATGCTCACCAAACATTTCGACATCTCAACGGCAGGACGACCATATCTGACCATTCGCACGATCAAACGGCCAATCAAATGAGTTCCACCACTGTCGGGCTGCTACTTGGCCGCAACAGCGTCGGAGCGCATGGAAAGCGCAATCCGTTCTGCAGTGCCAATTGGAATTTCACCCACGACAGTCACCATGATCTCGCCCTGGGGCGTGGTTAAGCGTCGGGAGACCGCGACAGTCGGCCCCAACTGGGTACGAGTGTCGGTCACTGTAGCGCCGTTCAAAGGCTCAAGAAACACCGAGAAGCGCGCAAGACCGTCGTCGTACATCAAGCTATTGACTTGGGTTTTGGTCTCAGGATCCTTGCGTGAGGTACTGCTGGTCAGTTCGAAACCGGGCGGCAGCCAATCAGAATGCCAATCCTGGGCGATCTTGACAGCAGAAGCCTTGTCGCTGTCGAGCGTGACAGCGTTGCAGTCAGAGCCTGCCTGTAAATCCTTGTCCGACGGCACATTCGCCGTATCCAGTTGAGTGAACTGAAAACGCTCGAGCAATTGCCCTTTCTCATTAAGCAGCAATGACTTCAGGGGCAAGCCTGTTTCTTTGTCCAGATGCAGTTCGAAGCCGTATCGATGCTGATCACGTGGCGTCAGTGAAATAATCACCGCTGCACGACCAGCCACACGCGATTTGCCAATGACGGCAAGATCGTACCAATCTTTAAGCTTTTGCGGATCAAGCGCACGGGCGCTAGAGTTGGGGGAGTCCCCCAGCCCCGCGATCAAAGTGCCGCTGACGCATTGAGTGTGCCCATCGATGCGCACGACTTCCTGAGCGGAGCCGTCGAGTTGTAGTAAACGCTCGCGGACCTTGCCATCCTGGACGCGATGCCAGATGTCATGGGTAGAAAAACTACCGTTACGCTCGTAGACGAAAGTACCTTGAAAGCTTTGCTGTTGCTCGGCTTGGCCAAGACGGGTCAACCAGTCTTGAGCCTCATCAGCGTGGGCTGGAACAACAAACCAGCCACCGAGCAGAAGCGTAAGTAGAGGTATGGCGCGCATGATCCTCCTTAGCGGTTTTCCAGGCTTGCTGCACGTGCGTAAGGCAGAGCGCTTTCAGAGCCTTTCAAGGCAGCTTGTTGAGCATGTTGGCGCAAGTAGCTTGGCAGACGCTGATCGTGCCAGCCTGGCTGACCTTGCAATACACCGCTCGCCATAGGACCGGTAGCTTCCGAGCTTTCTTTGTAGCCGGCCAATACTGCTGGTCCCCTGACCTGAGGAACGGCCAGACTCGGCTGGTTTGATTGCTGGGCCAGTTGAACACCGGCGATCTCGTCTTGGTTGTACAGACGAACACCTGCCAGCACGGCAACAGTCACCGAAGCAGCAACCGCCAATCGACCCAGGCTACGCCATGGACCACGCGATGCCTTGGCCGGAACGGCTTCATCCTGGAGCGCAGCAGAAACTGCCGCAGCAATGTCCAGACGAGGGAGCAACAAATCCTTGTGCATCACTGCCCGAGCGATCTGGTAACGAGCCCAGGTTTCACGGGTTTCAACATCGTCAAAGGCATTTAATACCCGACGCAATTCCAGTTCGTCCGCCTCGTTATCCATCACTGCGGACAGCGATTCCTGCAGGGCTTCACGACTCATGGCGTTCCTCTCTTGGCTATCGCCGCTGTCTTTAGTTTTCCTGCAACAACGGTTGCAGGGCTTTATCGATGGCTTCCCGCGCCCGGAAAATCCGGGAACGCACAGTACCCACCGGACACTGCATAACTGCCGCAATGTCTTCGTAACTCAGACCATCGAATTCACGCAAAGTTAAAGCAGTACGCAAATCTTCTGGCAGTTGCTGGATGGTTCGATGGACGGTGCCCTCGATCTCATCGCGCAAAAGCGCACGCTCTGGCGACTCGAGATCCTTGAGGCCATGATCGCCATCGTAGAACTCTGCATCCTCAGAACTAACATCACTATCCGGCGGCCGACGACCGCGCGAAACCAGATAGTTTTTCGCCGTGTTGATGGCGATGCGGTAAAGCCACGTATAAAACGCACTGTCTCCGCGAAAGTTACCAAGCGCACGGTAAGCCTTGATAAAGGCCTCTTGTGCGACATCTTGGGCTTCATGGGTGTCGTGCACGAAACGCACGATCAACCCGAGAATTTTGTGCTGATATTTCAGCACCAGCAGATCAAAAGCTCGCTTGTCGCCGCGTTGAACGCGCTCAACCAGTTGCTGATCCTCTTCCTGGGTTAGCATGAACACTCCTCGTTAAACTCGAAGGAGGCTTGCATAACTAAACGACCAGACTTGCAAACATAGACTCGGGCTTTTCGCAAAAGTTCTCCCCCTTCAAGCAAGTTTCCTGCGGACTCTGATTTGGCACGCACGAAAAACGCAGCTCGGGATGACCCGGCTGCGCGAATAATCTTGTCATCGGATTCGCTGAAGAGGACCAAACCGCAGGTCCCGCTCCGAAACCGACACTGTCCCTGGATTCAGGCAGCCGTCTATTGATCTTGGACTTCTGGCAAAAGTTCCAATTATTTATAGCGGCACGAACCCGGCACGGGGTAACTATGAAGAGAAAAAGACTGTTAAATCGGCGATACAGTCGTCATATCGCCAAACCGCTTAAAAAAACTTCCGACGAAGCGGCCGGTCTTTTCCGCCACAGTAGTTTCACAATGCCATACGGGCGTGGCTATTGTGCCGATCCACCCCTCTATATACTAGTGGGCTGTGTGGCTGCCTGACTCGCCGATCCAGGTGTCTTGCGCCAACCCCGACCCGGGTCGCTTTGAGCGGAATCCTGAAATGAGCCAACAGTTTCAACACGATGTTCTGGTCATTGGCAGCGGCGCTGCCGGTTTAAGTCTTGCGCTGACCTTGCCAGGTCATTTACGCATCGCGGTATTGAGCAAGGGCGACCTCGCCAACGGCTCGACCTTCTGGGCCCAGGGCGGCGTCGCGGCCGTGCTGGATGATACCGATACCGTTGAATCCCACGTCGACGACACCCTCAACGCTGGCGGTGGCCTGTGCCATGAAGACGCGGTGCGGTTTACTGTCGAACACAGCAAAGAAGCGATTCAATGGCTGATCGACCAAGGTGTTCCGTTCACCCGTGACGAACAGTCCGGGACTGAAGACGGCGGCTTCGAGTTTCACTTGACCCGCGAGGGCGGCCATAGCCATCGACGCATCATCCACGCCGCCGATGCTACCGGGGCGGCGATCTTCAGAACCCTGCTGTTTCAAGCCCGACAACGGCCAAACATCGAACTGCTGGAGCAGCGGGTCGCCGTCGACCTGATCACGGAAAAACGCCTGGGCCTGGAAGGTGATCGTTGCCTCGGGGCTTACGTTCTTAATCGCAGCACCGGCGAAGTCGACACTTATGGCGCCCGCTTCGTGATTCTTGCTTCCGGTGGCGCCGCCAAGGTCTACCTCTATACCAGTAACCCCGATGGCGCCTGTGGTGACGGTATCGCCATGGCCTGGCGCTCGGGCTGCCGGGTCGCGAACCTGGAGTTCAACCAGTTCCACCCCACGTGCCTGTATCACCCGCAAGCCAAAAGTTTCCTCATCACCGAAGCCCTGCGCGGCGAAGGTGCCCACTTGAAGCTGCCCAATGGCGAGCGCTTCATGCAGCGCTTCGACCCCCGTGCCGAACTCGCCCCCCGAGACATCGTCGCCCGCGCCATCGACCACGAGATGAAACGGCTGGGGGTCGATTGCGTCTACCTGGACATCAGCCACAAGCCCGAAGACTTCATCAAAACCCACTTCCCGACGGTGTACGAGCGCTGCCTGGAATTCTCCATCGATATCACCAAGCAACCGATACCGGTGGTACCCGCGGCACACTACACCTGTGGTGGTGTGATGGTTGATCAGCAGGGGCGCACCGACGTGCCCGGCTTGTATGCCATTGGCGAAACCAGCTTCACCGGCTTGCACGGTGCCAACCGCATGGCCAGTAATTCGTTACTGGAATGTTTCGTCTACGCTCGCTCGGCGGCGGCTGACATTATTGAACAATTGCCACAGGTTTCGATCCCGATTGCCCTCCCCGTCTGGGACGCCAGCCAGGTGACTGACTCCGATGAAGACGTGATCATTGCGCACAACTGGGATGAGCTGCGGCGATTCATGTGGGACTACGTCGGCATCGTGCGCACCAATAAGCGCCTGCAACGGGCACAGCACCGGGTGCGGCTGTTACTCGACGAGATTGATGAGTTCTACAGCAACTATAAGGTCAGTCGGGACTTGATCGAGTTGCGCAACCTGGCACAAGTGGCCGAACTGATGATCCGCAGCGCCATGGAGCGCAAGGAAAGCCGCGGACTGCATTACACCCTCGATTACCCGAACATGCTGCCGGTCGCGCTGGACACTATTCTGGTGCCTCCCACCTACGTCGACTAAACGCAAGACGAACTCGCAGGCGTCGGTGCAAGTCCGCCGCCTGCGCATCGCGGGGCACGCAGAGCGTCCTGATCCGCCGTTCGCCGCGCAGACGAAACCGCAGCACCACGACCAACGGTAACGCCAGGCTGTCCGGCCGCAACTGCACCGACTGCCACCCGGACGCCTGATTCCACACTTGCCAGCCATCAGCATTGCACCGCACACCGCGGAATGCCGTCGGATGGGTCAAAAGAATTTGCCGCGGCACAACCCAAACGCCATGCGCCAGGCAGCACAAAGCCACAACCAAACACGCCCAAACGGGTATAGAGAGAAGAACTACCGAACCCAGGGCTGACAGCTGGGCCAACAGATACACCGCCAGCAATTGCCGCGAGGCATGCCAGCGGCATTCGAACACATTACTTGGGCTGGACACGATCCAGGATCATGCGAACCATGCGCTGAAGCTCCGGATCCTCAGACTCGGCACGTTCCATGAACCAGCCGAACATGTCCTGATCTTCGCACTCAAGCAGCTTACGGTAGCAATCGCGGTCGACATCATTGAGATGCGGGTAGACCTCTTTCACGAACGGCACCAGCAACACGTCAAGCTCGAGCATGCCGCGGCGGCTGTGCCAGTAGAGGCGATTCAGTTCAACATCTTCGACCATGGAGCGCTCCTCAAATAGGCGGCAAGTATACAGCCCCAGGCACCGCCGAACAGTCGGCTTTGGTCGCGCACAACCGATCCTTTGTGAACTACCCATTTCATGGGCGCCCCCTTATGATGTCCCCCAGACTTTTTACCCTGCGAAGACTCATGGCCGACTCTGCTTTTTTCTGCACCCTGTCTCACGAAGGTGTTCTGGCGGTCCGCGGCGCGGATGCAGGCAAATTCCTGCAAGGCCAGTTGACCTGCAACCTCAATTACCTGAGCGACACCCAGGCCAGTCTTGGTGCCCGCTGCACGCAGAAAGGCCGAATGCAGTCCAGCTTTCGTATTCTGTTGCAAGGTGATGGCGTCTTAATGGCCATGGCCAGCGAACTGCTCGAACCGCAACTCGCTGACTTGAAAAAGTACGCGGTATTCTCCAAATCCAAGCTGACCGACGAAAGCGCAGCCTGGGTTCGCTTCGGTCTCCAGCAGGGCGATACGGCACTGAGTAGCCTGGGTCTTGAGCTGTCGGCCGATACCGACTGCGTGGTGCGCAATGACCGCCTGATTGCCGTTCGCGTATCGCCTGAGCGCGCCGAACTGTGGGCCGCCGCCGATCAAGCCGAGGCAATCAAGGACAAACTGAGCGCCCTGTTGAATGAAGGAAATCTGAATCAATGGCTACTGGGGCAGGTCCGAGCAGGGATCGGCCAGGTCATGCCGAGTACCCGCGAGCTATTCATTCCTCAGATGCTGAACCTGCAAGCCGTCGGCGGAGTGAGCTTCAAGAAGGGCTGCTACACCGGTCAGGAAATCGTCGCGCGCATGCAATACCTGGGCAAACTCAAGCGCCGCCTGTACCGCCTGCAACTCGATACCCCCGAACTGCCAGAACCCGGCACCCCGCTGTTCTCGCCGACTCACGGCAGCGCCATCGGCGAAGTCGTCATTGCCGCTCATACAGATCAACACATTGAACTCTTGGCCGTGCTACAAGCCGAAGCAGCAGAAGGTGGTGACATCCACCTGACTACGCTCGACGGTCCTGCCTTGCAATTGCTCGACCTGCCTTACTCACTGGATCGCGATAAAGAAATTCAGCGTTAGTAAGGAGCCGTATTTTTTTGCAAGACCCTAGAGAACCGAAATGAGTGAGCTGGCAGATAAGGTCCTACAGGATTTGGTTGAGGCCATCGATAACGACGACCTGGTTCTGCCAACGCTACCGGAAGTGGCCCTAAAGATACGCAAGGCCGCTGAGGACCCGGAGATCAGCATCAGCACCCTGAGCAAAGTGATCAGCCGTGACACAGCACTGTCCGCGCGCCTGATCAAAGTGGTCAACAGCCCCTTACTGCGCGCCACCCAGGAAGTGACCGACTTGCACACGGCGATCACCCGTCTGGGCGTCAATTACAGTAGCAACCTGGCGATTGGTCTGGTGATGGAGCAAATTTTCCATGCCCGATCCGAGGTGGTGGAACAAAAAATGCGCGAGGTATGGCGCAAGAGCCTGGAAATTGCCGGGGTCTGTTATTCGCTGTGTCGCACCTATACCCAGCTAAAACCTGATCAGGCCGCACTGGGCGGGTTGGTGCATCAGATTGGCGTGTTGCCGATCCTGACTTACGCAGAGGATCACTATGAGCTGCTGTCCGACCCGATCAGCCTTAACCATGTGATCGATAGCATCCATCCGCTCCTCGGCGACAAGCTGCTCAGGGTCTGGGAGTTTCCGGAACTGCTGGTGCAATTGCCCGGATCGTACCTGGACTTCAACCGCCAATCGAAACGCGTCGATTATGTCGACCTGGTGCAGGTGGCTTGCCTGTATTGCTATAAAGGCACCGATCATCCGCTGGCACTCATCGACCCGTTGACGGTGCCGGCGTTCAAAAAGCTAGGAATCGATCCCGAGAACGAACCCGTGCGCTGGAACCTGGATGAATCACGGTCGATGTTCTACTGAGGGTGAACACAAGCAACGGTGGCAAGGAAGCCGGCGCTTCGCTCACTCGCCTGCGATGAAACTCACCCGCACCTTCAACCCCGCCTTCTCCCCGTCGTGCAAGCTGATTTGAGCCAGGTGCGCGCGGCAGATCTCGCCGACAATCGCCAGCCCAAGTCCCGAGCCTGCCACTTGCTGGTTACGCCGATAAAACCGCTCGAACACCCGGTCCCGCTCGTCTAGGGGGATGCCTGGCCCGTCGTCCTCCACTTCCAAAACGGCAGGCGCCGTCACCCGCAGGATCACGTTGCCGCCGGGCGGTGTGTGGGCCAGCGCGTTGTCCACCAGATTGCTCAATAACTCGTTCAACAGCGTCGGCTCACCCCGCAGCCACACCGGCTCTTCCGCTTCCAGGGCCAGGGCCACACCGCGGGCGTGGGCCAGGGGCGCCATCGCCATACCCAACTCACGGGCCAATTGGCTCAGATCCAGCAACTGAGCGCCCCCCTCGGCAATCGCGCGGGCGCCATTTTCGACCCGTGCCAGGGACAGCAACTGATTAGCCAGGTGGGTTAGGCGATCCGTACCTTGGGCGGCAGTTTCAAGGGTGCTGCGCCAGGTCTCGGGTGCGCTGGAACGCAACCCAAGTTCGAGTCGCGCCTTGAGTGCCGCCAGCGGTGTGCGCAATTCGTGTGCTGCATCGGCGATAAACTGCGCCTGGCGCTCGAACTGCCCACGCAGGCGTTCCGTAAAGTGATTGAGCGCGCGCACCAGCGGCCATAACTCATGTTGCACTTCCACCAACGGCAAGGGCCGCAGATCGTCCGACTGCCGCTCCTCCACCGCTGTGCGCAAGCGCTCAAGAGGACGAAGCGCGGCGCTGACCGCGAACCACACCAGCAACAATGCACCGACTGCCAGCATGCCCAGACGCAGCAAAGTGTCCATCGCAAGACTGCGTGCCATGCGGACGCGAGCCTCGTCGGTTTCCGCCACGCGAATTTCCGCCATGCCATTCATGTTCGGCTCAATCACAGGTTTAAGCAGACTCACCACGCGCACATTCTGACCTTGATAGACGGCGTCATAGAAACGCGCCAACGCCGGGTAATCGTCGGTGCGCGGCGTCCCAGGCGGCGGTCCCGGCAGGTTCTCGTAGCCGGAGATCAGCTTTTGGTGAATATCGTTGACCTGGTAATAAATCCGCCCGGCGCTGTCGTAGGCGAAGGTATCAAGAGCAACGTAAGGGACGTCGGCGCTGAGGCTGCCATCGCGTTGGGACAGGCCGGCGGCAATCGTGCGCGCCGAGGCCAGCAACGTTCGGTCATAGGCGGTATCGGCGGCTTCGCGACCGTTCCAATACGCACTCAAACCACTGGCCAGCATCAACAGCACCAACAACAGCGCCAGGTTCCACAGCAATCGCCAGCGCAGGCTGCTGGGCTTATGCATCGCGGCTTTCCAGCAAATAGCCAAGTCCTCGAAAGGTCACGATCGCCACCGGCTGACCGTCGAGCTTCTTGCGCAAGCGGTGGACGTAGATTTCGATAGCGTCAGGGCTCGCTTCTTCGTCGAGGCCGAACACCTGGGAGGCCAACTGCTCCTTGCTCATCACTCGACCGGGACGGGCGATCAACGCTTCGAGCACCGCTTGCTCACGGGAGGTCAGGGTCAGCAGTTCTTCGCCGAGAGTGAAACGGCGAGTGTCCAGGTCATAGGCCAGCACGCCGCAGCGCTGCTGACGCTCGCCGCCCAACACGCTGCGCCGCAGCAAGGCTTTGACGCGGGCCTCAAGCTCGGTCAGTTCGAACGGTTTGGCCAGGTAATCGTCGGCGCCCAGGTTCAGCCCATGGACCCGGTCTTTGACATCGCTGCGTGCGGTCAACATCAACACCGGCAGGTTTTTACCCCGGCCCCGCAGGCGCGCCAGCACCTCGAAACCATCCATGCGTGGCAGGCCGACGTCAAGAATCGCCATGGCGTACTCCTCGCTGCTTAACGCCAGGTCGGCCGCTACGCCATCGTGCAGCACATCCACGGTCAAGCCGGTGCTCTTGAGCGCCTGAGCGACACTGTCGGCGAGCTGAAGATGATCTTCGACGAGCAGAACACGCATGGATCTTTACCTCATTCAGGGATGGTCAACGCCATTCTTTGGCGCGAAGTTTACAGCCGCATCCGCCGCTGTGAAGCCTCAAAACCGTGAAAGCCGATTGAAAGGTTCACGAAAGGTTCGGCGGCTAAAGTCCAGAGTTGTACCGTTTCGACTGCCGCTGCTTGAGCACTAAGCCATACGAAAAACGCCTCGAAGCGTTTTCGCCAATAAGAACAATAATGGAGTACTTCAAGATGCTGTCTACACAGCCCCAGGCTTGCCCGCCCGCACGATTTCCCCGCCCTAGCCTCACGTCCCTTTTCAGTGCCAACGTACTTGGCCACTCGTCCAACATGTTGCCAGCAAGGCCTGCCGTTCCAATACTGCACCCGCGACGCGGATGACGTGCGTTGTCGGGTGAGCGACAGCATTGCCCGTTGGTAAAAAGTACGCCCATAACAAAAACTCCCAAGGAGACTTGAATGAACTTATCACTGCGTAACGTGGCGCTCACCGCTAGCGCCCTGTTGTTCGCCGGCCAATTGCTCGCTGAACCCAAACGCCCGGAATGCATCGCCCCGGCCTCACCGGGCGGTGGTTTCGACCTGACCTGCAAACTGGCTCAAAGCGCGCTGGTCAACGAAAAACTCCTGACCAAACCGATGCGCGTGACCTACATGCCCGGCGGTGTCGGCGCGGTGGCGTATAACGCGGTGGTCGCCCAACGCCCCGCCGATGCGGGCACGCTGGTAGCGTGGTCCAGCGGTTCGCTGCTGAACCTGGCCCAGGGTAAGTTCGGTCGCTTCGATGAAACTAACGTCCGCTGGCTGGCGGCGGTTGGCACCAGCTATGGCGCCATCGCCGTAAGAAGCGATTCGCCCTACAAGAATCTAGACGATCTGGTTCAGGCGCTGAAGAAAGACCCAAGCAAAGTAGTGATCGGCTCCGGTGGCACCGTCGGCAGCCAGGACTGGATGCAAACCGCACTGATTGCCAAGGCCGCTGGCATCAATCCGCGTGACCTGCGTTACGTCGCCCTCGAAGGCGGCGGTGAAATCGCCACCGCGTTGCTGGGCGGCCACATTCAGGTTGGCAGTACCGACATCTCCGACTCCATGCCGCACATTCAAAGCGGTGACATGCGCCTGTTGGCGGTGTTCGCCGAAGAACGCCTGGACGAGCCGGAAATGAAAAACATCCCAACCGCCAAGGAACAAGGCTACAACATCGTCTGGCCGGTGGTTCGTGGCTTTTACCTTGGGCCCAAAGTCAGTGACGCAGACTACGCCTGGTGGAAAAACACCTTCGACAAGCTGCTGGCCTCCGAAGATTTCGCCAAGCTGCGCGATCAGCGTCAACTCTTCCCGTTCGCCATGACCGGTCCGGAACTGGACACCTACGTCAAGAAACAGGTCGCCGACTACAAAGTGCTGGCCAAAGAGTTCGGCCTGATCCAGTGATCGCCTCTGTCTAGCGGCCGCGGCCCTCGTCATTGAGGGCCGCGGCACAGGAGTTCTGCATGCTCTTACAACGCATTTTTGCCTGCGCACTGTTGCTGGCCTGTATTGGCCTGGCACTCATGGCGTGGCCCTATCAGGCCGCTTTTTCCTACGAACCGGTGGGCCCCAGGGCTTTCCCATTGTTGATGCTTGCTTTGATGGGCCTTGGCCTGCTGTACATGCTGTTTCGCCCGACGCCCATCGTACACAGCGACGACGACCCGAAACTCGACCGTGAAACCCTAAACAAGATTGGCGTGTGCATCGTGCTGCTGTTGATCTTCGCCGGGATGTTCGAACCGCTGGGTTTCATCCTCAGCAGCATCCTGATCGGCATTCCGATGGCCCGTCTGTACGGCGGTCGCTGGGGGCCCAGCATCGTCGTCACCACGTTGATGAGCATTGGCCTCTATCTGCTGTTCGACAAGTTGATGGACGTACCGCTGCCCTTGGGCCTGCTCGACGTCCTGGAGAACTGATATGGATACTTTTGCCTATTTGGGACAGGGTTTCGGCGTTGCGCTGACGCCCTATAACTTGGTGACCGCGCTCTGCGGTACGTTGATTGGCACGGTGGTGGGCCTGCTGCCGGGCCTGGGCCCGATCAACGGCGTGGCGTTACTGATCCCGATCGCGTTTGCCCTGGGCCTGCCTCCCGAGTCCGCCCTGATCCTGCTCGCAGCGGTGTACCTGGGTTGCGAATACGGCGGTCGGATCAGCTCGATTTTGCTCAATATTCCGGGCGAAGCTTCTACCGTGATGACCACCCTCGATGGTTACCCGATGGCCCGCAAAGGCCTGGCAGGTGTGGCGTTATCGCTGTCGGCGTGGAGTTCATTCATCGGCGCATTCATCGCCACCTGCGGCATGGTGCTGTTCGCCCCACTGCTGGCGAAATGGGCCATTGCCTTCGGACCTGCGGAATATTTCGTTCTGATGGTGTTTGCGATTGTCTGCCTGGGCGGCATGGCAGGTGATCGTCCGCTGAAAACGTTTATTGCGGCGCTGATCGGGCTGTTTCTGTCGACCGTCGGCATCGACGCCAACAGTGGCGTGTACCGATTCACCGGGGACAACATCCACCTCACCGATGGCATTCAGTTTGTGGTGTTGGTGTTGGGCCTGTTCTCCATCAGCGAAATCCTGCTGTTGCTGGAGAAGACCCATCGCGGCCAGGAAGCGGTGAAAGCCACCGGCCGCATGATGTTCAACTTCAAGGAAGCGTCTTCGGTGTTCGTCGTGAACATCCGCTGCGGCTTGCTGGGCTTCATCATGGGCGTGTTGCCAGGGGCGGGAGCGACACTGGCGAGTGCGGTGGCCTACATGACCGAGAAACGTATCGCCGGCGCCAAGGGCACGTTCGGCCAAGGCGACATGCGCGGCCTCGCGGCGCCGGAAACCGCTATCGGTGCTTCCGCGTGCGGCGCCCTGGTGCCGATGCTGACCTTGGGCGTTCCGGGATCCGGCACCACAGCGGTGATGATTGGCGCGCTGTCGCTTTACAACATCACTCCAGGGCCGCTGCTGTTCCAACAGCAACCGGACATCGTCTGGGGCCTAATCGCCTCGTTGTTCATCGCCAACATCATGCTGGTGATCCTCAACATCCCAATGATCCGTCTCTTCACGCGCATCCTTTCCGTGCCGAACTGGGCGCTGGTGCCGGTCATCGCGATCATTACCGGAATCGGCGTCTATGCCGTCCACGCGACCACCTTCGACTTGTTCCTGATGATCGGCATCGGTATTTTTGGCTACATCCTGCGCAAGCTGGACTTCCCGTTGTCGCCGGTTCTGCTGGGGTTCATCCTCGGAGGCCTGATGGAACAAAACCTGCGTCGTGCCCTGTCGATTTCCAACGGCGCATTGGAAATCCTCTGGTCGAGCCCGATTACCTTTGGTGTCTGGGTGCTGACCGCCATCATGCTCCTGATGCCGATCCTGCGGATCTGGCGCAAACGTTCGGTCGCCCGACGCCCGGTCAGCGATGTCTGATCGACCTTTCAAAACCTGGTGGGGAACGCCGCTGGTCGGCCTACTCGGCGGCTACCTCGCCAGCCAGGTCGGCTGGCCGCTACCTTGGATGGTCGGCTCGTTACTGGCGATCATCCTGGTGCGCTGCCTGACACCCTGGCAACTGGCAGAAATTCCTGGCGGGCGTAAGGGTGGGCAGTGGATCGTCGGCATCGGCATTGGCTTGCACTTCACCCCGGTGGTGATCGAGCAGGTCATGAGCCATTTCGGGTTGATCTTCTTTGGCGCGCTGATCACTAGCCTGTCCAGCGTGGTCGGGGTCTGGTTGATGCGGCGTTCAGGGGAGGACCGCGCCACCGCGTTTTTCTCCAGCATGCCGGGCGGTTCAGGGGAAATGGTCAACCTCGGCGCGCGCAATGGCGCGGTGCTTAGCCGGGTCGCGGCGGGGCAAAGTTTGCGGGTGCTGGTGGTGGTGTTGTGTGTGCCGGCGGCCTTCAAATACGTGCTGGGGGAAGGCGCGCCGATCGCCCATGCCACAGCCGTCAACGGGTATTGGCTGGCGTTTCTGTTTCCGGCGGGCGCCCTGCTCGCCTGGGGCTGGCAGCGTTTGCGCCAACCCAATCCGTGGCTGTTCGGGCCGCTGCTGGTCAGCGCCGCCGTCAGCATCGGTTGGGACCTGCACATCGGTTTGCCCAACGGCGGCAGTCAAATAGGGCAATGGCTGATCGGCAGCGGCTTGGGATGTCACTTCAACCGACAGTTCTTCCGGCGAGCGCCTTCGTTCATGGGCCGAACCTTAATGGGTACGGCGCTGACCATGTTGATCGCCACGCTAGCAGCCCTGGGTTTGAGTGCCTTGACCCATCTGGACCTGCGTTCCCTGACGTTAGGCATGATGCCCGGCGGGATCGCAGAGATGAGCCTGACCGCAGAGACCTTGCAATTGTCGGTGCCACTGGTAACAGCGATGCAAGTCATGCGACTGCTGTTTGTGTTGTTTCTGGCAGAACCGTTGTTCAAGTATTGGAACCGGCAACCAGAATCCTCCTTACCATGATCGTTCCCACGCGAGGGAACGATCATTACGCGACCGGTGGCAACCGCCACTCGATCGGCGTCTCGCCATTCTGCTCCAGAAACTTATTGGTCCGGCTGAAGTGTCCGCAACCGAGGAAGCCGCGATAGGCGGACAGCGGCGACGGATGCACCGAGGTCAGCACCAGATGCTTGGTCGCATCGATCAGTTTTTGTTTGCCTTGGGCATGCGCGCCCCACAGCAGAAACACCAGGTGTGGCTGATGCTCACTGACCACTTCGATAATCCGGTCGGTAAAGAACTGCCAACCTTTGCCAGCATGTGCGTTAGCGTTGGCCCGCTCGACGGTCATGGTGGTGTTGATCATCAGTACGCCCTGATCGGCCCAGCTTTGCAGGCAGCCGTGGCTGGGAATGTCGATGTTCAGGTCGCGCTTCAACTCCTTATAGATGTTCACCAGCGACGGCGGCGCCGGCACACCCGGTTGCACTGAAAAGCACAGGCCATGGGCCTGACCCGGCCCGTGATAAGGGTCCTGACCGAGAATGACGACCTTGACCTTGTCCAACGGCGTGGAATTGAGGGCGTTGAAAATCATCGGCCCCGGTGGATAGATCTCCTTGCCTGCGGCACGCTCCTGCTGCAAGAAGGTGCGCAAGTCTGCCATGTAGGGTTGGTCGAACTCGGCACGCAAGGCCTCCTTCCAGCTAGGTTCGAGTTTGATACGGTCGTCAGCAGTCATGGTTACACCCGGCAAAAACAATGAGGCGAACCCTAGGAAAGCTGGCCATGCTTGTCAATTGATCTGACGCAGATCCAGCACTTTCCAGCACTTTCCAGCATTGCGATCATACTGAACGTTCAAATTCCCCATCGAGGTCACGATGAATCTGCACTTCGAAGAACTCACCGGCACCGACGGCGCGCGTATCGGCATCGCCAGCCTGGACGCCGAAAAGTCGCTTAACGCATTGTCCCTGCCGATGATCAACGCCCTGCGCGACCAGCTGGATATCTGGGCCAAAGAACCGCAAATCGTTTGTGTTCTATTGCGCGGCAACGGCGCCAAGGCTTTTTGCGCCGGAGGCGAGGTGCGCAGCCTGGTGGAGGCCTGCCGTGCCCATCCGGGGGAAGTTCCACCGCTGGCTGCACAGTTTTTTGCCGCGGAGTACCGCCTGGACTTCAACCTGCACACCTACCCGAAGCCACTGATCTGCTGGGGTCACGGCTACGTACTCGGCGGCGGCATGGGGTTGTTGCAGGGGGCGAGCATCCGAATAGTCACGCCAAGCAGCCGCTTGGCGATGCCGGAGATCAGCATCGGTTTGTACCCGGACGTCGGCGCCAGTTGGTTCCTGTCGCGACTGCCAGGGAAACTGGGATTGTTTTTAGGTCTGACCGGCGCCCACATAAATGGGCGTGATGCGATCGATCTGGACCTGGCTGACCGTTTCCTGCTCGACGAGCAGCAAGAGCAATTAATTGAAGGCCTCCTGCAACTGAACTGGCAGGAACAAACCCCGATGCAGCTCAACAGTCTACTCAAGGCGTTGCAACAGGAAGCACTGGGGCAGATGCCCGAACCGCAATGGTTACCCAGACGTCAGCAGATCGACGAACTGCTGGATGTCAGCGATGTGCGTTGCGCCTGGAAAGCCATCAGTTTGCAACGTGATCACACCGACCTGCTGCTCAACCGCGCCGCGAAAACAATGACCGAAGGCTCGCCACTGACTGCGCACCTGGTATGGGAACAAATCACGCGCGCGCGCCACCTATCGTTGGCTCAAGTCTTTCAGATGGAGTACACCCTGAGCCTCAACTGCTGTCGCCACCCGGAATTCACTGAAGGCGTGCGGGCACGATTGATCGATAAGGATCAAAAACCGCATTGGCACTGGTCAGACATCAACAACGTGCCGCAAGCGGTGGTTGACGCGCACTTTCACAAGGCATGGGAAGGACGGCATCCATTGGCCGACCTGACGGAGTACTGAAATCCGGGGATAAAAAAGCGACGCTGGATGCGCCGCTTTTTTTACCACTGTTTTAACGATTGCCGCCTCGCTCACCATGATCGCCTCGACCACCACGACCGTCATGATCACCACGTCCGCCATGACCACCATGGTAGTCATCACCCCAACCGCCGCGATTTCCGCGATTTCCGCCATCCCAACCACCGCGATCATGCCCCTGCCAGCCACGGTTCTGGGACTGGTAGTAGCGTGGCTCCGGCTGATAGTAGCGGGGGGCCGAGTAGTAACGGGGCGCCGGCTGATAGTAACGCGGGGCCGGCTGGTAATAGCGTGGAGCCGAATAATAGGAGCCACCGCCCGAGTAGTAAACCGGCGCCGGCGACGTGTAAACCTGGGAACTGTAGTAGCTGGATCCTCCCTCTCCGTAGGAATAAGGTACGCACGCACCAAGGGACAAACCTAACAAAGCAATCAGAAGAATTCGGCGATACATGGCGGCCTCCTGGACCGCGAGTGAACCACACCAGCGACGCTGGCAGGCGACGGTCGTTTGTGAGCGACTGTCGAAAGATCAGACATCGATTTCGGAATCTGGTGCGTTTCTGCAACAAATTTAAACAAGTCCACAGCGAAAGGTTTTTCATCGCGTTCACAAAAAAGCGGCGCGCCGTAAACAGATGCGCCGCCGCACTCATACGATGATCAATGATGCCCGTAATGGTTTCCACCGCGGTAATAACGGGCGCCGTGACCGCCGTAATAACCGTGGCCGCCGTAGTCCCCATAGCCACCATCGTTGTAGTAGCGATAGCCCCCGTAAAACCCGGGGTAGTAGCCGCCATACGAGTAAGGGTAGTAGTAACCGGGAGGGTAATACGGTGCTGTGTACACATCGACCGGGCCCGGAGAGTAGTAGCACCCGGACAGGCCAAGACCGAAAAAACCACAGCGTAATATTCGACGGAACATGGCGGCCTCCTGAAAGACCAGCGACATCCGTCGGCAGGGCGACGGATAACCCACTTGACTCCGAAACCGGCTTCAAGTGCGCAGTGGCCACAACCTTCGGATCAGCGGCGAGCACGTGCCATAGCGGTGCGCCTGCGCACCACGACGAAGCAGCGCGCGCACATCTGTAACCGCCGCTATCGCGCCATCACCCTGAACCAGAGCCTTGCAGTCGAGTTGGCACGGCTCTCGCTTTAGCAAACCTGTGCAGGAGTCATAACAGGTTCGCGGCACCACAATTTGCAATGGCTGACTAGGGTTCCGGCTCGCTTAGGCGAGTGGCTGGTCCGAGAGTTGGCGACCTCCAGTTGAGGTTACACGGCGGGACAAAAGCCCGGGAGACAAGCCACCGTTTACGGTGCCGCTGCCTTCCTGTCCGCCCTTGATCAACTGGAGAACTCCCCATGACCGCACTTCGTTTCCCCGCCCTGCTCGCCGCTGCTTTCGCAGCCTTCGTCAGCGTCTCATCCCAAGCCGCACCGAAAGACCACTTCAGCGTCTGCTGGACGATTTATGCCGGGTGGATGCCCTGGGAATATGCCGGCAGCCAAGGCATCGTCGATAAATGGGCGAAAAAGTACGGCATCAAAATCGATGTGGTTCAGCTCAACGACTATGTCGAATCGATCAATCAATACACCGCAGGCCAATTCGACGGCTGCACCATGACCAACATGGATGCACTGACCATTCCGGCGGCGGGTGGCGTCGATAGCACCGCGTTGATCGTCAGCGACTTCTCCAACGGCAACGACGGCATTGTGCTCAAGGGCGACGGCAAGAAAGTCGCCGACCTCAAGGGCATGAACGTCAATCTGGTGGAACTGTCGGTCTCCCACTACTTGCTCGCCCGGGCTCTGGACTCGGTGGACCTCACCGAGAAAGACCTGAAAGTGGTCAACACCTCCGATGCCGATATATCGGCCGCCTTCAACACCGACCAAGTCAAAGCGGTCACCACTTGGAACCCGATGCTCTCGGACATCAAAGCCAAACCCGGCGTCACCGAAGTGTTCAACTCCAGCCAGATCCCCGGCGAGATCATGGACATGATGGTCGTTAACAGCGCCACCCTTAAAGACAACCCGGCCCTGGGCAAAGCACTGACCGGTGCCTGGTTTGAGGTCGTGTCGTTGATGAATGCCAAAAACGCCGCGAGCAAGGTCGCACTGGAACATATGGCCAAAGCCTCGGGTACCGACCTGGCAGGTTTCCAGTCGCAACTGGACACCACCAAATTGTTCGCCACGCCACAAGAAGCACTGACCTTTGCCAACAGCAAACAACTGCCAGACACCATGCGTAAAGTCGCCGAGTTCTCGTTTCAGCATGGCTTGCTGGGTGAAGGCGCCAAGGACACCAGCGCCGTCGGCATGGCCTTCGCCAATGGCGTAACCCGTGGTGACAAGGGCAACCTCAAGCTGCGCTTCGATCCGACCTACGTGCAGATGGCTGCCGACGCCAAGTTGTAATAACGGAGGACGAGGCCATGCGCCTGATCAATCGTCACCCGGATCGTCCGAGTCGCCTGCTGTTGGTGATCCTGCCGTTCGCTCTGGTGCTGTTCGCCTACTTCATGGGCTCGGCTGAGCGACTGACGGAAAACCCCAACGACAAACTGCTGCCCAGTGCCGTGCAAATGAGCGATGCGGTGAAACGCCTGGCGTTCGTTGCCGACACGCGCACCGGTGAGTACGTGCTCTGGCAAGACACCGCCTCCAGTTTGCGACGGCTGGCCATCGGCCTCGGCATCAGCGCATTGGCCGGTCTGTGCCTGGGCATCGCCGCCGGCACCTTGCCGTTGTTCGGCGCACCGTTGTCGCCGTTGCTGACGGTGCTGTCGATGGTGCCACCGCTGGCGATTCTGCCGATTCTGTTCATCGTGTTCGGGCTCGGAGAGCTGTCGAAAGTGATGCTGATCGTGATTGGCATCACCCCCTGCCTGGCCCGTGATCTGGAGCAGCGCGCGCGGGAGATCCCGGTCGAGTTGCTGATCAAGGCTCAAACGCTGGGGGCTTCGACCTGGACGCTGATGTTGCGGATAGTGTTGCCGCAATTGTTGCCTCGACTCCTGATCTCACTGCGGCTGATGCTCGGCTCGGCATGGTTGTTCCTGATCGCTGCCGAAGCCATCGCCTCCACCGATGGCCTCGGTTACCGCATCTTCCTCGTGCGTCGCTACCTGGCGATGGACGTGATCCTGCCTTATGTGGTCTGGATCACCCTGCTCGCCTGGCTAATGGACTGGGGCCTGAAGCGCCTGACTCGGCGTGCTTTCCCTTGGTATGAAGGGGCGCGGGCATGAGCTTCATCACGGTAAAAAACGTCTGGCAGCAGTACGCCGATCAAGTGGTGCTTGAAGGGCTGAACCTGAACGTCAACGAAGGCGAGTTTTGCACCTTGGTCGGCGCTTCGGGTTGCGGTAAATCGACCTTCCTGCGGCTGTTGCTAGGTCAGGAAAAAGCCAGTCGCGGCGAGATTCTGCTCGACGGCCAAGCCCTCGCTGGCGAACCGGACTCAAGCCGTGGCGTGGTGTTCCAGCGCTACTCGGTGTTCCCGCATCTGACGGTGCTGGACAACGTCGCCCTCGGCCTCGAACTGCCGCGCTCGCCGTTGCTTGGACGCTTGTTCGGCAGCGCTAAAAAAGACGCCCGCGAACAGGCTTCACTGTTACTGCACAAAGTCGGCCTCGGCCACTCGCGGGACAAGTACCCGGCGCAGCTCTCCGGCGGTATGCAGCAACGACTGGCCATCGCTCAAGCGTTGATTATGAAACCGCGCGTGTTACTGCTCGACGAACCGTTTGGCGCCCTCGATCCGGGCATCCGCAAAGACATGCATCAGTTGTTGCTGGAGCTGTGGCGCGAGACGCGACTGACGGTGTTCATGGTCACCCATGACCTGTCCGAAGGTTTCACTCTCGGCACTCGGCTGCTGGTATTCGACAAGGTCCGCGTCGACCCGCACGCCCCCGGCGCCTATGGCGCTCGCATCACCTACGACATCCCTTTGAACAGCGACCGCCGCGCCAACAGCAAAGCCGTCGATGCTTTGCCAGCGCACCTGGCGGGCACGCTTCGTACCGCTTAAGAGGATTTTTCACATGACTGATTCGACCCAACTGTTCCCGCCCTTCGCCGAGGAAATGCTGCCAGGCGGCGGTCATCGTTCCTTCGTCTTGAAGCGCGGCCAACTGCTGCGTCTGACCGACCTGCACGGTGGCGCCAACGTTAGCCTGACACTGCTCAACGCCAATGAAAAAACTGAACGCCTGAACCTGCCCGACAGCCTCAAATGCCAACACACCGCCAAGCTCACCAGCGGCCATTGTTTGTACTCCGACATGGGGCGGGTGTTGGCGGCGATCACTGCCGACACCTGCGGCTGGAGCGACAGCCTCGCCGGTGTGCTTTGCGCTGAAGAAGTCGCGGAAAAATACGGCGCCGGCCGCTATCAGGAACTGCGCAACGGTTTCTTCCGTAACGGCACCGACAACCTGTTGGTAGAACTCGGCAAGTGGGGCCTGGGCCTGTCGGATTTGCTGATGACCCTCAACCTGTTCAGCCGCGTGAACGTCGATGAGGCCGGACGCTTCCACTTCATCGAGGGCAATTCCAAAGCGGGCGACTACATCGAGTTGTACGCGCCAATGAACACCCTGGTGGTGCTCACTGCACTGCAACATCCCATGGACCCCTCGCCGGACTACGCACCAAAACCGCTGAGGCTGAGCTGGATGAACGCCGACCCCAGCGTCGCCGAACACTGCCGCACGTCGCGTCCGGAAAACCAGCGCGGTTTCATCAACACCGACCGTTTGTTCGCCTGAGGATCGCTGCCATGTCACTCGCTATCGCCACTGCCCACAAACAGCCTGAAACCGCGATCTACCGCGCAACGATCCCTGCCGGCGAACCCTGGCTGATGGAGATCAAGGCCGGACAGACCCTGCGCATCCTCGACCTCGAAGGCAATCAAGCCGTCGACACCTTGTTTTACAGCGTCGCCAATCCCAAGGAGCGCTACGACGTGCAGCGCACGCTGCGCCGGCAAAACAGTGTCTACCTGAGCACAGGCAGCGTGCTGTATTCCAACCTCGGCAAACCGATGCTGACCCTCGTCGCCGACACCTGTGGGCGCCACGACACCCTCGGCGGCGCTTGCGCCCAAGAGAGCAACACCGTGCGTTACGCCTTGGAAAAACGCTACATGCACAGCTGCCGCGACAACTACTTGCGGGCCTGTGTTCACGACGGACGCCTGGGCAAGGGTGACATCGGGCCGAACATCAACTTCTTCATGAATGTACCGGTCACGGCGGACGGCGGGCTGACCTTTGAAGACGGCATTTCGGCGCCGGGCAAGTACGTTGATTTGCGCGCCGAAATGGACGTGATTGTGCTGATTTCGAACTGCCCGCAATTGAACAATCCGTGCAACGCCTACAACCCGACGCCTGCGGAGCTACTGGTATGGAACTGAAAATGGTGCGGTTGCGTAAATGGTTGTTTGCCCTGTGCCAAGCCCGGTCTGGCCAGTGCCTGCCCCCTCAAAAACACCAGTAACCCCACGTGGGATCTTCAGTGTGGGTATAGCCATTGGTTGTGCTGTCGAGGACGACCTCGGCGCCTATCGAAAAACTGCGGGACGGCCCGCATCCCAGGTCGAGGCTGATGCGTTATCGCCTCCAGGGGTTTTGCCATGTTTGAAAAAGTCCTTATCGCCAACCGTGGCGCAATCGCCTGCCGCATCCTGCGCACCTTGAGTGAACTGCAGGTCAAGGGCGTCGCCGTTTACTCCGAAGCCGACGCCGCCAGTTTGCACATTCTTCACGCCGACGAAGCCCACAGCCTCGGCGAAGGCGCTGCTGCCGGCACCTACCTGGCCGTCGAAAAAATACTCGCTATCGCCCAGTCCAACGGCGCCACAGCGATCCATCCCGGCTACGGTTTTCTCTCGGAAAACGCCGCGTTTGCCGAAGCCTGCGAAGCCGCCGACATCGCCTTCATCGGCCCGACGCCGGAACAACTGCGCGTCTTCGGCCTCAAGCACACGGCGCGCGCGTTGGCCAAGCAACACGGCGTACCGATGCTTGAGGGCACCGAATTGCTCGACAGCATCGACGCCGCGTTGCTCGCGGGTGAACAGGTTGGCTATCCAGTGATGCTTAAAAGCACGGCGGGAGGCGGCGGCATCGGCATGCGCGTGTGCCGTAGCGCTGCGGAGTTGAGCGAATCCTTTGAAGCGGTCAAACGCCTCGGTCAGAACAATTTCAGCGATGCCGGGGTGTTCATCGAAAAGTACATCCAGCGCGCCCGGCACCTCGAAGTGCAGGTGTTCGGCGATGGTCAAGGCGAGGTGATTGCCCTCGGCGTGCGTGATTGCTCGGTGCAGCGGCGCAACCAAAAAGTCCTCGAAGAAACCCCGGCGCCGAACCTTCCCGAAGGCATGGCTGAGGAGCTGTGCGCTGCGGCGATTAAATTGGCGAAAGCGGTGAACTATCGCAGCGCCGGCACCGTGGAGTTTGTCTTCGACAGCGCGGACCAGCGCTTCTATTTTCTGGAAGTGAACACCCGCTTGCAGGTGGAACACGGCGTCACCGAACAGGTATGGGGCGTTGACCTGGTGCGCTGGATGGTCGAACTGGCGGCCGGTGATTTGCCGCCGCTGAGCAAGTTAAGCCAAGGCTTAAAAGCCGAGGGACATGCAATCCAGGCACGGCTGTATGCCGAAGATCCAGGCCGGGATTTCCAGCCAAGCCCCGGCCTTCTGACTGCCGTGCAGTTCCCCGTCACTGACGGTAAGCACCTGCGCATCGACACCTGGGTCGAGGCCGGTTGCGAGATCCCGCCGTACTTTGACCCGATGATCGCCAAAGTCATCTGTTGGGCAGCGGACCGTGAGCAAGCTCGCGCCGATTTGCATCGGGCATTGGGCGACAGCCTGTTGTATGGGGTCGAAACCAACCGCGACTACTTGCGTCAGATTTTGCTCGATGTGCCTTTCGCCAGCGGCCAGCCTTGGACCCGCTGCCTGGACAGCCTGACGTATAAAGCCAACACCTTTGAAGTGCTCAGCGCCGGCACCCAAACCAGCGTTCAGGATTACCCCGGTCGCCTCGGCTACTGGGCAGTGGGCGTGCCACCGTCAGGGCCGATGGACAGTCGAGCGTTGCGTCTGGGCAACCGTCTGCTGGGTAATGATGAAGGCTTTGCGGCGCTGGAAATCACCATGAGCGGGCCGTTGCTGCGTTTCAATTGCGACGCGGTGGTGGCGGTCACAGGGGCGGTGATCCCACTGACATTGAACGGTGAAGCGGTGCCAATGAACACCGCGTTGCTGATCCCGGCGGGCGCGACGCTGAGTCTCGGCACGATAGCCGGGGCCGGTGCCCGCAGCTACCTTTGCCTGCGTGGTGGTCTGCAAGTGCCGGACTATCTGGGGAGTAAAAGCACCTTTACCCTCGGTCAGTTTGGCGGGCATGGCGGCCGGGCATTACGCGCAGGGGATGTGTTGCACGTGCCCGAGCTGAGTCAACGCAGCGTCGGCGCACAACTGCCGGTAACCGAGGTCGCCGAACTGCGTGACGTGCGGCAAATCCGGGTGATTTACGGTCCACATGGCGCACCTGAATATTTCACCGAACGCTACATCGGCACCTTCTTCGCCACGCAATGGGAAGTGCATTTCAACTCCAGCCGCACCGGTGTGCGGCTGATCGGACCGAAGCCCGAATGGGTACGTGCCGACGGCGGCGAGGCGGGACTGCACCCGTCGAACATTCACGACAATCCTTACGCCATCGGAGCAGTGGATTTCACCGGAGACATGCCGGTGATCCTCGGCCCCGACGGCCCGAGCCTCGGCGGCTTTGTCTGCCCGGTAACCGTGATTGAGGCGGACCTCTGGCAATTGGGGCAGCTCAAGGCGGGGGACAAAGTTCAGTTCTTCGCAGTCGATATCAAGACCGCCCGCTCACTGGCCTTGAGCTGGAGTCAGTGTGGGAGCAGGCTTGCCTGCGAAGGGGCCAGGCCTGACACCCCTTCAACTGCATCGCAGACAAGCCAGCAGCCCCATGGGGTGGAGTCGCCGGTGGTGATGGATTTGGCTCAGGGAGATACGCGGCTGGTTGCCAGGTTGTCGGGGGATACTCATCTGCTGCTTGAAATAGGCGCACCAGAGCTGGATTTGGTCCTGCGCTTTCGCGCCCACGCATTGATGCAAGCCTTGCAAAGCAAAGCCTTGCACGGCGTTATCGACGTGACGCCAGGCATCCGTTCGCTGCAAGTACACTACCAACCGGAACAACTACCGCTCGCCGATCTATTGGCTATCCTCGCCGGGGAGTGGGACGCCGTGTGCGCCGCCGAGGACCTGCAGGTACCCTCGCGCATTGTCCATCTGCCGCTGTCCTGGGACGATCCGGCCTGTCAGTTGGCGATTGAAAAGTACATGACGACCGTGCGCAAGGACGCGCCGTGGTGCCCGAGCAATCTTGAGTTCATCCGCCGCATCAACGACCTGCCCAACCTCGACGAGGTGCAGCGCACCGTGTTCGACGCCAGTTACCTGGTGATGGGCCTCGGCGACGTTTACCTCGGCGCGCCGGTCGCCACCCCGCTCGACCCGCGCCATCGGCTGGTGACCACTAAATACAACCCGGCCCGCACTTGGACCGCCGAAAATTCGGTGGGCATCGGCGGCGCCTACCTGTGCGTCTACGGCATGGAAGGCCCCGGCGGTTATCAGTTTGTCGGTCGCACCTTGCAGATGTGGAATCGCTACCGCGAAGTCGCCGCGTTCGACGGTAAACCGTGGCTGCTAAGGTTCTTCGATCAGATCCGTTTTTATCCCGTGAGCGCTGACGAGTTGCTGCGTATTCGGCGTGATTTCCCATTGGGACGCTTCGAGCTGGACATCGAGCATAGCCAATTGAACCTGGCGGATTATCAAGCGTTTCTGGCGAAAGAGGCCCAGAGCATTGCCGCGTTTCGAGATCAGCAGCAAGGCGCATTTAACGCCGAACGCGAGCGCTGGATCGCGAGTGGCCAAGCCCACTTCGACAGTGAAGAAGCAGCCCCGGAGCCAGGCGAAGAAACGCCGCTGGCCGCGGGACAGCACAGCATCGACAGCCACATCGCTGGCAACCTCTGGCAGGTTCAGGTGGCGCTCAACAGCCACGTGGCGGCCGGCGATGTATTGGTGATTCTGGAGTCGATGAAAATGGAAATCCCACTGCTCTCGCCGATGGCGGGCGTGGTCCGCGAGATTCGCGTGCAACCAGGTTCGGCGGTGCGTGCCGGACAGCGCGTCGTGGTGCTGGACCTCGACTGAACCCATTTCAAAAAGGATCAAATCATGAACGTCGATCTGCAACTTGACGCCCTGCGCAGTGCCTACCGCGACGGCCACACCACACCTCGGGAACTGCTACTGAGCCTGCGGGAAAAAGCCGCGGCGCTGAATCCGGACTACCACCTGTTCATCCATTTGCTCAGCGTCGAGGAATTGGAGCCCTATCTGGCCGCACTCGAGGGGCGCGACCTCGACAGTCTGCCGCTGTACGGCGTGCCCTTCGCCATTAAGGACAACATCGACCTGGCGGGCATTCCCACCACCGCTGCGTGCCCGACGTTTGCGTTTGTGCCGCAGCATTCGGCGACGGTCGTCGAGCAGTTGCTGGCGCTGGGCGCGATTGCGCTAGGAAAAACCAATCTCGACCAATTCGCTACTGGCCTTAACGGCAGCCGCTCGCCTTACGGGGCATGCCCCAACAGTGTCTTGCCGACCTATCCGTCGGGCGGTTCCAGTGCGGGTTCTTCCTTGGCCGTGGCATTGGGCGTGGCGAGTTTCGCCCTCGGTACGGACACGGCGGGCTCGGGTCGCGTGCCGGCAGCGCTGAACAATCTGGTGGGTTTGAAAGCGACCAAAGGGTTGATTTCCACGGCGGGAGTGTTGCCGGCCTGTCGCACGCTGGATTGTGTAACGACCTTCACCGCGACCGCTCAAGAAGCCAGCCAATTGCTGGCACTCCTCGCGCACCTCGACCCCCGGGATGCCTACAGTCGCAGCAATCCGTCGTGGAACGACGGCGGTGCATTTGGCGCGGCTGGCGCGTTTCGTTTCGGCGTGCCCCGAGCTCAGGACCTCGAGTTTTTCGGCTGCCCCGAAGGCCCGTTGTTGTTCGGCGATGCCATCGACCACCTCAAAGCCATAGGCGGTGAAGCGGTCGAGCTGGATCTGTCGCCGTTCCTCGAAGCGGCGCAGCTGCTCTATGAAGGGCCTTGGGTGGCCGAGCGCTACAGCGTCGCCGGCGAGTTGATGGAGCAACACCCGGAGGCGGTGCTGCCGGTAATACGCGCGGTACTGGCCAAAGCCCCAGCAGTAACGGGCGTGCAGACCTTCCGTGCGCAGTATCGACTGCAAGTCTTGAAAGCGCTGTGCGACCAGGCGCTGGAAGGCCTCGACTGCGTCGTCACACCCACCATTGGCCGTGCCGTTACATTGGCCGAACTGGCGGCTGAGCCCGTACTGCGTAATTCGGAGCTGGGCTATTACACCAATTTCATGAACCTGCTCGATTACGCCGCCGTCGCCGTCCCCAGCGGTTTCATGGGCAACGGGCTGCCATGGGGGGTGACGCTGTTTGGCCGAGCGTTTACCGATCAGTTCCTGCTGAGCGTCGCGCACGGGTTGCAGCGCCTGCAAGGCTTGGCGGTAACGGCGCCGACGACAGCCGCCCGCCATGATCGCGCACGGTTGGTGGTGTGTGGCGCGCACCTGGACGGGCTGGCGTTGAATGGTCAACTCAAGCAGCGTGGGGCCCGACTGATCGAGACGACGTTCAGTTCACCGGACTATCAACTGTATGCGTTGGCCGGTGGCCCGCCGTTGCGGCCGGGCATGGTGCGAGTGAAGGACGGTGGCGTGGCGATTGCGGTGGAAGTGTGGGAACTGCCGAGCCGTGAGCTGGGGTCGTTTTTGACCGGAATTCCAGCACCGCTGGGGTTGGGCAAGGTGCAACTGGCGGACGGACGCTGGGAGAGCGGCTTTATTTGTGAAGGCTATGGGTTAGAAGGGGCAACCCATATCAGCCATTTCGGCGGGTGGCGTGCGTACCTGACAGATCAGCGGTGATCCCACGATTCGCGGGCGAGCCCGCCCACCGGGCCTGCGCATAACCTGTGTGCAGGCTTGCCCGCGAAGAGGCCCCTCCAGGCGACAGAGATTGATGGCAGGCACCCGCACAAATGCAGCGGTTATTTCTGCGCCGTGCCACTAGAATGCTTTCATCGGGTCACTGCCAACGGAACCACCATGCCGCTTCGCTCGCCGCTCTATTCCCAACGTTCGTTGGTCCTCACGCTGATAGCGTTACTGGGCGCCGGTTTCCTCGCGACATCTTTTCTCAGTTACTACGCTTCTCGAGCCTCGATCCGCGACAACATCGTCAACACCGAATTGCCACTGACGTCCGACACGGTCTACTCGGAAATCCAGAAAGACCTCGTCAGACCGATCCTGATTTCGTCGATGATGTCCCGCGACACGTTTATGCGCGATTGGGTGGTCAACGGCGAACACAACCCTGACCAGATGACTCGCTACCTCAACGAGGTGATGACGCACTACGGCGCCTACACCGCGTTTTTCATCTCCAACAGCAGCCTGACCTACTACCACGCCAAAGGCGTGCTCAAGCAAATCAAGGCCGACGAGCCTCGGGATGCCTGGTACTTCCGCGTTCGCGACATGAAAAAACCCTACGAGATCAACGTCGATCCGGACATGGCCAACAAAGACAACCTGACCGTCTTCATCAACTACAAGGTCTACGACTACAACAATCGTTTCATCGGCGCCGCCGGTGTCGGTCTGACGGTCGATGCGGTGATCAAACTCATCGACAAGTACCAACAGCGCTACCAACGCAGCGTGTATTTCGTCGACACTTTTGGCCGTCTGGTACTCACCGGTGCCGAGGGCGGTCCCCAAGGCGCCAGGGCCGGCCTGACGCTGGGGGAACTCGACAGCATGAAAACCCTGACCAGCCAGTTGCCCAAACCCCACAGCGGCAGCTTCGAATATTCCGCCCAGGGCCAGGCACATTTCCTCAATGTGCGGTTCATTCCAGAGCTGAACTGGTACCTGTTCGTCGATAAGCGCGAAGACGGCGCGCTCAGTGACATTCGCCAGTCGCTGTACCTCAATCTGCTGATCTGCCTAGTGATCACGTTGGCTGTACTGGCCTTGCTCAATCGGGTGATCAAACGCTACCAGCGTAAGATTCAGGCCCAGGCCACCCTCGACAGCCTGACCGAACTGCCCAACCGTCGCGGCTTTGATCTATTGGCCGCGCAAGCGATGCATGAGGCTCAGCGCGAACCGAAACCGCTGACAGCATTGCTGCTCGACCTGGACCATTTCAAGGCGTTGAACGATACCTTCGGCCACTTGGCGGGTGATCAGGTGCTGATCGGTTTCGCCAGGGACCTGGAGAGTTGCCTGCGCCACTGCGACATCGTCTGCCGGTGGGGCGGTGAGGAATTTATCGTGCTGCTTAAGGACACCGACGGTGAGACCGGCCTGATGATCGCCGAAAAAATTCGTCAGCATGTAGAAAAGCAACGTTATGCCTACCACGGTAACGAACTGCATCTGACCGTGAGTATCGGCCTGACCACCCTGCAACCGCATGAAACCTTGCACACGCTGCTGTCTCGGGCAGATCATGCAATGTACCGGGCGAAGCAAGCCGGCCGTAACCGTACCTGCGTGGAAATGCCCCACTCCATTTATGAATAACCGTGGATGAAAAAGCCCGACCTCTGCCCGGCCTGCGGCGCACCCAACGACTGTAGTCTGGCCGACCCGCGAACCGCCGACCGTGCCTGTTGGTGCTTCGGCGTCAACATTGACCCGGCGGTGCTCGAAGCCCTGCCGGTCGAGCTGCGGGACATCGCCTGCCTATGCCCTCGTTGCGCGCAGGTCGAGGTACAGTTGCAAGCGGCCGGTCGACGGATCCCGTAAGATGCGCGGTCCTCTTCCCACCGACCTGTAGCCATGCGCGTTGACCGTTTCCTCAGCAACCTGCCGCGTTTCAACCGCCAGCAAGTGCGTCTGTTGCTGGCGGAAAAGCGCGTGCGCATCGACGCCAAAGTCGTCAGCGACCCACACGCAGAGGTGCTGGAGTTCAGCCGTGTGGAAGTCGACGATGAGGTGCTGCAAGCCGGTAAACCCGCGCGCTACTTCATGCTGCACAAGCCGCCAGGCTGCGTCAGCGCGACCCGCGACCCGCAACACCCGACGGTTCTCGACTTGATTGATGAGCCGGACAAGGATGATCTGCACATTGCCGGGCGCCTGGACTTCAACACCACGGGGCTCATGCTACTCACCAACGACGGCAGTTGGTCGCGGCGCCTGACCCAGCCGCAAACCAAACTGCCCAAGGTTTATTACGTCGAGACCGAACAGGACATTGGCCCAGAGTATGCGATCAAGTTCAGCGAAGGGCTGTACTTCGCCTTTGAAGACCTGACGACTCAACCTGCCGAACTGTTGCTGCTGGGAGCAAAATCAGCGCGACTGAGCATTGTTGAAGGTCGTTATCACCAAGTGAAGCGGATGTTCGGCCACTTCGACAATAAAGTGCTGCGTCTGCACCGTGAAAGCATGGGCCCGCTGGTGCTCGACAGCGCGCTGAAACCGGGCGAATACCGCATGCTGCGCACCGAAGAGATCCAATTGATCTAAGCGCATGACCACTCAGCAGAAGTTGCCGAACAATTCGCCCATGACACTTGCGCGATGCCCTTCCCCCTGCTTGAATCAGGACGTCGGCCAGAATGTGACCGACTGGTCACACCCTACTTCTAAGAAACTTTTTGCCGGCAGCGAACCCTCAGGTTCCGTATTACCCCGGCAGACTGCCCGCCTATAACAATACCCGTCGACCTGCCTTACCGGATCGACATGGGCCTCCACATTCCAGGCGTATGCCTACCTGTCACATAGCTCGTGCAATGTTATTTGCGCGCATACCCGCTCGCCAGGAGTCTTATGACATGAGGCCAGAAATCGCTGTGCTGGATATACAGGGTCAGTATCGGGTTTACACGGAGTTCTATCGCGCAGACGCCGCAGAGAAGACCATTATTCTGGTTAACGGCTCGATGGCCACGACAGCGTCGTTTGCACAGACCGTGAAAAACCTTCATCCGCAGTTCAACGTTGTTTGCTACGACCAGCCCTATGCGGGCAAGTCAAAAGCCCACAACCGGCATGAGAAATTGCTCACCAAGGAAGTCGAAGGGCAGATATTGCTGGAGCTGATCGACCACTTCGCCGCTGAACACGTGCTGTCTTTTTCCTGGGGGGGCGCAGCCACCTTGGTCGCCCTCGCCCAACGGCCACGGCGCATCGAAAAAGCCGTGATCAGTTCGTTCTCCCCGGAGATCAACGCGCACATGCTCGATTACCTTGAGCGCGGCGTCGACTACCTGGGCTGCCGAGACGGCGACCGGGTCGGCAACCTGGTCAACAGCACCATCGGCAAACACCTGCCGTCGCTGTTTAAACGCTTCAACTATCGTCACGTAAGCAACCTGGCCGAGCATGAGTACGGGCAGATGCACTTCCACATCAACGACCTGTTGCACAGTGACCGTCAGTGTTTTCTCAAGGCTGCCGAGAACATCAACGTACCGGTGCTGTTCATCAATGGCGAATGGGACGAATACACCGCCGCCGAGGGCGCCCGGTTATTCGCCAACCATGTGCAACAGGCCACCTTCAGTACCCTGCAAGCCACTGGGCACTTCCTCGACATGGAACACAAAACCGCCTGCCGAGATAGCCAAAACGCCCTGCTGGGTTTTCTGAAGCCGACGCCGCAGGTCAGCCGAACACGCTACCAATATGTCCAGCACCAGCATGCACTGGCCATCTGAAACCCAGTCACCGTGAGCACGACCCGCCCTGCACTTTCGAGTACGCGGCGTGCCCACGGTAGACCGACATTCAGCCTCGCCATCGACGCTAAACGCATCAAGCGCAAAGAAAAACTTCAAATCCCCGAACAGATCTGGTACAAAGTCAGCCGTTCTGAGCGGGAGTCATTTCATGACACTGTTCCAGCCTCTCAGGCTGATAACGAGGATCAGTAACAGGTCCTTGTCTCAGACGCGAAGCAGGATCGATACAAGCGGGTGTAGTTTAATGGTAGAACTGCAGCTTCCCAAGCTGCTAACGTGGGTTCGATTCCCACCATCCGCTCCATTCTCCTCTTCTGAAACAGGGCTTTCGCCCGCCTCTTGCGCTGCACGCATCCAATCCGGACCACCCCTCTCACATCACCCTCAAAACACCATGCTGTCCTGACTTGCAGCCTGCGAATTAGAACGCCGACTCCGCGCATCGACTTCTCAGGCATCAAGCTCTGGAATACCGCTTCGTTTATCGGCATAGGCTGCTTTGAAAGCGCTTCGTGCCTGCCAACGTTTCCAAAACGCATCGATGTGTTCGAATCGTTCGTCCAGAGGCGTTGCGTTGACTGGAAACTTCGAAAATGCAATCGCGGTACACAGCGTGATATCGGCAAAAGTCGGCTCATCGTCGCCGAGCATCCAAGGGCGGCCATCGGCAAGATGACGGTCAATCAGCGCCGAATGCATCAACGCCTCTTTACGGCAGTGCTCCCCCCATTGCGGGTTATGGGTCAGCTCCAGTTTTGAACCCAAGCCTTGGTGCTGCACGTGAAACATCGTGACAATCCGGTACAGGACGTGGGTCCAGATACGGTTTTCCCACATCGTGTCCAGCCCCTGTTTCAGCGCGGTATCCCCGGTGATTTTTCGACCCGGATGCAGGGTATCCAGATAGCGCACGATCGCGCCGGTTTCTGAGAGATAGGTATTTTCAGCCAGCGCCAACGTTGGCGTTTCGCCCCACGGGTTCATCTTCGTATGCGGCCATTTGCGCTGATCACCACCCGGCGCCATGTCATAGATGAACTCCTCGAATTGATCCGCAATTCCCTTTTCATGCAGGAACAGGCGCAGGCGCTGAGGATTAGGAAATGCAGAGGGGGACGTGTAGATGCGCGGCTTATTAGTCATGCGGTCACCACTTTCGGATTGAACTCAAAGAGCCCCGAGCATGAACTTTCGCATTCGATGCCGGCCAATGAGTCCTCTTAATCAGCGCTATAGACTGATTGAGAGGCTGATGGCAGCGTCTGACCAACATTCATTTACAGCGCGCAGGTCGACGACCGGCCTTGACACGCGGTTACAGTCCCGCGCGCCAAGGCCAACGTAACGAAGGCTCAAGTCCTGAAATGCGCCGTCATCTGCTTTAAATCGTTCCCCAGCGACGCTAATTCAATCGTCGCAGCGGCACTCTCTTCACTCGCTACCGCGGACTGATCGGCCACGTCACGCACGCTCAGGATGCTGCGATTAATCTCATCGGCCACGGCGCTCTGTTGTTCAGCGGCGGCAGAAATTTGCAGGCTCATTTCCTGGATCGTGCCAATGGACTCGTTGATTTCGGTGATGGCTTGTTCGGCTTTTTGCGCCAAAACAACCGTGTCCAGTGTCCGCTCGCGGCTGGAGAGCATCAGCGCAGAGGCCGCTTGCGTGCCTTGCTGCAAGGCGAGAATCAGGGTTTCAATTTCCTTGGTCGAATCTTGCGTGCGCTGGGCGAGTGAACGCACTTCGTCTGCGACCACCGCGAATCCACGGCCTTGCTCACCCGCGCGTGCGGCTTCGATGGCGGCGTTCAGGGCCAGCAAATTGGTTTGTTCGGCGACCGCTTTGATGACGTCAATAACTTTACCGATCTGTTCACTGTCCTGAGCGAGGACGCTCATGGCGCTGCCCAATGCTTCGATTGCCTGAGAAAGTTCGCTGATCTGCATCGTGGCCTGCTTGACCACCGCGCCTCCGTGACGTGCCTGCTCTTCGGCCAGGGTCGCAGCGGCTGAGGCGTCGGTGGTATTGCGGGCAACTTCCTGAACGGTAGAAGCCATTTCATGCATTGCCGTGGCAACTTGATCCACTTCGACTTTTTGCTGACGAACACCGGCGCTGGTCTGCTCACTCATCGCCGAGAGCTTCTCGGCAGACATGGAGATATGAGTGACACCACTACCTATGCCTTGCACAAGCGTGTTCAAGCTTTGCGCCATGTCTTGCATCGCGTTTTGCAGGTCGCCCAATTCGTCGCGGCGTGTCGATTTGGCCTGCACCGTCAGATCGCCCTTGGCGATACGACGGGCCAGTTCTACCGTCAGTGCGAGCGGTGAGGTGATCTGACGCGAGATGATGACCGACGCAAACAGGCCCACCAATAGAGCCACCAGTGTCAAAACAGCCACCTGAATAAAAGCGCCACGCTGATCTTCACGGGCCAAACGCTGCTGGGTGTCCATCAAGCCCGTCAGGATTTTATCCATCGCCTCACTTTCCTGGTCCACTTGCTGGCGCAGGCTCTGCTTCTTCTCGAACAGGCTGGAGACTTCCAGCAGCACCTCGCGATAGCGACGCATACCGGCGTGTGCTTCTTCAAGCTGACTCGATAGCGTGGCGGGCAGGCTGGCGCGGGACTGAGTGATATCGCTCAAGAATGCGTCAGTGGTCTCCATCAGCACCTTTTTGTTGACGTCGTTGGAGACCGCTATGTAACGACGCAGCATGAGGCGAAACATCGTCATACCGTTACGCAAGTCGGCCACGGTCCGTAATTCACGAACACGTTCGGCATCGGGGACTTCCAGGGCGCTGGCCGTGGTGGTTTCAAGCAATCTGGAGAAAGTCGCTACGAACTTATCGGACAGCGCGCCCAATGGTTTCAGGGCATCGGACGTCGATTTGTCGGTGTCGATCAGGCGTTTGACCTTTTGATCGTAGGCAACGGTGCTCGCTTGCAATTGCATCAAGGCTTGCCGGTTTTCAGCACGCATCAACGTCTGCTGCGCCTTTGAAGTGAGGTCTTGTAGGACACTGAGCTGCGTGTGGTACGTCTCGACGAATGCCGGATCTGCCGCGGCTTCGTACTGCTTCTCGGTAAGGCGCATGTCCTGCGCCGCGTCGTTAAGCGTGCCGATCAGACGCGTCGTGTCCAAGCGATCAACGAGAACGTTGTTGCTGCTGTAACCGACGAAAGCCACCGCCAGTACGGCCAGCAAAAGAACGCCAAAACCGATTCCCAGCTTTCGGGAAACTTTTATGTTGTCGAAAAAATTCGCTGTTTCTGCCATTTTCAGCCCCAAACGCCCTTACGTTATCAATCCGCTAGGCACAAAAAAATATTCGCTCAGTGAAGCGCAATCACGTTCCAGAGCACGGTGTCGTCATCCAAGGCGCAGGTTTAGGGGCAGGTCCAATCTACCCGGCAAATCAATGTGCGGATGCTGGCTTGAGGCAGGAAGGGGATGCTTCCCGAGCGGACATCGGCTGACAGTGCCCGTCACGTCGTAAACGGATAGTTTCGACGCAAGGTTTATCGTTTCAGTAAAAGGTCTCGGCGGGGGATGCTATAAACTTTAGAAAAAGTTGTACAATTTTTTATTTATGTACAACAGTTGAACTTTTCAGCGTCATTGATGACGCTTTGCTATCACCCAGCCAACAAAAAAGGGGCAGCCCACATTCACGTGGTCTGCCCCTTTTTCAGGAAGCCCTAGCGGGTCGCGATAATGAACAATCGCGGAAATGGCAGTAACACCGCCCCCTCCTCCAACGCCGGATAAGCCTGTTCGATGGCCGCTTGGTAGTGCTTGAGGTACTGCGCTCGCTGCGCCTCGTCCAATGGATCGAGGAAGGGTCGCAAACCGCTGCCCTTGAACCACTCGACCACGCCCGACGCGCCGCCTGCCAACGGATGATAGTAGGTGGTGCGCCACACATCGACGCGCGCGCAGTGTGGACGCAGTATCGAATAGTAGGCGCTGGCCGTTGCCATGGCCGTGCGCAGTCTCGCAGCGCCCGCCAGTTTGCTTGCCCATGGGCCCTGGGCTGCGACATCACGCATCAAACGGTGCGACGGCTCATTGAGGTTATCGGGCATTTGAATCGCCAGGCTGCCACCTTTTGAAAGTCGGGCGACCAATGACGGCAATAACCTGGCGTGGTCGGGAAGCCACTGCAACACCGCATTGGCGAAAATCACATCGAATGCAGCGGATTCGCTCCAGGTGTCGATGTCGGCGGTGTCGAACTGCACGTGCGGCAAGCGTTTACGGGCGGCTTCGATCATATCGATCGAACTGTCCAGCCCACGGACCACCGCATCGGGGAAGCGCTCCAACAACAGCTCGGTGGAATTGCCAGGACCGCAACCGATATCGACGATCGAACGCGCGTCAGTTGCGGCAATTGCGGCCAGCAGATCTCGTGCAGGGCGCGTGCGCTCATCTTCAAAAGCGACGTACTGTTTGGCGGACCAACTCATTGCGTTCTCCTGTCGGTGCGTTGTCATGGGCGAGCAGCCCAGCGGTTGGCTACGATACCGCGACCGGTGTGCTGCGCCCTATCCCGACTTTTGGCGAACGAGGTTAGTTGGCCCAGCCTCCCTGCTGCCAATGCCAGCCATCGTTACGTTGCTCCCAATGCGGATGCACGTACCGATAACCTTGGCGCTCCGGCACCCAGTGACCGTGAACTGCGGCATATCGACCGCCGTCCCAACGCCAGTAGCCCCGAGACCAAACGTAACCTGGCCGACCGGCAGGCTCGACTTCGATTATTCGCTCCGGTGGTGGCTGCGGCGCAATAACTTCGACGTATTCACGCTGCACCGGACGGCGATCATGAACAACACGCTCTTGCACACAACCGGAAGCCGCAACCACCAGCGCCAGCAACGCCATATAGCGTAACAACATGATGCAGCCTCCTCGGGCTTGAACGCCCAAACAAGTCAATCTAAAAAAATGCCCCCTGTAACAACCAAGCTCCTGCCTGGCTATTTGATCTTTTAGCAGGTCATATCTGTCTGTTGCCTGAACCCGATCTCAGTTGATACCCGCACGGCACTGACGCGTCGAACACACACATTTATCGCCCGATCAGCACAACTCATCCACGCTTCGACCGTCCGTCTCACGGACAGACGCGCATTTTTGACAGTCAAAATTTCGCATCTATAGTCCAATCGCGGCCCGTCGGAAGGAACCCGACCTCAGTTTTCACACAGGGATCAGCCCCGCCAGTGTCCGTTATCAACGGGTTCCTGCCAGTCGTGTGTCAGCAACGGCCGCAAGGCAAACAAGCGTTGTCGTGCCTTGGTAGTCGCTTGGCACTCACGATCAACAAGGAGCTCCACTATGTCCCAAGTCACGGATGTGCTTGTTTCTATCGACACCGAAACCATTCTGAAAAACTACCCCGACATCAGTAAAAATCCCGCAGCGCCGACACTCATCGACTTCAAGCACGTGTACATGGTGACCCATAACAACCATGTGATCAGCGGCCAGGCCGGGGATGAACTGGACCTCAAGGCCGACGTCGGCGACTTGATTCGCTGGCGTGAAACCAGCGTGTCCCAAAGCTTCGAAACCGCAGTGATTTTCTACAAATTCGTCGGTCACCAGGGGAATCACCTGATCTCCCCACCCTCGCCGCGCAGGGCCACAGCCTGCATTGCAGTGCCCAACGTCAGCAACCCGTCCGAGCCCAGTTGCCAGAAAATCGACAACCATTACTGGTGTTCGGAAACCCTGTCGAGTGGCCAAGTGACCTACCAATTCCACTTCCTGATCGTTGATCGCGACTGCAAGATCGCAGGCTGCTGCTCATGGAGCCCGCTCATCTCGATCCATAACTGACGATAAGACGGCCCGTGGGGGACCAGACGCCGCCCGTGTTTGCCAGGGTTTTGGCGGCAACAGGATGTCGCGCAGCAGCCGAAGCGGCTACCGTCTTGCGCCCCCATCATGAAAGGCATCAAGGATGACGTGCGAACCGATTAAACCCCCTTGCGCCAGCGTCGCGACAGCCAACCCTGTGCTGCTGGTGGTCAACGCCGAACCGCCACTTTAGCGCTATCCGACACCGAGCCTGGACGCGAGCAACCCGACGGACATCGAACCGTGGATGATCTTTTTCGTGAGCGGAAAGCAAACCGACAAAAGCCTTACAAATGACAGCCGACCCGCCAGCAACGGCTCAGCTTTTGCTATCCGCACCCGCACAGTGAGCCTGATCGCCGACCACGCCATCACACACCAGGCGCCTACTTAACACGGTCAGACACTCTTCTAATTTGTAAAAAGAAATTTCAAGCAGTCGTCGCGGTCTGAAAATCAGACGCATCCCTATAAGGAACACGGCAATGAAATTCTCGAACATCTCTCAAGCGCTTTCCCTGTGGGCCGGCAGCCCGAAGACATTTATGGTCGCGGTAGCGCTCATCATCGTTTGGGCAATGACCGGGCCAGCGTTTCACTACAACGATACCTGGCAACTGATCATTAACACGTCAACGACGATCATCACGTTCCTGATGGTGTTCCTGATTCAGAACACGCAAAACCGTGACAACGAAATTTTGCACCTGAAGATTGATGAACTACTGCGGGCCACTGCCGACGCCCAGAACGCGATGTTGGGGCTGGATGGCAAAAGCCTCAAAGAACTGCAAGCGCTCAAAAAGCAGTACCGGGCAATGGGCGAAAACCATACAGTTTCACTGGAAGAGGCGCCTGAGTCAGGTCAACAAAAGCAGGATTTGAATCAGTGCTGAACAGCCGTTCGCGAGTGGCGCCGGCCACTCGCGACGCGCGAGCAAACCCTACAAAGAGGCTTGCAGCGCCTTGGCCATTTGCAGATGGTTTTGCAATTTTGGCAGCGTTTCTTGCGCGAACGCTTTGATTTCCGGCACGTCAGTGGCCTGCGCTTCTTGTTGAAGCTGATCGATGGCTTCCTGATTGGTTTTCACTTGGCTGGCAGCGTAGGCCTGATCAAAGGTCACACCGTCCTTCACGTGCGGCATCAAGGCTTTGGCCTTATCGACAACTTCCTCCCTCGGCGCTACCGGCAGATGCAATTGCTTGGCGATTTTCGCCAAGTGCTGATTCGCCGTGGTGCGGTCATTAATCACCACAATGGTGTAGTCCTTGATTTCCTTGGACTCGGTTTTCTGGTGCGCAAGACGACTGGCTTCGATGTCGGCCACGCCTTTGGCCGACGCATCGTTAATGAAGTCAGCAGGTGACTGGGCAAACGCACTGCTGGCACACAAACCCAACACCGCGACAAAACTGGCATTACACAATCGGGTGGCCATCCGGTTCATGGTCGCGCCCTCCTCAAAAAAAAATTCAAGCGGGAGCCTGTGCCTCCGCCTCTCAATCAAAACCAACTTCACCCTCACCGAGATGCCTGGCCACCTTTGCGGCCGATCTCGGATTTCGCAGGGTCTTTTTCTACCGTAGCGGTGGTCGTTTTCCCACCTTTGCGACCGGCTTCAGACGCCTTCATTCGATCGTTAGCGAAATTTCCCGGATTCGATTTTTTTGCAGTCGGCATGAGGCTCTTCCTCCTGGTGGTGATCGCGACGAGCGATAGCCCGCACCAGTTTTGAAGTCAGATGGCGCAAAAGGTTTAGTAAGCCTCGACGTGCCACGACGAACGGTGGCTAATGCTTGATGCCAAAAAATGCCTCGGGTTAATCCGCATCGAAGAACTTCATCCCCGCATACGGTCGTTGTCGGCAGGCCTCCAGGCGCGAGATCCGATCACCGACATGGGCTTCGAGTTTGTGACCGTCCGGGTCGAGAAAATAAAACGAAGCGCCTTCGCTGCGATTATCACGCCATGCTCGAACATTGGCCGCTTGCAGGCGCTCGACGAACCCCGGCAAATCTGCAGCGCTGATACTGAACGCGTAATGCGTATAGTCAGGCCTGGAGGTGCGTTGCGTGTCGAGGGAAAGGCATAGCCACAAGCCCGGCAACGAGAGATAGGCACCCGAGTCCCAAGTAGCGTCAAGGCTCAGTTGCAATAGATCCTTATAGAACGCCACGCTGCGGTTCATGTCAGTGACGGCGAGGGTCAGGTGGTTGAAGCCGGTGAGCATGAATGAGTTAACCTCCGAGTATTTCTGATCTGTGTAGCCGTTCAATCTCCGGTAATGACAGACAAACGGTCCCGCCTGATCCGCACTCTGGCGCGGTAGGTTGTATGACACACCACGCCCTTACGCTCAAACGTCGATTAAACCCCGCTCAATCTGCCCATTCAACCAGTTCAACGCTTGATCCCCACCCCGCCGTTTGTGCCACACCAGCACAAACGTAAATGATGGAATAGGAAACGGCGGTGGGACGACGACCAATGACTGTTCATGCAAGTTGCGCAGCCCCCGCGAGGCGACTGTCAGGATCAGATCGGTGCCACTGATGAGCTGCGGCGCGACGCTCCAGTGGGGCAAACTGATCGCCACCCGACGACGCTCGCGCAGGGTCGTCAGGGCTCGTTCGATTTCCGGGGTACCGCTGCCGCGCATTTCCAACAGAACATGGGGGCGAGCCAGGTAGGTCGGTAAGTCGAGCACGCCATCAGCGGGCAGGCTGTTGCGGTCCAAAAGGCAGGCGTAGCGCTCCTCGAATAAGGGCGTGCTGCGCAGTTCGTTCGGCAACTCCGGAAAGACCCCGAGCGCCACATCGATGTCGCCATTGAGCACACCGTCGAGCATGCCTTCGCGGCTGGCGTGGCTGATTTGCAGATCAATTCCCGGTGCTTCCCGACGCAGGGTGCGGCTCAGCCCCGGCAGGACGATGGCGGCGCCGTAGTCAGACATCGCGAGGCGAAACCTGCGCTGGGTCGTGGCCGGGTCAAAGGTGTTGGGCGTCAGCAACGACTGCACCTGAGCCAACGCTTCGGCGAGGGGCGCGATCAACTCCAGGGCTCGAGGTGTGGCCACCAGGCTGGCACCCGTCCGCACCAGCAAAGGGTCACCAAGCAGATCGCGCAACCGTGCCAAGGCATGACTAACGGCCGGCTGACTCAGGTGCAAGCGCTCCGCGGCACGGGTCACGTGCTGCTCGTTGAGCAACGCATCGAGGATCACTAACAGATTAAGGTCGATGCGCCGAAGATCATTCATCTGATGCATGTTCCGGATATTTATTTGGAATTTAAATTTGCCCGCCGAATAGCCTAGAGTCCAGAAAAACCTGTTGGAGAATCATCATGAGTACGTTGCATTGGGCGGGTCTGTTACTGCTGGCCGTCATCGCCGGTGCGGTGGTGCCCTTTCAGAGCGCGATCAACGCCAATCTGGGGCGCGGTCTGGGTCACCCGTTGTGGGCGACCCTCGCGTCGTTGCTGGTCAGTATCGTGGTGCTGCTGCCCGTGATTTTGGCACTGCGCTTACCGTTGCCGTCACTGGCGTTTATCAGCAAAGCGCCTGCGTGGATGTGGACCGGCGGGGCGTTCGGTGTGTGCTTTATTTCCTTGGCGTTGATGCTGCTGCCGAAACTGGGCGCATCGGGATTTATTGCCTTGGCGCTGGCTGGGCAGATTGTGGCGTCGCTGGTGCTCGACCACTTCGGGCTGTTTGGGTTGTTGGAGAGGCAGATGACATTGCCGCGCGTGTTTGGGGCGATGTTGTTGATAGCCGGTGTTGCACTGATTCAGTTCAGTGCAACGCCGGCGAAGAACCTGCTGCCCGCAGGTTGAGGCGTCAAACGGGGAGCTAGCGAGCGACCGTCAATACTTGTCCAGCGTGCGCAACTTCTGCGGCAACCCCCACAGCAACAACGCGACAGCAATCAACGCCGCGACACCAATGACATACAGCGCCGGAGTGGTGCTGCCGGTGAGGTCCTTGATTCGTCCGACCATGACCGGGCTGACGATCCCGCCGAACTGGCCAAGGGTATTAATGACCGCAATCCCGCCCGCCGCGCCAGCCCCCGCACCTGCCAGTAATTTGGGTGGCAGGGTCCAGAAGCTGGGAATCGCGGCAATGATCCCGGCACCGAGCAAACCCAGGGCGACAATCAGAAAGGTCGTGTGGTCGGCGAAGATCCCGGCGCAGAAGAACCCCACCGCGCCGACCGCGACCAAACCGGCGACAAACTTGCGCCGCTCGCCGGTCGAGTCGGATAGACGCCCGATCACCACCATGCTGATAGCGCCGCAAATGTAAGGGACAGCGGTGAGCAAGCCGATCATCACCGGGCTCTCAGTGCCAGCGCTGCGGATTAGTTGTGGCGCCCAGAAATTCAAGCCGTAGGACGCCACCTGAATCAGGAAGTAAATCAGCCCCAAGGTCAGAAACCCTGGAATCTTCAACGCCGCGAGCAGGGAGCCACCACTCTTGTGCGGCTCATGGTGCGCGATGCGACTGGCCAGCAGAGTCTTCTCTTCGGCTGTCAGCCAATGCGCGTCTTCAATACGGTCCTTGAGCAGCTTGAGCACCAAAAAACCGAGGCCAATACACGGCAAGCCGCCCAGCAGAAACAACCAGTGCCAGCCGCGCATTTGCAGCACACCATCGAGGTGTTGCAGCACCAGACCGGAGAATGGAGCGCCCACCAGACCGGCAAACGCCGATGCGAGAAACAGCATCGACGTAATGCGCCCCCGGTAATGCTGCGGGAACCACAGCGTCAGGTAATACAGCACGCCCGGCGCGAAGCCCGCCTCCATCGCGCCAATCAGAAAGCGCAGCGCGTAGAACTGCCACTCGCTGGTGACGAACACCATCAGCGCGGTGGCGACGCCCCACGACATCATGATCCGGGCGATCCAGCGTCGGGCGCCCACCTTGTACAGCATCATGTTGCTGGGCACTTCGAAGATCACATAACCAACCACAAACAGCCCGGCGCCGAGCCCGTAGGCGGTGTCGCTGAGGCTCAGGTCGGTTTGCAACTGGAACTTGGCGAAGCTGATGTTGATGCGATCGAAAAACGCGAACAGGTAGCAGACCATGATCAACGGCATCAGTCGCCAGGCGACTTTACTGACCAGGGCTTTTTCGGCGTCGAGACTAACGGCCGGGCTCGCGCCGGCCTCCATTGCGTGTTGGCTCATTGCATTTCTCCAGTGGACTTCCCCATGGGTGTCCGATTGTTTTTTTTGTCTGGTTGAAGTGTTCAGTTAAAAATTCGTCGGGCACTTGCCCGGACTATCGACGCATCCGTTGGCATTGATGCTGGATGCTTGCCAAAACAGACCCTGCTTCAGCTATCGGACGGGCATCGGGTGCAGGTCAACATTGCGCCCGGCCTTGGCCAGTTGGCCGGGTACTTCGTGCCCAAGCAGCGCCGGTAGTCCTCGGGACAGCCTGAGCAACAGTGGTAAGTCGATGCCCGTGTGAATACCCATTTCGTCGCACAGGTTCACCAAGTCCTCGGTGCAGATATTGCCCGAGGCGCCCGGTGCAAATGGGCAGCCGCCGAGCCCGCCGAGTGCCGCGTCGAAACGGCGGGCTCCGGCCTCGTAAGCGGCCAGCACGTTGCATAAACCGAGGCCGCGCGTGTTGTGAAAATGCAGGGTCAAGTCCGCCGGTGAAACCCGCTGCAACACGCGGCGCACCAGGCGATCAACTTGTCGCGGATTGGCCATGCCGGTGGTGTCCGCCAGGGTGATGCCCTGAAGACCCAGTTCCTGATACGTCTCGACAATCTGTAGCACCCGGTCTTCGTCGATCTTGCCTTCGAACGGACAACCGAAGGTGGTGGCGATGCTGCCATTCAGGCGCACCGGCGTACTGCGGACAAACGCAACGATTTCGCCAAACGCTAACAATGATGTCTCGCAGCGCATGCGCAGGTTAGCCAGGTTATGGGTCTGGCTGGCGGACATCACCAGGTTCAGCTCGTCAGCGCCTGACTCAAGTGCGCGTTGCGCGCCTTTGAGATTAGGGATCAATGCGACGTAAATGACACCTGGCTGGCGGGTGATGCCCTTGAACACCTGTTCGCCATCACGCAACGCCGGGATTGCCTTGGGCGACACAAATGAGCCGGCCTCAATGCGGCTGAAACCGGCCAATGACAACTGATCGATCAGTGCAATTTTGTCGACGGTATCGACCCAGGTCGGCTCGATCTGCAAGCCGTCGCGAGGCGAGACTTCCTGAACGATCAGGGTCTGCGAAAAGTCAGTGATCATTGCACCACTCCTGCTGCTTTCAAGCGTTCGATGTCCAGGCCCGTCAAGCCCAGCCCGGCCAGGATGCCATCGGTGTGCTGACCGAGTTGAGGTCCGGACCAGTTCACGCCGCCGGGGGTTTGCGAGAGTTTGGGCACGATGCCCGGCATCTTCACCGTGGCACCGCCAGGCAGTTGCGCGTCGAGCAGCATGCCGCGCGCCTGATAGTGCGGATCGGCGACGATATCGGCGACCGAATAGATGCGCCCGGCCGGGACTTCAGCGGCCTCCAGCGCCAACAGGACCTCGTCGATGGGCAGGCTGCTGGTCCAATGGGTAATGGCCGCGTCGAGCACATTGCTCTTGGCGGCACGCCCGTCGTTATGGGCAAATTCCGGCGCAGCGGCCAGGTCGTTGCGACCGATCACATTCATCAGACGCTGGTAGATGGGGTCACTGTTGCCGGCGATCACCACGTAAGCACCGTCGGCCGTCAAATACGTATTGGAAGGTGCAATGCCTGGCAGGGCGCCTCCGCTGCGCTCGCGTATATGGCCTTGCAGGTCGTATTCCGGCACCAGGCTTTCCATGACGTTGAACACACTTTCGGCCAGCGAGACGTCTACCACCTGGCCTAGGCCCTGCCCGGTCTTGACCCGCAGTAATGACATCAACGCACCGATCACCGCGTGCAGCGAAGCCAGCGAGTCGCCGAGACTGACGCCGACCCGGGCCGGTGGCGAATCAGGATTGCCGGTGGTGTAGCGGATGCCCCCCATGGCCTCGCCAATGGCACCGAAACCGGGGCGATCGCGGTACGGGCCAGTCTGGCCGTACCCGGAAATCCGCACCAACGTCAGGTTGGGGTTCAGCGCATGCAGCACGTCCCAGCCCAAACCCAGTTTTTCCAGAGCGCCGGGGCGCAGATTTTCGATCAGCACATCAGCGCTGGTCGCCAGTTGCTTGACCAGTTCAATGCCTTCGGCGGATTTGAGATTAAGCGCCAGGGATTTTTTGTTTCGCGATTGCAGGTACCACCACAACGACGTGCCTTCATGCAACTTGCGCCATTTGCGCAGCGGGTCGCCCTGGCCCATGGCTTCGATCTTGATCACCTCGGCACCGAACTCGGCGAGTATGCGGGCGGCGAACGGTGCAGCGATCAGCGTACCGATCTCGATCACCTTGATTGCGCTCAGGGGGGCCGTCATCGCGGGATACCTCTTATTCTTGGAATATGTGGCCAAGGCTAGAGGACACAGCGCTCAGGAATCCAACCCTCAGTTAGCAACGGGCGTTCGTGAAGCACGAACGCTCAGCTCTCTTCGCGCAACTCCTCAAACAACATCCGGCTCACCGGCGACAACCCTGCTTCATCGCGCACGACGAGCATCAAGGCTCGATCCGACCAGTCATCCGTCAATGGCACCGCGTGCAACCCCAACGCCCGGCCAAACAACTCATAAGCCCTGTGCGGCAGAATACCGATGCCCATGTTGGCCTGGACCATCCGGCACATTGCATCGAACCCCGGCACATGGATCCGCAGACGCAGCACCTTACCGGCCTTGCGAGCCGCAGCATGGGTGCGCATATTGATCGAACTGGCGGCGTGCAACCCCACGTAATCGCTGCCCAGCGTATCGGCAAAAGCCAGCGCTGAACGGCTCGCCAACGGATGATCGGTCGGCATCAATACCACCAGTTTGTCCTGGCGATACAGCACGCTGTGCAGCCCTTTGAAATCACAGTCGCTGGAACAGATCCCAAAGTCCGCCACACCGTCGAGTACGCCCTGAATCACCCCGCAACTGGGCCGCTCTTCGAGGTCGGTCTTGACCTGAGGATGACGTTCGGAAAAGCCACGCAAGTCTTCAGGCAGAAACTGGATGATTGCTGACAGGTTCGCGAGCATCCGCACGTAACCGCGAATGCCATGGCTGTGCTCGCCCAGTTCAAGTCCCATTTTTTCGACGTTGAACAACATCTGCCGGGCATGGTGCAGCAGGGTTTCACCGGCCGGCGTGAGGCTCATCCCTTTGGCTTGACGCACAAACAGGCTGATCCCGAACGCTTCCTCCAGTTCCATCAGGCGCTTGCTGGCCGCCGATACCGCAATCGATTCCCGGGCTGCCGCACGGGTCAGGGTGCCCTCTTCGTGGACGGCGACGAACAGTTGGAGGGTCAGCAGATCGAGGCGGCGAATCAGGCTTTTTTGCAGCATGGAAGGACTCGACAGTTAGGCGGCGGCTGAATCGGCAGGTTAACCCGGTTTCAATGTGCCGCCGCCATCCAATTGCCCGCCCGCCCAAGGTCATCGTCCTACAGCAAATTATCCGGTAACTCTCAGCACTACCAGAAACAGCTGATTCAAAGCTCGGCAGGAGTCTCTATAAAGTCCAGCAACACACACAAATTGCAACAAATCCACGGATCGCTTCACTCAAGGACTGTTACCTGCACATGAACCTGCCCCCACACGCGACACATACTTTCAGCCACTACCGCCACCTCATCTCGTTGGCCGATCACGATTGGGAAACTGCCGAAGCCGGAAAGATTTCGGGACTCAACGTTGACATCAAAAGCCCTAACCGCATGCTCGATCAACACGGACGCGAGTTTCATCATTTCAGTACAACGTCTTATCTGGGGCTGGAACACCATCCCCATATACTCGACGGCGCTATCGCCAGTCTGCTGGAAACCGGCACCCTGGGCGTCGCCAACGCGAAGAACCAGTGCAAGTTGGCACTGCTTGAGCGGTACGAAACAGAGCTGTCGCAATTGTTCGGAACCCACTGCCTGAGCACCTTGTCGTGCAGCGCCGCCAGCACTGCGATTCTGCCGTTGCTGGCCAGCGGCGTCTTCACGCAAAACCGTCCTCCGGTGATGGTTTTCGACCGTCTGGCGCATGACTCCATGAGCCACCTCAAAGCAGCGTGCGCGGACGAAACCTCGGTACTGACAGCGCCGCATAACGACATGGATTTCCTGGAGAAACTTTGTCAGCGGTACACCACGCTGGTCTATGTCACCGACAGCGCCTATAGCATGGGCGGGGTGGCCGACCTGGACAGTCTGTTGTACCTGAAGAACCGTTATGGGCTTTTTCTATACCTCGACGAATCCCACGCACTTTCCACAGTAGGTGCCTTTGGCGCAGGTCTGGTGCGTCCCAGGATGGACGCGCTGGAAGAGGATTGTCTGATCGTCGCCTCGCTGGCCAAATCGTTTGGCGCCAGCGGCGGCTTGGTGATGTTGGGCAGCGAACGGCAGCGAAAACTCTTGGCCCGTTATGGAGGCCCCAGCTACGGTTCGCAAAACCTCAACAGCGCGGCCATCGGCGCAGGTAGAGCATCGATTCAGTTGCACCGCACCTCGGAATTTGCCGCATTGCAGCAAAAGCTTCAGCTCAATATCCGACTCTTTGACAGTTTGATCAGCACCGACCAGCAAAAGAGCAATCTGCCGATTCGACTGGTCAACTGTGGTGAAGCAGCACTGGCCAACCGCATTGCAATCGAATTGGCCAACCAGGGGTTTTTCACCTCAGCAGTCTTTTTTCCAGCCGTAGCCCACGGCAACGCGGCGCTCAGGATCACCCTGCGCGCCGACATGGAGCCACCCCTGATCCGCCACTTTTGTGCGCTCGTGACCGAGCTGTTACGCCCACATGGCCGTGACGTTACGGCGCCCGGCCCAGAAGACTCAAGTGAGCCCCGGCCACCATTGCATCACTTATAGCGGTGCGTTTTCTCATGCAACTGAGCACACGCCCAGCTGTAACGCTACTTAGAACGCGCTGCGGAAAATCTCCTCGATCTGGCGCTGATCAGCTGCCCGCGGGTTAGTCAGGCCACAGGCATCTTTCAGCGCGTTGGTCGCGAGGATCGGGATGTCGTTGAGACTGGCGCCGAGTTCACGCAAACCGGCAGGAATGTCCACGTCTGCCGCCAGGCAACGGATCGTCGTGATGGCCAACTGAGCGCCTTCTTCCGGGCTGAGACCGACCACATCAGCGCCCATGGCGTGGGCCACATCAGTCAGGCGAGCGGCACACACCAAGGCATTGAAGCTTTGCACATGGGGCAGCAACACGGCATTGCACACGCCGTGAGGCAGGTCGTAGAAACCGCCCAACTGGTGGGCCATGGCATGCACGTAGCCAAGGGAAGCATTGTTGAACGCCATGCCGGCAAGGAACTGCGCGTAGGCCATGTTCTCGCGGGCAACGACGTCGCTGCCCTCACGCACAGCCAAGCGCAGGTTGTTACTGATCAGCGTCATCGCCTTGAGCGCGCAGGCATCGGTGATCGGGTTGGCGGCAGTCGACACATAGGCTTCGATAGCGTGAGTCAGTGCATCCATCCCGGTGGCAGCAGTCAGTCCCTTGGGCATGGCCACCATCAACGCCGGATCGTTGACCGACAGTAATGGCGTCACGTTGCGGTCGACGATGGCCATTTTCACGTGGCGCGATTCGTCGGTAATGATGCAAAAGCGGGTCATCTCGCTCGCGGTGCCGGCCGTGGTGTTAATGGCGATCAGCGGCAGTTGCGGCGTCTCGGATTGATCGACGCCTTCATAGTCGCGGATCTGCCCACCGTTGGTCGCGCACAGGGCAATGCCCTTGGCACAGTCGTGGGGCGAACCGCCGCCCAAGGACACCACGAAATCACACTGGGTTTCCTTGAGCAGGCCCAGGCCCTTTTCGACGTTGCTGATGTTGGGGTTAGGTTTGACGCCGTCGAAAATTACCGAATCGATGTCCTGCATCGCCAGCTTATCGGCAATCATCGCGGCGACGCCGGCCTTGGCCAAGCCGGCGTCGGTGACGATCAGCGCCTTGCGAAAACCGTACTTGCGAATGGCTTCCATGGCTTCATCCAGGCAACCAGTGCCCATGATGTTCACGGCGGGAATAAAAAACGTACTGCTCATGAGCGAATCTCCTGGCGATGGGCCAAATCGACAGCGCCGATCCAGCGGATGCCCACAGGATCGACCGATCAGTCACAACGTATCTTGATCTGGCTCAACTGCGGGTCGTGATAAAGTCGCCGCCCATCAGACCTTTTGCTTTGAGACGACGAACGCAATGACCGATTTCCAGGATGTCGACGCCCAACTTGAAGACTGGAACGCCTTGCGCAGCAGCGCGTCTTTCAGCGGCCTACTGGTGGGCAATGGCGCCAGCCGTGTGGTATGGGACGACTTTGGCTACGATTCGCTGTTCGAAAACGCGCGCACCGTCGAAGAAAAGCCCCTGAGCCAGTCCGAGCTGAGCGTCTTCGACGCCCTGCAAACCCGTAGTTTCGAGCAAGTGCTCAGCGCGCTGAAAACCACCAGCCGCGTGAACAAAGCCCTGGCCGTCAGCTCCGCAGCTCCGCGCAATCGCTATTACGCGATCAAGGAAGCGCTGATCAACACCGTGCATGCGGTGCATATTCCGTGGCGCCTGGTAGTGCCTTCGACATTGGCCACGATCAGTCAAGAGCTGGGCCGCTACCGGACCGTGTTCACCACCAACTACGACTTGCTGAATTACTGGGCGATTCAGCACAGCGCTGACACCATCACAGACCTGTTCCATGGCAACGAGCCCCGCTTCGAACTGAGCGCCAGTGGGACCGACAAGACCCGTTTGTTGTACCTGCACGGAGGCCTACACCTGGTGCGCAATCAGGACGGCACAGCGCGTAAATTGATGTCCACAGAAGGCACGCTGCTGGGCAGTTTCGCCATCAACAACACAATCAAAACGCTGGATGACGTGCCCTTGTTTGTCAACGAAGGGCCGGCGCAGGACAAGCTCAAGACTATTCGCAGCTCCGATTACCTGTCTTTTTGCTACGACCAGTTACTCGGGCACGGCGATGATTTGTGCCTGTTCGGGCATGCACTGGGCGAGCAGGACAGCCACATCATTGATGCCTTGCGCCAGGCGAAACCGAAGGTTGTGGCGATCTCGGTCAACCCGCGTAGCAAGGCGTTCATTGAGCATCAGAAGCGGCATTACGCGAAGGTGTTTGAGGGCACGGGGGTCGCGTTGCGGTTTTTTGACGCCAAGACCCACGCGCTGGGTAGCCCAAAATTATCGGTGCCGGTCGAAGCCTAAGCCTGCGATAGGGGCGACGCTATTTCACCGCCCTTACCACTGACAGCTCTGGCACCGGTACCCGGCGCTGGCTTAAATAACGGGTACAACTCACCCGCAGAAACGAAGCAAAATTGACCGCTTCACCGCGATAGTCCATCACCTCTTGATACAGCTTGGCGATCAACTGGTTGGTGGTCATACCGTCCACCTCAGCAATTTCGCTGAGGATGTCCCAGAACTGGTTCTCCAGCCGCAGCGTGGTCACTACCCCGCAGATGCGCAGCGAACGAGAGCGCGACTCGTAGAGGATAGGATCGGCTTTGACGTAGAGCTCGCACATGCAGGTGTCCCCCGTTACAGCGTGATGGTGGTGCCCAGCAACCCTAGAAAACCGGCGAGCCAGCGTGGGTGTGCCGGCCAGGCCGGAGCAGTCGCCAGATTGCCTTGAACGTGACCTTCGGTCACCGGGATATCGATGAACGTACCGCCGGCCAAACGGACCTCCGGCGCACAGGCCGGGTAGGCGCTGCACTCACGACCGTCGAGAATCCCCGCGGCCGCGAGTAATTGCGCGCCATGACAGACGGCAGCAATCGGCTTGCCGGCCTGGTCGAAGGCGCGCACCAGTTCCAGGACTTTTTCGTTCAGGCGCAGGTACTCCGGCGCACGACCGCCTGGCACCAGCAGCGCGTCATAGTCAGCAGCCTCGACCTGGGCGAAATCGAAATTCAGGGCAAACAGATGGCCGGGTTTTTCGCTGTAGGTCTGGTCGCCTTCGAAGTCGTGGATCGCGGTACGCACGGTCTGGCCGGCGGATTTGTCCGGGCAAACGGCATGAACCGTGTGACCGACCATCAACAGCGCCTGGAACGGCACCATCACTTCATAGTCTTCGACGTAATCGCCGACCAGCATCAGAATTTTTTTCGCGGCCATGGGCAGGACTCCTCAGGGAAATACATTGGCTTACGGAGTCCTCAAGGTAGTCCTTATCCACCGGGTCGGGTAATAACCAGTTACTACGGCGTTATGGTTCATCGCGGACAGGCTCGCGATGGCGTTCTCAAACTGTACGGATATTTCTGTGCCTAGCTGTAAGCGCCAAACCCAAGGCTTTATGGCTAGATAAAGACTCTTCCCCCCCCTGAATTCTGGTCCCCGCTCATGTCCTCACGCGAAAACACCGGCATGGCCCTCGGCCTGCTCGGGGTTGTGATTTTCAGCCTCACCCTACCCTTCACGCGCATCGTCGTGCAGGAACTCCATCCGTTGCTCAACGGCCTGGGTCGGGCGTTGTTCGCGGCGGTTCCGGCGGGGCTGCTGCTGTTGTGGCGCCGCGAGAAATGGCCAACGTGGACGCAGGTCAAAGGCCTGTGCCTGGTGATCGCTGGGGTAATCTTGGGCTTTCCGGTGCTCTCGGCCTGGGCCATGCAAACCTTGCCGGCGTCCCACGGCGCATTGGTCAACGGTTTACAGCCGCTGTGCGTCGCGCTGTATGCCGCGTGGCTGTCCCATGAGCGCCCCTCAAAAGCCTTCTGGGCCTGCGCCGCACTCGGCAGTGCGCTCGTACTCGTTTATGCACTGATCAGCGGTGCCGGCAGTATTCAGGCCGGTGACTTGCTGATGCTTGGAGCGATTGCCATCGGCGGGCTGGGCTACGCTGAGGGGGGCCGGCTGGCCAAGGAGATGGGCGGCTGGCAAGTGATCTGCTGGGCGCTGGTGCTCTCGACGCCTTTGTTGATCGGGCCAGTGATGTATTTAGCCTTGCAACATGAGGGGGCGATTTCTGCCAAGACCTGGTGGGCCTTTGGCTACGTCTCGCTGTTTTCGCAGTTCTTCGGCTTCTTTGCCTGGTACGCCGGGCTGGCGATGGGCGGTATTGCGCGGGTCAGTCAGATCCAGTTACTGCAAATATTCTTCACGATCGCGTTTTCCGCGTTGTTCTTTGGCGAACACATTGAGCCGATCACCTGGCTGTTTGCGGTCGGCGTAATTGCGACGGTGATGGTGGGGCGCAAGACCGCAATCAAACCCAATGTGCGAGCGAGCCACCTCGCGAAGGGGGCATAACATCGCACATTTGCACTGACTAACACTGCGCCTTCGCGAGCCGGCTCACGCCCACCGGGTCAGAGGTAGCTGTCAGCCCGCAACAGGGTTTCGAGGCAATGTTCGGTGATTTGGTAAAAGGCCTTCAGTTCTTCGATTTTCACCAACAGCTGAGTCGGGTCCACCGGTTCTGCGCGTTTGACCGCCAGGATCATCTTGTTCTTGTTGGTGTGGTCCAGCGAGATGAACTCAAACACCTTGGTCTCGTAACCACAGGCTTCAAGGAACAATGCACGCAAGCTGTCGGTGACCATTTCCGCTTGCTGGCCAAGGTGCAGGCCATATTGCAGCATCGGCTTGAGCAGCGCTGGGCTCTGGATTTGCAGACGGATCTGTTTGTGACAGCACGGCGAGCACATGATGATTGCAGCGCCGGAGCGGATACCGCTGTGAATCGCGTAATCGGTCGCGATGTCGCAGGCATGCAAGGCAATCATCACGTCCAGTTCGCTCGGCGCGACGCTGCGCACATCGCCGCACTTAAACACCAGCCCCGGATGCTCCAGTTTCGCGGCGGCGGTATTGCACAACTGCACCATCTCTTCGCGCAGCTCAACGCCGGTGACTTCGCCTTCCGCCTTCAAGGTATTACGCAGATAGTCGTGAATCGCGAACGTCAGGTAACCCTTGCCCGACCCGAAGTCCGCGACGCGCACTGGTTTATCCAGTGCCAGGGGCGAGGTGGTCAACGCATGGCTGAAGACTTCGATGAACTTGTTGATCTGCTTCCACTTGCGCGACATCGACGGGATCAGCTCCTGCTGCGCATTGGTCACGCCCAGGTCCTTGAGGAATGGCCGGCTGAGGTCGAGGAAGCGGTTTTTCTCGCGATTGTGCTCGGCGGACGGCACCTCGCGCAATTGCTGAGGTTTGCTCTTGAACAGCGAAGATTTGCCCTTTTTACTGTATTCCAGCTGAGCTTCGTCAGTCAGGGACAATAAATGCGCATTTTTAAACGCGTCCGGCAGCAACGCAGCGATGGCCAACACCCCTTCAGCCACCGCAAAATTCTTGGTGATATCGCGGGTCTTGTAGCGATAGACGAAGGACAGGCAAGGTTGATCCTTGACCGTGAGTTGCTTGATGATCAGCCGCTGCAGATCTACCTCGGTGCCGACGTACTTGGCCAGCACCAGTTTAATGAAGGCGTTGTGGTCGAGACTGGTTTGCAACAGGTCGATGAACTGCGCGTGATGATCCGGCACGAGGCTGGCGGGAGTGGTGGTGACAGACATGGGTAAAAACAGCCTCGGGCAATGCGAATCGGGAATGGCGGGTATTCTACCCCAACACCACCAACCGATTCGGTAACTCGTTCCTCACCTGCGTCACCGGCACATGCACCTTCAGCAACTCGCCGCACGCCTCGATGCAGGTCATAAACCCCTGCAACGTCTGCCCCTGCTTCACCTGCTGGGTGAAGGTCGCCACAATCACGTCCCAACTCTTGTCGGGCAGCCGTCTGGAAATACCTTCGTCCACCAGGATTTCCACATAGCGCTCGGCCTCGCAGACGAAAATCAGCAGTCCAGTGCCGCCGACGGTGTGGTGCAGGTTCTGCTCCAGAAACTGCCGCCGCGCCAGGTTTGACGCGCGCCAGTGGCGCACGGAACGCGGGATCAGTCGCGTAGTGACTTGGGGAATGCGAAACACCAGGCACAACACGATGAAGCTCGCCCATTGCACCAGCAACAGGCTGTGCAGGGTCAGTGCGCCGGTCAGGTAATGCACGACTCCCGGCACCACCAACGCCAACAAGCTGGCCCACAGCAACGGGATGTACGCATAGTCGTCGGCGCGAGCTGCCAACACTGTCACCAGTTCGGCGTCGGTGTCGCGCTCGACCCGGGCAATCGCTTCGGCGACTTTGCGTTGTTCGTGTTCAGTCAGTAGTGCCATGGTTATGAGTGCCTGCTCGCTATTATTTTTAATCGCAGTGGTGTGACCTGCGTGTGATCACCAGCCGCCCGACGATCCACCGCCACCGAAACTGCCACCGCCGCCGCTGAAGCCCCCGCCTCCACCGCCGCCGCCGCCAAAGCCTCCTCCGCCAAAACCACCACCAGAGCCACCCCGGCCGGTTGGCAGTATGCCAAGCATCTGGCAGATGAAAATCGTAAGAATGAACAGCATCACCACAATGATGAACAACAACGGATGCCGAGAGACGAAGTCACTCTGTTGATCGCCCCCGGTGTCATACACCGTCGACGGTTCGTCCAGTGGGCTGCCGCCCAAGACCACCAGCATCGCCGCGACCCCGTCGCTGATGCCTTTGCTGAAATTACCGGTCTTGAACGCCGGGGTGATCACTTGATTGATGATCACCGAACTCTGCGCATCGGTCAGGCGATCTTCCAGGCCATACCCGACTTCAATTCGCAGCTTACGCTCGTCCCGAGCGACGATCAGCAGCGCGCCGTTGTTCTTGCTCTTTTGGCCAATACCCCAGGCGCGTCCGAGTTGATAACCGAAGTCCGCGATGTCAGTGCCTTGCAAGTCCGCCAACGTCACCACGACCAGTTGTTCACCGGTAGCGGCTTCGTGGGCCTGGAGTTGCTGGGTTAACTGCTCGCGCACCGCGGGCTCGATCATCTGGGCGCTGTCCACTACCCGCCCGGTGAGTGTCGGAAACTTCAACTCGGCCTGCGCCGTGACGGCAACCCCCCAAAGCAACAGCAGCAGGCCCATTCTCAAAAAGCGCATTAGCAACCTCATCCAGGGTGACGCTTCATGCCGACCTGCCTTTCAGCCGATCAAAATTTAACCTGTGGCGCTTTTTCGGCGTCAGGACTCGTGGCCTCGAACGTTTCACGCACAGGCAGATCGCTGTACATCAGGCTGTGCCACAAGCGACCGGGGAACGTGCGAATTTCGGTGTTGTATTGCTGCACCGCCAGAATGAAATCTCTGCGCGCCACGGCGATACGGTTTTCAGTGCCCTCAAGCTGCGATTGCAGTGCCAGGAAGTTTTGGTTGGCCTTGAGGTCCGGGTAACGCTCGGACACCACCATCAAACGACTCAGCGCGCCGGTCAACTGATCCTGGGCCTGCTGGAACTGTTTGAGTTTTTCCGGATTATCCAGCGTCTTGGCGTCCACCTGGATCGACGTCGCCTTGGCTCGGGCTTCAACCACCGCCGTCAGGGTGTCCTCTTCGTGCCTGGCGTAGCCCTTGACGGTTTCCACCAGGTTGGGAATCAGGTCGGCGCGGCGCTGGTACTGATTCTGTACCTGGGCCCAGTCTGCCTTGACCTGCTCGTCGAGCGTCGGAATATTGTTGATGCCGCAGCCGGCTAGCAGTGTGGTCACCACCACCATTGCCGCGACTCGCAGGCTCGAACGATAGTTGAGTCGTACATTCATGCAGGTGATGCTCCCTTACACATTCAGTTGAAAAACAACCAGCGACCTTCAAACCCGGCGGTTGAGGCATAATCTGCCGCCGCTACTGGATTGCGCTGGGTCAATGGGCTAAAAGATGCCCAGCGCGAGCAAGAGTTCAGAAGTGTGGTGCATTTTCCTGAACATCGCCCAAACAACAATAGTCGCTCCCTAAATTTTGGCTGACCGGCGCGTATCCATAGCCGTTTAGGCTTTTTGAGAAAACCATTCATGAAGAAGCTGTGTTTGCTGGGCCTATTCGTCAGTCTGGCCAGTCATACCGTACTGGCCGCCACGACCCCCGCACCCCTGGAAAACAAGGACGCTTTCATCAGTAACCTGATGAAACAAATGACCCTTGATGAAAAAATCGGCCAGTTGCGCCTGATCAGCATCGGCCCGGAAATGCCTCGGGAACTGATCCGTAAGGAAATAGCCGCGGGCAACATCGGCGGCACGTTCAACTCGATCACCCGCCCGGAAAATCGTCCGATGCAGGATGCCGCCATGCGCAGTCGGTTGAAAATCCCGATGTTTTTCGCCTATGACGTCATCCACGGCCACCGCACTATTTTTCCGATCAGCCTGGCCCTCGCGTCGAGCTGGGACATGGACGCTATCAGCTTGTCCGGGCGCATCGCTGCCAAGGAAGCCGCCGCCGACAGCCTCGACATCACCTTCGCGCCAATGGTCGATATTTCCCGCGACCCACGCTGGGGCCGGACCTCTGAAGGTTTCGGCGAGGACACCTACCTGGTGTCGCGAATTGCCGGGGTGATGGTCAAGGCCTTCCAGGGCCAGGGCGCAAACGCAGCCGACAGCATCATGGCCAGCGTCAAGCACTTTGCGTTGTACGGTGCGGTCGAGGGCGGTCGCGACTACAACGTCGTCGACATGAGCCCGGTCAAGATGTATCAGGACTACCTGCCACCGTACCGCGCCGCCATCGACGCCGGTGCGGGCGGCGTAATGGTTGCGCTGAACTCGATCAACGGCGTGCCTGCCACCGCCAACACGTGGCTGATGAACGACCTGTTGCGCAAGGAATGGGGCTTCAAAGGTCTGGCCGTCAGCGACCACGGGGCGATTTTCGAGCTGATCAAGCACGGCGTCGCTCGCGACGGTCGAGAAGCGGCGAAGCTGGCAATCAAGGCCGGCATCGACATGAGCATGAACGACACCCTGTACGGCAAAGAGCTGCCGGGGTTGTTGAAGGCCGGTGAAATCGAACAGAAGGACATCGATAACGCCGTGCGTGAAGTGCTCGGCGCCAAGTACGACATGGGCTTGTTCAAAGACCCGTACCTGCGTATCGGCAAGGCCGAGGATGACCCGGCCGACACCTACGCTGAAAGCCGTTTGCACCGTCCGGAAGCCCGTGACGTTGCCCGCCGAAGCCTGGTGTTGCTGAAAAACCAGAACGAAACCCTGCCACTGAAGAAAACCGCGAAAATCGCCCTGGTCGGTCCGTTGGCCAAAGCGCCAATCGACATGATGGGCAGTTGGGCCGCCGCCGGTAAACCGGCGCAATCGGTGACCCTGTTCGATGGCATGAACGCCGCCGTGGCCGACAAAGCCACGCTGATCTATGCGCGCGGAGCCAACATCACCAGCGACAAGAAAGTCCTCGACTACCTCAACTTCCTTAACTTCGATGCGCCGGAAGTGGTGGACGATCCCCGTCCGGCTCAGGTGATGATCGATGAAGCGGTGAAAGCCGCCCAAGACGCTGACGTGGTTGTGGCAGCGGTCGGCGAATCCCGTGGCATGTCCCACGAATCGTCGAGCCGCACCGACCTGAACATCCCGGCCAACCAGCGCGAGCTGATCAAGGCGTTGAAAGCCACCGGTAAACCGCTGGTGCTGGTGTTGATGAACGGCCGTCCGCTGTCGATTCTCGACGAGAAAGAGCAGGCAGACGCGATTCTGGAAACTTGGTTCAGCGGCACCGAGGGCGGCAACGCCATCGCTGACGTGCTGTTCGGCGACTACAACCCGTCAGGCAAACTGCCCATCACTGTTCCACGTTCCGTGGGTCAGATTCCGACCTACTACAACCACCTGAGCATTGGCCGTCCGTTCACACCGGGTAAACCGGGTAACTACACCTCGCAGTATTTCGATGACACCACCGGGCCGCTGTTCCCGTTCGGTTTCGGTCTGAGCTATACCGATTTCAGCCTGACCGACATGGCACTGTCTTCGACGACGCTGAACAAAACCGGAAAACTTGATGCCAGCGTTTTGGTCAAGAACACCGGCAAGCGTGACGGCGAAACCGTGGTGCAGTTGTACATCCAGGACGTGACCGGTTCGATGATCCGCCCGATCAAGGAACTGAAGAATTTCCAGAAAATCATGCTCAAGGCTGGTGAACAGAAAGTCGTGCATTTCACCATCACCGAAGATGATTTGAAGTTCTACAACACTCAGCTCAAGTACGCGGCAGAGCCTGGCAAGTTCAACGTGCAGATCGGCCTCGATTCCCAGGACGTGACCCAGCAGAGTTTTGAATTGCTGTAACCCCTCAATCGCCAAAAAACCCATGGGAGCGGGCTTGCCCGCTCCCACAATTGATTGAAGGCCTGGCCTGATTGTGTGCTCGACGCTGCCCTTCTAACCGCGTCGATCCAATAGATTCACCACCAGCCGATCCACCCATCCCCACACCCGCTGCTTGATCCGCCGCCATAGCGGCCGACGTCGCCATGCTTCCAGGCTGACTTCCTGGCTCAGGGCAAAATCCGTCTCGAAACTCTTCACCACGGCGGCCGTCAATCCGGGGTCCAGCGCTTCGAGGTTGGCTTCCAGGTTAAAGCGCAGATTCCAGTGATCGAAGTTGCACGAACCAATGCTCACCCAGTCATCAATCAGGACCATTTTCAGGTGCAGGAAACAGGGCTGATATTCAAAGATTTTGACGCCGGCCTTAAGCAGTCGCGGGTAGTAGCGATGCCCGGCATAGCGCACCGACGGGTGATCAGTACGCGGCCCCGTCAGAAGCAGGCGGACATCCACACCGAGGTTCGCGGCCTTACGCAGTGAGCGGCGAACTTTCCAGGTGGGCAGAAAATAGGGGGTTGCCAGCCATATCCGCCGCTGGCCGCTGTTCAATGCACGCACCAATGATTGCAGGATGTCCCGGTGCTGGCGCGCGTCAGCGTAAGCGACCCGACCCATACCTTCGCCTACAGAAGGCACGCGGGGCAGCCTTGGCAGGCCGAATGGCGAGACCGGTCGCCAGGCGCGGCGATGGCGGTTGGCGACCCATTGGCGGTCGAACAATAACTGCCAGTCGAGCACCAGTGGGCCGACGATTTCCACCATTACTTCGTGCCACTCGCTGGTTTCTTCGCCGGGCGTCCAGAACTCGTCGGTGACACCCGTGCCGCCCACCACCGCCACACGCTGATCCACCAACAACAGCTTGCGGTGATCGCGGTAGAAGTTGCCGACCCAGCGCCGCCAGCTCAAGCGATTGTAAAAGCGCAACTCTACTCCGGCCTCGATCAGGCGCCGACGCAGGTTCATTGTAAAAGCGAGACTGCCATAGTCGTCGAACAAGCAGCGCACCCGCACACCGCGCGCGGCAGCCTGGACCAGTGCGTGGACCATGGCCTCAGCGCAGGCACCCGCTTCCACCAGGTACAACTCCAGCTCAATATGTTCCTCGGCCTGGGTAATGGCCATCAACATGCGCGGAAAGAACTGGGGCCCGTCGATCATCAGTTCGAAGCGATTGCCTTCACGCCAGGGGAACACTCCGCGAGCCATATCAGCGCGCCGTAAAAATCAGCACCGCACCCACCGGCACCGACAGGCTGATGGCCGACAACCCGGCGACCTTACGCAAGCGTTCCAGACCCGGAACGAGGTCAAAATCTTCGGCATTAATCACCAGCGGCTCCAGGGTCACCACCTGAAAGCGCCGATCATCCAGACGCGTCGCCAACAGCTCGGCGTTGTAGTCGTGTTGCTTGCCATGGAGGCTGACGGTCAGCGGCAAACGTAATTCAACCTGTGCGCCGGGAGCCAGGTCGTTGATCGGACGCAAATCGATCTGTGCGCTGATCTGCGCCTCGGGGAAGGTCTGGATGTCGAACAGCTCCTTGCGCATGCGCTCGTCACGCAGGGGAATGCCGCTGTTGACCGAGTCCAGCTCAACGTCGACGTTTTGCCAGACCCTTGGCATCGACCTTGCCGTGCAGCACCAGAAAGCGCTGAACTTCGCTGATGTGGGCGTTTTTGGTACTGATGAACGACAGCCGCGAGGATTCACCGTCCAGGTACCAATCGGCATGTGCCGGCAGCGTGGCACCGACCAGCAGGAGGAAGGCGAGGGTTGGCGAGAAGGAGCGGTTGAACATAGACACTCATGGGGCAGATAAACCTGAGGGAACCTTAACCGGCCTGAGGCAGGTTGCAAGCTCCCTCGTCACAAAAGCATCATCAGGGTTGCAACTGACATCCTTGGCGCTCGCCAACCCACTGGGCGCTATTGCTCCGCCCCAGACCGCTGACCACCACGCGCCGGGAGGCGATGTCATCGACAAAACCACTGACGGGCAACCACTGTTTCACATAGCCTCGGCAATAGTCGGCGTCGTTGTTCATCACGTACCGGCACGAACAATATTCTTTGGCGGTATAGGCACTGATGATGTCCGCAAACGCCCACAACGCCACCCGCTCCTGCCAGATCCAGCCCATCAAAAAAACCAGCAGCAACAGCAGAACACTGCTGAACGGGCGACGACGGAAAAAATGTGCGCGACTCATGGCTGCACCTTCTCGGCAAACGCTTTGAGCACGAGCTTGAGCAATTCGTTGTGCCGGTAGCTGCCGTCCCGATCATCGCCGTAACGCACGATCACCAGGTTTTCGCTGGGAATGACATACATCGCCTGCCCCCAATGGCCCAACGCGGCAAAGGTATCCACCGGCGCCGCAGGCCAAGGTGGCGCCGCGCCGTCCACCGCACGATTGAGCCACCACTGGCCACCGGGGACAGCATCGTCCTGGTGGGCGCGATAACCAGCGAACGGCTCGCGGTTGAAGGCGACCCAGTCCTTGGGCAGCAATTGGCGATCCTGCCAACGCCCGTCGCGAGCCATCAACAGCCCAATGCGCGCCAGGTCGCGGGCGGTCAGGTAGGCATAGGACGAAGCGACGAATGTACCGCTGGCGTCGGTTTCCCAAACAGCATGGTGAATCCCCAACGGTTCGAACAATGCAGCCCAAGGATAATCCGCATAGCGGTCCGCGCCGACGATGGATTTCAGCGCCGCTGACAGCAAATTGCTGTCACCACTGGAATAACGAAACGTGCGGCCCGGCGCAGCGTATTCATCGTGCGCGGCGGTGAACGCAGCCATATTCGAGTGACCCAGGGTGTAGAGCATCGCCACCACCGAGGATTTCAGCGGCGCATATTCATAGTCTTCCTGCCAGTCCAGGCCGGAAGCCCAATGCAACAGGTCGGCCAGGGTGATCGCCGGGTGATTTTCCAGCGCAGGATAGAACTTCACCACCGGGTCATGGAGCGAAAACAAGCCCTCGCCATAGGCCACACCGAGCACCGTGGCCATCAGGCTTTTGCTGATGGACCACGTCAGGTGCGGGGTGTCGGCCGTGGTAGGGCCCCCATAGCGTTCGTAGATTAATTGACCGTCACGGATCACCAGCAAGGCATCAGTGCGAATGCCTTTTCGAGTGATGTCATCGCGGGTTGCGAACGCATAGCGCTCCAGAGCTTCAAGCGCTGGACCGCCGACTGTCGGGCCTTGCGACCACTGCTCGGCGGGCCAGTTTTCGGCGCGAACGGTGGCGCTAATCAGCAGCAAAAAGAACAGGGACAAGCCTTTGAACATAGCAAACACTCGGATAATCAACCTGCTTAGCCTAGACGAGGTAGATGACAGTTTTGAAATGTGCGTTACCCAACAGATCGCCTTGGCGAGCAGGCTCCCACAGGGGAACGTATTTCAAATGTGGTGCAAGCCGACTCGCGAGAGGACCTTTTAAACCAGCGAAGATCCCGCCAACGCCTTGGCCAATCGCTTACCTCTAGCCCCCGCCGCCAACTCCATCACCGCTTGATCGCGCTGCCACATTGTCGCCCACAGTGGCAGCCCGGTTGACAGGGCCTGATCCATCTCAGCCTTGAGTCCATCAAACTGCGCAAACAACCCACCCAACAGCACGTGCCCGGCCGGGTTAGTCGGCGCCTGACGAGTGGCTTCCGCACACCCGGCCAACAACGCCAGCAACCGCAGTTGCAAGCTTTGCGGCCAGTGGCTGTCCTGACCGACGCCGTAAAGCCAAGCGGTCATGGCGCTCAAGACGTAGATGTCTTCCAGGGTGCGGAACGGTTTGACGTAAGCATCCCACCCATCGCCGGCCAGCAACTCGCAAAAGGCGTTGTCGAGAAACACCCGACTGTGACTGATGTCGGGCATCAACGCGATGGACGGGAGTTTTTCCAGGCGCACGCCCGGTTCACCGGGATAGACCACCGCCAGGCTCAGTCGCGGGTCTTCGCCGAGCGCTTCACTGCGGGCGGCAATCAGCAGCCAGTCAGCCGCATCGCCAGCGGTAACGAAATCCTTGCGCCCGTTCAGGCGCAAATCCTGGAGCCGGGTCTGCATCTCGGCCGGACGCAGGCTGCGCTGTTCGGTCGCGCACAAGGCGCCGAGGCTCAGCGGCGCACTAGGCCACAGCACGCGCAACGCCGCTTGATACCCCACCAAAAATGCCAGCCCAGGGGTCGCCATCAAGCGCGCACCGGCCACTGCGAGCTCGAACGGCGTGACCGTGCCCAACTGATGCAACAAGGCCGCAAAGCCTTCCGCCAGATCATCGTGAGCGGGAAGGCGTTCACCGCGGTTGAGCAGGGTTTGCCAAGGCATTAGAGGCTCCTCGTGGGCTGTCATATAAGCATCACCAAAGCTTCATGGCGATGACACCGGGGCTACATAGCCTGACTTTGCACAACACGGCTGCATAAAGAAAGTCGATCGGCTGCCACCCACGACGGATGAACAGCCCGCACGGAGATTCGCAATGACTCAGATCGCCCGCATCAGCGACACCGGCAATGAACGCCGCCTGCAAGCCGAACGCCTGATCGGTGTCGAGGCCTTGCAGGAAGCCCAGGCGCTGCGCTTCAACGTGTTCAGCGGCGAATTCAACGCCAAGCTCAAAGGCGCGGAGCTGGGTCTGGACATGGATGACTATGATGTTCACTGCGCCCACATCGGCGTGCGCGACATGAACACCGGACGTCTGGTGGCCACCACCCGCTTGCTTGACCACACGGCGGCCAGCAGCCTGGGACGGTTTTACAGCGAAGAAGAATTCAGTTTGCACGGCCTGGTTCATCTCAAAGGTCCGATTCTGGAAATTGGTCGCACGTGCGTCGATCCGGCCTACCGCAACGGCGGCACTATCGCCGTACTCTGGGGCGAATTGGCCGAAGTCCTGAACCAGGGTGGCTACAGCTATTTGATGGGTTGCGCGAGCATTCCGATGCAGGACGGCGGAATACAGGCCCACGCGATCATGCAGCGCCTGCGCGAACGCTACCTGTGTACCGAACACCTGCGAGCCGAGCCGAAGAAGCCATTGCCGACGCTGGATATTCCATCGAACGTGATCGCTGAAATGCCTCCGCTGCTCAAAGCCTACATGCGCCTGGGCGCGAAGATCTGCGGCGAGCCGTGCTGGGACGAGGACTTTCAGGTCGCCGATGTGTTCATCCTGCTCAAGCGCGATGAACTCTGCCCGCGTTACGCCAAACACTTCAAGGCGGCCATGTGATGAGCCGTTTGCGGGTGTACGCGCGAATTGCGCGGGTGCTGGTGGTGGTGGCGCTGGGGTTGAGCATGGCCAGTGTTTTCGGGCTGTTCGAGCGCGCAGGGATTGCTCACTCGATGGTTCGTCGCCAGCGCTGGTCACGGTTTTTTATGGCGCGTTTGAGCAATGCCCTGCCCTTTCGCGTCACCGTGCATGGCGAGTTGCCCCAGGCGCCAATGCTCTGGGTCAGCAACCACGTGTCCTGGACCGATATTCCCTTGCTGGGCATGATCACGCCCCTGTCGTTTCTGTCCAAGGCCGAAGTACGCACTTGGCCGGTAGCGGGCTGGTTGGCGGCCAAGGCCGGCAGCCTGTTTATCCGTCGCGGTTCGGGCGACAGTCAGTTGATTCGCAAGCAGATGACCCGTCACCTGGAACAAAACCACCCATTACTGATGTTCCCGGAGGGCACCACCACCGATGGGCGTTCGCTGCGTACCTTCCATGGTCGACTGCTGTCAGCGGCCATCGATGCCGACGTGGCGTTGCAACCGGTGGCGATTCGGTATTTACGTGACGGTGAAATCGATGCGTTGGCGCCGTTCATTGGCGATGATGATTTGCTCTCGCACCTGATGCGTTTGTTCGCCAATGATCGGGGGGATGTGGAGGTGCATTTGTTGAAGCCTATTGCTTGTGAAGGCCGCGAACGGGCAGCCTTGGCCTTCGAAGCACAGCAGGCCGTGCAGAAGGCGTTGTTTGGGGCGATGCCTGAAAAGCAGCACGTCCCGATGCGTCCCGCTATCGCCGCTTGATGCTGATGCCCCTGACAAAAAACTGTGCGAAGGCTACTTAGCGTCCGGCAAGGGTATCGGCGGTAACGCCGCCTTCGCGAGCAGGCTCACGCCAACGGTAAGTTCATGTCGCGGGCGTTCTGCGCGAAGTCCTGGAGCTGCGGATAAAACACGCGAAAGTCATCACTTAACGGTTCATACAACACCCGCAAGTCCTGCATCGCCCCTGCCAGTTCCTCCGGCCTGGTCAACCGCCGCGAAATCCCCCGCAACACCTGTTCCAGCACCGCAAACTCTTGATAAGAGCCCAACCAGTCATTGGCCACCATGTGCGGCACAATTTGCGCCAGGCGTTCTGGCAACTGCGGCGCGCTGGACAGCACCCGATAAACATCCGATGTGAAATGCACCAGCGGCCGGTCAGCGTAGAGCGTCCAGTCCCGCGCCAGGCAGTGATCGAAGAACACATCAAGCACAATGCCGGCGTAACGTCGACGGGTGACGGAAAACCGTGACAGCGCTGCGTCCACCAACGGATGGCGGTCGGTAAATACGTCGATGCGTCGGTGCAGTTGGATCGCGGCCTCGATTTCCGGATCAAACTGCCCTTGCAACTGTCCTTTGACGAAATCGCCATACAGACTGCCGAGCAATTGACCGGGGCGCTGGCCGCCAAGGTGCAGATGAGCGAGATAGTTCATGCCGCGCAGCTTAGCACTGCGCGCAACATATCGTTATAACCCGATATACCGATTTATGCGGTCTTCAGATCAAAAACATATTGGTATATCGCAATGTGCCGATTTAAAGTTCGCCCCATCGCGATACAGCGTTTTACTCATCACGAGTCCACACCATGACCCTCGACCTCGACGAAATAATAAAAGCGCTGGCGCACCCAGTACGCCGAGACATCCTCATCTGGCTGAAAGATCCCAAAGTCCAGTTCCCGCAGCAGACTCACAACCATGAGTACGGTATCTGCGCCGGACAGATCGACCAGCGTTGCGGTCTGTCCCAGTCCACCGTGTCGGCACATTTGGCGACCTTGCAACGAGCAGGTCTGATCAGCAGTCAGAAGGCCGGTCAATGGCACTTCTTCAAACGCAACGAGGACGTGATTCAGGCGTTCCTCGACGCCATCGTCAAGGAGCTCAGCGCTCCGGCAAGGAATTAACAATGCCACTCTCGCTACTCATTCTGGCCTTGAGCGCGTTCGCCATAGGCACCACCGAGTTCGTCATCATGGGCTTGCTGCCCGATGTGGCGGCTGACCTTGGTGTGTCGATCCCGGGCGCTGGCTGGCTGGTAACCGGTTACGCCCTGGGCGTGGCCATCGGTGCCCCATTCATGGCACTGGCCACCGCCAAACTGCCGCGCAAGGCCGCACTGGTAGCGTTGATGGGGATTTTCATCGTCGGCAACCTGCTGTGCGCCCTGGCCAGTGATTACAACGTGCTGATGTTTGCCCGCGTGGTCACTGCCCTGTGCCACGGTGCATTTTTCGGCATCGGTTCGGTGGTCGCCGCCGGCCTGGTGCCGGCTAACAAACGTGCGTCGGCGGTGGCATTGATGTTCACCGGCCTGACCCTGGCCAATGTCCTGGGCGTGCCACTGGGTACGGCCCTCGGTCAGGAGGCTGGCTGGCGTTCGACCTTCTGGGCGGTGACCGTCATCGGTGTCATTGCACTGATCGGCTTGATCCGCTTCCTGCCTGCCAAGCGTGATGAAGAAAAACTCGACATGCGTGCCGAACTTCGAGCCCTCAAAGGTGCGGGTATCTGGCTGTCGCTAAGCATGACCGCATTGTTCGCCGCCTCAATGTTCACCCTCTTTACTTACGTCGCGCCGCTGCTCGGCGACGTTACCGGCGTCTCGCCCAAAGGCGTGACCTGGACCCTGCTGCTGATCGGCCTGGGCCTGACCGTGGGTAACATCATCGGCGGCAAACTGGCGGACAAACGCCTGGCCGCCACACTGATTGGCGTCTTTATCTCAATGGCGGTGGTTTCGACCGTCCTGACCTGGACCAGCGTCGCCGTCATCCCGACCGAAATTACTCTGTTCCTCTGGGCCACCGTTTCCTTTGCCGCCGTCCCAGCGCTGCAAGTCAACGTGGTGACCTTCGGCAAGGCGGCACCGAATCTGGTGTCGACGCTGAACATCGGCGCCTTCAACGTCGGCAACGCCCTCGGTGCGTGGGTCGGCGGCAGCGTCATCGCCCATGGCTTCGGCCTGAACAGCGTGCCACTCGCAGCAGCGGCATTGGCGGTTCTTGCCCTGTTGGTGACGCTGATTACTTTCCGTCAGAACGGCGATGCCGAACTGGCTCCTGCTATCCACTGATTAATTGATTACTGACGAGGCTTTTACTTCATGACGACTATTTTCGATCCAATCAAATTGGGCGACCTCGAGTTGGCCAACCGCATCATCATGGCGCCGCTGACCCGCTGCCGCGCCGACGAAGGCCGTGTGCCGAACGCGCTGATGGCCGAGTACTACGTGCAGCGCGCGTCCGCCGGCCTGATCCTCAGCGAAGCCACCTCCGTGACGCCGATGGGCGTCGGCTACCCGGACACCCCAGGCATCTGGTCCAACGACCAAGTGCGTGGCTGGAGCAATGTAACCAAAGCGGTGCATGGTGCTGGCGGCAAAATTGTTCTGCAACTGTGGCACGTCGGCCGGATCTCCCACGAGTCCTACCTGAACGGTGAGACACCGGTCGCGCCGAGCGCCATCCAGCCAAAAGGTCACGTTAGCCTGGTTCGTCCATTGTCCGACTACCCGACCCCACGCGCGCTTGAAGCGGCTGAAATCGGCGACATTATCGATGCGTACCGCGTCGGCGCCGAGAATGCCAAAGCGGCTGGTTTCGACGGTGTGGAAATCCACGGCGCGAACGGTTACCTGCTCGACCAGTTCCTGCAAAGCAGCACCAACCAACGCACTGATAGCTACGGCGGATCACTGGAGAATCGTGCGCGCTTGTTGCTCGAAGTCACCGACGCCGCGATTGAAGTCTGGGGCGCCGGCCGTGTTGGTGTGCATTTGGCACCGCGCGCCGACTCGCATGACATGGGCGACGACAATCTGGCGGAGACTTTCACCTACGTCGCTCGCGAACTGGGTAAACGCGGTATCGCGTTCATTTGCTCGCGCGAGAAAGAAGCCGGCGACAGCCTGGGCCCTCGTCTAAAAGAAGCCTTCGGTGGCGCTTACATCGCCAACGAACGCTTCACTAAAGACAGCGCCAACGAATGGCTCGCCAGTGGCAAGGCTGATGCGGTCGCCTTCGGTGTGCCGTTCATTGCCAACCCTGACCTGCCGGCTCGGTTGAAGGCGGATGCGCCACTCAATGACGCTCGCCCTGAACTGTTCTATGCCAAAGGGCCGGTAGGTTACATCGACTACCCGACACTTTAACTTAGATTTAAAACCCCCAAATATTCATATTCGGGGGTTTTATTAGTTCACAACATCATAAAACCATACACACACCGCAAATAATTTAAAGTCGCTCTTTCAGGAGCCGACTGTTAACTTCAGTCTCGTCTACGGCTAATACACCAAACAAGACGAAACTCACTTTTTAAACTTCTATCAATATTACTGTTCAAGGATGAACACCCATGCACAAAAAAATTTCGACAGTTCTGGCACTGGCGCTACTGCCTCTTTCAACCCAGCTGTTTGCAGCCAATCCCAACCATACCGAAATTACCTACAACACGCGCAATGCCACTGCTGCGCCTATTGTTCTCACTCAACCGAGCCCCGCCCAACGCGACAGTGGGCTTGCTCTGTCAACATTTACCATTCCGCCACAAAATACCCTGGACACTTACGCCACTTATAACTTGGGTTTTTTATCGATGAGTCGCTCTAAGCCGAGTGTTGTAACTGAAACATTCACCTACGCCTCTGGGACCAAGGCCTGCACATTCAGTACAACGATCAGCGTCAAAAAAACATGGGGAGTGTTTAGCCCAAGCTATGAGGCAACCCGTACTGCTTCAGCCGTGTCGACGGGCACTCAACTAGCAACTTGCCAAGCCCGCGTTTCGGCGCAAATGGGCAGTCTGCCTTTCAACTACACCGTCAATCTGACAATCAAGTAAACACTGCGGCATCAACATCAAAAGGCTTTCACCCACCGATTGCGCCGGATTTATCACCTGAGCTTGCGCACAGACACCGGAATCACTCACAAGCGTTCACACGTTGGACACAAAATTCCTACAAAATACGTAGCTCACTACCTATGAACCGGATCGAAGTACGTATATAAAAGCACCCCATCACAACAAGGCGAGCGAAGAGATGATCTTCGCTCGCCTTGTTGGGTCGGCACACACGACCCGATTACACATTTTTTTTCAATTGCGTAGGCTAGGACTCAAGCGCAGCATGTCCAATCCTGTATCGACCCAACGCTCGGCTTCGATGTGCAGTTGAAAGCTATCGGGTGCCAAGAGCCACTGATACAGAATCCCGTCAATATAGGCATGCAGACTGATGGCTGCACGGGCCGTGTCCAGGTTTTCCGGGAGCTGCCCACGATTCACTGCATTACTTAGGGCCAGGGCGATGCGCACGTTGCAATCGAGGCTGACCTCCCGGCGCTGCTGGCGCAGGTCGCACATTTCATCGGTGAATTCGCACTTATGAAACAAAATCTCATTGATGCGTCGGGTTTTTGGGTCCAAGGCAACTTGATGAAACAAATGAATCAACAGTTTGCGCATGCATCCCAGCGGATCGACTTCCTCTGCGCTCTCACTGGCCTTGGCCATTTCATCCAGCGGCTCGTGCAAGGTGTCCAGCATGGCCTGCACCAGATCGGCCTTGTTGCTGAAATGCCAGTAGATGGCTCCGCGAGTGACGCCCGCCAGCGTGGCAATGTCCGCCAGTGTCGTGCGCGCCACGCCCCTTTCGTAAAAGGCTTTCTCTGCCGCTTCGAGTATCTGGCTTCGGGTTTCTTGAGCTTCCTCTTTGGTACGGCGAACCATGGCAGTAAAACCTCAATCAGGATGCTTCAGCGATGTCTGAATCTCTGCTGAATAAAAAGTGGAGCGAGCGCTCTTGGGGCTCGTCTGCGATCTACAATTCAAATCTTTAAGCGGCTTTCGTAAGAATCCGGGTACGTAGTCAAGGTATTTACAAACAACCATGAATGTAAGTATATTTCTTAGCAAGCTATTTATCCATCCAGCGCACACTTTTCACCCTTCCACCTTTCTTGTGCGCATTTTGCGCGCCTGACCCGAGGATTTTCATGCAATTCAAGCCAGCTGTTACAGCCCTGGTCACTGCCGTCGCCTTGGCATCACTGCTCAGCGGATGCAAAAAGGAAGAAGCACCTCCTGCTGCTCCCGCCCCTCAGGTCGGCGTCGTCACCCTACAACCTCAAGCCTTCACCCTGACGTCCGAGCTTCCGGGCCGCACGAGCGCGTACCGCATCGCGGAAGTTCGCCCACAGGTAAACGGGATCATACTTAAGCGTCTGTTCAAGGAAGGCAGCGATGTCAAAGCCGGCCAACAGCTCTATCAGATCGATCCGTCGGTCTATGAAGCAACGCTGAAAAGCGCCGAGGCCAGCCTGCAACAGACCAAGTCGATCTCTGATCGCTACAAGCAACTGGTCAACGAGCAAGCCGTGAGCCGTCAGGAATACGACACCGCCGTGGCGAACCGTTTGCAATCGGAAGCAACCTTGCAAAGCGCACAGATCAACGTGCGCTACACCAAGGTCTACGCACCGATCACTGGGCGTATCGGCCGCTCTTCAGTGACAGAAGGCGCACTGGTCAGCAACGGCCAGACCGACGCGATGGCTGTCATCCAGCAACTGGACCCCATCTACGTCGACGTAACCCAATCCTCAGTGGAGCTGCTTGAGCTGCGCCGCGAGCTGGAAAGCGGTCGTCTGCAAAAGGCTGGTGACAACTCGGCGACGGTCAAACTGACCATGGAAGACGGCAGCGAGTACAAACAGGACGGCAAGCTGGAATTCTCCGAAGTCTCGGTCGACCAGACCACTGGGTCTGTCACCCTGCGTGCCGTGTTCCCGAACCCTGATCACACGCTGTTGCCGGGCATGTTCGTTCACGCCAAATTGCAGTCCGGGATCAACGCTGCCGCCATTCTGGCACCGCAACAAGGTGTGACCCGTGACCTCAAAGGCATGCCAACCGCGCTGGTCGTTGGCCCAGACAACAAGGTTGAATTGCGTCAGCTGAAGGCCAGCCGCACCGTCGGCAGCCAGTGGCTGATCGAAGATGGCCTGAAGGCCGGTGATCGCCTGATCACCGAAGGGCTGCAATTCGTCAAACCGGGAGTTGAAGTGAAACCGACCGAAGCGACCAACGTAGCGGCTAAAAACCCGGCACCGGCGCAGGCAACAGACAAAGCTGCAGGCGGCAAAGGGGAGTAAACCATGTCGAAATTTTTTATCGACCGTCCGATTTTCGCCTGGGTAATTGCTCTGGTGATCATGCTGGTCGGTGCTTTATCGATCCTCAAACTGCCGATCAACCAGTACCCGAGCATTGCGCCACCGGCCATTGCGATCTCCGTAACCTACCCAGGCGCCTCTGCACAAACCGTGCAGGACACCGTGGTTCAGGTCATCGAGCAACAGCTCAACGGTATCGACAACCTGCGTTATGTGTCGTCGGAAAGTAACTCCGACGGCAGCATGACCATTACCGCGACCTTCGAGCAGGGCACCAACTCCGATACCGCGCAGGTTCAGGTTCAGAACAAACTGAACCTGGCCACCCCGTTGCTGCCACAAGAAGTGCAGCAGCAGGGTATCCGCGTGACCAAGGCAGTGAAAAACTTCCTGCTGGTGATCGGCGTGGTATCGCAAGACGGCAGCATGTCCAAGGACGACCTGTCCAACTACATCGTGTCGAACATGCAGGACCCGATTTCGCGGACCGCCGGTGTCGGTGACTTCCAAGTCTTCGGTGCCCAGTACGCGATGCGCATCTGGCTCGACCCGGCCAAGTTGAACAACTTCAACCTGACCCCAGCGGACGTGAGCACGGCCATCTCGGCGCAGAACGTTCAAGTGTCCTCTGGGCAACTCGGTGGCTTGCCAGCAATGCCTGGCCAGCAACTGAACGCCACGATCATCGGCAAGACGCGTCTGCAGACTGCCGAGCAGTTCAGGGCGATTCTGCTAAAGGTCAACAAAGACGGTTCGCAAGTGCGTGTCGGTGACGTCGCCGAAGTGGGTCTGGGGGGTGAAAACTCCAGTATCGCAGCACAGTTCAACGGCAAACCGGCTTCTGGTTTGGCAGTAAAACTGGCTAACGGCGCCAACGCCCTCGACACCGCCAAGGCCCTGCGTAAAACCATTGACGACCTGAAGCCGTTCTTCCCGCAAGGGATGGAAGTGGTGTTCCCTTACGACACCACTCCAGTGGTGACCGAATCGATCAAGGGTGTGGTTGAAACCCTGGTTGAAGCGATCGTGCTGGTGTTCCTGGTAATGTTCCTGTTCCTGCAAAACTTCCGCGCCACCGTGATCACCACGATGACCGTGCCGGTGGTATTGCTGGGTACCTTCGGGATCCTCGCGGCCTTCGGCTTCAGCATCAACACCCTGACGATGTTCGGTATGGTGCTGGCCATCGGTTTGCTGGTGGACGATGCCATCGTCGTCGTGGAAAACGTCGAGCGGGTGATGAGCGAGGAAGGCCTGTCACCCAAGGAAGCGACCAAGAAGTCCATGGGGCAGATCCAGGGTGCCCTTGTCGGTATCGCCCTGGTGCTGTCGGCCGTACTGCTGCCGATGGCGTTCTTCAGCGGCTCCACCGGTGTGATCTACAAACAGTTCTCGATCACCATCGTCTCGGCCATGGCCCTGTCGGTGCTGGTTGCCCTGATTTTCACCCCGGCACTGTGCGCCACCATGCTCAAGGCGATTCCGAAAGGCGAGCACGGCACACCGAAACGCGGCTTCTTCGGCTGGTTCAACCGCAACTTCGACCGTGGCGTCAGAAGCTACGAGCGCGGTGTCGGCAACATGCTCACGCACAAGGCGCCGTACCTGCTGGCCTACCTGATCATCATTGTTGGCATGATCTGGCTGTTCACCCGCATCCCGACTGCCTTCTTGCCGGAAGAAGACCAAGGCGTACTGTTCGCCCAGGTGCAAACCCCGGCCGGTTCCAGTGCCGAGCGCACGCAAGTGGTGATCGACGAGATGCGCACCTACCTGCTGGAGAAAGAGTCCAGTTCGGTGGCGTCGGTGTTCACTGTGAACGGCTTCAACTTCGCCGGTCGTGGTCAGAGCTCTGGCTTGGCGTTCATCATGCTCAAACCGTGGGGCGAGCGTGACGCGAACAACAGCGTATTTGCACTCGCAGGCCGCGCTCAGCAGCACTTCTTCAGTTTCCGCGACGCCATGGTGTTTGCTTTCGCACCGCCGGCGGTACTGGAGTTGGGTAACGCCACCGGTTTCGACGTGTTCCTCCAGGACCGCGCCGGCATCGGCCACGACAAGCTGATGGCTGCCCGTAACCAGTTCCTTGGCATGGCTGCGCAGAGCAAAGTGCTGTATCAGGTGCGTCCGAACGGCCTGAACGACGAGCCACAGTACCAACTGGAAATCGACGACGAGAAAGCCAGCGCGCTGGGCCTGACACTTGCCAACATCAACAGCACCTTGTCGATCTCCTTCGGTAGTAGCTACGTCAACGACTTTATCGACCGTGGTCGTGTGAAGAAGGTTTACGTACAAGGCCAGGCAGGCGCTCGCATGAGCCCTGAAGATCTGAAGAAATGGTACGTGCGCAACAGCGCCGGCACCATGGTGCCGTTCTCCGCGTTCGCCAAGGGTGAGTGGGTTTACGGTTCGCCGAAACTGGCTCGCTATAACGGTGTAGAAGCGATGGAAATCCTCGGTGCCCCGGCGCCAGGCTATTCCACCGGGGATGCCATGGCCGAGGTCGAGGCGATTGCTGCCAAACTGCCGGCAGGTGTCGGTATTTCATGGACCGGCCTGTCCTATGAGGAACGGCTGTCCGGCTCGCAAGCGCCAGCGCTGTATGCCTTGTCGCTGCTGATGGTGTTCCTCTGTCTGGCGGCACTGTATGAAAGCTGGTCGATTCCGATCGCGGTCATGCTGGTCGTACCGCTGGGGATCATCGGCGCGCTGATGGCCACCAGCCTGCGAGGTCTGTCCAACGATGTGTACTTCCAGGTGGGCCTGTTGACGACCATCGGTCTAGCGTCGAAAAACGCCATTCTGATCGTCGAGTTCGCCAAGGACTTGCATGAGCAAGGACGCAGCCTGCGCGACGCGGCCATTGAAGCCTGCCGGATGCGTTTGCGACCGATCATCATGACGTCGCTGGCCTTCGTCCTCGGTGTGGTTCCGCTGGCGATCTCCACGGGGGCGGGTTCGGGTAGCCAGCATGCGATCGGTACCGGCGTCATTGGCGGTATGATCACGGCCACGGCCCTGGCGATCTTCTGGGTACCACTGTTCTTCGTCACCGTGTCCTCCATCGGCCAGCGTAAAAAGGTCGACCAGGATGACGCAACTGAAACTCCTAAAGAGGCTGGCCAATGAGCAAGTCGCTACTCTCCCTAGCCGTCGCTGCCTTCGTGCTCGGTGGCTGCTCGCTGATACCTGATTATCAGCAGCCAACCGCGCCGGTGGCGAGCCAGTTCCCGCAAGGCCCGGCGTATTCGCCGGCCAAGGCGCCCAACCAGGCCGCCGCCGAACAGGGCTGGAAGCAGTTTTTCCACGACCCGGCACTGCAACAGATGATCCAGCTGTCTCTGGAAAACAACCGTGACCTGCGTGTCGCCGCGCTGAACATCGACGCTTATGCGGCTCAATACCGCATCCAGCGTGCCGATCTGTACCCGGCGATCTCAGCCACTGGCAGCGGCAGCCGTCAGCGCGTTCCGGCACGGTCCTCGCAAACGGGCGAGTCGAACATCACCGGTTCGTACTCAGCCACTGTCGGCATGAGTGCCTATGAACTCGACCTATTCGGACGGGTACGTAGCCTCAGTGAAGAAGCATTGCAGAAATACTTCGCCACCGAAGAAGCGCGGCGCAGTACCCAGATCAGCCTGGTGGCCAACGTAGCCAATGCCTACCTGACCTGGCAGGCCGACAAGGAACTGCTGAAGCTGACCCAGGACACGCTGGGTGCGTTCGAAGAGAGTTACAAACTCACCGCACGCAGCAATGAAGTGGGTGTGGCCTCGGCGCTGGACCTGGCCCAGTCGCGTACCTCGGTGGAAAACGCCAGGGCGCAACTGGCCAAGTACACGCGTCAAGTCGCCCAGGATGAAAACAGCCTGGTGCTGCTGCTCGGTACCGGTATCCCAGCCAACCTGCAAGCGGCCAAGCCCCTGGCCGATGACCTGCTGAGCGAAGTGCCGGCCGGTCTGCCATCGGACTTGCTGCAACGTCGTCCGGACATCCTCCAGGCTGAATACAACCTGAAAGCCGCCAATGCCAACATTGGCGCGGCACGGGCTGCGTTCTTCCCAAGCATCAGCCTGACGGCCAATGCCGGCACCCTTAGCCCAGACCTGTCCGGTCTGTTCAAGGGCGGTTCGGGCACCTGGTTGTTCTCGCCGCAAATCAACCTGCCGATCTTCAACGCCGGTAGCCTGCGTGCCAGCCTGGACTATTCAAAAATCCAGAAAGACATCAGCGTAGCGACCTACGAGAAGTCTATTCAAACGGCCTTCCAGGAAGTCGCCGACGGCTTGGCCGCGCGCCAGACTTACACCGAGCAGTTACAGGCTCAGCGTGATTTCGTCACCGCGAACCAGGACTACTACCGTCTGGCCGAGCGTCGCTACCGTATTGGTGTCGACAGCAACCTGACCTTCCTCGATGCCCAGCGTCAACTGTTCAGCGCCCAACAATCGCTGATCACCGACCGACTGGCGCAACTGGCCAGCGCGGTCAATCTGTATAAGGCGTTGGGTGGTGGCTGGAACGAACAAACGGCGAAAAACGAGCCGTTGAAAGAAGACGCACCAAAGCTGAAGTTGTTCTAACAGCACGGTACAAAACAACAAGCCCACCATTTGGTGGGCTTTTTGTTGGCTGCCGGAAATGTTCAATTGTCAGTTATGCCCCCTTCGTGCGCGGTTGCGCCACACAATCATCGCCCATCTTGTGTTCGATAATCGCCCAAAACCGGCTTTTTCCAATTGAATCACCCCGCCCCGGCCCCGCACCATTCGTCGCACAAAACCAATAACAACAGGCTCGACACCATGCCCCCGCGCCGCGCACCGACTGGCTGACTGCACCCGACTTACCTCGTTTCCAAATCTTGTGTCTGCAACCTCTGGTTGCGGCAGCACTTTGCTTCACCCCGAACAATTAGAGAGACCCGAACCCATGACCCCTCCCAACGCGCAGTACTTGTTTGCGAGCCTCATCGCCGTCGCACTGGCCGGCAGTGCCCTACCCGTTCAGGCCGAGGAAGCCGGCTTTATCGACGGTGCCAAGGTCAACCTGAACCTGCGCAACTTCTACTTTGGCCGCAACTTCAGCGACCCAACCAAAGCACAGCGCAAGGCAGATGAATGGACGCAAAGTTTTATCCTCGACGCTAAATCCGGCTTCACCCAAGGCACCGTCGGGTTCGGCATGGACCTGCTGGGGTTGTACTCGGTAAAACTCGACGGGGGTAAAGGCACTGGCGGTACGCAGTTGCTGCCGCTGGACCACGACGGCCGCCCGGCAGACACTTTCGGCCGCACCGGTGTGGCGCTCAAGGCCAAGTTGTCACAGACCGAAGTGAAGGTCGGCGAGTGGATGCCGGTGCTGCCGATCCTGCGTTCGGACGACGGCCGCTCGCTGCCACAGACGTTTCGTGGTGGGCAGATCACCTCCAGGGAAATCCACGGCCTGACGCTCTACGGCGGCCAGTTCCGCGCCAACAGCCCGCGCAACGACAGCAGCATGACCGACCTGTCGATGACCGGCCAACCGGCGTTCACCTCCGACCGTTTCAACTTCGAGGGCGGCGAATACACCTTCAACGACAAACACACCCAGATTGGTTTGTGGAATGCCGAACTCAAAGACATCTACAGCCAACAATACGTGAGCCTGATCCACACCCAACCCCTGGGTGACTGGACACTGGGCGCCAACCTCGGGTTTTTCTACGGTAAGGACGACGGCAGCGCCAAGGCCGGCACGCTGGACAACAAAACCTGGTCGGGACTGTTCTCAGCCAAATACGGCGGCAACACCTTCTACGTCGGCGTGCAGAAACTCACCGGCGACAGTGCCTGGATGCGCGTCAACGGCACCAGCGGCGGCACCTTGGCCAACGACAGTTACAACTCCAGCTATGACAACGCCCAGGAACGCTCCTGGCAAGTGCGCCATGACTACAACTTCGCCGCCCTTGGCGTGCCTGGCCTGACCCTGATGAACCGCTACATTAGCGGCGACAACGTACACACCACCAGCACGTCCGATGGCAAGGAATGGGGCCGCGAAAGTGAACTGGGCTACACCGTGCAAAACGGCACGCTCAAGGACCTCAACGTCAGGTGGCGCAACTCAAGCATGCGTCGCGACTACAGCAACAACGAGTTCGACGAGAACCGTCTGATCGTCAGCTACCCGATCAATCTCTTGTAAAAACCCGCCCACCCTAGGTGCTCTGTGACCCGCACAGAGCCCCTATAGGCGTTTCGCAGATCACCTCAGACGTCGTGAAACACCTGAATCACTCCCGCGACTCAACCCCCAGCTCATCCCACACCGACTCGGCCAGGTGGAACGTCGCATTCGCCGCCGGAATCCCGCAGTAGATCGCGCTCTGCATGATCACTTCCTTGATCTCGCCACGGCTCACGCCGTTGTTCGCAGCCGCGCGCAGATGCAGTTTCAGTTCTTCGTTGCGGTTCATGCCGATCAGCATCGCAATAGTGATCAGGCTACGGGTATGACGCGCCAGTCCTGGGCGGGTCCAGATGTCACCCCACGCATGGCGGGTGATCATTTCCTGAAACTCCGAGTTGAACTCGGTCAGGGCATTAAGGCTGCGGTCGACATGAGCATCGCCGAGTACCGCGCGACGAACTTTCAGGCCCTCGTCGTAACGTTGTTTCTCGTCCACAAAAAATCCCTCAGAGGCGTGAGTCGGCTAACAGAAATGTCAGGACCCGTTCGCTGAACGCATGACCCGCCTGGACGTTGGACAGGTGAGCAGCATAGAACTCGGCATACTCGGCGCCCCTTACTTGTTCCTGAATGAAGTGCCCGCCGGACGGTGGCGTGACGGCATCTTCGCTGCCGCCGATCACCAGCAACGGGAGCTTGATCGCAGACAATTGATCACGGAAATCGGCATCACGCACTGCGGCGCAATTGGCCGCATAGCCCTCAGGCGAAGTGGCCGCCAGCATGTCGGTGATCTGCTGCACCGCCGCCGGATTCGTCACCGCGAAGTCTGGCGTAAACCAGCGCGCAATTGACGCATCACGCAGGGCTGCCATCGCTGCCGCCCCGTCACGCAGGACCGTTTCAATCCGCGGATTCCACGCTGACGGATCACCGATTTTTGCCGCGGTGTTGCACACAATCAGCTTATGCAAACGCTGACCGGCATTGATCGCCAGCCATTGGCCGATCAAGCCCCCCATCGACAACCCGCAGAAATGCGCGCGCTCAATGTGCAACGCATCCAGTAGCGCCAGCACATCGCGCCCCAGTTGCTCGATGCTATAAGGCCCCGGAGTGACCAGCGACTGGCCGTGCCCACGCGTATCAAAACGCAACACCTGAAAGTGCTCGCTGAACGCGGGCATCTGCGCCTCCCACATGTGCAGATCAGTGCCCAGTGAGTTGGACAGCACCAGCACCGGCGCATCGCCCGGACCGTCAAGTTGATAATGCAGTTCGCCCTCGGCGAGTTGTACGACTCCCACAGCAGCCTCCTTCAGGCAGTCAGCGTAAAATGTTCGGCCACCGCCCGCTCGACCCAGGTATGCGCCTGGCCGAGGTAATGGGCGGGGTCCAGCAGGCGATCCAGTTCAATCGACGACAGTTCGGCGGTCACTTGCGGCTCATCGCCAAGCACCGCCCGCAGATGGCGTTGCTCGGCCACCGCACGCTTGCAACATTGCTCCAGCAAATGATGCGCGGTATCGCGGCCCACCCGCTGGGCGAGCACGATGCTCACCGCTTCGGCCAACACCAGGCCTTGGGTCAGGTTAAGGTTGCGCGCCATGCGAGGAGCATCCACTTCAAGGCCTTCGGCGACCAGCAACGCTTGTTGCAGGCTGCCGGACACCAGGCAGCAAATCTCCGGCAAGGTCTCCCACTCCGCATGCCACAGACCGAGGCTGCGCTCGTGTTCCTGAGGCATGGCGCTGAACAGCGTCGACAGCAGACCCGGCACCCGGGTTGCCGTACTGATCAGCACCGCTGCCCCCACCGGATTGCGTTTGTGCGGCATGGTCGACGAACCGCCCTTGCCTGGCGCCGAGGGTTCAAACACTTCGCCTGCTTCGGTTTGCATCAGCAAGCTGATATCGCGGCCTAGTTTGCCGAGGCTGCCAGCGATCAAGCCCAGCACCGCCCCAAACTCCACCAAACGATCGCGCTGGGTATGCCAAGGCTGTTCTGGCAGCGTCAGTTGCAACTCCTCGGCCAACGCCTGGGCAATCGGCATCGCCTGCTCGCCCAGCGCTGCAAGGGTTCCCGAGGCACCACCAAATTGCAGCACCAACAATCGCGGTTTGAGTTCACGCAGACGCTGGCGGCTGCGCGTTACCGCTCCCAGCCAACCGGCGATCTTCATACCGAGGGTGACCGGTGTTGCATGTTGCAGCCAGGTGCGCCCGGCCAGCGGCGTCGCGACGTAACGCCTGGCTTGAACCGCGAGGCGCTCACCGAGTAGCGCCAGATCGCTTTCGATCAGCAACAACGCGCAGCGCAGTTGCAGGATCAGCCCGGTGTCCATCACGTCCTGGCTGGTCGCGCCCAAATGCACATAGCGTTCGGCCTCGACATCGTTGGCTGCAATCTGTTTGCCCAGCGCCTTGACCAAAGGAATCGCTGAGTTGCCCGCCGTAGCAATCGCTTCACCCAAGGCTGAAAAATCGTAGAGAGCGGCCTGGCAAGCGGCTTCAATCGGCGCAATTGCGCTGTGTGGAACCAACCCGACCCGCGCCTCGGCACGGGCCAACGCTGCTTCGAAATCGAGCATGGCCTGAATCCGGCCCTGATCGCAGAACACTTCACGCATGTCGCGGGCAGTGAAATAGGCATCGAACAATTGATTGTTCGGTCGCTGGGTCATAAACAATTCCTGGAAGCGTGGGCCGGTCAGGCCCACGGGAAAAGATCAAAGGTCGTGGTGCAAATACGCCGCTTGCTTGGGCAGGCGCAGGCTGAACAGGAACGCCACCGCCATCATCACCGTCACGTACCAGTAGAAGGAGTTCTCCATGTCCACAGCTTTGAGGCTCAGGGCCACGTACTCTGCCGAACCGCCGAAGATCGCATTCGCCACCGCGTAGGCTAGGCCAACGCCCAGTGCGCGTACCTGCGGCGGGAACATCTCGGCTTTCACCAGGCCACTGATCGAGGTGTAGAAGCTCACAATCGCCAGTGCCAGCGTAATCAGCACAAAGGCCAGGAACGGGCTGCTGACGCTTTTGAGTGTCAGCAAGATCGGCACGGTAAACAGTGTGCCGAGAGCGCCGAACCAGAGCATCGAATTACGCCGGCCTATCTTGTCCGCGAGCATCCCGAACAAGGGCTGCATGCACATATAGAGGAACAGCGCCCCGGTCATGATGTAACTGGCGGTCTTGGCGTGCATGCCGGCGGTGTTCACCAGGTACTTCTGCATGTACGTAGTGAAGGTATAGAAAATCAACGAACCACCGGCGGTGTAACCGAGCACAGTGATAAACGCCGGTGTGTGATCACGGAACAACGCCAGAATGCTGCCAGCGTCTTTGTTTTCGCGCATTTCCTTGCTGGTGGTTTCCTTGAGGGTGCGCCGCAGGAACAACGAAATCACTGCCGCGACCGCGCCAACCGCAAACGGAATCCGCCACCCATAGGCTCGCAGGTCCTCCTCGGTGAGGAACTGTTGCAAGACCACCACCAACGACACCGCCAACAGTTGCCCGCCAATCAGCGTCACGTACTGAAACGAGGCAAAAAAACCGCGCTGGCCCTTGAGGGCAATTTCACTCATGTAGGTCGCGGTGGTGCCGTACTCGCCACCCACCGACAAGCCTTGAAGCAGACGGGCGAACAGCAACAGCAGCGGTGCCCACACGCCAATGTCTTTGTAGGTCGGCAAGCAGGCGATGAGCAACGAACCGAAGCACATCATCAGCACCGAAATCATCATCGATTTTTTACGCCCGTGCCGGTCCGCTACCCGACCGAAAATCCAGCCACCGATGGGCCGCATCAGGAACCCGGCAGCGAACACACCCGCGGCATTGACCAATTGCACCGTGGGGTTGTCGGAGGGGAAAAAGGCCGGCGCAAAATAGATCGCGCAAAAGGCATACACATAAAAGTCGAACCATTCGACCAGGTTGCCGGAGGAGGCGCCGACAATCGCAAAGATCCTTTTCTTGCGCTCTGCACCGGTGTAGTGAGCTGTTGTGCTTGTCATTATTTTTCACTCTTTAGGGACAGTGACAGTCTAGACATACTTTGCAACAGCCCTGTTCCACCGTTACGTCAGCGACGCGAATTCCTGTGCAAGCGAGCAAACTCGCGCACAGGAATTGCGGTGCTCACTCAATAATCAAAGAACACCGTCTCGGTATCGGTCCCCTGCAAGATCACATTCCACTGATAAATACCCGCTGCATCCGCCTTCGCCAGCAAGGTATTGCGACGTTCAGCCGGCACACACTCCAGCAGCGAATCCGCCGCATTGGCCGGCTCACCCGCAAAGTAAATCCGCGTCAGCAAGTGCTTGACCAAGCCGCGTGCAAACACCAACACCACCAAATGCGGTGCCTGGGTCGTGCCGTTCAAGCCTTCGACCGTACCCGGTTTGATCGTGGTGAAACGAAAGCGCCCCTCGGCATCCACCGGCACCCGACCAAAACCTTCGAAGTTAGGGTCCAGCGGTTTTTCCTGCTCATCTTCGGGATGATCGTATTTGCCGGCGGCGTTGGCCTGCCAGACTTCCAGCATGGCGTCATTGACGACGTCGCGGTTGCCATCAATGACTTGCCCGGTGATCGTTACGCGTTCACCCAAGGTCTGCTCGACAGTCAAGTTTTCGCGGTTCAGCCAAGTCAGGCCGATGTGGTAATACGGCCCGACGGTGTGGGACGTGGTCGCATTCAGCGTCATCTTATTTCTCCATCGGCGTGGCTTCGCGGCCGCGCAAGACGATGTCCCAACGGTAACCGAGGGCGTAGGAAGGGATGGTTTTTTCCAGGTCGAAGCTGGCGATCAAACGTTCTTTGGCTCGGGTGTCCGGCACGCAGTTGTAGATGGGGTCATAAGCCAGCAATGGGTCACCGGGAAAGTACATCTGGGTCACCAGGCGCGTCAGGATGCTCGGCCCGAACAGTGAGAAGTGGATATGCGCCGGGCGCCAAGCGTTGTGGTGATTGCCCCACGGGTAGGCGCCGGGCTTGATGGTCTGGAATTGATACCACCCATCGGCGTCGGTTACGGTGCGCCCGGTGCCGGTGAAATTCGGGTCAAGCGGCGCATCGTGCAGGTCGCGGGCATGGTTGTAGCGGCCGGCGGCGTTAGCCTGCCAGATCTCCAGCAAAATCCCCGGCACCGGTAAGCCGTTTTCATCCAACACGCGGCCGTGAATGATGATGCGCTCGCCCTGTGGTTCGCCCGTGTGCTGGGCGGTCAGGTCATTGTCCTTCTCATGGATGCGCTCGGCACCGAGGGTCGGGCCAGTGATTTCCGACAGCGAATGGGGCAAAAACACCAACGGCTTCGACGGCGAGCGCTTGTTGGTGGATTGATAGGTCGGGTGCAGGTATTGAGGTTGGGTGCCTTCTTGCGGGCGACGGTAACCAGGTTTGTCAGTCATTTCGCTTTTCCTCTGTTCTTATTAGTCGGCGCCCGTCAGACGCGTTCGATGGCGAGTGCCAGACCCTGCCCGACGCCGACGCACAGGGTTGCCAGACCTTTCTTACCACCGGTCTTTTCCAGTTGATGCAGTGCGGTCAGCACCAGACGTGCGCCACTCATGCCCAAAGGATGACCCAAGGCAATGGCGCCACCGTTCGGGTTGACCTGCGCGGCGTCGTCCGCCAGCCCCAGTTCACGCAGCACCGCCAAGCCTTGGCTGGCGAACGCCTCGTTGAGTTCGATCACGTCAAAATCGCTGACGGCCAGACCGAGGCGCTCAGTGAGTTTGCGCACCGCCGGCACCGGACCAATGCCCATGACCCGAGGAGCAACCCCGGCGCTCGCCATGCCGAGCACTTTGGCTCGAGCGGTCAAACCATGTTTTTTCACGGCGTCGGCAGAGGCCAGGATCAGGGCTGCGGCACCATCGTTCACACCGGAAGCGTTGCCGGCAGTCACGGTTTTGTCGGGACCGTTGACCGGTTTGAGTTTGGCCAGGGTTTGCAGGGTGGTGTCGGCACGAGGATGTTCGTCCTGGCTGACAACCGTTTCACCCTTCTTGTGGGCAATTCGCACTTCAACGATTTCTTCAGCGAAAAAACCGGAGGCTTGTGCCGCGGCGGCGCGCTGCTGACTGCGCAGGGCGAAAGCATCCTGATCGGCGCGGGAAATGTCGTAGTCATCGGCGACGTTGTCAGCGGTTTGCGGCATGGCATCGACGCCGTACTGAGCGTTCATCAACGGGTTGATGAAACGCCAGCCAATCGTGGTGTCTTCCAGCTTCATGTTGCGCGAGAACGCCGTATCAGCTTTGCCCATCACAAACGGTGCGCGAGACATCGACTCGACGCCACCGGCAATCGCCAGCTCCATCTCGCCACTGGCAATGGCGCGGAACGCGGTGCCAATCGCCTCCATCCCCGAAGCGCACAGCCGATTGAGGGTCACTCCGGGTACCGTTTCCGGCAGGCCCGCCAGCAATAAAGCCATGCGCGCCACATTGCGGTTGTCTTCACCGGCCTGGTTGGCACAGCCAAGGAACACCTCGTCCACCGCCGACCAGTCCACCGACGGGTTACGCGCCATCAGCGCTCTGATCGGCAGCGCCGCCAAGTCGTCGGCACGCACCGCCGACAAGCCGCCGCCGAAACGACCGATGGGGGTACGAATCGCATCGCAGATATAAACGTCACGCATCAAGCTTCTCCGGGGACTTGGCCGTGGGCCAAGGCAGTGCGGGCTTCCAGATCTCGCAGCGCTTTGAGTTCAACCGCGGTGGGCTCGGCTGTGTTTTCAACGTGCTCGGCAAAACGAATCGTCCAACCGGTGGCGGCAATCACTTGCTCACGGCTCACCCCTGGGTGCAGCGCGGTGACCACGAATTCATGCGTGTCAGCTTCGGGTTCCATGATGCACAGGTCGGTAATAATGCCGACCGGCCCGGCACCCGGCAGGCCGAGACGCTTGCGCGAATCGCCGCCCTCGCCATGGCCCACCGACGTAATGAAATCCAGTTTTTCGACAAACGAGCGCGCCGACTGCTTAAGGATGATCAGCACACTTTTGGCTGAACCGGCAATCTCCGGGGCGCCACCGGCACCGGGCAAACGCACTTTAGGCTGATGATAGTCACCCACCACCGTGGTGTTGATATTGCCGAAACGATCAACCTGCGCCGCCCCGAGAAAGCCAACATCGATGCGCCCGCCCTGCAACCAATAGCGAAAAATCTCACCGGTCGGGACGACAGTGTCGGCGGTTTCCGCCAGTTCACCGTCACCGATCGACAGCGGTAATACGCTGGGCTTGGCACCGATCGGACCCGATTCGTAGATCAGAACGACGTCCGGCGAGGAAGTGAGCCGCGCGAGGTTGGCGGCTTTCGACGGCAGGCCGATGCCGACGAAGCACACTGAACCGTTCTTCAAACGGCGGGCGGCAGCCACGGTCATCATTTCATTGGTCGTGTAAGTCATTACTTGGCCTCCGAAGCAGCGGCCAGCTTGGCCTGGAACTCGCTGAAGTCAGCGCAGCCGTGGATGTACTCGTTGATCCACGCGGTGAAGGTTTCGCGGTCCCGAGCAATCGCGTCCCACGCCTGGTAGAAACGGTTGTCACGCTCGGTGTAACCATGGGCGTAGGACGGATGCGCGCCACCGGGCACGTGACACACCGCGCTCAAAGCCCAAGTGGGCAGGACGCAGGCGTTCATCGGCGCCTTGAGGTCGTCGACGATTTCTTCAACCGTGACGATGCAGCGCTTGGCCGCCAGTGCCGCCTCTTTCTGCACACCCAAAATGCCCCATAGCAGCACGTTGCCCTTGCGATCAGCCTTCTGCGCGTGAATCACAGTGATGTCGGGGCGTACCGCTGGCACCGCCGCCAGCACTTCACCGGTGAAGGGGCAGGTCACGGTTTTGATCAGCGGGTTGACCTTGGGCAGGTCGGAACCTGCGTAGGCGCGCAGCACGGCGAACGGTAGTCCGGAGGCGCCAGCAACGTAGGCATTTGCCAGGTCGGCGTGGCTGTGTTCTTCAATGTCCAACGCATGCGGCCACTGTTTCTCTACCGCATCGCGCAGACGGTGCAGCGAACCCACGCCGGGATTGCCGCCCCAAGAGAAAATCAGCTTGCGAGCGCAACCGGCACCGATTAACTGGTCATAGACCAAATCAGGCGTCATCCGCACCAACGTCAGATCTTTCTTGCCCTGACGAATGATTTCATGACCCGCTGCCGTCGGAATCAGGTGAGTGAAGCCCTCGAGCGCGACGGTATCGCCGTCATTGACGAATTGCTTCACTGCATCGTGCAGCGAAAGGATTTCAGCCATGGGGCAGGCTCCCGTTTGTGATGAACCGACAGTGGAATAAAAAGGCGCCGTAGGCAGCGCCGGAATGACTGAAGATTAAGCCGCCCCTAAAAGCCAAACAATCCGATAATCGACTCAGTGTTCGTTTATCGAACAGATTGTTGTCTGGCTACCTATCTCAAAAATATCGCGGGCAGCCCTTAGGTCGCATCCGCATGGCTGACCATGCCCTTGATCAACACGGCGGTGGTGGCCAATGCGGCCGGAATCACTAACGCCGTCAATACTTGCTCAAAGTTCCAGCCCAGGCCTAGCAACGTGGCGCCCATCCATGCGCCGAGAATCGCGCCAAAACGACCAATACCGAGCATCCACGACACGCCAGTCGCACGCCCCTGTGTCGGGTAAAACCGCGCCGCCAGAGAAGGCATCGCCGATTGCGCACCGTTGACACACATCCCGGCCACCAGCACCAACGTCGCCAGAATCGTGATGTTGCCTAGGCTCTGCCCGACCGCATAGGCAAACACCCCGGCCAGCAAATAGAAAATACCGATGACCTTGTGCGGATTGAACCGGTCCATCGCCCACCCCACACCGACTGCACTCAGCACGCCGCCAAACTGGAACAGCGCACCAATGAAGGCGGCCTGCTCCATGCTCGCGCCGCTGTCACGCATCAGCGTCGGTAGCCAACTGGTCAGCAGGTAAACGATCACCAACCCCATGAAATAGGTTAGCCACAACAGCAACGTACCGGTGCTGTAGGCGCCGGAGAAAATCACGGCGAATACGTTGCGGGCCTTCACGGTTTTCTGTTCCGGCACACTGAAGCTGGACGCTTGGGCGACAGCAACCGGGTCGATCGGAGCCAGTGCCTTACGCACTTTGTCGCTGCCACGGTTACGGACCACAAGGTAGCGCGCCGATTCCGGCAGCCAGAACAGCAGCACCAGCGCGAGGATCAGCGGCAGAATCCCGCCGATCATCAGCAAGCTGTGCCAGCCGAACATCGGGATCAGCTTGGCCGACATAAACCCGCCGCCCGCCATGCCGAGGTTGAAGCCACAAAACATGCTGGTCACCAGCAGCGATTTCTTGCGTTCCGGGGTGTACTCCGACAACAACGTCGTCGCATTCGGCATCCCGGCCCCCAGTCCCAGACCGGTGAGAAAACGCAGCACCAGCAATTGATCGACGTTGGCGCTGTAGGCCGAGGCCAGGCTGAAGGCACCGAACACCAGCACCGCTCCCACCAGGACGATTTTTCGCCCAAAGCGATCCGCCAAAGGGCCCGAACCCAGTGCGCCGAAAACCATACCGATCAGTGCGGCACTCATCACCGGGCCCAGACTGGCGCGGTCGATGCCCCAGTCCTGAGACAGGGCCGGCGCGATAAACCCCATGGCCGCGGTGTCGAGGCCATCGAGGAAGACAATCAGGAAACACAGAATCACCACCCGCCATTGATAGCGCGAAATGGGTTGAGCATTGATAAAGGACTGCACGTCGAGGCAGTTACCTACAGCAGACTGGGGCTGGTTCATTATTTTTATTCCACGCAAAGAACGCAGTCGAACACGTGCCGGCCCTGGGCTGGCGCTGTCACAAGCAAGGAGAGGGGGAATCAGACGATCCGGTTGGGCCAGCTAAACCGGTGGCAGCAGCGACAGTAGGAAAACGTGCGCATGACGGGGAGCCTCTTCATTATTATTGGGGTCATCGTCCGGCGTGCAGGCGAGCGCCACTGCGCCGGATGACGCTGCCGCGACATTAATGAGGGAAGGGAAAGAGCGTCAATTCGATAAACGCAACTGTGTGCGTTTATCGAACAGCTTAAGGGCGCCGTTCAGGCGAAAAGCTGCGTGCTCAGGTCACGGCTGGCGCTCAGCAACCCCGGCAGGAAACGCTGCTCCAACTCGCTACGACTGACCCGCCCAGCGTGCGTGCTGACGTTGAGCGCCGCGACCACTTGACCTGAAGCGTCGTAAACCGGCACAGCAATCGAACGCAGGCCTTGCTCCAATTCCTGATCGACAATGCACCAGCCTTGTTGCCGCACTTCTTGCAGGCATTCAAGCAACGCCTCAGGCGTATGCAATGTACGGCTGGTCTTGGCCTGGAACTCCCCGTGATCCAGGTATTCGCCCAGCGACGTGTCGTCCAGGGCCGCGAGAAGAATACGGCCCATGGACGTGCAATAAGCCGGCAAGCGTCCGCCCACCGAGAGGTCGACGGAAATCAGGCGCTGAGTCGTGGCAGAGCGGGCAATGTACAAAATGTCATCGCCTTCCAGAGTGGCCATGTTGCAGGCTTCATGAAGCTGCTCGCTCATACGGTCAAGGTACGGTTGCGCGGACACTGCCAACGGCGTCGATGACAAGTACGCATGGCCCAGGGTCAAGACTTTGGGCAGCAACGAGTACGTGCGACCGTCGGTGGTGGCGTAGCCGAGTTTGATCAGCGTGTGCAGGCAGCGTCGCACAGCGGCGCGGGGGATTTCCGTGCGGTGGCTGATCTGGGCGATGGTCAGGTGCCGTTTACGCTCCTGAAACGCCTGCACCACCGCCAAACCTCGGGCCAGAGACGTCATGAAGTCCGGATCGCCGGTCAAGGCCTGAATCCGCTTGGCCGGCGAGGCAACGATCGGTGGCGCCACCGAGGCGAAGGAGTTGCGCATTTGATCGTTCATAACAGTGTCCTTTTCCCACACAGATCAATGGCTATTACAAGCGGCTCCTGGCTCGATGCACAAGCCACCGAAAGCCAAGATTGGGCGATTATCGAACCAACAACCGATAATCGCAATCCACCCGGTTACGGTAAGCCGGTCGCCAGGCGAATACGCAGAGCCCCTTTTTAAACTTCCCCTGAGAAGGTCTTAACAGACCGATGTCATTGTTAAAACTTGTCTGCCTTATTGACGGCAGAAACAAAACGCCACAACGTGCTCAGCCGGACTCTTTAATTACCCGCAAAAGTTACGTTTAACAAAATCGTCACACACGAAGAACCACTTTTAACTCTCCAACGATAGTGTTATTCAAATCGACCGCTATAATGCCACCCAGTGACGGCGCGGTTTCTTACTTGTCGATGGCGTCACCCGGAGTGCGATGTTCCATCGCGACCTCCCGCAGCAAGCCGCTTGAGGCTCATTTCACATACGCCGCCAATGCGCTCGCTGAAACAGGAAACTGATGCCACGTCAGCTGTACTTCTCTGGTGCCGTGGTCGCCTGCAACATGGAAGTGTTGATCACAATGTCGTTAAATCGCAGACGCCTTTCAGGCCTTGTCCTTTCGACGAGCGTGGTCAATAAACTCGATGCAGCGCGTTTGACCAGAATTTATCTCAACTCAATCAGGTAGCACTGTGACGAAAGACGAACTGCGCGTGGAACTTGAGCGCCAGGAACAACGTTACAAGGACGTTTACGGCGGAGAAGTCACCACCTACGCCGCCCAGCCCGAACCGGAACGCAAGCCCTGGCGTAAACGCGCCACCGTTCAGGATCAGGCCTTTACCCAAGAACTGCAAAAGATGGAAAAGGAACTCAAAGCCGAAGAGCCTTGACCGCCTAGGCCTCGATGTTCCAAAGGCCTGCGCCTGCATCCGTTAAAAGCGTGATGTGCCGACGCGTCCTTTCGCGCCCGCCACCCGCGGGCAGCGGCCGCTTTACCCGGCGGCTGAGGTAAATGGCGTATGCCTGACCTTCTTTTCAGATATTTCACACAAGTGTTTCAGGCTCGTGCGCTTGCGAGAGATATCGTTGTGCCCGTGTCTTTCCAAATAAAATCAATCAGTTGCAAACCCCTGTAAAAACCTGGGGCGCAGGGCATCGCGCAAAACTAATTCGTTGAAGAATGTTACCGATGAGCAGCTAGTGCATCGATTAGCAGTCTTTTCTGGCATAATCGCGCCCCCTTATGACCGGGTCAGAAAACCTTCATGATCGATTTATTCAGCGGACTGGATGCTTGGGTGCTAGTGAGCCTCTTGCTCGCCCTCGCCTTTGTCCTCGCCTTCGAGTTCATCAACGGCTTTCATGACACCGCTAACGCGGTTGCCACTGTTATCTATACCAAAGCCATGCCGCCCCACCTGGCGGTGTTCTTTTCCGGTGTGTTCAACTTCCTCGGTGTACTGCTGGGCGGCGTTGGCGTGGCGTATGCCATCGTCCACCTGTTGCCCGTAGAGTTGCTGATCAATGTGAACACCGGGCATGGACTGGCCATGGTGTTCTCGTTGCTCGCCGCCGCCATCACCTGGAACCTGGGCACCTGGTACTTCGGTATACCGGCCTCCAGCTCGCACACGCTGATCGGTTCGATTCTCGGCGTGGGCCTGGCCAACGCCTTGATCAACGATATTCCGTTGGCCGATGGCGTGAACTGGCAGAAGGCTGTCGACATCGGCGCTTCGCTGGTGTTCTCACCGATTGCCGGCTTCATCGTTGCCGCACTGGTATTGGTCGGCCTTAAATGGTGGCGCCCATTGTCGAAGATGCACAAGACGCCGGATCAGCGCCGCAAGCTCGACGACAAGAAGCACCCACCGTTCTGGAACCGCCTGGTCTTGGTGATCTCGGCCATGGCCGTGAGCTTCGTACACGGCTCCAACGATGGCCAGAAAGGCATCGGCCTCATCATGCTGGTGTTGATCGGTATCGTGCCGGCGCAGTTCGTACTCGACCTGAGCAGTACCACCTACCAGATCGAACGCACCCGCGATGCGACCCTGCACCTGAGCCAGTTCTACAAGCGCAACGCCGACACGCTGGGTGAATTCCTGGCCTTGGGCAAAAGCGTGGAAGGCGATCTGCCGGGGAAATTCAGTTGCGACCCGCAACAAACCGAACCGACCATCGCCGCCCTGCTCGGCACGCTTAATGGCGTGGCGGACTATCACTCGCTGAAGCCCGAAAGCCGCGTAGAAGTGCGTCGCTACCTGCTCTGCCTGGATGACACCGCAAAGAAAGTCGGCAAGTTACCTGGCTTCGATGCGCGTGAAAAAGCGGACCTGGACAAACTGCGCAAAGACCTGACCACCACCACCGAATACGCCCCGTTCTGGGTGATTCTGGCGGTCGCACTGGCTTTGGGCCTGGGCACCATGGTCGGCTGGAAACGCGTGGTACTGACCATCGGCGAAAAAATCGGCAAGCAAGGCATGACCTACGCCCAAGGCATGTCGGCGCAGATCACCACAGCGGCCATGATCGGCCTGGCCAACATTTTCAGTCTGCCGGTATCCACCACCCACGTCCTGTCCTCGGGCGTGGCGGGCACCATGGTCGCCAATAAAAGCGGCCTGCAAGGCGGCACGGTGAAAACCATCCTGCTGGCCTGGATCCTGACCCTGCCGGCAACCGTGGCCCTGTCGGCCGGCCTGTTCTGGCTGGCATCGAAGGCGCTGGGTAGCTGATCTATCGCTGCAACGAAAAAGGCGCGCCTCGTAAGAGCCGCGCCTTTTTCATGCCTGCAATTCCCAAAGACCGCCAGGTTGTTTGTTAATCGACAGTTTTCGCACACAAAAAAAAAGGGCAACCGAAGTTGCCCAAAATGCCTTGCGTGCTCATTGCTTCAAGAAAGACCTACGGTTTTTTCCGCTTATGCGAGTCCTTCCAGATAAAGAATCCAAACCCTGCAAAAAACAGAACCATGAGGCCAACTGTCAGCACTCCGGCGATCACCACGTTGTCGAAAAACATGACTGGCCTCCTGCACTTGCCCTGTTGCGATAGGGCTAAGTTAACCAATCAGGCAGGAGAAAAAATTGACCGGGATCAATGCCGCCCGAGACTGGGCGTAAAGGAGGGGAATAACTGACCTGCATCAATCGATGCAGGGGGTTTCAACGCTTTTTCGGTTTGTTCTTCGGCTTTTTCTTCGCTTTACCTAACGGCATGGCTTGCTCGAACGCCTGGCGCACTTCGTTCAGGCGCTTATCGTTGAGGTCATGAACCCGTTTGGCGCGTTCAGTGTTGAGGTCAATCAGCTTATCGTCTTGGCTCATGGCGTTGAGGGCATCGCGTCGGTGAAATACAAGTGCCGCATCTGCCGGCAAGGAGTTGCCAATAATGCGGTCTGACGGCGGCGCTGACCAGCCGTGACCTTAAATCTGGATATCAACCCACAGCCCCTGACGCGGCTGATCTTCCATCAATGGCGCGACCGGCACGGTATTGTCGGCGTTGAGCTCGTCGCCAGGAATCTCCAAATGCTCTTCGGGGTCCTCATCGGCTTCCCGACGACGACGCTCGCGCTCATGGCGGCGGCGCTGTTCCTCGCGCAATTGCAGCGCGGCCTCTTCCGGGTCGCGCTGTTGCAGGTCGATCGTGCTTTCACTGGAGGTTTGTTGCACCGGCACCAGCGGCGCAATGTCCGGGCGCGGGCGAATCGGATCCTGTTGTGAGGTGATCGGCACGGCACTCAAGGGGAGCATCGGTGGCAGCATAATTATTAGTCTCCTGTCAGCAGGCTGTCGGCTGCGGTGATGGCGACTTGAGCCATCGGTCGCAAACTGTGACCGGGTTGGCAGCGATTAGTGCCTCAACACGTAACAAACCCGATCTCGCGTTGGCAGGCAGCGTTCGGCTAAAGCGTGTCAATCCTCCTAATCCTTTGGCCCTGAAGCCCTCATTCCGTTAAGATAGCCCGCTTTTTCAAGGTGGGAGTCAGGCAGCATGGCGCAGCAGTATCAACCGGGGCAACGCTGGATCAGTGACAGCGAAGCCGAGCTGGGTTTAGGCACCGTTCTGGCACAGGACGGCCGCTTGTTGACCGTGCTCTATCCGGCCACTGGCGACACCCGCCAGTACGCGCTACGGAATGCGCCCCTCACCCGCGTGCGATTTTCCCCCGGAGACTCGATCACTCACTTCGAAGGCTGGAAGCTGACCGTCCGCGAAGTCGATGACGTCGACGGGTTGCTGGTCTATCACGGCCTCAACGCGCAGAACGAAGTGGTGACACTGCCGGAAACGCAACTGTCGAACTTCATTCAGTTCCGTCTGGCCAGCGACCGTCTCTTCGCCGGACAAATTGACCCGCTGGCCTGGTTTTCCCTGCGTTACCACACCCTTGAACACACCAGCCGCCAGTTGCAATCCGCCCTCTGGGGCCTCGGCGGCGTGCGTGCGCAACCGATCGCGCACCAGTTGCACATTGCCCGCGAAGTCGCTGACCGTATCGCGCCACGGGTCCTGCTGGCGGACGAAGTGGGCTTGGGTAAAACCATCGAAGCCGGTCTGGTGATCCATCGTCAATTGCTCTCGGGCCGCGCCAACCGCGTCCTGATCCTGGTGCCCGAGAACCTGCAGCATCAGTGGCTGGTGGAAATGCGCCGCCGCTTCAACCTGCAAGTTGCGCTGTTCGACGAAGAGCGTTTTATCGAAAGCGACGCTGGCAACCCGTTCGAAGACACCCAACTTGCGCTGGTTGCTCTCGAGTGGCTAGTGGATGACGAGAAGGCCCAGGACGCGCTGTTCGCCGCCGGCTGGGACCTGTTGGTGGTCGATGAAGCGCACCATTTGGTGTGGCACGAAGAGAAAGCCAGCCCTGAGTACACCCTGATCGAACAGCTCGCTGAAACGATCCCGGGCGTGCTGCTGCTGACCGCGACCCCTGAACAACTGGGCCAGGACAGCCACTTCGCTCGTCTGCGCCTGCTCGACCCGAACCGTTTCCACGACCTGCACGCCTTCCGCGCCGAGAGCGAAAACTATCGCCCGGTGGCCCAGGCTGTTCAGGAGTTGCTGGACAAAGGCCGCTTATCGCCTGAAGCCCATAAAACCATTCACGGCTTCCTCGGCAACGAAGGCGAAGCCCTGCTTAACGCGGTCAACGATGGCGACGCCGAAGCCAGCGCCCGTCTGGTGCGTGAACTGCTGGACCGCCACGGCACCGGCCGCGTGCTGTTCCGCAACACCCGCGCCGCCGTGCAGGGTTTCCCGGAACGCAAGCTGCACCCGTATCCGCTGCCGTGCCCGGACGAATACCTCGAACTGCCGCTGGGCGACCACGCAGAGCTGTACCCGGAAGTCAGCTTCCAGGCCCAGCCGGATGCCAACGAAGAAGAGCGCTGGTGGAAGTTCGACCCGCGCGTCGAGTGGCTGATCGACCAACTTAAAATGCTCAAACGCACCAAGGTGCTGGTGATCTGCGCCCATGCCGAAACGGCCATGGACCTGGAAGACGCACTGCGCGTGCGCTCCGGCATCCCGGCCACGGTGTTCCACGAAGGGATGAACATTCTCGAACGTGACCGCGCCGCCGCCTACTTCGCCGACGAAGAGTTTGGCGCGCAAGTGCTGATCTGCTCGGAAATTGGCAGTGAAGGTCGCAACTTCCAGTTCTCGCACCACTTGGTGCTGTTCGATCTGCCGGCCCACCCAGACTTGCTGGAACAGCGAATCGGGCGTCTGGACCGGATCGGTCAGAAGCACATCATCGAGCTGCACGTGCCGTACCTGGAAACCAGCCCGCAAGAACGGCTGTTCCAGTGGTATCACGAAGCGCTGAACGCGTTCCTCAACACCTGCCCGACCGGCAACGCCTTGCAGCATCAATTCGGCCCGCGCCTGCTGCCGTTGCTGGAAAACGCCGACGACGGCGAGTGGCAAGCGCTGATCGACGAAGCCCGTGCCGAACGTGAGCGTCTGGAAGCAGAGCTGCACACCGGCCGTGACCGTTTGCTGGAGCTTAACTCCGGCGGTTCGGGCGAAGGCGATGCGCTGGTCGAGGACATCCTTGAGCAAGACGATCAGTTCGCGCTGCCGATCTACATGGAAACCCTGTTCGACGCCTTCGGCATCGACAGCGAAGACCATTCGGAAAACGCCCTGATTCTGAAACCGAGCGAAAAAATGCTCGACGCCAGTTTCCCGCTGGGCGACGACGAAGGCGTGACCATCACCTACGACCGCAACCAGGCGCTGTCTCGCGAAGACATGCAGTTCATCACTTGGGAACATCCAATGGTGCAGGGCGGTATGGACCTGGTCTTGTCCGGCTCGATGGGCAATACCGCCGTGGCGCTGATCAAGAACAAGGCACTCAAGCCAGGCACCGTGTTGCTGGAGCTGCTTTACGTCAGTGAAGTGGTTGCCCCGCGCTCACTGCAACTGGGACGCTACCTGCCGCCGGCTGCCCTGCGCTGCTTGCTCGATGCCAATGGCAATGACCTGTCGACCCGCGTGTCGTTCGAAACCCTGAACGATCAACTGGAAAGCGTGCCACGCGCCAGCGCCAACAAGTTCGTCCAGGCCCAACGCGATCAGTTGACGCCTCGAATCAACGCCGGCGAAGAGAAAATCTACCCGCGTCACGCCGAGCGCGTCGCCGAGGCGCAACGTCGCCTGGCAGCGGACACTGATGAAGAACTGGCGCGCCTGACCGCGTTGCAGGCGGTCAATCCAACCGTGCGTGACAGCGAACTGGTGGCCCTGCGCCAACAACGTGAGCAAGGTTTGGCCATGCTCGACAAGGCGGCGTTGCGACTGGAAGCCATTCGGGTGTTAGTCGCCGGTTAAGCCCCTGCCCCACCGATGAAAACAAAGAGGCCCGCAGCGATGCGGGCCTTTTTTGTCTGATCGTTCCCACTCGGTGGGGGACGATCATTACGCCACAACGGCCGGAATCTGCGTGTCGACCACCGCCACTAACCCGTCCTTCATTCGCTTGGCATCGCGCACAAAACACCGCGAAGCCATGAATAAAAACACCAGGGTGAAAAATAGCGCCACCGGGATCAAATACATCGCGTCATGCAGGCCGACAGCCTTGAACGCTTCAGTCATCTGCTCAGCACCCGACGACAGCATGGCCGTGTGGGCGAAGTGATCGGACAAACCGCCCACCACCACCGGCCCTAACCCACCACCCAACAAATACAAACCGGCAAAAAAAAGCGCCATAGCCGTAGCCCGCAGGCGCGGCTCGACCACATCCTGAATTGCCGTGTAGACGCAGGTGTAGAAGTTGTAGGCGAACAGCCAGCCCAGGCTGAACACCGCGACAAACACGCCGATTTCGATTCGCCCGGCGTGCAGCGCCCACGCGGTGCAAACAGTCGAGACGATCAGGCTGAACGCTGCAAACAACAGCCGCCCATTGGCCACTCGTTGATGAATTTTGTCGGCGATCAAGCCGCCCAGGGTTAAACCGAACAACCCGGTCACGCCAACGATCACGCCGGTTGCCACCGCCGCTTCCTGTAGCGGCATCAAAAAATAGCGTTGCAACATCGGCACTAGAAACGAATTGCAGGCATAGGTCGCGAAGTTAAAGCACAACCCCGCCAACACCAGCCAGAGGAAAGTCGGTACGGCCAGGACTCGGCGGATCGGCCGGTCCACACGTTCCTGAGACACCTGCACGCTTTCCGCTGCGCCGCGCTTCGGTTCTTTGATGAAAAACATAAAAATCGCCAGGATCAACCCCGGTATAGCCGCAATAAAAAAAGGGGCACGCCAGCTATCAAAAGCCTTGACCATCGCACCGATGGTAAAAAATGCCAAAAGCAGCCCCAACGGCAGGCCAAGCATGAAGATGCCCATGGCTCGCGCCCGGCGATGTGCTGGAAACAGGTCACCGATCAGCGAGTTGGCCGCTGGCGCGTAACTGGCTTCACCGATACCGACGCCCATGCGCACGATCAAAAAACCCCAGAAGCTGCCCACCAGCCCATTGACCGCGGTCAGCCCGCTCCACACCGCCAATCCCCAGCCCATCAACTTGCTCCGCGAGCCGGTGTCGGCCATGCGTCCCAAGGGTAGGCCGGCAATGGCATAAACAAGGGTGAAGGCCGTCCCGACGATGCCCAGTTGAAAGTCGCTGAGGTGCCATTCCATGCGAATCGGTTCAATGATGATCGCCGGAATAGTGCGATCGAAGAAATTGAACAGGTTGGCCAGGAACAACAGGAACAGAATGCGCCAGGCATTCGCCGCTTGGGTCGAGCTCTGCATGGGTCCGTCTCTTTTATTGTTATGAGGCTGCGCTGCCACCGGAAACTGCAATCTAGTCAGACGCGCCCCACCTGTCTGTGATCATTCGCCGGCCTGATATCAGGCCATTGCAAGCCTGGCAAGCACAGGTTGTCGGGAACGCTCGAAAATACCTCTGTTACCCCCTTCAAAACCCCAAAGCGAAGCCTAGAATAGCGGCCTTGCCTGCCCCTGCTTGCCCCCATTCCTCCTTAGATAATCGCCCATGTCCGAAGCCAGTCCGTGTCTGAATTGCGGTGCCTGCTGTTCTCATTTTCGCGTGTCTTTTTTCTGGGGTGAATGCACCTCGGCCGGAGGGACAGTGCCCGACGAATTGGTCGCCTCGATCAGTCCAAGTCGCGTAGCGATGCTTGGCACCGACTGCAAGCCCACCCGCTGTATCGCTTTGGTGGGCGACGTCGGCAGCACCGTGCAGTGCTCGGTCTACGATCAGCGTTCCAGCACCTGCCGCGAGTTTGATGCGTCCTGGGTCAACGGTGAGGCCAACGTGGATTGCGATGCGGCACGGGCCGCGTTCGGATTGCCAGCACTGCCCCCGCCGTTCGAAACACCGCACGAACGGAGCGCTTAAGGCCTAGCACCAATCGCTATTGAACTGAGGTCGAAATTATTAACGCAGACATGGCCACTAATATGCCACTATCTGCAGCCTTGCTTACATGCTCTCTATAAATCAAAGATCTCGCCTGCATTCAGGCGCAGACCATAATAAATAAGAGACAGGACATCCAGATGACATGGCTTGGTTTGCAATTCATTACCGAGCTACCAAAAAATGGGCAGGTCATTCTCAACTTCACCCATAACCCCTATCTGGTGCTTATAGCCTATATGGTCGTCTGCACAGCTAGCTTCGGCACCCTGGACATCGCCGAGCGAGTCCGCCATGCGGAACACGCTCACTCTCAAATAATTTGGCGTTGGGTCGGTGCAGGGTGCCTGGCGGGCGGTGCCTGGGCTATGCACTTTATCGCCGTGCTGGCGTTTGAAGCGCCGATCGAAATTCACTACCAACTGCACGTGACACTCCTGACCTTGCTGATCGCCCTGATCAATTCATGGCAAGTCATGCGCACCCTCGACCACCCACATCTGAACGTTTGGCAGTATTTAAAAAGCTCAACATTGATTGGTCTGGGCCTTGCTATCACCCATTACGTCGGCATGACTGCCATAAGCTCAAACGCCATCGTCTATTACGAGCCCACCCTGTTCGCACTGTCCGTGCTTTTTGCCATTGCCACCAGCTTCATAGGCTTGGTACTCGCCAGTCATCTGCGTGACGGAAGCGGCGTGTCTCACCAGCTACGAAAGCTTTGTGCCAGCCTGCTGCTCGGCGCCTGCATCATCAGTGTGCATTTCATTGGCATGGCCGCTTTCAACCTGGTTATAAGCGAAAATAGCCATCCCATGCAGGTGGTTGACAACAACCATCTGCAACTGGGCCTGACAGTGGCATTCATAGCCTTGCTGATTATCGGTAGTGCCTTCAGTGCGGCCCTGGCCGACAAGAAATTGCAGCATAAGGAGCATGACTTGCGCCGGTTGAACGCCCTTCTGAGCCAACTGGATCAGGCGCGCATGTCTCTACAGAAAGCGGCTAACCACGACTCTTTGACCAACTTGCTCAACCGCCGCGGTCTCAATCAGACGTTCACCGAAAAACTGATCAAAACCACCGAGGAAGGCGGCATGCTGGCGTTGATCTTCCTCGACATTGACTACTTCAAACGAATCAACGACAGCCTCGGCCATGACGCGGGAGACGAATTACTTAAGGTGATCGCCAATCACATCAAAAGCTCGGTCCGCGACCATGAAGACGTCGTAGCACGCTTCGGCGGCGATGAGTTCTGCATTCTGATCAACCTGCATACTCGCGAAGAAGCCCGACACATGGCGCAGCGCATCATGCTGAAAATGAAAGAACCCGTCGAACTCTCTGGCAGACGCATTGTAATGACCACCAGTATCGGCATCAGCCTGTTTCCAGAGGACGGGGAAACATGTCAAGAGTTACTGAAACACGCCGATCTGGCGCTCTACCAATCCAAAGGAACGGGACGCAACTGCCTGAGTTTTTTCAGTTCCAATCTGATAACCCGCGCCAACCTGGAACTGCAACTGGAAGAAGAACTGCGTCACGCCCTGCGCGAAGAAGTAGGGCTGATGCTCTATTACCAACCGATATACGACCTTAAAATCGGTAAGGTTACCAAGCTTGAAGCGCTGATCCGCTGGCAGCATCCGGTTCACGGTTTACTCACTCCAGAGCGCTTTGTCGCCATCGCCGAGGCTAGTGGTTTGATCGCCGAACTGGACCACTGGGTGTTGGGCAAGGCTTGCGAAGACCTGAGTGAATTGTCCCGACAGGGCGGCGACGAATTGAAAATTGCGGTGAACTGCTCGCCCTTGAACCTGGGGCGCGAAGAACTGCCGAATGAAATCGAACAAGCCCTGAGGATCGCCGGGGTGGCGCCCCAACGCCTGGAACTGGAGGTGACCGAAAACGCACTGATGGGCAACATCAGCAATATCCTGGCGCAGTTGCTACAGATCCGCGCCCTCGGCGTCTCGCTGTCGATTGACGACTTCGGCACTGGCTATTCATCTCTGGCCTACCTCAAGCGTCTGCCACTGAACACGCTGAAGATCGATCGATCATTTATCCAGGACATACCGATGTCGGTTACCGACATGGAAATCGTGCAGGCGATCATCGTCATGGCGCACACCCTGCATTTGCAGGTGGTCACCGAAGGTGTCGAGACGCTTGAGCAATACGAGTTTCTCGAACGCCATGGTTGCGACTTCGTTCAAGGTTACCTACTGAGTCGTCCCGTGCCACTGTCGGAACTAAGACCGGTGCTGAACGAAATCAATCAGCGTAAACACTTACGCAGCGTCAGCCCCCTGAGTCCGGCTAGCGTGACAACGGGGCTGACGTCAGCGGATGCTTACCCCAAAAGCCCTGCGCTCCATGCGGACGCCTCCGTTTTGCGCCCCATCCGCTGATCGTGTGCAGAACATCGTCCACGGGCACAAACCTGCGCCGGTGCGCGATGATGCAGAGGGGGAAACGGGCTTGCCCGCGATGGCAGCCGCCGACTCGCCGCGATTTACAACATCCAGAAACAATTAAGCAGCCCGTAAGCCACTCACAAAACTGTTCCCATTACGCGCGCGTCACCCTGCCCACGGCCCTTCTGTAGCCTTTCTCCACGGCAACATGCCATCACGCTACTCACCTACACACTTTTGTCCGACAACGTTGCGCACCAAATTAGCGCTCCGCCTCAGGCCGCCGCCCTTTCCTGGATCAGAATCCACGGCGAAACGACCACTGCCCAGAGCGGCGGATCGCGCTCGAAAAGATCCAGCGCCCGCGTTTCAGAGAGCTTGGCGAGTTTATCAGCGGCCAGCCAGGTGGCGACTTTCTCGCCCTCATCCTCGGCCACTGCCTCGGCGGCAGCGATCAAATCCAGAGCAGGGTCGACCCACAATAGGGCACCCTTGGCAAAGAACGGTTCCAGCTCCTTCCAGGTAATAGATGCAGTCTCACCAAGCAGCTTGGCATAGAGGGTGCTAGGTTCTTGAGTCATGGGTCCTGTCCGGAAAAGAAATCGACGTGAATCATAACGTCGGTGGTTCGGCAGAAAAACCCGGTTGTCATTGAGTGACTGATCGAAAAAAGCAGGAAAGCCATGGAATGCAGCTGAATCAAGCAATTAGCCAGCTAACAGCCCGCCGCAATTCTGTCTTTTTCTTTCAATAAAGCGACACCCTATGGTTTTGCCCCCTGGCGCCAGCTTCCCAGGCCAACAATTGGCGCTCTACACTGTACCGGTACAGTTGCCGGGGGCATTGGCGTAAGGTATCGACGATATTTGACCCGGTTCTGCTGCCAAGGCACTGGAACTATAAAAACTACAACAGTAAGAGTGGAGCACTATGACTAAGGCTACTAAGCAGATTTCCAAACTGTTTGCCGCTATGGTTCTGGCCGGGGTTGCCAGCCATTCGTTCGCAGCTGACACCATCAAAATCGGTATCGCCGGCCCTAAAACCGGTCCTGTAGCCCAATACGGCGACATGCAGTTCAGTGGCGCCAAAATGGCCATCGAACAAATCAACGCCAAGGGCGGCGTCGACGGCAAGAAACTCGAAGCCGTTGAATACGACGATGCCTGTGATCCAAAACAAGCGGTCGCGGTCGCGAACAAGGTCGTCAACGACGGCGTCAAGTTCGTGGTCGGTCACCTGTGCTCCAGCTCCACTCAGCCTGCTGCCGACGTTTACGAAGACGAAGGCGTGATCATGATCACCCCGGCAGCCACCAGCCCGGAAATCACTTCCAAGGGCTACAAAATGGTGTTCCGTACTATCGGTCTCGACAGCGCCCAAGGCCCTGCCGCCGGTAACTACATCGCCGACCACGTAAAACCGAAAATCGTTGCTGTTCTGCATGACAAACAGCAATACGGCGAAGGCATTGCTACCGCCGTTAAAAAGACCCTGGAAAGCAAAGGCGTGAAGGTTGCCGTGTTCGAAGGCATCAACGCCGGCGACAAAGACTTCTCCTCGATGATCTCCAAGCTCAAGCAAGCCAACGTCGACTTCGTTTACTACGGCGGCTACCACCCGGAACTGGGCCTGATCCTGCGTCAAGCGCAAGAAAAAGGTCTGAAAGCCAAGTTCATGGGCCCGGAAGGCGTGGGTAACGACTCGATTTCGCAGATTGCCAAGGAAGCTTCCGAAGGTCTGCTGGTCACCCTGCCGAAATCTTTCGACCAGGATCCAGCCAACATCGCGCTGACCAAAGCCTTCACCGACAAGAAAGAAGATCCGAGCGGTCCGTTCGTGTTCCCTTCCTACTCGGCTGTTGAAGTCATCGCCGCGGGTATCACTGCCGCCAAGAGCGAAGACACTGCCAAAGTGGCTGCAGCCATCCACGCAGGTACTTTCAAGACCCCGACCGGCGACCTGAGCTTCGACGCCAAAGGCGACCTGAAGGACTTCAAATTTGTGGTTTACGAGTGGCACTTCGGCAAACCTAAAACTGAAGCTTCGCCTCAGTAAGGCCCAGCCTGACTGACTGCCAATAAAGCCCACGGCGTGCCGTGGGTTTTGTTTTACGAACGTATAGGGCCGCGCTTGCGTGATCCGCAAGTCTCCCCACCTGAAAATCTCAAAACCGTCATCAGCGGTTCGCTGGCAAACCTCGAATTCGAAGTGGAGGCATATCCATGGGACTCGAGCGGGAAAATGACTCCACCAGTGAAATGCGTATCAGGTTTTTAGGAGCGCAGTAATGCCTGACATTTATCACTTCTTCCAGCAGCTGGTTAACGGCCTGACCGTTGGCAGCACGTATGCCCTGATCGCCATCGGCTATACGATGGTTTACGGCATCATTGGAATGATCAACTTCGCCCACGGCGAGGTGTACATGATCGGTTCCTACGTGGCGTTCATCGCCATCGCCGGGCTGAGCATGATGGGACTCGACAGCGTCCCGCTCTTGATGACCGCTGGCTTTATCGCGAGCATCGTCGTTTGCAGTGCCTACGGTTACAGCATCGAACGCGTCGCCTACCGACCGTTACGCGGCAGCAACCGCCTGATCCCGCTGATCTCCGCTATCGGCATGTCGATTTTCTTGCAGAACACCGTTCTGCTCGCGCAAGACTCCAAGGACAAATCCATCCCCAACCTGATTCCCGGCAACCTGTCTTTCGGGCCAGGGGGCGCACATGAAGTGCTGATTTCGTACATGCAAATCGTGGTCTTTGTGGTGACCTTGATCGCCATGCTCGGCCTGACCCTGTTCATCTCCCGCTCTCGCCTGGGTCGTGCCTGCCGCGCGTGTGCCGAAGACATCAAGATGGCCAACCTGCTGGGTATCAACACCAACAACATCATCGCCCTGACCTTCGTCATCGGTGCAGCGCTGGCCGCGGTCGCTGCCGTATTGCTGAGCATGCAATACGGTGTGATCAATCCGAACGCCGGTTTCCTTGTCGGCCTGAAAGCCTTCACCGCTGCGGTGCTGGGCGGTATCGGCAGCATCCCCGGCGCCATGCTCGGCGGGCTGGTGCTGGGTGTGGCGGAAGCCTTTGGTGCCGACATTTTCGGCGACCAGTACAAGGACGTCGTGGCTTTCGGCTTGCTGGTTCTGGTACTGCTGTTCCGGCCGACCGGCATTCTGGGCCGTCCGGAGGTTGAAAAAGTATGATGCGCAATCTTAAATCGGCACTCTTCAGCGCCCTGCTGGTATGGGCTGTTGCCTACCCGGTGTTGGGTCTGAAACTGACCATCGTAGGCATCAACCTGGAAGTCCACAACACCACCCCCACCACATTGGCGATCATCGCGATCAGCTCGGTACTGATGTTCCTGCGGGTGCTGTTCAACCACCAGATCAGCGCGGCGTGGAAATCATCGCCAAGCCTGCCGTTGATCCCGGCCAAGGCCAGCAACTTCCTAACCCTGCCAACCACCCAGCGTTGGGTCATCATCGCGTTGATCATCGGTGCGTTGGTCTGGCCGTTCTTCGGCTCACGCGGCGCGGTGGACATCGCAACCCTGATCCTGATCTACGTGATGCTCGGCCTCGGGCTGAACATCGTGGTGGGTCTGGCCGGGTTGCTTGACCTGGGTTACGTCGGTTTCTACGCCGTCGGCGCCTACAGCTATGCGCTGCTGTCGCACTACCTGGGTTGGAGTTTCTGGGTTTGCCTGCCGATTGCCGGATTGACGGCGGCCAGCTTTGGCTTCCTGCTCGGCTTCCCGGTGCTGCGCCTGCGTGGCGACTACCTCGCAATCGTGACCCTGGGCTTCGGTGAAATCATCCGTCTGTTCCTGCGTAACCTGACCGACATCACCGGGGGTCCGAACGGCATCAGCAGCATTCCAAAACCAACGTTTTTCGGACTGAGCTTCGATAAAACCGCGGCCGAGGGCCTGCAGACCTTTCATGAATACTTCGGTTTTGCCTACAACCCGATCAACAAGGTAATTTTCCTGTACCTGGTTGCGTTGGTACTGGCATTGGCCGCGCTTTTCGTGATCAACCGCTTACTGCGCATGCCCATCGGCCGCGCGTGGGAAGCCCTGCGTGAAGATGAAATCGCCTGCCGTGCGCTGGGGCTCAACCCTACCGTCATCAAGCTGTCGGCCTTCACCCTGGGCGCCAGCTTCGCCGGTTTTGCCGGCAGCTTCTTCGCCGCTCGCCAGGGCCTGGTGACGCCGGAATCGTTCACGTTCATCGAGTCCGCGATCATCCTCGCCATCGTGGTACTGGGCGGGATGGGCTCGCAACTGGGGGTCATTCTGGCCGCCATCGTGATGATCCTGTTGCCGGAAATGATGCGTGAGTTCAGCGAATACCGCATGTTGATGTTCGGCGCCATGATGGTGCTGATGATGATCTGGCGCCCTCAGGGCCTGCTGCCCATGCAACGTCCTCACATGGAGCTGCGCAAATGAGCCGCGAGATCCTTAAAGTCGAAAACTTGAGCATGCGCTTCGGCGGCTTGCTGGCGGTCAACGGCGTCGCCCTGACCGTGAAAGAAAAACAGGTCGTGGCGCTGATCGGGCCGAACGGCGCGGGTAAAACCACGGTGTTTAACTGCCTGACCGGTTTCTACAAACCGAGCGGCGGCAGCATCCTGCTGGACGGCGAGCCGATTCAAGGCCTCGCCGGCCATCTGATCGCTCGCAAAGGCGTGGTCCGCACGTTCCAGAACGTGCGGCTGTTCAAGGACATGACGGCGGTCGAGAACCTCTTGATCGCCCAGCACCGCCACCTCAACACTAACTTTCTGGCAGGCCTGTTCAAGACGCCCTCGTTTCGTAAAAGCGAGCGCGACGCGATGGAGTTCGCCGAATTCTGGCTGGACAAGGTCAACCTCAAGGAATTTGCCAACCGTCCGGCAGGCACCCTGGCCTACGGTCAGCAGCGTCGCCTGGAAATTGCCCGCTGCATGATGACCCGCCCGCGGATCCTCATGCTCGACGAACCAGCTGCCGGCCTGAACCCGAAGGAAACCGAGGACCTCAAGGCGCTGATCAGCATGCTGCGTGAAGAGCACAACGTCACCGTGCTGCTGATCGAACACGACATGAAACTGGTCATGAGCATTTCCGACCACATCGTCGTGATCAACCAGGGCACGCCCTTGGCCGACGGCACACCGGAACAGATCCGCGACAATCCTGAAGTGATCAAAGCATACCTGGGGGAAGCGTAAATGCTGCAATTCGAAAACGTTTCCACCTTCTACGGCAAGATCCAGGCTCTGCACAGCGTCAACGTGGAAATCCGTCAGGGCGAAATCGTCACGCTGATCGGTGCCAACGGCGCCGGCAAATCGACCCTGCTGATGACCCTCTGCGGTTCGCCGCAAGCGCACAGCGGCAGCGTGCGCTACATGGGCGAAGAACTTGTGGGCTTGAGTTCGGCGCAGATCATGCGCAAGAGCATCGCCGTAGTGCCGGAAGGTCGTCGGGTATTTTCCCGTCTGACCGTAGAAGAAAACCTCGCCATGGGCGGTTTTTTTACCGACAAAGGCGATTATGAGGAACAGATGGACAAGGTTTTGGGACTGTTCCCACGCCTGAAAGAACGCTTCAGCCAGCGCGGCGGCACCATGTCCGGCGGCGAACAGCAAATGCTCGCCATCGGCCGTGCGCTGATGAGCAAACCCAAGCTGCTGCTGCTCGACGAGCCTTCGCTGGGTTTAGCACCGATCATCATCCAGCAGATCTTCGACATCATCGAACAACTGCGTAAGGACGGTGTGACCGTGTTTTTGGTGGAGCAGAACGCCAACCAGGCGTTGAAAATCGCGGACCGTGCCTACGTGCTCGAAAACGGCCGGGTGGTGATGCAAGGCACCGGTGAAGCGCTGCTGACCGATCCGAAAGTGCGCGAAGCGTACCTCGGCGGTTAAACCTGTGCGATAAACAAAAACGGCCTTCGGGCCGTTTTTTTATGCCCCTCTATTCCCCTTCTGAAGATCCCCTGCGCGAAAAAATTTCAGGATTCTCTAAAAAAGTTTTGTCATCGCTGTAACGCATCGCTTTGCCATTCCTCTAGAGGGGTAAGCAAGCAAACGTGCTTCCTTACCCAAACAAAAAACTCTGGAGAAACATCATGTCTGCTACCTCCCGCACACTGTCCGCCACCGCCCTGGTTCTGGCCCTCGGTTCTGCCCTGAGCATGGCCGCGGTGTCCACCGTTCACGCCGCCGACGATATGGAAAAATGCTTCGGCGTCGCCATGAAAGGTCAAAACGATTGTGCCGCAGGCGCTGGGACCACTTGCGCTGGCACCGCGAAAACCGACTTCCAGCCTGACGCCTGGAAACTGGTGCCCAAAGGCACCTGCGCCACCACGATGAGCAAGACCTCGCCGACCGGTTTCGGTCAAATGGAAGCCTTCAAAACCAAGTCTTGAATTGAACCCAGCCTGAGTATCGATCATGAACAATCTATCGTTCGGGCTCCCGCCCCGTGCCGGGCTGGGCCTCAAGACCGAGCATTTTCGTGACGTGCTCGGGTCACAACCGGACATTGGCTTCTTTGAAGTCCACGCCGAAAACTACATGGTGGCCGGCGGTCCGTTTCATCATTACCTGGGGTTGATCCGCGAGCAGTACCCGCTATCACTACACGGTGTTGGCCTGTCTATCGGTGCTGAAGGGCCGCTGGATAAACAGCACCTGCAACGGCTCGCCACGCTGATCGAGCGTTATCAACCACAAGCCTTTTCAGAACACCTGGCCTGGTCCAGCCACGGCACGGTGTTTCTCAATGATTTGCTGCCCCTGGCCTACGACGGTGCAACGCTGCGCCGCGTCTGCGAGCACATCGATCAAGTGCAAACCGCCCTCAAGCGTCCGATGTTGTTGGAAAACCCGGCGACTTACCTGGCGTTCCAGCACTCAACGATTGATGAGGCACTGTTCATCAGCGAGATCGTTCGGCGCACCGGGTGCGGGCTGTTACTGGACGTGAACAACGCCTATGTCTCCAGCATCAACCACAACGCTGATCCCTTGGCCTACATCGATAGCCTGCCGTTGTACGCGGTCGGAGAGATTCATCTGGCAGGATTTGCCGAAGACACCGACAGCCTCGGCGACCGCTTGCTGATTGACGATCACGGGGCGCCTATCGATAACGCCGTGTGGGCCCTCTACCTGCGGGTGCTGGAGCGTATCGGCCCAGTCGCCACCCTAATTGAGCGTGACAATCAACTGCCGGCGTTCAGCCTGCTGCACGCCGAGGTGCAGCAGGCCGATGAGCTGCTGGCGTGCGCCGAGGTCTGTTCATGAGCACTCAAGCCGATTTCGCCGCGGCCCTGCTCGACCCGCACCGGCTATGCCCCAAGGGTTTGGTCAGTGCCAATGGCGCCGATCCGGCCAGCCGCTTTGCGGTGTATCGCAACAATGTGCAGCGTTCACTGAGCAATGCCCTGGCCGCCAGTTACCCGGTGGTATTGCAACTGGTGGGCGATGAGTTCTTTCGGGCCATGGCGGCTGTTTACACACAGCATTGCCCGCCCCAAAGCCCGTTGATCAACGACTTCGGCGATACGTTCGCTGCATTCGTCGAAAGCTTCGAACCGGCTGCCAGCGTGCCGTATCTGGCGGATGTCGCTCGTCTGGAGCGTTTGCGGGTGCGGGCCTATCACGCGGCCGATGCGCAGCCGCTCGGACAGGAGCAGATCGCGGCGGTGCTGTCAGACCCACCCGCACTGAATGAACTGAGCGTCGCGCTCCATCCTTCGTTGAGTGTGTTGAATTCAGCGTTTGCTGTGGTCGCGATTTGGGCCGCTCACCAGCGCGACGCGACGCCGGCGGGGATCGACCCGCACCTGGGGCAAAGTGCCTTGGTGATACGCAACGGCCTGGACGTCGAAGTCTTTGCCATCACCTATGGCGCCAGCACCTTCATTCAGCACCTGCAAAACGGAGAAAACCTGAGCGATGCGCTGCAAGCGTCGCCCGACTTTGACCTCAGCCCAACCCTGGCGCTGCTGATCCGGCGCAACGCCATTACGCACCTACACCAAAAGGTCTTGCCATGAACAACCCAATCGACCGCGCCATCACGCTGTTGAACCACATCCCCCAGAGTTTGATTGCCTTCCTTGCGCGCTTCTCTATCGCCGCGGTGTTCTGGAAGTCCGGACAAACCAAAGTCGACGGCCTGGCCATCGACTTGATCGACGGTACGTTCCAATTCGGACTGCCACGCCTGGCCGACTCGACTATTTCGCTGTTCAAGAGCGAATACCACGTACCGCTGCTGTCGCCGGAAATTGCCGCCCACATGGCCGCGTTCGCCGAGCACTTCTTCCCGGTGTTGATCCTGATCGGCTTCGCCACCCGCTTTTCAGCGATGGCGTTGCTGGGCATGACCCTGACTATTCAATTGTTCGTCTACCCCGACGCCTACCCGACTCACGGCACCTGGGCGGCAGTGCTGCTGTACTTGATGGCCACCGGGCCAGGCAAGTTATCCATCGACCACCTGATTGCGCGGCATGACGTCCACGCCTGACATTGCACTGTAACTACGGGGCCTGCCTGGCCTCGGTGTCATCGCTGAAGCCTGTCCAACGCTTCTGCGCTGCGTTTGAACCAGCCGATCAAGTAGTCCGCCAGCACTTGGGTACGCTTGGGTAGCCCGCCTTGGTACGGATGAACCAGGTACATCGGCATGCTCCGAGTCTGATAATCGCGCAGGAGCCAGCGTAATTGCCCGTCAGCCAATTCCGTTTGCAGCAAGTAGGACGGCAGACGCGCAATACCCGCACCCGCCAATGACGCTTTCTTCAACAGGCTGTAATGGTTGCTGGCGAAAGGGCCCGACACCCTCACCCGCAGCAATTCATGTTGCTGGTGATAGAGCCATTCTTCACGACCGCTGTAATGGCTGTTAAGCAAACAGCGGTGCTCGGCCAGAGCCTGTGGCGTCAGCGGCTCACCGTACTGCTCAAGATAGGCCGGGCTGGCGCAGGTCATTTCATGCCAGGCCAATAGCGGCCGTGCCACCAGTCGCTGATCATTGGCCACCTCGGAACGAACCGCCAGGTCAAAGCCATCACGGGACAAGTCGCGATAGCTGTTGCTAAGGTCCAACTCGATTTGCACTTGCGGATACTGCTGGGAAAACTCCAGCAGCAACCCATCGAAGAAGGTTTCCCCCAGCGACACTGGAACCGTCATACGCACCGGACCGGCGATGTCGTCCTTTAATCGCGCCAATGCCTGACGCGCTCGCTCCACCTGGACCACCAGCGCCTGAGCCTGTGGCAACAACGCAGCACCCGCCGCTGTCAAGCTCAGACGGCGGGTGGTGCGTTGCAGCAAGACCACGCCAAACCGTGACTCCAACAAACTGATGCGCTTGGACAACTGGCCCTTGCTGCACCCCAGTTGCTGGGCGGCCAGGGTAAAACTGCCGGCGTCAATCAACACCGCGAACGCCGCCAGATCATCCATTTCGCTCATGGATTGTTTCCATTTGAAAACCAAAGGTTGCCTATTAGCGTGCTTATCACGCAAAAAAACCACTCTAGACTGAAGCCTCGCTCAACCACCTCGAGGAACAGCACGATGAAAATTCTTTTGATAGGCGCAAGCGGCACCATTGGTTCGGCGGTAGAGAAGGAACTGGCACAACGTCACGAAGTGATCCGCATTGGCCGCAACAGCGGCGATTTCAAGGTTGATATCAGCGACAGTGCGTCGATCCGCACTCTGTTCGAGCAAACCGGCCGGTTCGATGCATTGGTGTGTGCGGCAGGCAACGTGACCTTCGCGCCATTGGCTGAAATGACGCAAGACAGCTTCGCTTTGGGCCTGAAAGACAAACTGATGGGCCAGGTCAACCTGCTGCTGATCGGCCGTGAATTCGCCAACGACGGCGCCTCGTTCACCTTCACCACAGGTGTTTTGAGCCACGATCCGATTCGCAGCGGGGCTTCGGCGGCGTTGGTCAATGGTGCGCTGGACAGTTTCGTCCGCGCCGCCGCCATCGAACTGCCGCGCGGTCTGCGAGTGAACTCGATCAGCCCGACCGTGCTGCTCGAAGCCATGGATAGCTACGCACCCTACTTTCGCGGCTACAAACCGGTTCCGGCGGCCGAGGTGGCATTGGCCTACGCCAAAAGCGTGGAAGGCTTACAAACCGGCCAGACGTTTCACGTTGGCTGATTGCATAGGCCTCAAAGCCCTGAGCGCTCGATGACATCGCCCGCCGCACACTGGCGCAGCGGCTGACGCAGCCAACGTTGCAGCGGTCGCTCGAACCCGCGATGGCACACCAGACTGGCCGTGATCAGCACGGCAAAAAACAGCAGCAACGTCCATGGCTGATAGAACACGCTGCGCCCAGGAAAAAATTTATCGGCTAGCAGCGCAGCGACGATTTGCAACGGAAAATGCAGCAAATACGAGGCGTAGCTGATGTCGCCCAGCCAAGCCAGGCGCCGGGCCAAAGGCTCGAGCAATCGATGACACGCCGCAATGGCCATGATCGTCAGCGGAAACAGCAGCGCGAACTTGGTCAATGGCTGATCGGTGTCGAGCAGCCACCATGCCGCCGCACATCCAATCACCAGCCCACCACCCACCCAGCGTGCAGACCCGCGTTGCGACAGCCAAGTGACCACCCGATAGGCTAGTCCTCCGCAGAAAAAACTGAACACGCCCAAAGTGATTTTGTACTGACCGGGAAACAGGTAAACGGCCACACCGACCAACATGACGCTGAACAGGACAGGAAAAGACGTGTAGCGCCATAACAGGAAAAACAGCGCGTAGAGCAGCACTTCAACAGAAACCGACCAGGCCGGCGCGTTGAACGACCAGCCCTGCTCCAGCCCCCAAGCCGGGGCCAGAAAGAGGTTCAACACGGCGTGATAGAGATCGTTGAACGGATACACAAAAGCGTTACCCGTGTGTCGCGTGTAAATCATCTGTAGCAGCGCAACTCCCGCAAAGGTGGCCAGGTGCAGCGGGTAGACGCGGCTGAACCGGTCAATGAAAAACTGCTTGGCCGTCAGCTCCTGCCGCGCCACCGCCTGAGCGAATAACCAGAAAAAAATGAATCCCGACAGACTGAAAAACAGCGCGACCGCATCGCCACCGTGGCGATAGAACAACGAGAACATCCCTTACAAGGGTTGCTGTTCGATGTGCAGCGGCCCCGTTAGCGCCCCTTGAAAAAAGAAGTGCTGCCAATGCCAAAAAACGACGGCCAGGGCCGCCATCCCGCGCAGTGCATCCAGTGCATAAAGTCGTTTGGGGAAAACAGGCACGTGTTGATGCATGCCGATGAGGCCCGATGCGAAACAGGTAAGCACTATGCTGTGGCGCCCCGACCAACTCAATCCCTTCAAGCATCTCGGCACACAAGCCTTGTGGTCGCAGGCGTGCCTGAGTAACGTGGCGGCTCTTGTCTGGAGAGCCAAAGATGCGTGTTGCCCGTTCCTTGATCGTTATTGCCCTGCTTCCACTGTTCGCCGCCTGTCAGTTGCTCGACGGCCCGCGTCAGAGCGCCTCCCACGTCGGCCAGACCCGCATGCAGGGGCAGCTGATGGCGGTTGGCGGCAAATTGCAATTCCAGCCCTGCAATGAGCAGCGCAACTACGCGGTCAACGACACCGGCGGCACCAGCGTTTTGCAAGAGTTCGCGCACCTGGCCGATCAGCAAGGTAAGTTGTTCGCTGACGTGCGTGGCCGCATCGTTACCAGCGGCGCTGACAGCCGCCTTGACCTTGAGCAGTTGTACCGCGTCGAACGCTCGAACACAGCGTGTGACGATCCCAATTTCAAACGGCTGATCCTGCGGGCCAGCGGTCATGGACCGGAGTGGAACGTCAAGGTCAGCGGCAAGGGCATGGTCATCGATCAAGCCGGTCAACCCGCCTTGGCGGTGCCCTATGTTGAAGAACAGCTGGGGGATGGCCGCTTCAATCTCAGCAGTGAAGCCAATGGCAAGCACATCGAACTCTGGGTCGCGCCGCAACGCTGCGTTGACAGCAGCACCGGCAGCGTCCAGCACATGAGCGCCGAACTGCGCATTGACGGTCAGGTACAGCGCGGCTGCGGGTATTTCGGCGGCGGACGTAACGACTGATCGTTTTTGCCTCACGGGACCGGCTTTTGGGGCTTATAATCGCGCCCTTCAAACGCCTTGGCGCAGTTGTGCGCCCCGCGAACCGGATCCCGTCATGTTACGAATCACTGAACTCAAGCTGCCGATCGACCATCCCGAAGAAGACCTGCGCCCTGCCATCGTGCAGCGCCTGGGCATCGACAGCGATGACCTGCTCGATTTCACCTTGTTCAAGCGCAGTTACGACGCACGCAAAAAATCTTCCGAGTTGTGCTTCATCTACACCATCGACCTCACCGTCAAGGATGAGGCGACGGTGCTGCACACGTTCGCCGATGACCGTAACGTCAACCCCGCGCCAGATGTCAGCTACAAAGTGGTCGGCCAGGCGCCAGCGGACCTGAAGCAACGTCCCGTCGTGGTCGGTTTCGGCCCGTGCGGGATCTTCGCCGGGCTGTTGTTGGCGCAAATGGGCTTCAAGCCAATCATCCTCGAACGCGGCACCGAAGTGCGCCAGCGCACCAAGGACACCTGGGGCCTGTGGCGCAAAGGCGTGCTCAACCCGGAATCGAACGTGCAGTTCGGTGAGGGCGGTGCGGGAACGTTCTCCGATGGCAAGCTCTACAGCCAGATAAAAGACCCGAAGTTCATCGGTCGCAAAGTCCTGCATGAGTTCGTCAAAGCAGGCGCGCCGGACGAAATCCTCTACGTCAGCAAACCGCACATTGGTACGTTTCGTCTGACGGGCGTTGTGGAAAACATGCGTGAGCAAATTCGCGCCCTGGGCGGCGAAGTGCGCTTTCAACAACGGGTCACCGACGTCTTGATCGAGGACAACCAATTGGTCGGGGTCGAACTCGATGGCGGTGAGCAGATTCATTCCCGACACGTGATTCTTGCCCTCGGCCACAGTGCCAGGGACACCTTCCGCATGCTCCATGGCCGCGGCGTGTTCATGGAAGCCAAGCCGTTTTCGGTGGGTTTTCGCATCGAACATCCGCAGTCGCTGATCGACCGTGCGCGTTTGGGCAAATACGCGGGCCACCCGAAACTCGGTGCCGCCGACTATAAATTGGTCCACCACGCCACAAATGGCCGTTCGGTCTACAGCTTCTGCATGTGCCCCGGCGGCACCGTGGTGGCGGCAACGTCCGAACCGAATCGAGTCGTCACCAACGGCATGAGCCAGTATTCGCGTAACGAGCGCAACGCCAACTCCGGGATCGTCGTCGGCATTACGCCTGAAGTCGATTACCCTGGCGGACCGCTGGCCGGCATCGAGCTGCAGGAGCGCCTGGAATCCCTCGCGTTCGTACTCGGCGGCAGCAACTATGAGGCCCCCGCGCAGTTAGTCGGCGACTTTATTGCGGGCAAACCGTCTACTGCACTGGGCAGCGTTGAACCGTCCTACAAACCAGGCGTTGCCTTGGGTGATTTGGCCCTGGCATTGCCAGACTTCGCCATCGAAGCCATTCGCGAAGCCTTGCCGGCGTTCGAGAAGCAGATCCGTGGTTATTCGCTGCATGACGCGGTATTGACCGGGATCGAGACCCGCACCTCGTCGCCACTGCGTATTACGCGTAACGAATCGATGCAGTGCATGAACGTCAAAGGCTTGTTCCCGGCCGGTGAAGGTGCGGGTTATGCCGGCGGTATTCTGTCCGCGGGTGTCGACGGCATCCGGATTGCCGAAGCGGTTGCCCGCGACATCCTCGGCCTGGAGGCCTGACGCCAATCCCCTGCGGGAACGCGTTTGCTCGCGAAAGCGGTAGAGCAATTGAATGCAAATCCGCCATCGCGAGCACGCTCCACAGCGGCTCTTCGGTGTATCAGACGTTGGCGCGCAGGACGGTGGCTGGAAGCGCTGCGCCGCGCTCCACACTCGCCGCCACAGCATCGATCAAACCACTCAATTCATACCCTTGGGCCGTGAGCCACTCCTGATCGTAGTAGGTGGTGGCATAACGCTCGCCGCCATCACACAAAATCGCCACGATCGACCCCGACTCCCCTGCGGCCACCATCTGCTGAGCCGCCATCAAGGCGCCAATCAGGTTGGTCCCGCTCGACCCGCCAACCCGCCGACCCAATCGCTGCGCCAGGTAATGCATAGCCGCCAGGGACAAAGCGTCCGGCACTTTGACCATCGCATCGATCACCTTGGGCAGGAACGACGCTTCGACACGTGGCCGGCCAATGCCTTCAATGCGCGAACCGCAATCGAGTCGCAAGCTGGCGTCACCCGTCTGGTAGTACTCGAAAAACACCGAACGCTCGGCATCGGCGCACAACACGCGGGTGCAATGCTGGCGATAACGCACGTAACGGCCCAGGGTCGCGGTGGTGCCACCCGTGCCGGGACTGGAAATCAGCCAGCTCGGCTCAGGGTGTCGCTCAAAACGCATCTGCTGGAAGATCGACTCGGCGATGTTGTTGTTCGCCCGCCAGTCAGTCGCGCGCTCGGCATAGGTGAACTGATCGATGAAATGCCCATCGTGTTCACGGGCCAGGCGCTCGGATTCGGCGTAGATCTGCGTGGGATCGTCCACCAGATGACTCTTGCCACCGTAGAAGGCGATCTGCGCGATTTTTTCCTTGGAGGTGGTCGCAGGCATCACCGCAATAAACGGTAGACCCAGCAAACCTGCGAAGTAGGCCTCGGAAATTGCCGTCGAACCGCTGGACGCCTCGATCACCGGTGCGCCGGGTTTGAGCCAGCCATTACACAGCGCATAGAGGAACAACGAGCGGGCCAACCGATGTTTCAGGCTGCCGGTGGGGTGGCTGGACTCATCCTTGAAATACAACTCGATACCCGGCAACCCTGGCAGCGGCAGCGGAATCAGGTGGGTATCTGCGCTACGCTGGAAGTCGGCTTCGATGATCCGAATGGCTTCACGGGCCCACTGTCGGTTGTCGCTCATGGTGGTTATCTCGTTGAATCAGGCAAGAGTCGGCCTTGTTTAAAGGCTCAGCCCACAAGCTTAGGAAAAAACCTGGATCGCGCACAGGTACAGCTGACGTCAAATACGCCCGTCAACTGCTAGGCTCATAGCTGGCGGGCGAATTACAGCCATCCACCTTGTAACGGCATATAACAAAAAAGAATATAACTTTTGTTTTAACAACTAACGACACAGGTTAGGGTGTGCCACCTTTTAAATTCATTAATGGAGAGTGACCTTGCCTCTGCGTAGCACTTTCACGCGCTTCTTTCAGTTAGAGGCTGCCAGCGGGCTTTTACTGATCGCCGCTGCCACCCTGGCTCTGATTATCAACAATTCGTCGCTGTCGTGGCTGTACAGCAGCTTTCTCGACACGCCGGTGGTGGCGCAAATTGGCGCGCTGCAAATCGCCAAACCGGCGCTGCTGTGGATCAACGACGGGCTGATGGCCTTGTTTTTCCTGCTGATTGGGCTGGAAGTGAAACGCGAAGTCCTCGACGGTCAATTGTCAAAGCCCTCGCAGATCGTCCTGCCCGGCGCCGCCGCGATTGGCGGCATGGTCGTGCCGGCATTGGTCTACTGGTTCTTGAACCGTGACAACCCGGCAGCCCTCGGCGGCTGGGCCATCCCGATGGCCACCGACATCGCCTTCGCCCTCGGCGTACTCGCCTTGCTCGGCAAGCGGGTGCCCGTGTCGCTGAAACTGTTCCTGATGACCCTGGCGATCATTGACGACCTTGGCGCCATCATCGTCATCGCGATTTTCTATTCCGGCACCCTCTCGACCTTGTCGCTGGCACTGGCTGGGGCCTGCATCGTGGCGCTGATTGCGATGAACCGGCTCGGCGTCATCAAGCTCGGCCCCTACCTGATCATCGGTATGATCCTGTGGGTGTGTGTACTCAAGAGCGGTGTCCACGCGACACTGGCCGGCGTGACCCTGGCTTTTTGCATTCCGCTGCGAACCAAAAATGCTGAGCCCTCGCCGCTGATGACCCTGGAACACGCCCTGCACCCCTGGGTGGCTTATGGCATCTTGCCGCTGTTCGCCTTCGCCAACGCCGGCCTGTCCCTAAGCGGCGTGACCCTGGAAAGCTTCACCCACCACGTGCCGATGGGTATCGCGGTCGGCCTGCTGCTGGGCAAGACCGTCGGCGTCTTTGGCCTCACCTGGCTGGCGGTAAAAATCGGCATCGCCGCCCTGCCCCAAGGCGCCAACTGGGGGCAGGTGCTGGGCGTCGCCATCCTCTGCGGCATCGGCTTCACGATGAGCCTGTTTGTCGGTTCACTCGCGTTTGAGCCCGGCGTCAGTGACTACGCAGGCATGGATCGCATGGGCATTCTCACAGGTTCAATTCTGGCGGCACTGATCGGTTACGCGGTAACCGCAGCGGCGAGTCGCAAGAAGGGACTGCCCGCGGCTTAGCCAGACCATAAACATAAAAAACCCCGACCAGTGACCTGATCGGGGTTTTCTTTTATCTGCCTGCGTTTAGTGCGAAACGCGGCTCGTACCACCAACAGTGGAAATCCGTACCCGCTCGCCAACGCGGAACACTTCATTCTCCTGAACCTGCTGCACATAGGCGCGCATGCTGCCGTCGTCTTCGCGCACAGTGATTTCAACACCCTGGGTGCGGGTCAAGCCTTCTTCAGCGGCTGAACCGACAAAACCACCCGCCACGGCACCAATCACCGCTGCAACGACACTGCCACGACCGCCGCCGATTGCGCTGCCACCGACACCACCGACCACAGCACCGGCGACGCTGCCGATAGGGGTCTTGGTACCTTCGATTTTCACTGGGCGCAGGGATTCGATGGTGCCCATACGAATCGTCTGCACGCGACGCGCTTCGTCACGGGAGTAGGAGTCACCGGTCAGGCTGGATTGGCAGCCAGTGAGCAACATCGCCATCGTGGAAAAGGAAGCAACCAGCAGAACAGACTTACGCATAGCATCAAACTCCAAAGGACAAGTAATCATTAAACTCCGCAGCTTGACACCTGTCACGGCGTCGCCCGGATAAAAGTGTTTTCATTCAGGCCCAGTACAGGCGCCTCGGAACTCACCGAACAGTAGCGGCAAATGACAAAAACTGCGCTGCCACCACCAGGATTTTCATGGACTACTTCATCATTTTGATCACGACCGTTGCCGGTTTGTACTTCCACGGATGGCTGTACGTGCGGATCAAACGCTGGATGGACCGTGATCTTGCATTGGCGCTGGCCGGCGGCGACGAAGCGAAGAAAGCCTTCATGCTTCAGCAACTGGCGAACGCTCAAGCACAGAAAATCAAGCGTCGTGACCTGCCGCAATGGCTTGAAGCCGCCGCGGCAGGTTACATCGTCCGGTAGACCGCTCAGGGTGCCAGGCGTTCAAGAATCCACTCGGCACCTTGCAGCCGGTAATTAAGGCGATCATGCAGACGGCTCGGGCGGCCTTGCCAAAACTCGATGCGCTCCGGCAGCAAACGATAACCGCCCCAGTGTTCGGGGCAATCAGGCTGGGTGTCGCTGAAACGCAGCTCGGTAGCCTTGAGCAGGTTTTCCAGTTCTTCACGGCCGGCGATCACCCGGCTCTGGGGCGACGCCCACGCACCGAGCCGACTGCCCAGAGGCCGGACCTGATAGTACGCATCAGACTCCGCCGGCGAAACCTTCACCACACGACCTTCAATACGCACCTGACGCTCAAGGCTCGGCCAGAAAAACGTCATGGCGGCGAACGGATTCGCCACCAGGTGTTGGCCTTTGGCACTTTCGTAATTGGTGAAGAAGGTGAATCCCTGCTCGTCCAGGCCCTTGAGCAGCAGAATCCGGCAGTGCGGCCGACCGTCCTGATCAACAGTGGCCAAGGTCATGGCGTTGGCCTCTACCGGCGCCTGTTCAGTGCTCACCGCATCGGCGAACCACTGGTGGAACAGCGCAAACGGCTCGGCCGGGGCTTGCGCCTCGCTCAGGCCGTCGCGGGTGTAGTCGCGACGCATATCAGCCAGGGCCTGGGTCATGGCGCACTCCTTGGGGTTGAAGATCAGTTTTTCGCGGCATCCGTTGCTGCCACTTTCTTCGTATCAGCATCAGCGTTGGCCGGCGCTGCTTTCTTCGCAGGCGTTGCCGCTTTGGCTGGCGCTTTCTTGGCTGGAGCCTTGGCAGCAGGTTTTTTTGCCGCTGCTTTTTTAGTGCTGGAAGCAGCCGCTTTCTTGGAGACTGGCGCAGGTTTCGCCGCGGGCTTGACGTCCTGGACCGCCACCATGGTTACTGGGGCCTGAGACGGCACGCTGTACTTGCTCAGCAACGCCAGCATGGTGTTTTGAGGAGTAACCAGCAGTTCCACGCGACGGTTCAAGGCGCGGCCTTCAGCGCTGTCATTGGCTGCACGCGGGTTCTCGCCGCCCATGCCACGCAGTATCAAGCGATCATGCTGCAAACCGCTGAGACGGAAGATCGCCGCGACCGACTGGGCGCGTTCCTGGCTCAGTTTCTGGTTTTCCGGACCGACGACCTGGGTATCGCCATGACCAAGAATCAGCACTGAGGTCTTTGGATCGACTTCAAGGACTTTCGCAACGCGGGTGAAAGGACCCAGGGTGGCCGGCAGCAGCATGTTCGGACGTTTAGGGTTGAACGAGCCATCCACCGGGGCCGTCACCACCAGCACGTTTTCGCGGCGCTCAAGTTTCAGGTTGCTGTCCTTGATCGCTTCACGCAGACGCGGCTCATAGTCGTCAAGCCAGGCTTGGGTGATTTTCGGGTCCGGCATCGGTACAACCTTGGCCGCGCTCTGGTCCTTGGCAGCGCTCTGGTCCTTGGCGCCGAACGGCCACCACCATTTGGCACCCGCGTCGGCGTCGGCCTTGGCGACTGTAGTCGGCTGGGCGGCAGGTTTGACGTCCGGTTTGGCGGCTGCGGCAGGC